>NZ_MKKC01000070.1 GCF_001942255.1 Nocardiopsis sp. CNR-923
CTGGCGGCGGCGATCTGGCACAACTGGGAGACCGGGGCCCCGGTCAAACGGTCCCTGATCGCCTACGACCACTGACAACATCGGAATCACTCATCTAGGGTCTGGCCGTAGAAGCCGTCACCACGGCGGGCGTGCCGCGTCGCGGGCGTCCGGCGTCCGGCTGCCGGAGGCCCGCGGGGGCGCGGTGGAACCCGGGGGCCCACCGCGCCCCCGGGTGGGGTCAACTGGCGGCGTCGCCCGCGATGAACCGCTCGACCGCGTCGTGCGCCTCGCCGTCGCTGTACTGCACGGGCGGGGACTTCATGAAGTAGGAGGACGGCTCCAGGATCGGGCCGCCGATCCCGCGGTCCTTGGCGATCTTCGCGGCGCGCACCGCGTCGATGATGATGCCCGCGGAGTTGGGGGAGTCCCAGACCTCCAGCTTGTACTCCAGGTTCAGCGGCACGTCACCGAACGCCCGGCCCTCCAGGCGGATGTAGGCCCACTTGCGGTCGTCCAGCCACGGCACGTGGTCCGACGGGCCGATGTGCACGGACCCGGCGTTGAGTTCGTGGGGGATCTGCGAGGTGACGGACTGGGTCTTGGAGATCTTCTTGGACTCCAGGCGGTCGCGCTCCAACATGTTCTTGAAGTCCATGTTGCCGCCGAAGTTCAGCTGGTAGGTACGGTCGACGACGACGCCGCGGTCCTCGAACAGCTTGGACAGCACCCGGTGGGTGATGGTGGCCCCGATCTGCGACTTGATGTCGTCGCCGATGATCGGCACGCCCGCCTCGGTGAACTTCGCGGCCCACTCGGGGTCGGAGGCGATGAACACGGGCAGGGCGTTGACGAAGGCCACGCCCGCGTCGATGGCGCACTGGGCGTAGAACTTGTCGGCCTCCTCCGAGCCCACCGGCAGGTAGGACACCAGCACGTCGGCCTGGCTGGCCTTGAGCGCCGCGACGACGTCGACCGCGTCCTCGGGGGACTCCTGGATCATCTCGCGGTAGTACTTGCCGAGCCCGTCGTAGGTCGGGCCGCGCATGACGGTCACGCCGACCGGCGGGACGTCGCAGATCTTGACCGTGTTGTTCTCGCTGGCCACGATGGCGTCGGCCAGATCGTGACCGACCTTCTTCGCGTCCACGTCGAAGGCCGCGACGAACTCGATGTCGCGCACGTGGTACGGGCCGAACCGGACGTGCATCAGGCCGGGAACCCGGGACTCCGGGGCGGCGTCCTTGTAGTACTGCACGCCCTGCACGAGTGACGCCGCACAGTTGCCGACGCCCACGACGGCTACACGTACCGAACCCATAGGTCCTTGCTCCTTCTTCTCCGCGAACATGGATTCCACAGCGCACGACGGCGGAACCGCCCCGGCCGTGGCCGGAACCGTCGCCCCGCGTCCGTATCCGTTTGTGGTCAGCAGCGCACACGGCGGTTCTGTTCCCGTGCACGGCACGCGGGCGCGGGGAGAACATGCATGTCTGGCTGGTTTGTAAGCATTGACTCTATCCTCGCGCCCCTGAGGAGCCGCATGTCAGAGGGGTGACACGCGGGTGCGGGGCGGGGCCCGGGATCGCGGCGGGACGGGGCGTGCCGGGCTCCCCAGCGCCCGGTTCGCGGCGAATGTCACACGGGCGCCCTTGGGCTCGGAACCGGTCAGAAAACGCCTGGGACCTGCGCTTTCATCGGTTCCCACCCCCTCGCCCGCCGGTGTGCCCTGCCGGACGCGTTACCCTCGCGCGTGGGTTGTGCTATACGGTTCCATCGCTCTAACGTGGCCTGTGATTTGCGTGCGCGGCCAGTGGCACCCCGGGCGCCGCCTTCGCCGCGGCGGTGGCCCCGCCGGAGTAGGGCGCCGGCACGGGGCGGTGCCCCAGCAGGTCAACGACCAGGAGGAAGCAGCGCGGCCAACGTCTTCGCGACCCGTTGAAAACCCACCGGAGGGGCTGAGCGTCCCCCTAGTGAGCCTTCGACGACAGGCGTATCGGCGGAGTCGGACGAACGAGTCGTCCCACGCCGGTCGACCGCGGACAGGTCGCGGATCACTGATCCCCCAGGGGGACCACCCCCCGTTCCACCCAGGAATCGTCAGGCCGACCGGCCGTGAGAGGCAATCGAGGACCACGTGAGTACCGAACGACGACGGAATGCCGACGGCGGCCGTCGCAGGGCCCAGGGCCCGGGCGACGGTCCACGGGGCGGCGGACGACGTAGGGCGGACGGGCCCCCGCCGGAGGGCCGTGCCGGAGGACGCCGACGCCCCGACGACGAGGGCGGCTTCTGGGCCGACGGACCCGCCGAGCGCCCCCGGCGTCCCCGCCCCCAGTCCGACCAGGCGCGCGCCGAGGGCGGCCCCCGCAGGCATCCCGACGCCCAGCGGCGCCGCTCCCCGGAGGGCGCCGGGGAGCGGCCCCGGCGCGGCCCCCCGAGGACGGGGACCGGCCGCGCCGACGTCCCGAGGGCGACCGGCCCCGGCGACGTCCGGAGGGCGCGGCGGCCGGTGGTCGCCGGCGCGCGGACGGGCCGCGTGACCCACGCGAGCACGGCGCGCGTTCCGAGGGCGGCGGTCGCGGACCGGGACGCGGCGGCGGTGGACGCGGCGGCGGTGGCGGCCGTCGGCGCGGGCGCAGGAGGAGCCGGACGACCGCCCGTGGATCAAGCGGGCCTGGTCCAAGAGCTGGAAGCCGCTGCTGGCCCTGTGCGGGCTCATGGTCATCGGGGGCGTGGCCGCCTTCGCGATCCTGTACTCGATGACTCCCGGCTATGTGGAACTGAACGCAGCGGCGCAGGAACCCCCCTCGCCACCCAGATCTTCTGGGCGCCCGCGGAGGAGGGTGCTGACCCCGAGGTGGCGGTGACCACCGGTGAGGTCCAGCGGGTCAGCGTGGAGACCGACGAGATCCCCCAGACGGTCGTCAACGGTGTGCTCGCCGCCGAGCAGGACGGCTTCTACGACGACCCCGGCATCGACATCATGGGGATCGGGCGCGCGATCGCGTTCGGCGGTTCCGCGGGTGGCGGCTCCACCATCACCCAGCAGATGGCCCGCAACTACTACACCAACGAACTCAGCTCGGAGCAGACGTACTCCCGCAAGATCCGTGAGATCTTCATCGCGATCAAACTGGACCAGGATCTCGACAAGGACGAGATCCTCACGATGTACCTGAACACGATCTACTTCGGGCGCGGCGCCTCGGGCATCGAGATGGCCGCCGAACGCTACTTCGACAAGGAACTCGACGAGCTGGACGACGCCGAGGGCGCGTTCCTGGGCCTGATCATCCAACAGCCCAGCAAGTTCGAGAACGTGCAGGAGGGCGACGACTTCTGGTACACGTACCTCACCGAGGAGCGCTGGCCCTACATGCAGAGGCAGCTGGCGCGCATGCACGAGGATTCGGGTGGCGAGAGGGGCCTGAGCGAGGACCAGGCCATGGCCCTGGAGATCCCCACGCGGGTCGAGTACAACCCCGAGGGTGAGATCGCGCAGGAGGAGGGCGAGGACTCGGAGGACACCGCGAAGTACGGATACGTCCGGCAGGCGGTGACCAGCGAGGTCCTGCGCCGCTACGAGAACGTCGACGAACAGGTGCTCGCCATCGGCGGCTACCGGGTGGAGACCTCCCTCAACTCCCAGCTGATGGACGCGGCGTCCAGGGCCTTCGAGGAGCTTCCGCCGGTGTCCGGTTTCGAGCAGGAAGAACTCATGGAGGGCCTCACCGCGATCGACCCCGCCACCGGTCAGATCGTCGCCTTCCACGGCGGGGACGACGTGGTGACCGACACCGACAACTCGCTGATCCACCGGACCCAGGCGGGATCCTCCTACAAGCCCTACGTGCTGGCGACCGCCCTCTCGCAGAACATCGGCCTGCGCACCCAGCTCGACGGCAGCAACGCACGGGAGTTCCCGGGCCTGGTCAGCCCGGTCTCCAACTCCGACAACGCCGACCACAACCCGACCGACCTCATCGACTCCACGGCCAACTCGATCAACACGAGCTACGTGGACCTGGCCACCCGTGTCGACAGTTTGGACTCCATCGACGAGATGGCCGTCAACCTGGGCGTGGGCGAGGAGCAGGTGACGTCCTCGGCGCGCGGTCCGCTCATCGCGCTGGGCACCCACGCGGTCAGTGCGCTGGACCAGGCGAGCGCGTACGCCACCTTCGCCAACGGGGGCGACCACTTCCCCGCGCACATGGTGACCGCGGTGTACGACGGGGAAGGAAACCTGCTCGAACCGAACGACCTCGACGAGATCGAGAGCGGCGATCCGGTGATCAGCGACGGAGTGGCCGCCGACGCCACCTACGCCATGCGCCAGGTGGTCGAGGCCGGCGGTGGCGACGCCGCCCGCCTCTCCGACGGCCGACCGGTGGCGGGCAAGACCGGTACGTCCTCCAGCGCGGTCTCGGCCTGGTTCGTCGGGTACACGCCGAACCTGACCGCCGCGGTCGGGCTGAGCCGAAGCACCGCGGAGCCGTTGGCGTTCGAGAGCGTGGGCAACAGCGCGGTGTTCGGTGGCAGCACCTCCGCGCTGGTGTGGAAGGCGTTCATGGAGGAGGCCGTCGGGATCCTGGAGCTGCCGCCGGACGACTTCCCGCCGCCGCAGTACGTCGGTGAGGAGATGAACTTCGCGCCGACGCCGACCGCGAGCGAGGAGCCCTCGGAGGATCCGTCCGAGTCGCCGAGCGAGGATCCGTCCGAGTCGCCGAGCGACGACGACCTGTGCGACCCGAACAACCAGGGCAACGGCAACGGCAACGGCCTTCCGGGCTGTGACGACGACGGCGAATGCGATCCCCGCTTCGATCTCAACTGTGAGATCCCGTCGGGTCCGCCCGGCCCGTCGGATGAGTGCGGGCGCTTCGACTTGGACTGCCAGGAGCCCGAACCCACCACGGACCCCACGGACGATGACACCGGGACCGGCAACGAGCGCAACAGGCAGGGGGTCGGCAACGCGCTGGTCCGCCCCTCACGGGAGGACTGACCCGGCCACACGGCCAAGATCGGGGGCCGGTGCGCGACCATCCCGCGCACCGGCCCTTCGCGTGTCCACGCCCCCGGACGCTTCGTTGACCTGTCCACAGATCCGCACACGTCAACCGACGCGGTGCGTGTCGCTGGTAATCTTGCATTTCGTATGGCTCAGAGCCCACCCGGCGTCCCGCTCACGCGGAGCGGAGCACGCCTCGGGCTCCTGCCCTCCTGCCATGGAGATTCCATGGCCGCGACAGTCCAGAGGAGGAACGCACGCCTATGCGTCGTTACGAAATCATGATCATCCTCGAACCCGGCCTCGACGAGCGCACCGTCGCCCCGTCACTGGAGAACTTCCTCGCCGTCGTCCGCAACGACGGCGGGAAGGTCGAGAAGGTCGACATCTGGGGCAAGCGCCGGCTCGCCTACGACATCGACAAGAACGCCGAGGGCATCTACGCCGTCATCGACCTCACCGCCGAGCCGGCCACGGTCAAGGAGCTGGACCGCCAGCTCGGGATCAACGAGTCCGTACTGCGCACCAAGGTCATCCGGCCCGAGGTCCGCTAAGAGGGCGTTCACGCCCGCACCCCCCGCCCCCCGTCGTCCGAGTATGTCGGTACCGGCACGGATGATCGGGGGAGCAGGCGACCCCGCCTGATCCGACTATCTCGAACCGGAGCCGATTCATGGCAGGCGAAACCCAGATCACGCTCGTCGGCAACCTCGTCGACGACCCTGAACTGCGCTTCACGCCCAGCGGAGCCGCGGTCGCCAACTTCCGTGTGGCGTCCACGCCGCGCACCTTCGACCGCCAGTCGGGTGAGTGGAAGGACGGCGAGTCCATGTTCCTCACCTGCACCGTCTGGCGGGCCTACGCGGAGAACGTGGCCGAGAGCCTCCAGCGTGGCATGCGCGTCATCGTGCAGGGCAGGCTGAAGCAGCGCTCGTACGAGACCCGCGAGGGTGAGAAGCGGACCGTCTTCGAGATCGACGTCGACGAGGTCGGTCCGGCTCTGCGCAGCGCCACCGCCAAGGTGACCAAGACGCAGCGCCAGGGCGGCGGAGGCGGCGGTTTCGGTGGCGGCCAGCCCCAGGGCGGCGGCTACGGGAACCAGGGCGGCGGTTTCGGTGGCCCGCAGGCGGCCAGGGCGGCCGTAGCGGCCCTCCGGCCGACGACCCGTGGGCGACCAACGGCGGCGGCGGTTTCGGCGGTGGCGGCGGCGGAGGCTTCTCCGACGAGCCGCCGTTCTAGTCGCCCCGCCCGTATCCGACCCGGTGCCCGCCCCTGGGCGCCGAGTCACCATCCACATGTCCACAGACCATCCCCGGGAGGACCCCGGGGCTCTTGCGAAGGAGCACCACGATGGCCAAGGCGGCAGCTCGCAAGCCCAAGAAGAAGGTTTGCCTCTTCTGCCAGGAGAAGCAGTCCTACATCGACTACAAGGACACCACGCTTCTCCGTAAGTTCATCTCCGAGCGCGGCAAGATCCGCGCCCGCCGCGTCACGGGCAACTGCACCCAGCACCAGCGCGACGTCGCGACCGCGATCAAGAACGCGCGCGAGGTGGCCCTGCTGCCCTACACCAGCACCGCGCGCTAGCCGGGATTTTCCGAGGGAGGTTTTTGTCGTGAAGCTGATCCTGACCCACGAGGTCAACGGTCTCGGAGCCCCCGGCGACGTCGTCGAGGTGAAGAACGGCTACGGTCGCAACTACCTGCTGCCCCGCGGGTTCGCCATCCGGTGGACGCGCGGCGGTCAGAAGCAGATCGACCTGATCCAGCGTGCGCGCGCCGCGCGCGACATCCGCACCCTGGACGAGGCCAAGCAGGTCGCCGGCCAGGTCAGCGCGCTCACCGTGCGGCTCAAGCAGCGCGCCGGCGAGGGCGGTCGTCTGTTCGGCGCCGTCAAGCCCGCGGACATCGTCGAGGCGGTCAAGGCCTCCGGCGGTCCCGTGCTGGACAAGCGCCGGATCGAGATCAGGACGCCGATCAAGTCCGCTGGTTCGCACCAGGTCCAGGTCCGCCTGCACCCTGAGGTCTCCGCGCAGATCAAGCTGGACGTCGTCGGCGCCTGAGCCGAACCGTTCCACGCGTCGGTGCCCCGCTTCTCCATGGGAGAGGCGGGGTATCCGCGTGTTGGGGGGTGTGTGGCGAGGGAGGCGGGGGGACACGCCAAGGAACCGGAACGCACTCTTTAGCTACGCATTGTAACTTATCGTGTTCTCTGTGTCGGTATCGCGCGTAGTGATACCCCGCACGGAGAGGACGACGAACATGTTCGTTAGACCCAACCCCGGTCGGCCGCGACTCGTGGACCGCCGCACCGTGCTCCGGGGGTCCGCCCTGGTGGCGGGAGGAGCGCTGCTCGGTGGAACGGCGGGAGTGTCCGTCGTGGACACGGCGCTCGCGGCGGTGAAGCCCAAGATCTACGAGCGGTCCGACTGGGGCGCCCGTCGGCCGAGGACGTTGGTCGACGTCCTGCCCAAGCCGCCGACCCACATCGTCGTGCACCACACGGCCACGGCCAACACGTCCGACATCTCCACGTCGCACGCCGCCGCGCTGTCCCGCGCGATTCAGCGGCACCACATGGACACCAACGGCTGGAACGACACCGGCCAGCAGCTGACGATCAGCCGCGGCGGCCACATCATGGAGGGCCGGGACAAGTCGCTGCCCGCGATCTGGGACGGCAGGCACGTGGTCGGCGCGCACACCGCCAACCACAACTCGCACACGATCGGGATCGAGAACGAGGGTCTGTACTCCTCCGTCACGCCGCCGGACGAGCTGATGGAGGCGCTGGTGGAGACGTGCACCTGGCTCTGCCTCGTCTACCGGCTCAACCCGTCCGAGGCGATCGTCGGCCACCGCGACTACAACGCCACCGCGTGCCCCGGTGACCGGCTGTACGCGTTGCTGCCCAAGCTGCGCGGGAACGTGGAGTCCAGCCTGCGGGAGAAGCTGCGGCACCTGAGCCGGGTCGCCGGGACCCAGCTGACCCTGGAGCAGCTGCCCACCTACCCGCCCACCCCGCACGGAGAGCGGACCATGCCCTTCTACCACGGCCCGGCCGTGGGGGAGTTCGACGTGGTCGCGTGACACCCCACCGGACCGCGTACCGGGTGATGCCGGGGAGAGGGGCGCGGAGCCGCGCCGCACACGGTGCCCTGGGACGGAGGCACGCCCTCCTCCGTCTCCCGGGCGGTGCGCGGCGTCGACCGCGTCGGCCAGGACGCGGTCGAGATGACCCGGGGCCGCCGCCACGTCAGGAAGCTCCTCGGCCACCCGGACGCGTACGGCCTCCCCCTCACTGCCGCGCTGGTCCACGGCGGAGCACACCGACTTCCGTAGCCGCACCCGGGTAGACCCGGGGGAGTGCGCCACGTGTCATCACTGCGCCTCCCACCGGTTCCAGCCCGGCGCCTCGAAGGAGTGAGGGGTCGCCGTTGACATGTCCTGACGTGGACGTGTCGGTGTGTCGACATTCGAGCCACGGCGAGCGGGTTCCTCGCCGGTTCGACCACGTCCTGTCGGAGGGCTGAGCACAATGGGGGGTGGACCCCGCGCGCCCATCGACCCCTTGCACAGCGCGCGGGGCCCGATCCTCCCCGGGCCGGAGCCCGGGGCGGGGTTCAGGGGCGGCGGGCTCCGGTCACCAACCACGCGGCGCCGCGCGCACGCGCCCCGAGCGTGACCGCCCGTGCGAGGATCCATATGGAGAACGCCGCCCACAGGCCGACCAGCGCCCATGGCTCGCTGCCCGCCAACCGGGGCAGGACCAGGGCGAACGGGAGGAAGACGAGCATGGTCCACAGCGACGCCCAGGCGAGGTAGCGCTGGTCGCCAGCGCCCATGAGCACGCCGTCCAGGACCATGGTCACCCCGCTCAGCGGCTGCAGCAGGGCGGCGACGACCAGCGTGGCGACGATGAGCGCGCGCACCCGGGGGTCGTCGGTGAACGGGACGGGCGCCCAGGGCAGCACGGCCAGCAGCAGCACCATGAACACCAGACCGAGCAGGACACCCCACTCGACCATGCGACGGGTGGCGTTCCGTGTTCCGGGAACGTCTCCCGCGCCCAGATACCGGCCCACGATCGACTGCCCGGCGATGGCGATCGCGTCCATCGCGAACACCAGCAGCGCCCAGATGTTGTAGCTCACCTGGTGGGCGGCGATCGACTCGTCTCCCAGCCGCGCGGCGACGGCCGTCGTCACCAGGAGCACCACACGCATCGACACACTGCGCAGGAACAGGGCGAACCCGGCCGAGGCCGAGGAACGCAGCCCGCCCAGGCTGGGCGCGAGGGACACCCGTTCGCGGCGCGCGGCACGGGCGACCATCGCGACGTACCAGAACGCCCCCGCGCCCTGGGCGATCACCGTCGACCAGGCCGAACCAGCGATCCCCCAGTCCAGCACCAGCACGAACACCGCGCACAGCGCCGCGTTGCCCACATACGAGGCGACGGCGACCAGCAGCGGGGTCCGTGCGTCCTGGAGGCCGCGCAGCACCCCCGTCCCGGCCATGACGATGAGCAGGAACGGCGTGCTCAGCAGGCTGATCCGCAGGTAGGTGAGCGCGTGGGGGCGCACGTCCGCCGAGGCTCCGAGCAGGTCGACGAGCGCGGGTCCCAACGGCCAGCCGACGGCGATGGCCGCCGCACCCAGCAGGACGGCGAGCCACAGTCCGTCGACCCCGTCGCGGATGCCGCCGCGCACGTCCCCGGCGCCGAACCTGCGCGCGACCGCCGCCGTGGTCCCGTAGGCGAGGAAGACGCACACCGACGCCAGCGTCAGCAGGACCTGACCCGCCACGCCCAGCGCGCCCAGGGACTGCGTGCCGAGGGTGCCGACGATCGCCGTGTCGGTCAGCAGGAACAGCGGTTCGGCGACGAGGGCGAAGAGGGAGGGGACCGCCAGGGCGAGGATCTCGCGGTCGTGGCGGTGGCGGAACGGGGCCGCCGAGAGGAGTTTCGGCATGACTTCGTCACAGTACCGGACAGGCGTTCGACGGGCGCTGGGGCGTTGTCCACAGCCCCTCCCGGGCCTGTGGATAACTTGTGGAAAGGGGGTTCGTGAGACATCTTTCACGTGTCAGGCGACGCTGTGTTTTTGCAGGTGGAGGCCGATATGTGTCGATGGTGCCAAAGTTATCCACAGGTGATGTGCACAACCCTTGTCCCGGATGCCCCGCAGAGACCGGGAGACGGTGGTAAAGGACGGGTCCACAACCCGATCCGCGGCGTCCCCGCTCCCGGGCATGCGGCATGCTGGAAGGGTCGGTCCGCGTCCGGACCCGACACGAAGCACTGCCCCTGGGAGAGAGTTCGTGAGTGTTGCCGAGCCGCCGCCCGACGAAGGCGGGTACGAGCGAACACCCCCGCACGACATCCAGGCGGAACAGAGCGTCCTCGGCGGCATGCTGCTCTCCAAGGACGCGATCACGCAGGTCGTCGAGATCATCCGGTCCGCGGACTTCTACCGCCCGGCGCACCAGATCATCTACGAGTGCGTCGTCGACCTCTTCTCCCGGGGCGAGCCGGTCGACGCCATCTCCGTCAACGCCGAGCTGACCAAGCGCGGCGAGGCCACGCGCGTCGGCGGCGCCACCTACCTGCACACGCTGACCGAGGCCATCCCGACCGCGGCGAACGCCGGCTACTACGCCAAGATCGTGTCCGACCGAGCGGTCCTGCGCCGGCTGGTCGAGGTCGGCACGCGCATCGCCCAGATCGGCTACGCCGGGGACGGCGAGGTGGACGACCTCGTCGACCACGCGCAGGCCGAGGTCTACAAGGTGGCCGAGAAGCGCACCGGCGAGGACTACGTCATCCTCGGCGACGTGATGCCGGGCGCGCTGGACGAGATCGAGGCGATCGGCGCCCAGGACGGCACCCTCACCGGCGTGCCCACCGGTTTCGCCGACTTCGACGCCCTGACCAACGGCCTCCACCCCGGCCAGTTGGTCATCATCGCCGCCCGCCCGGCCATGGGAAAAAGCACCCTGGCCTTGGATTTCGCCCGGGCGGCGTCGATCAAGCACGAGATGACCTCGGTCTTCTTCAGCCTGGAGATGGGGCGCAACGAGATCGTCATGCGCCTGCTCTCGGCCGAGGCGCGCGTGGCCCTGCACACCATGCGCTCGGGGCAGATGACCGACGAGGACTGGGCCCGTCTGGCGCGGCGCATGGGCGAGGTGGCCAGCGCCCCGCTGTTCATCGACGACTCCCCGAACCTGTCGATGATGGAGATCCGTGCCAAGTGCCGACGGCTCAAGCAGCAGCACGACCTCAAAATGGTCGTGGTCGACTACCTCCAGCTGATGTCCTCACCCGGCCGGTGGAGAGCCGCCAGCAGGAGGTCTCCGAGATGTCCCGGTCCCTCAAGCTCCTGGCCAAGGAGCTGGAGGTGCCGGTCATCGCGCTCTCCCAGCTCAACCGCGGTCCCGAACAGAGAACGGACAAACGCCCACAGGTGTCCGACCTGCGTGAGTCGGGTTGTCTTGTCGCCGGCACCCGGGTGTTGCGGGCTGACACCGGGACCGAGTCGACCATGGGAGAGCTCTACCACTCTGGAGAGCGGGACATCCGGGTCTGGTCACTCGACGAGCGTCTGCGGCTCGTTCCCATGACGATGACCCACGTCTTCTCCAGCGGTGTGAAGGAGGTCTTCAGGCTGAGGTTGGCCTCTGGCCGGGAGGTCACCGCCTCGGCCAACCACCCGTTCCTCACGCTGGACGGATGGCAGCCGCTGGCGGAGCTCGCCGTCGGAACCCGGCTCTCGGTGCCCCGACGCCTTCCAGCGCCGATCGAGACGAGGGTGTGGCCCGAGGCCGAGGTCGTCATGCTCGCGCACATGATCGGGGGCGGATCCTCAGTGCGACGCCGGCCGATCCGTTTCACGAGCGACGACGAGGCGAATCTGGCGGCGGTGACCCAGGCGGCGAAGCACTTCGGCGTCACGGCGATACGCGAGGAGCACACGGCCGCGCGCGTCGCCACTCTGCGGCTGCCAGCGCCCCCGCGCCTGACACACGGGAAGCGCAACCCCATCGCCGCGTGGTTGGACGGGTTGGGTCTCCTCGGCCTGCGCAGCCACGAGAAGTTCGTGCCCGACGAGGTCTTCGGCCTCACTGACGATCAGGTCGTCCTGTTCCTCCGTCATCTGTGGGCGACGGACGGCTGCGTGTCCTGGGATGAGGAGAACGGCCGAGCCCGCCTCTACTACGCCTCGACGAGTCGGCGGTTGGTCGACGGCGTGACGCGACTGCTTGGCCGCGTCGGCATCATGAGCCGGATCAAGGTGACTCGTCAGGGTGCACACGGGGTCGGCTACCAGCTGCATGTGACCGGACTCGATGACCAGGCGCGGTTCGCGGAGCGCGTCGGCTGCCACGGGGCCCGCGGCGAGAGTCTCACGGCATGTGCGTCCGAACTGACCTCCAGGAAGGCCGACACCCACCTTGACACGATCCCTCCGCAGATCTGGGACCGGGTGCGCACGACGCTTCGGGAGGAGGAGACGACGTACAGGGAGTTCGCCTCTGCGTCGGGGACCGGGTTCCGCGGTGGCGCCCAGTGCAGGACAGCGCCCGGCCGGGCTCGACTCGCGCGGGTGGCCGAGGTGCTCGACGATGCTGACCTCGAACTGCTCTGCACGAACGACGTCTTCTGGGACGAGGTCGTGGCGATCGAGTCCCTGGGGCGGCAGGAGGTCTTCGACGCCACGGTCCCGGGCACGCACAACTTCGTCGCGGACGGCGTCAACGTCCACAACTCGATCGAGCAGGACGCGGACATGGTGATCCTGCTGTACCGCGAGGACGCCTACGACCAGGAGTCCCCGCGGGCGGGCGAGGCGGACATCATCGTGGCCAAGCACCGCAACGGTCCCACCGCCGACGTGACCGTCGCTTTCCAGGGCCACTACAGCCGGTTCGTCGACATGGCGCCCGGTTAGCGGTCCGCCCCGGGACGTGACGACGGGCGCCACGCCCCCGAGGTATCGGTTCATACTTATCTCGGTTTGTGGTCAAGCCCATTTATCGACAAAGAGTTACGTAGACATTACTCACAGTGAGTATCGCGGATCACCCTTCCCCCGTCGAGTTCCAGGCGGCGACCGGTGAACCGCGATCGCGCGCGGCGGTCGTGTGTGACGATCACCAGCGCCCCGGTGTACTGGGACAGCGCTTCCTCCATCTCCTCCACCAGTCCGGGCGACAGATGGTTGGTGGGTTCGTCCAGGAGCAGCAGGTCGTGAACGCCCGAGGTCAGTCGGGCCACCTCGATCCGCCGCCGCTGTCCGACCGAGAGCGCGGCCACCGGGCGGTCCAGCTCCTCCGGTCGGAAGAGGCCGAGCGAGGCCAGTGCGTCCCGGTGGTCGTCCGGTCGGCCGGGCTGTCCGTGGGCGTAGGCCTCCAAAACCGTTCCGGTCCCCGGTGGCCGTTCCTCCTCCTGCCGCAGGTGGCCCACACGCCCGGCCACGGTCACGGTGCCCGAGTCCGGGAGCAGTTCTGCGCCGAGCAGGCGTAGGAGCGTGGTCTTGCCCGCCCCGTTCGGCCCGGTGACCAGGACGCGTTCCCCTTGGGCCAGCGCCAGGCGGGGCACGTGGAGCCGGCCGTCGACGGAGACGCCCTCCAGCACGGCGGCGGGCGCTCCGGCGGTCGCGGCGCCGGTGGCCGCGGCCGCGAAGCCGCCGCTCATCCGGAGCGGTACCGGCGGCGGGGCCACCGGGTTCTCCGCCAGCCGGTGCAGGCGCTCCTTCGCGATGCGGATCCGGCTCCGGGCCCCGTGGTCACGGCCGCGGAGCCGGAACCCGCCGTGCCCGAAGGCGGCCTTGGCCATCCTGCGCGGGATGCCGTCGAGGCGCTGGGCGTTGACGTCCGCCAGCCGTCGCTGACGTGCGACGTCCATCGTCCACTCGGCGTGCTCGCGGATCCACCGGGCTCTGGCTGCGGCCTTCGCCGCGAGGAACCCGTCGTACCCGTCGCCGTACCGGTGGATCCGGCGGGTGTCGTGGTCGACCTCCAGGACGGTGGTGGTCACCCTGGCCAGGAAGGCTCGGTCGTGGGTGACGGCGACCACCGTGCCGCGGTGCCGCCTGAGCCGTTCCTCCAGCCAGGCCACCGCGCGGTCGTCCAGGTCGTTGGTGGGCTCGTCCAGCAGGAGGAGTTCGGGCGAGGCCGCCAGCATCGCGGCAAGTGCCAACCGCGAGCGCTCACCGCCGGAGAGGGTGCGCAGCGGACGGTCGCGGGCCAGGCCGGGCAGGCCCAGACCGTGCAGACCCGCGTCGACGCGCGTCCGCGTTGTAGCCCCCGCGCGCCTCGAACTCGGCGACCAGGTCGCCATAGGCCGCCAGGTCGGCGGAGGTGGCGGACCCGAGGGCGGCCTCGGCCTCGCGCATCCGTGACTCCAGGTCGCGCAGCACCGCGAGGGCGGAGTCGACGGCGTCCGCGACGGTCCCTGCCGGAATTCCGCCGGAGACCCCGTCGAGGGTCTGCGGCAGGTAGCCGACGCCGCCGGGCGCGCTGACGGTGACCTGGCCGTTGGAGGGGTCCTCCTCCCCGGCGAGCAGGCGCAGCAGCGTGCTCTTGCCGGAACCGTTGTCACCGATGACGCCGACGCGTTCGCCGGGGCTGACGGTGAGGTCGGCGCGGTCGAGGACGACGCGGTCGCCGTACCGCTTGGTGATCTCGGTGAGACGGAGCTGGGACGTGGCCGGGTGTGGGGCGGTGAGCATGAAGAGCCTCCTGGTCCGCGGAGTGGGGTGGGTGGGACGGGGCCGCGGATCGGCCGGGGGCGCGCGTGCGACGGGTTTTCGGACAGGTGCACGCTGACGAGGGGCGTGCTCGGGTCCGAGGAGACGTGATCGTCGAGGCGTCCCTGGGTCGATCGCGGTTCGACGACGCCTACGGAGCCCCACCGCAGGACAGCGGGCGTGGGCGCTCGGAACCTGGCGCCGGGCGCGAGATCACAGGAAGTAGTACAGCCTCATGTAACGAGACGATACGTCTCGTCTCGCTCAAGAGTCAACGGCAGCGGAGTGAGATCGGTGTCACACTGTGAGTGCCTCATGAGGCCACTTTCGGACAGAAAAATCTCCGTTAATGGCTATGCCGATTTGTCGACACGGCCTCGTGCGACGGCCGCCGGAGCGCGGGACGGGACCGTGTCCGGCTCCGCGGGGGAGCCCCCGGCGACGCCGATGGGCCGCCCCTCGGGGCGGCCCATCGTGTGCTCTCCGGTCGGCGGGTGGATCCGCCGAGGCCCTCGGGGCGGCTCGTCAGAGCCAGCGCGCCTCGGGGCGGGACCGGCCGTTCTCGTCGGTGACCATCACCCAGTGCGTGATCGGGTGCTGTGACCGCGTGCTGTCGGCGTTCTCGCGCGGCTGTGGGAGGCGGGCGGCGCCGCTTGAGAGGCGGAGTCGGGTCCCGGGCGCGGTGCGCGTGCGTCGGCGGCCAGTCGTGGATCGAGCGAGGCGCGACGCACTTTCGGTCCTGCGTGCCATGAAGCCCTCCTCGTTTCCGTGCCTGAGGAGTAAAGTTAACTCTATGTTCACTTAATAGTCAATCCAACTCCCTTGTGTGGTGGATGTGGGCACTGGTTCCAGGGCTCGCCTGGAATCGCCTTCTGGGTCGTGCGCGCCGGTGAATGTCCAGTTCAGAAGGGTTGCGTGCGAGCGACAGCGGGTCACGTGCCGCTGGCGGTGTGAGATAGGGGACTGTGGCTTGGCGGCAAGGTGAACGGAAGGTGAACTGGATCCGAACGTGCGGGCTGGAAGGTCCGCGACCGGGGGAGCGCCGACGGCGGGCCGCCCGCGAAACACGAGTGGCACCCGCCGTCGCGGCGGGTGCCACACTCACGTTCGCGGTGGGGCTACTCCTTGAAGATGAGCCCCACGACCTCCAGATAGAGCTGCTCCGGGTACGGAATGAAGTTGATCTTGCTCAGTGCCTGGTCCTGACCGGCCGACTCCATCACGAAGGTGCCGTAGCCGAGGAAGCGCCCCAGCAGGGTCCGCTCGAACCTCATGTCGGTGACCTTGCCCAGCGGCATCATGTTGACCTGCCGGGTGATCAGGCCCGTTGTGAGTAGGAGACGGGCCGAGGTGATGACGAAGTAGTCCACCGACCACTCGGCGACGCGCCAGACGAACCACACGACCACCAGGAGCCACAGCCACCAGATGATCGCCAGTGCCGCGCTGTTGTCCGCGATCTGCGTGTTGCTGAGGATCCCCGCGGCGATCAGCGCTCCGAGGACCGCCCCGACCGGGCCGATGAGGACCGCGGGATGGCGCCTGATCGTCACCACGTCCTGCTCGTGAGGCAGGAGGTAGCGGTTGACCGACGCAGGAGCGCTGTTACTCGACGCTACGAGCCGCATTGAACCGGACCCAACTCCCCGCTACGGCAGCAGTGCGTTGACGAAGCGGGACATCGACTCCGCGCCGCCCATCAGGCCGCCGAGGGCGCTCTGGATCACTCCAGCGGCGCTTTCCGGCTGCGTGAGCAGATAGAACGCCACGAAACCGATGAGCGCGTAGCCGCCCCATTTCTTCAACCTCGCCACGACTGACTCCCCTTGGAATCCACCTGACCCACCAACCCAGCAGTGATTCTTCCATTGACGGTGATGCCCGTAAAGCCTGGAGCGCACTCTCGGCGTGGCGGTATGTCGGCCATTCGACACTTACCGGCTCTGTCCGGTTCCGGTGGTGTTGGTAACCCTGGGGTTGACGGTCCGTAACCGGAGCTGTGGGTGGGGCGGGGAACGGGGACCCTCCCGCTCGGTCCGTCACTCACGACGGTCGGCCTCCGGCCGCAATGCGCGGGCCCGGTCGTCGCCTCCGGAGGCCGGCTAGCGCCGTTCGGCGAAGGCCAGGGCGAGGACCTGGAGATGCTGCCGGGCGATTCGCTCCACGAGGTCGGGGGTGGCCGAGCCGATGACGTCCTCGGCTCCGTGTCTGGCCGCGTCCACGCACCGGGTCACGGTCGAGCCGTGATGCACACCGGAGAACTCCGTGGCCAGCCGGTTGACGACAGGGCCGAAGCTCGGGTCTGGGGAGAACGAGGCGGTGGGGGCGGGAATCTCGGGCATCTCACTCCTTGAGGCCGTGGGGCGGATGGCGAAGCGTGGTCGCTCGGGGGCTTTGGGTAGTCACTCCAGGGAAGCCGGAACCGTCCGTCGGAAGCGGGCGGACACGAGGGGATATCCGTGGACCGTACCCGCTGGAGGCGGTTTCGGGCTGACGGTTTACGCAGGTTACGGGCGGTCAGAAACCATGATCACTTTCGTCTGTTACGTTCCCATCTCGAAATGAATGCGGCTGGTGCAAAGCCGTAGTCGCCGGTTGCGTTCATCCCGGTGGTCACGGGGGTCCTCTGGCTCTCTGCCCGATTTTTGGCTGTTCATTCACTCCATGCCGAAAAGAACCAAAAAGCGCTACCGGGGGTTCGGTAGGGCGCCGACGCCTGATGAGGCGGGTGCGACCGGATCAGGAGCAGCCGTACAGCCGGTCTCCGGCATCGCCCAGACCAGGGAGGATGAAGCCGTTCTCGTTGAGGCGCTCGTCCACCGCGGCCGTCACCACGTGCAGGGTCGCACCGTGGTCAGGGTCCAGGGTTTCGGTCAACTTGTGCTCCACCGCCGTGAGGCCCTCGGGCGCGGCGAGCAGGCAGATCGCGGTGATGTGGTCGGCGCCGCGCTCGACCAGCAGCTTCAGGGCCGCGGCCAGCGTGCCGCCGGTGGCCAGCATCGGGTCGAGTACGTAGCACTGGCGGCCCGACAGGTCCTGAGGCAGACGGTCGGCGTACGTGGCGGGCTGGAGCGTCTCCTCGTCACGGGCCATGCCCAGGAAACCCACCTCGGCCGTCGGCAGCAGACGGGTCATCCCGTCGAGCATGCCCAGACCGGCGCGCAGGATGGGCACGACGAGAGGGGTGGGACGCGTCAGTTGGGTGCCCGTCGTCTCGGCGAGCGGTGTCTCGATGGTGACGTCGGTCACGCGGACGTCCCGCGTCGCCTCGTAGGCGAGCAGGGTCACCAACTCGTCGGTCAGGCGCCGGAAGGTCGGGGAGTCGGTCCGCACGTCGCGCAGGGTGGTCAGTTTGTGCGCGACCAAGGGGTGGTCGACGACCAGGGTTTCCAAAGCGTTCTCCGAGTGAGCTGGGATAACGGGACGGTGGCTGGGGGTGTTTCGGCCAGCCCGAGTCTAACCGTGCGTACCACCCGCGCCCGGGGGCGAAGACGTCCGCCGTGGCGAACCGCGGCCGGCGCTCGTGCCCACGAGGCGGCCGATCCCGGCGGTGTGGGCTCCGGTACGCGTGAGTCGTGAGAACGTGGGGCGCGTTGACGGGTGACAAGGGCGACCCCGGAACGGAAGTGATCGTTACCATGGCACTCGCATGGGCGATCAGGCGTTCCTTCGCCCGCACCGATACACCAGCCGGGTTGGGGTGACGATGACAGTGCTCGATCATGGCGACGACGACTCGGGTGACTTCGCGGCCGTCGCGTACAGGGAAGAGGACTGCTGGGACGTCGACCTGCTCCCGGTGGCCCTCACACACGACCTCAAGGGTCTCATCCACGCGCTGCGCCAGCAGCCCAGTATCAGCGGCTCCCTCGGGCTGGTGGCGGTCGGTGACGACTTCTTCATCATCGTCCGGGTCTACGGCGAGGAGGTCTCCCTCTTCCTCTCGGACGTGACCGCGTCCGTGGACTGGCAGGTGGCCCGGGACGTGCTCGACTACCTCGACATCGACCTCCCCGACGACGACGACCTCGACCAGGTGCTGCCCGCCGGGGACCTGTCGATCGTCGCGGACCTGGGACTGGACGAGATGGAGCTCGGCGCGCTCGCCGGGGACCTCGACCTGTATCCCGACGAGGTGCTGGCCAGCGTGTCCGAACGGCTGGGATTCGCCCAGTCCTTCCAGCGTGTACTTGACGGTATGGGGTAGGGAGAGCTGGAGAACGGCCACGGAGAACAGGAGAGCACGCGGTGTCGACCTTCGCAGCTGTCTTCGCTCCCAACGGGAAGGCGTGGCGGGGAACCGAGGTCGATCTCGGGCCGGTGGACGCGATCGACGACGTCACCGAGCTGATGATCGACTTCGCCGCCGAGCGGGGGAGTGACCTGTCCCTCCTGCTCGTGGAGGCTGACGACGAGTGGTTCGCCGTCGTGCGCGCCGAGGAGACCGGCGATCCCCGTGTCTACCTGTCCGACGCCCGCGTGGTGCACGACCACCCGCTCGCGGGGGTGCTGTCCGAAGCGGGCGGTCTCGGCGCGCCCCAGCCCGCGGAGAGCGCGGGCGCGCGGCCCAACCCGGTGCCGACCGGGGACGGCGACCTGCTCACCGATCTCGGCGTGACCGAGGACGAACTCCGCTCGCTGTCGACCGGCGGCGGAGTCCTGCCCAGCGACGTGCTGGCCGTCGTGGCCGAACGCGCCGGATTCTCCGACATCCTCGACGGTATGAGGCTGTGATCGACCGGGAGTCCGCGGACGCCGCCCTGAGGCTCGCGATCGACGAGGGCGGGCGTGCCCTGGAGACGGGCGACGTGCCCGTGGGCGCAGTCGTGCTGGACGCGGACGGCACGGTCCTGGGCACGGGCCGCAACGAGCGCGAGGCGACCGGGGACCCCACGGCGCACGCCGAGGTCGTGGCGCTGCGCGCGGCGGCGCGGGCGCGCGGTGAGTGGCGGCTCGGGGGGTGCACGCTGGCGGTGACGCTGGAGCCGTGCCTGATGTGCGCGGGCGCGTGGTGCTGTCGCGGGTGGACCGCCTGGTGTTCGGGGCGAGGGACGCGAAGGCGGGAGCGGTCGGGTCGGTGTGGGATGTGGTGCGCGACCCCCGTCTCAACCACCGTCCCGAGGTCCTCCCGCCTGATCTGGTCAGCGAGGACGTCGCCGAAAGGTGCGCCGAGCTCCTCTCCCGGTTTTTCGCACGCCACCGCATCCGGTAGAGTGCGTCTCGGTGGAGTCGCCTAGTGGCCGATGGCGCCCGCCTCGAAAGCGGGTAAGGGGCAACCCTTCGAGGGTTCAAATCCCTCCTCCACCGCACGAGGCCGACGTTCACGCAGGTGAGCGTAGGGCCGGTAGAGGTGGCGAAGGCCGGTTGGTCCGGGCCGGTGCACATTCAGTGCACATGGTTCGGAGCGACCGGCCTTTCGCGTGTCCGGGGTCGGTCCCCGGGGTTAGGGCCACGTGGGGTCACGCGGCGGGGGCGAGCGACGCTGCGGTGTGCCGGAGCTCGTGCGGAGTCAGGCCCAGACCGTCGAGCTCAGCGTCCCTCACGGCCGTGTCGAACTCGCGCCGTCGCCAGTTGCGCAGATGGAGGGGCGCGCCCCGCTTGGTGGCGAACACCAGGGCGTCATCCGGCTGCCCGTCGAGCAGGGGCGCCGGCTCGGGGACGAGGGACGGCGGGATGGGGACGGTACGGCTCTTGCCCGTCTTGGGGGACTGTTCGACCAGCTTGCCTTCCACTTCGGCGAAGGCGGTCGTGATACGGATCCGGCGTCCCTTCAGATCCACCTTGCCGACCCGCATGGCAGCGGCCTCGTTGAAGCGCAGGCCCGTGTAGGCGAGCAGGAGAATGAGCGGCCGGTTGATCCGAGCGCCCGCCGCCACCTGGTCGTAGGCGGTGCGCAGGGACGCGGCGGCGTTCGCGATGCGTCCGTCGAAGCGACCGCTTCCGCTTGGCGCGGGCCGGGCATCGTGATTCGAGCGTGGACCCGCACGGGACGTCAACGATCTCGGTTTCCCCAGTACCGATGTCCGCCCGCCGCCGCAGCGAGACCGGCCGGGTACACACCCCGTGGTCAGCGGCGACGTGTTCGGCGACCTCACGGGCCAGGGGTTGCGCGAGCCGTTCGGTGCGGGTTGTCTTACCGGTGACGGTCGGTATCAGACGACCCACCCCCCACGAGGAGGCATATGCCCCAGCGCAACCATTACACCAAGGCCGAGCTGAGACGCGACTCACTCACGGAGGTATCGCCCTTGCCCTGGGACTGGCAGCCACGGGCGCGGTCTTCTACTTCTACGGCGGCGACCTGAAAGGCTTCGCCCTGTCCGCGTTGGGACTTGTGGGCATGTTCGGCTTCGTGGTGTTCGTGATGTTCTACAGCCCCCAGAGTTCGCCTCATCGGGGATCCTCCTCACCGGACGCTTCCAGGAACAGACGGACCAGCCGCGAGCCGGACAGCCCGGACAGGTCGGTGGGGTGATGGGACATACTGAAGACACCTCTTCACGAAGCTTTCGCAGGTAACGGGGAGGGGTTCAGGGGCGGCTAGGTGTTGGCGCACCAGGCCGCCCCGCTTCACGTTCAGACGGGGGTCAGGCGGCGTCCTTGGTCTGGGACCGACGCCCACCAGCGGCACCGGGGGCCTTCATGCCCCGCGCCCGCAGCGAGTACGCCACCCGGGGACGACGACCGTTGTCGTCCACGTACGGCTGGACCGCCATCGCTTCGAACTCGATCGGGCGGAACGGCAGCCCGGGAACCTCGTCCGGCAGCGTCGGGCACACCTGGGCGGCGACCTTGACCTTGACCGACTTGGCCTCGCCCCGCGCTTCGGGGTCGGCGTCGATCATGTCCACCGCCCACAACGGCAACCCGGACTCCTTGTCCAACTGGGGACGCTTGGTCTCGAAATCGGTGATCGCCTCCACTCCCAGAGCGAAGGCCCCGTGCGGGAACACCGTCCCGAACTCCACCGGCAACGCACCCTGAATAGCCATCGATCAGCCTTCCTCCCGCCCGGCGTTCGACCTCCACCAGGACAGCGGCGACCAGGGCCACATCACGGCGTGCCGCCTCGTCCGTCGAGGACAACACCGGGGGCACGATGCGCCGGACATGAGCACACTCGGCCCCGTCGAACTCGTGACAGAGACCGACCACGTAGGTCATGCGCAGCCGCCGTCGCGCGATCGTCTCGGGCAGCACGCATCGGATCCGCTGCACCAGCGAGGTTCCGTCCGGTTGGGGGGACAGTGCCTCGTAGGTGATGGACTCCCAGTCCTCACAGGCCACGCGCACCCGCACACCCCGGGCACGCGCCCATGCTTTCAGGGTCTGCCTGTCGACCACAGAATCGGGTTCGTCGCCGGTCACCGTCCCACCACCCCTACGGCTATGGCCGTGCGCACCAGGTCAGGCAACTCGGCCAGGTCGTCGTCAGGGGAGGTCGATCGGGCGATCCGCACCAGCGTGTCGATTCCCCGCCGGTCCCGTTCGGCCCGCTGCGCGGCACGCCTGTTCTCCAGGGCCGCGTAGGGGCCGCGCACGAGGCGGTAGGCGCGGGGGTCATCGCCGTCCATCACGATGGATTCCGGTGCGGGCAGCATCGCCACCCGCGTAGGCGGCGCCAGGGGGAACGGCCGGGGGCCGGTCCGGTGGTGCCTGCCGTGTCGCTTCGGTCGAATCAGTGTCACCAACGCCCGGATCAGGGCGATAAGGTTTTTCACGTCAGCCTGCTTTCCTCAGGTTGGCCGTGCCCCCGGACGCCTTCCACCGCGTCGCGGGGGTCTGCTGTCTGTGAGTGGCTGTGACCACGACCGGCAGCCCATCCGGCCGCGGTTTGTCCACCCGTGAGTTTCAGGAGCTCGTTCCGGTCCCCCGACAGGTCGTGCAGGACACGACACGTATCGCCGGTTCTCGCGTAGTTAACTAAGGGGTCACGGTCTTTCTCGGTCCAGGCGCGTTTGAGCCACACGAGGCAGGTACCGGGGCTACTCCGCACGGTGGCTTTCCGTGGCAGCTTGCCGTAGACCAGATCGAAAAGCTCACCGCTGAGTTGCCGAATTGGGCTGTATGGGATCAAGGCGACGGCGCGAGCGCCGTCACGGCGGCCCGCCGCCCGCCTCGGGCTGCGGGCTGCGCCCGGTCCCTCCCCGGTCGGCAGCCGCGCCCACGCAGCTCCGCGGACCGATCCCGCGCAGTCAACGGACTCGGTGAGCGTCTGGCGGTACCAGGGGGGCCAACCCCCCGTGGACCCCCCGGGCCCGCACGGAACCTGGCGCGACACCGCACGTGCGAAAGTGCGGACCGACCGCGCCAGAACCCGCACGGGATCGAGACCGTGGTGACCCGCCGCCGTGGCGGGGGTGTGGCGCACCCGTTGCGGGCAACCCTGGGCGTCGCGGGAGCTGGCGGGAGCACGGTCGGTCTGGACACGGCACCCGCCCTTGGGGAAGAGTGGACGGTGTCGTGTCGGAGCCGGTGGGATGCGGGGAGGGCGAGCGTGTACAGGAGTCCGCGGCACGAGCCCGAAACCCCCTGTTGTGTGCAGAGCGTTCGTGCTGGTCAAAGACCCGCAAGGCCGAAGCGTTGCCCAGGTCACGCACCCGCGAGGGGGTCAAGTCCCACTCGCGTGCAGAGGGGGTGCATCACCGCAGGTCAGACCCGGCGAAAAACGGGAAGGGTTCCGCAGGACGATAAAGCCCGCAGGGCATGGAAACCCCATCCCATAAGCCACTCTCTGCCAGTTTGCGGCAGTTCCGCAGGACGATAAAGCCCGAAGGGCATCGCTCACTGCGAACTTTTCCGCGCCGGGAAACGGGCCCTACAGCGGCCCCGCTCCGTGCCACACACGTGCCACAAGAGGCGGTCAATACAGGGGAACCACGGGGAATCTCGGACAAATAGACCACATCAGCGCAGGTCAGCGAAGCGCGAGATCAGCCGCCAGGAGCATTCTCGGTATTTCAAGCTGATGATGTGTTCGGATTCCGAGGAGACGCACGGTGGCGCCGATGCTTTCGCCGCGCACAGACACCGGTTGCCGGGCTCGACGGCGGCTGCCGCCTGCCTCCGCTGGAGGATGCCGGGTAGGTCAGCCGGAAGCTCCGTCGAGCCCCGCCAGCTCCTCGATCGCCTCGTCCAACCAGGTGACCCAGAAGGTCTCCATGTCGATTCCCGCCCTGAGGACCAGGCGCTGCACGCGGTCCCGGTCCGTGCCCTGTTCCCGGGCCGCGTCGCGCTTCTCGATCGCCCGGTACTCCTCCAGTTGGGCGGAGTGCAGGTGCCGGTGTCGGCGCAGCTCCGCCACGAGCCCTCCGACCCCCACGACCCCCGCCGCGCGCAGTCGCAGCGGCAGGGGGTCGCGGATCGGTCGGGGGTCCTCCGGTTCGTCCACCCAGCGCGCCAACTCGGTGCGGCCGGTCGGCAGCACCTCGTAGGTCTTGCGCTTGCCCCGGGCCGGGGTATCGGTGGGCAGTGCCTGATCAGTCCCGCCTTCTCCAGTTTGCCCAGCTCGCGGTAGATCTGCTGGTGCGTCGCGGACCAGAAGTACCCGATCGACCGGTCGAACCGGTGGGTGAGGTCCAGCCCGGAGGACGGCTTCTCCAACAGGGCGGTGAGGATCGCGTGGGGCAGGGACATGAGCGCATTCTAGGTTCGGCTCACAGGGCGGCGGCCAGCTCCGTGCCCTGCTTGATCGCGCGCTTGGCGTCGAGTTCGGCGGCCACGTCGGCACCGCCGATCAGGTGCGCCTGGCGTCCGGCGGCGGTCAGTTCGGCGGCGAGGTCGCGACGGGGGTCCTGGCCCGCGCAGACCACGACGGTGTCCACGTCGAGCACGCGGCTCTGGCCGTCGACGGTCAGGTGCAGGCCCTGGTCGTCGAAACGGTCGTAGCTGGCCCCCGCGACCATTTCCACACCCCGGTGGCGCAGTTCGAGGCGGTGGATCCAGCCGGTGGTCTTGCCGAGTCCTGCGCCGACCTTGCTGGTCTTGCGCTGGAGGAGGTGGACGGTGCGGGGCGGTGCGGGGCGCGTGGGTTCCGTGAGGCCGCCGGGGGTGGTGTGGTCGGTGTTCACGCCCCACTGGCGGAAGAACTCGTCGGGGTCCAGGCTGGCCTTCTCGCCGCCGTCGGTGAGGAACTCCGCGACGTCGAAGCCGATGCCGCCCGCGCCGATGATCGCGACCCGGTCGCCGACGGTCGCCTCGCCCCGCAGGACGTCGACGTAGCTGACCACCTTCGGGTGGTCGATGCCGGGAATCTCGGGAGTGCGGGGGGAGACGCCGGTGGCGAGCACGATCTCGTCGTACCCGTCGAGGTCGGCGGCGGTGACGCGGGTCTTGAGCCGCACGTTCACGCCGTGCTTGTCGAGTTGGACGCGGTAGTAGCGGAGGGTCTCGTCGAACTCCTCCTTGCCGGGCACGCGTCTGGCCATGTTGAGCTGGCCGCCGATCTCGTCGGCCGCGTCGAAGAGGGTGACGGTGTGCCCGCGCTCCG
The DNA here is from genome assembly GCF_001942255.1 of Nocardiopsis sp. CNR-923. Taxonomy (GTDB): domain Bacteria; phylum Actinomycetota; class Actinomycetes; order Streptosporangiales; family Streptosporangiaceae; genus Nocardiopsis. The sequence goes on from NZ_MKKC01000070.1 coordinate 25,237, forward strand.
CGGCGGAGACGGAGCAGGCGAGTCCGGCGGGGCCGGCACCGACCACGGCCACGTTCTTCCGGGTGCGGGTGGGGGACAGGACGAGCTCGGTCTCGTGGCAGGCCCGGGGGTTCACGAGGCAGGAGGTGATCTTGAGGCTGAAGGTGTGGTCGAGACAGGCCTGGTTGCAGCCGATGCAGGTGTTGATCTCCTCCGGGGCGCGCCTCGGCCTTGTTGACGAAGTCGGCGTCGGCCAGGAGGGGGCGGGCCAGGGAGACCATGTCGCGTGGCCGTCAGCGAGGATCTCCTCGGCCACCGCCGGGGTGTTGATTCGGTTGACGGCGACCAGGGGGACGGAGACCTCTCCCATGAGCTTGCGGGTCACCCAGCTGTAGGCGCCGCGGGGGACGGAGGTGGCGATGGTGGGGATGCGGGCCTCGTGCCAGCCGATGCCGGTGTTGATGATGGTCGCTCCAGCCGCCTCGACCGCCTTGGCGAGCTGGACGACCTCGTCGAATGTGGAGCCGCCGGGCACGAGGTCGAGCATGGACAGGCGGTAGACGACGATGAAGTCGGGGCCGACGCGTTCGCGGACGCGTCGGACGATCTCCAGGGGGAAGCGCGTGCGGTTCTCGCGGGAGCCGCCCCACCGGTCCTCGCGCCGGTTGGTCGCGGACACGATGAACTGGTTGATGAGGTAGCCCTCGGAGCCCATGATCTCGACGCCGTCGTATCCGGCGCTTCTGGCGAGCTCGGCGGCGCGGGCGAAGTCGTCGATGGTGCGCTCGACGTCCTCGTCGGTCAGCTCTCGCGGGGTGAAGGGGTTGATCGGCGCCTGGATCGCGCTCGGTGCGACGGAGTCCTCGCTGAAGGCGTAGCGGCCGGTGTGCAGGATCTGCATGGCGATCCGGCCGCCCTCACGGTGGACGGCCTCGGTGATCATCCGGTGCTCGTCGACCTCGGCCTCGGTGGTGAGCTTGGCCGCGCCCTTGAAGGTGGCGCCCTCCTCGTTGGGGGCGATGCCTCCGGTGATGATGAGGCGACGCCACCCCGGGCGCGCTCGGCGTAGAAGGCGGCCATCCGCTCGAAGCCGCCCGGGACCTCCTCCAGGCCCACGTGCATGGAGCCCATGATCACACGGTTGGGGAGGGTGGTGAATCCCAGGTCCAGTGGTGCCAGCAGGTGCGGGTACTCGCTCATGTGGTCTCCTCGCGCGGTGCGTCGCGGGTCGGTGTCCGGCCGGCCCGAAACACATTATGCAACAAGTTGCAAAAAGGTTCATCGGCGGACCTGGAGAGGGGCGGCGCTCATCGGCTGGGTCCCGTCGCTGGGATGCGTGGTGAGCGCCCCGCGGGCCGAGGACGTGCGACCACGAACGACGAAGCCCCGGAGCGCGTCAGCACTCCGGGGCTTCGTTCTGGCTGGTGGGCCGTGGCGGAGGATAGGGGATTCGAACCCCTGAGAGGTTGCCCTCAACACGCTTTCCAAGCGTGCGCCCTAGGCCACTAGGCGAATCCTCCGCGAACAACTCTACAGGTTCGCGGAAGGTGGTTCGAACGGGTGCGAAGGGCACCCGGAGGGTTGTCGGGGCACTCGGGGGTTCGGATACACTCGGATCAGACCCCTCGTGCGGCGTCATCCTATGAACCTCCCCAGGGCCGGAAGGCAGCAAGGATAAGTAGGCTCTGGCGGGTGCGCGGGGGGTCCTTTTCTTCTCCGGGCCCGGACGAGCCCCCCGGCTTTCCATGATCCCGTCCGAGTTGTCGCCGCGTGCGGGTTGAATGGACCCGTGGCAGGGACCAGGGGAGTGATCACACCGTGAGCATCGCGCTGTACCGCAAGTACCGTCCGGCGACGTTCGGTGAGGTGCGCGGACAGGAACACGTGACCGATCCGCTGCGCCAGGCGCTGCGCAGCGGCCGGATCAACCACGCCTACCTCTTCAGCGGACCGCGCGGCTGCGGCAAGACGACCAGCGCCCGCATCCTGGCGCGCTCCCTGAACTGCGTCGAGGGGCCCACCCCCGACCCCTGCGGAACCTGTGACTCCTGCGTCGCCCTCGCGCCCGACGGCGGCGGCAGCATCGACGTCATCGAGATCGACGCCGCCTCCCACGGAGGTGTCGACGACGCTCGCGACCTGCGGGAACGCGCCTTCTTCGCCCCGGTCAGCTCGCGGTACAAGATCTACATCATCGACGAGGCGCACATGGTGACCCGCGAGGGTTTCAACGCGCTGCTCAAGCTCGTCGAGGAACCCCCGCCGCACCTGAAGTTCGTCTTCGCCACGACCGAACCCGAGAAGGTCATCGGGACGATCCGGTCGCGCACCCACCACTACCCCTTCCGCCTCATCCCGCCGAGCACCCTCAAGGAGCTGTTCGAGGACCTGCTCAAGGAGGAGGGGATCCCCTACGACCCGGCCGCGCTGCCGCTGGTCGTGCGCGCCGCGCCGGATCCGCCCGTGACGGCCTGTCCGTGCTCGACCAGCTGATCGCCGGTTCGGGCGAGGAGGGCATCACCCGCGAGGGCGCCGTCTCCCTGCTCGGCTACACCGACTCCAGCCTGCTCGGCGACATGGTCGACGCGCTCGCGCCCGCGACGGCGCCGCCGCGTTCTCCCTCATCGACCGCGTCGTCGAGGGCGGCCACGATCCCCGCAGGTTCACGACCGATCTGCTGGAGCGCTTCCGCGACCTGGTCATCCTCGCCGCGGTCCCCGACGCCTGGACAAGGGGCTGATCAACGCCGATCCCGAGGCCGCCGAGCGGATGCGGGAACAGGCCGCCCGCCTGGGACCGGCCGAGCTCACCCGGGCCGCCGAGATCCTCAACCAGGGCTTGACCGACATGCGTGGCGCCACCGCTCCGCGTCTGCTCCTGGAACTCATGTGCTCGCGGGTCCTGCTGCCGGGCGCGGACGGGACCGAGAGCGTCGCCCTGCTGGCCCGCCTGGAGCAGATGGAGCGACGCGTCGCCTCGGGGGCCGCGGCCCCGCCCGCCACGCCGCCGGTTCCGCCCACTCCGTCCCCGGCGCGGCGGCCAGCACCCGCCACCTCCGCGCCCGCGCTGCACCCGCTCCGGTGGACCGGCCCGCACCCGCGCCGGATCCCGCGCCCGAGCGCCCGACCGCGTCCGAACCCCCGCCGCGCGCAGCGACGGCGCCGGACGACTGGTCCGCGCCCCCGCGACGGGCGACCGCCGAACCCGCGTCCGCCCCGCAGCCCTCGCCGTCGTCCGGCGGATCGCTGGACCTGGGCCGAGTGCAGGGCGCCTGGAGCCAGATCCTGGAGGTGGTCAAGGGACGTCGGCGGTTCACCTGGATGGTCCTCACCGGCAGCGACGTGCGGCCGGTGGGTGTGGAGGGCAACACCATCCTGCTGGGCTTCAACCGGCCCAACGAGGCCAAGGGGTTCGCCAACAGCGGGAGCGACCAGGTGGTCGCCGACTCCGTCCAGCAGGTCCTCGGCGTCGAGGCGCGTGTGTCGGCCGCGGGGTCCGGGCAGGGCGGCCAACCGGCACGGCGCCCCGAGCCCGCGCCCCGGCCGGTCGAGCCCACCGGGTGGGAACCGCCCGCCCCTCAGGCAGCCCGCTCCGAGCCCGCGCGCCCGGACCCCGCCCCGGCTCCCGAACCGAGCCCTCCGGTCGGTCCGCCGCCGGACAGGATCGTCACCGGTCTCCAGGAGCCCCCGCCGGACCCCTTCGAGGACGCCTCGGCCGCGCCCCCGCCGGAGTTCGGCAACTCCGTCCCTGAGCGCGCGCGCGGACCGGAGCCCGTCCAGAAGGCCGACGCGAAGCCCGCCGACGGAGGATCTGCGGTGGCCGCCTCGGAGCACGCCTCGGGGGCCGGCGCCTCGCTCATCGAATCCGAGCTGGGCGGTCGCGTCATCGAGGAGATCACGCACGAGGCTTCGGCCGACTGACCCACCCGTCACCCTCCACCGCCCGGAAGCCGCTGCGCGGTGGGGCGGGCACCCTCAACCGAGGCCTGCGGCCACACCTCTCCCTTCCCGTCACCCTCCACCGCCCGGAAGCCGCTGCGCGGTGGGGCGGGGCACCCTCAACCGAGGCCTGCGGCCACACCTCTCCCTTCCCGTCACCCTCCACCGCCCGGAAGCCGCTGCGCGGGACCCTCAGCGCGGACCGATAGCCCGCAACGCCGTGTCCAGGAGCTCGTCCACGTACGCGTGGGTGAGCGGCGCCGTGCGCATCAGCCACCGTCGCGTGATCGGGGCGGTGACCAGCTCCAGCGCGATGTCCAGGTCCAGATCGGGGTCGAGCTGTCCCGCCGCCCGCGCGGCGCGCAGCCGCTCCCGGAGGGCCTCGTCGTTCGGCCGTGTCAACCGTTCGGCCACGGTCGCGGCGAGCTCCGGGTCGTGCTGGATCTCGGCCGTGAACGCGCGCGCGACGCGGTCGGTCTCGGGAGAGGCGAACTCGTCGACCGTGGCGTGCAGTACCGTGCGCAGGTCGGCGGCCAGGTCACCGGTGTCCGGCAACGCGGAGCCAGGGACTCCGGTCATCCGTTCGAACACGTCGAGGACCACGACGGCCTTGGAGGGCCACCACCGGTAGATCGTCTGTTTGCCCACCTTCGCCCTGGCGGCGATCGCGTCCATGGTCAGCTTCGCGTAGCCGACCTCGACGATGAGCTCCGCGGCGGCGTCGAGGATGGCGCGCCGCGCCCGCTCGCTGCGGCGTCGGGGGTCGGGCGCCCGCCTCTCCCTGGTCTCGTCCGTGGGGGTGTCCATGGTCTCCACGGTAGCCGCAGAAAAGAACGAGACGTCTCGTCTTGATTCTGGTTACTCTCCTAGGGACCGAGTACGGAGGCGGGACCCCGTGTCCCGCAGTGAGGGAGAGGAGAGCCCATGGCCAGGAACGGCGACAACCTGCTCGGGCTGGGCGGCCAGCGCAACACGGTCTCGCGCGGTGCGCTGCGCGGAGGGAAGAAGGGCGGTCCCACCGGCCCCAGCGCCCAGGCCCAGGACCACAGGAGCGAACTCCTGCGCAAGCTCAAGGAGAAGAACGAGAAGGCGAAGGAGGACGGGGGCGGGGAGTGACCGCGGGCTCGCTGCCCCGTCCCCGTCCGTGACCGCGCTCCCGGAGCGGCGCGCGGTCACACCTGCCATCCCGGTCCGTCTGGCGCGTCCAACCACACCCGGTGCCCGCCCTCGGCGTCCACGAGGAGCCCGAACCGCTCCGGCTCCGGTCGGTTCATCCGCTCCCACTCCGCGAGGGCGTCCTCGAACTCGTCCCAGATGCTCCGCGGCCCGCCCTGCTCGATCATCCACGAGGTGCCGTAGGGGTACACCCGCACCCACGACTCCCCCGCCTGGTCGCACACCCACACGCCCGAACCCGTGCCGATCCACCGGCGCCGCACCCGCCAGTCCGGCACCAACAGGGACAGCACGAACGCGGACGTGAACGCCGTCAGCGGCGCCAGCGGGTCGACCTGGGTGAGCCGGTACTCGTCTGGCTGCTGTCCGGAGTCCCGTACCGGCGGGACGGGCGGCCCCGGGACCCGCAGCGGGACGAACCCCACGCCGCCGTGGAAGGTCCCGTGCAGGGACCCGTCCTCCGCGCGCTCCAACCGGACGATCACCCCGGCCCCCTCCAGCAGGCCCCACGGGCAGACGACCAGCCCGCCTGGGCGCACCTGTCGCGCCCAGGCGGGGGGAAGGCGCCGCACTCCGCAGGCGGACGTGATCCGGTCGTAGGGGGCTCGGGGCGGCCACGCCTCGTAGCCGTCCGCGTGCTTGACCTCTGGGGTGTAGCCCTCGGCGCGCAGGTCCCGCGCGCCGCCGCGGCGACCCGGGAGTCGATCTCCAGGCTGGTGACCGCGCGGTCGCCGAGGCGGTGGGCGAGCAGGGCCGTGTTCCAACCGGTCCCGGTTCCGACCTCCAGGACGTGCTGGCCGTTGGCGAGCTCGGCCAACTCCAGCATGCGCGCCAGCACCGTCGGGGCGGAACTGGAGGAGGAGGCCGACCTCCCCGGCCTCGACGGCTGTTCCCGAGCGTCGCGCTGCCGGGGAAGGTCCGCCTCCTCGAAGCGGGTGCCGATGGCGTTGTCGGTGTAGACGGCGGCGAGCCACAGCTCCGGGTTGGCGGTCGCGCTGAGCGGGGTCCCGCGCGGGGTCAGGGCACCGGATTCGGGGATGAAGCGGTGCCGGGGGACGGCACGGAAGGTGTCGATGAGCGCGGGATCGGTCAGTGTGCCGTCCGCGATCATCGCCTCGATCAGAGCCGCGTGGCGCTCCCTGGCGGTCAACACGTCGTCCCCCGTGACTGTCGGTGATGCCGGTGGTGCCGTCGGGACACCAACGGGACGTTTGTGCCCCGCAGGGCGGTCTTTCAACCGACAGTGACGCAAGGGCTACTCTTAGCCCTCGGCTCCTCGCTGGTCAACGAACGGTCGCTCCCCGTGTCGCGGGTGGTCGACGTAGCCGTGGGGCCCCGACGCGTCGTGCGGCTGGGGCTCCCGGTCGGACGACCACGGCACCCCGGTGGCGATCCGTTCGGCCAGGTCGGGCGCGGAGACGAAGGGGCGGTCGGCCGACACCAGGTCGGCGCCGCCCTCGCGGATCAGGCGCCCCGCGCTCTCGACGGTGGTCACCTCGTGCTCCACGGCGCTGTCGACCAGCGTGGCCAGCGGGGGCGCGGGTCGTCCGGTACGGGTTCTCCCGAGGACGGCGTCGGTGGCCGTTCGCCACCCGGCCACCCCTGCATGGGACGAGGCTGGAATCCGCCGTCGACGCAGGATTCCAGGGCCCGTGGCGCACATCACCCGGTGGGGGTGTGATGCGCCTCGGGGCGCTGGCCCGGTGCATGGGGGTCAGCCCCGGGGCGCTGCGGCAACGCGAAAGGCAGGGACTGCTGACGTTCACCCGAACGCCCGGCGGGCACCGCGAGTACGGGCCGATCGCGCACGAGCGCGTCGCGACCTCGATCGACCAGCTCCAGCGAAGTCTCACGGTGCTCGACACGGTGATCGACGGGGCCCGCCGCGACGATAGCCCGGAGTGGGCCGCGGCCGGGTCGGGGACGCCCCGCGGCGGAGGACGACCGGTTAGTCTCACAGCGAGAGCGACACGACAAGCGAAGTCCCGCACCACGAGTGCGACGAGGAGGCGGCCGTGAACCCTGGCGGAATGGACATGCAGGCCCTGCTCCAGCAGGCCCAGCAGATGCAGCAGCAGTTGGCCGAGGCGCAGCAGGCGCTCGACGAGGCCGAGGTCGAGGGGACGTCCGGTGGTGGCCTGGTCCAGGTCAGGCTGACCGGGCGTGGGCAGGTCGAGGACATCACCGTCGACCCCAAGGCCGTGGACCCGGACGACGTCGAGGAGACCGCCCAGACCATCGCCGATCTCGTGCTCGCGGCCATCCGCGACGCCGAAGCCCGGGTCGAGCGGCTCCAGCAGGAGAAGATGGGCCCGCTCGCCCAGGGCATGGGCGGGATGCCTGGGGGCGGCGGCATCCCCGGACTTCCGGGCCTGTAGGCCGGACTCCTACGGGCCTCTGCCCGTGTTCGGGCGTCCGGGCGCCAGGTGTCCTCGACCTCTGCCACGTCTGAGGCCCCTTCCCCGGCAGCGGCCCGCCGCGTCGTGCCGGTTCCCGGCGGCGCCCGAACGCACCCCCACCCCCCCTGGACGGCCGCCCGCGGGCCACCAGAGGTCCCGGAGGGCGGCGCCGCCGTGTACGCGGCGGGTCGTCGCTCCGGATACGGTGGTCCTACGGGGTGACGGACCGCCCCCGAGAACGCGGTCCGACCGAGTGGGTAGGCGATGTACGAAGGCGCGGTGCAGAATCTGATCGACGAGCTCGGGCGGCTGCCCGGCGTCGGTCCGAAAAGCGCGCAGCGTATCGCCTTCCACGTGCTGTCCGCGGAGAACGCGGACGTCCGACGCCTCGCCAACGCGTTGGTCGAGGTCAAGGAGAAGGTGCGCTTCTGCTCCGTGTGCGGCAACGTCGCCGAGGAGGAGCAGTGCCGTATCTGCCGTGACGCGCGCCGTGACAGCGCCGCCATCTGCGTCGTCGAGGAGTCCAAGGACGTCGTCGCCATCGAGCGCACCCGCGAGTTTCGCGGGCGCTACCACGTGCTCGGCGGCGCGATCAGCCCCATCGAGGGCATCGGCCCCGACGACCTGCGCGTCAAGGAACTCATGACCCGTCTGGCGGACGGCCAGGTCACCGAACTGATCCTGGCGACCGACCCCAATCTGGAAGGGGAGGCCACCGCGACCTATCTGGCGCGGTTGGTCAAACCGATGGGTCTGAAGGTGACGCGCCTGGCCAGCGGCCTTCCGGTCGGGGGCGACCTCGAATACGCGGACGAGGTGACGCTGGGACGTGCCTTCGAGGGCCGTCGCAGCCTCGAGTTCTAGCTCACACTCTGCCGTAATCCGACCGAAACATGAGTAACCTCCGGTTCTCCGGGTAGCCCGAGTGCTGGCGTGTCAAGTCGCCGCGCCCTCCCGTCGCAGGTCGGACGGGGTTTGGCGAACGCGGCTGGCTACACTCCACATTGTCTGTTGACTTGATCCCAACTCCTCAGGAGCATCGATCGTGGCCCTAATCGTGCAGAAGTACGGTGGGTCTTCCGTGGCTGACGCGGAAGCCATCAAGCGAGTAGCCCAGCGGATCGTCGCTCAGAAAAAGGCGGGATATGACGTGGTCGTCGTCGTGTCTGCCATGGGCGACACGACCGACGAGCTGCTGGACCTGGCCGAACAGGTCTCCCCGATGCCGCCGGCACGTGAGCTCGACATGCTCGTGACCGCGGGTGAGCGGATGTCGATGGCCCTCGTCGCGATGGCCATCGAGAACCTGGGATACGAGGCCCGGTCCTTCACCGGTTCGCAGGCCGGTGTCATCACCACGTCGCTGCACGGTAACGCGAAGATCATCGACGTGACTCCGGGGCGGATCCAGGAGGCCGTGGACGAGGGCGCGATCTGCATCGTCGCCGGGTTCCAGGGCGTCTCCCAGGACACCAAGGACATCACCTCCCTCGGGCGCGGCGGCTCCGACACCACGGCGGTCGCGCTGGCCGCGGCCCTGGAGGCCGACGCCTGCGAGATCTACAGCGACGTCGACGGAGTCTTCACCGCCGACCCGCGCATCGTCCCCTCCGCCCAGCGCATCCCGCAGGTCTCCTACGAGGAGATGCTGGAGATGGCCGCCTGCGGAACCAAGATCCTGCACCTGCGGTGCGTGGAGTACGCGCGGCGGTACAACATCCCCCTGCACGTGCGCTCGTCGTTCAGCCAGAAGCCCGGGACCTGGGTCGTCTCGGAAGTCGAGGAAAGCGAAGGCATGGAACAGCCGATCATCTCCGGGGTCTCCCACGACCGGAGCGAAGCCAAGATCACCGTCGTCGGCGTGCCGGACAAGGTGGGTGAGGCCGCCACGATCTTCCGGGCGCTCGCCGACGCCGAGATCAACATCGACATGATCGTGCAGAACGTGTCGGCGGTCTCCACCTCCCGTACCGACATCTCCTTCACCGTCCCGAAGGAGTCGGGCAAGATCGCCGTCTCCTCGCTGAAGAAGGTGCAGGACAAGGTCGGATTCGAGTCCCTGCGCTACGACGACAAGATCGGCAAGGTCTCGCTGATCGGCGCCGGGATGCGTTCCTACCCCGGTGTCACCGCGCGGTTCTTCGACGCGGTGGCGGGCTCCGGCACCAACATCGAGATGATCTCCACGTCGGAGATCCGCATCTCGGTCATCGTCGAGGAGTCCCAGATCGACGCGGCCGTGCAGGCCGCCCACAGTGAGTTCCAGCTCGACGCCGAGCAGGTCGAGGCTGTCGTCTACGGAGGTACCGGCCGATGAGCAACCGTCTTCCCACCCTGGCCGTCGTCGGGGCCACCGGCGCCGTCGGCACCGTCATGCTCGACATCCTCACCCAGCGCGAGAACGTCTGGGGCGAGATCCGTCTCATCGCGTCCGCGCGCAGCGCGGGCAAGGTGCTGAGGGTGCGCGGCGAGGACGTGGTCGTGCGGGCCCTGGAGCCCGAGGTCTTCGACGGCGTCGACGTGGCCATGTTCGACGTCCCGGACGAGGTGTCCAAGGAGTGGGCTCCGATCGCCGCCGCCCGCGGCGCGGTGGCCGTGGACAACTCCGGCGCCTTCCGGATGGACGCCGACGTCCCGCTCGTGGTGCCCGAGGTCAACGCGGACCAGGTCCGCAACCGCCCGCGTGGCATCATCAGCAACCCCAACTGCACCACGCTGTCGATGATCGTCGCGATCGGTGCGCTGCACCGCGCCTTCGGCGTCACCGACCTGGTGGTCGCCTCCTACCAGGCCGCCTCCGGCGCCGGCCAGGAGGGCATCGACACCCTGCGCGACCAGATGGCCAAGGTCAGCGCGGACCGCGGGATCGCCGAGAAGGCCGGCGACGTGCGCGCCTCCGTCGGCGAGTTGGGCCCGTTCCCGGCGCCGCTGGCCTACAACGTCGTGCCGTGGGCGGGTTCACTCAAGGAGGACGGCTGGGCCTCGGAGGAGCTGAAGGTCCGCAACGAGTCCCGCAAGATCCTGGGCCTGCCCGACCTGCGCGTCTCCGCGACCTGTGTGCGCGTCCCGGTGATCACGACCCACTCGCTGGCCGTGCACGCCACCTTCGCCGAGGAGGTCACCGCCGACGCCGCCCGCGAACTGCTCCGCTCTGCCGAGGGCGTCCTGGTCCAGGACGATCCGGGCAAGGGCGAGTTCCCGACTCCGGCCGACGTGGTGGGCACCGACCCGACCTGGGTCGGACGCATCCGCCGGTCGCTGGACGACCCGAAGTCCCTCGACCTGTTCCTGTGCGGGGACAACCTGCGCAAGGGCGCCGCGTTGAACACGGCGCAGATCGCCGAGGTCGTCGCCAGGGAGTTCACCGGCTGACGCTTCCGGTCCCGACGACGGCGGTGGCCCGCACCCGTGGGCGGATTCTAGGGGCCGTCGCGACACGGAAGGTCAGTGGCTCGTGTCGGGCAGGTTAGCGAGGCGCTCGGCTGGGGGGTATCCCAGCCGAGCGCCTCGCGTGTGCGTCCGTTGAGCTGAACGGCCACCGCGGTCGCGCCCGGGATCAGCTTCGCCCGCGCGGATCGCCGGCGCGGCGCGGTCGGGCCAGGGACAGCTTGTAGAGGAGGCGGCACTGCTCCGCCGCGCCGATCAGGTCGGAGGTCTCCACGGGACGGCCGCTGCTGTAGTGCGTGCGTTCCACGACCAGCACGGACATGCCCGGAGCGGCCCTGAGGAGGGTGGCCTCCGCGTCGCGCAGGGACCGGACGCACACCTCCTCGACCACGCGGTCGACGGGGTGACCCGCGGCGCTGAGCCGGTCGAGCAACCCGAGGTCGGCCGCGGCGTCGAAGGGGGTGCGCAGTGTGCCCGCCGTGAGGGAGGCGGGCTCCCAGGACAGGTGGAGGGCGATGGGCACCCGCGCGGAGAGGCCGCGCTGCGTGGTCCGGTACACCGGGTCCCCGTCGCGCAGGCGCAGACGGGAGCTCAGGGGGGACACGCAGGGCTCCTGCTCGGTGCCGATCCTCTCGCGGCTGAGCCGACCGAGCCCCGAACCGGAGGCGATGTCCGTGCGGCACAGCCGGAACACCTCGGGGACGTCGCGGACGAAGTAGCCCGAGCCCGGTCTGGCCTCGACCAGACCCTCGGTGACCAGGAGGCGGAGCGCGGTGCGGGAGATCTGTTCGCTGACGCGGTAGGTGCGTGCCAGCCTGGTGCGTGAGGGCAACCTGGTGCCGGGGGAGATCTCGCCGCGCAGGATCGGTTCGCGGAGTTGTTCGGCCAGCCAGAGGTACCGGGGCTGCCTGACCACGGTCACCCGACCACGATCGCCGGACCCTCCGTGGTCGCATCCGCTCTGGGTTCCCAGGGGGGAACGGTGAGGCGGACGGGTGAGTGGGGACCCGCGTCGGGCCGGGTGGAGGGGGTGGACCTGCCAGTTCGCCGAAGCTCGCCCATGTGCCCAGTAAAGCAGTGGAAAGCGCAGGTGGGGACCGCTACCCGAAAGTAGTCGGTTCCGGACCGCCGGAGGGCATGGATTCGGAACGACGAAGTGCGCACGGGAAACGCCCGAAAGTCACGCAATGTAAGGAAGGAATCACGATCAGTCAATACCCTACGTGGGAGTGGCAGCACCGCATGTGGGGAGAGTCATGTTCGCGTACCTCGCCGAGACCGCCGATCCCGAAGTCGCCCTGGCGGCCGGGATCACGGGGGTCCTCGTCCTCGTCCTCGCGCTGGCGCTGTTGGTCCTGCTGGTCGCAGCGGTCGTTTCCACACTGCTCCACAAGGACACGACCGGTGGGGGCAAGCTCCTGTGGATCATCTTCGAGATCGGGTACCCGCTGCTCGGTCCCGTGGCCTGGTTCGTCGTCGGCCGCAAGGGTCACCTGAACCGCATCCTCGGCATCGCCAGGAACCGCTCCCGTCATTCCGTTCCGGTCAGCGTCGGCCAGCACAGCGACGTCCTCGACAGCCAGAACGGCCTCGGTCACGCCTGAGCGGCGCGGCGGCCCCTCCGGCCGACCAGGCGCCGCGCGTCCGTGCGCTTCGGCCGGCGCGGCCATGAGGTACGGCGATGAGGGCCCGACCGGTGTCCGCGCCGTCACCCCGACCGGCGTCACGTCCGCCTTCGGGGAGAAGCCTCCCGCGGCCGTGCGAACGCGTTGGCCCACGTGGTCCCCGGACGTACCGCGCCGACGTTCTCCGTCGTCACCGGGTTCGCCGTGTCCGCCCTCATCTTCATCGCCGAGTCGGCCCTCGCCCCGGACGCGACGGTCCCGTGTCCCGCGGTGACGGTAGGAGTCCGCCTCGCCGCGCAGAGGCGGTCGCGGTCCACAGCCTGTGGACGCGACGGCCGTCAGGTGTGCAAGGATCCGGTGCACGCGCACGCCGAACGTGAGGAATGGGTATGTTCGCTATCTCCCTGGGCGGAACGGTCGAACTCCGGCCGTTGGAACCCTGGCAAACCGAGGAGTTCCTCGCCCACATGAACCGCGGTCGCGAGCACGTCGGCCAGCACGTCGGCCTTCCCGACCTCGTGGCCGACCTCGACGCGGCGCGTGGCTGGCTCCAGACCTACGCGGACAAGGCCGCCCGCGACACCGGTCGGCTCTACGGCATCTGGGACGACGGACTCCTCGTCGGCGGCGTGCTCTTCCGTGTCTTCGACGCCGCCTCGGGCACCTGCGAGGCGGGCTGCTGGCTGGAACCGGCCGCCGTCGGGCGCGGCCTGGTCACCCGCGCGAGCCGGGCCATCATCGACTGGGCGTTCCGGGAACGCGGCATGCACCGCGTCGAGTGGCGCGTCTCCTCCGCGAACCTTCCGAGCATCAACGTCGCCAAGCGCCTGGGCATGAGCCGCGACGGCGTCCTCCGGGGCGACGTGCTGTACCGGGGCGTGCGGCAGGACACGGAGATCTGGTCGGTGCTCGCCCACGAGTGGCCGGTCGACCGGCCGGAGTGAACGACGAACGCCCCGACCGGAGGCTGGGATCCGGCCGGGGCGCCCTCGCGCGCGGAGCGGTCGTCGCTACAGGATGATCCGCATGGGCTCTTCCAGGATCTCCGCGAGGTCCTTGAGGAAGGCCGCGCCCACGGCGCCGTCCACCGCGCGGTGGTCCACCGACAGCTCCAGGGCGATGCGGTTGCGCGCGACGACCTCGCCGTCCACGACCACGGCCTCCTGGCGCATCGCGCCGACCGCGAGGATCGCGGCCTCCGGAGGGTTGATCACGGCGGAGAAGCTGTCCACGCCGAACATGCCCAGGTTGGACACGCTGAACGTGCCGCCGCTCATCTCCTGCGGCTTGAGCTTGTTGTCGCGCGCCTTGCCCGCCAGCTCACGCGTGCGGGTGGAGATCTCCGACAGCGTCGCCTTGTCCGTGTCGTGCAGGACCGGGACCACCAGGCCCGCCTCCACGGCCACGGCCACGCCGACGTTGACCCGGTGGTGCTGGAGCAGCCCGTCGTTCACCCAGGAGGTGTTCACGGCCGGGTGCAGCTTCAGCGCGGTCGCGCACGCCTTGACGATGAGGTCGTTGAAGCTGACCTTCACGCCCGTGCTCGCCAGCCGCTCGTTGACCTGGGCGCGGAAGGCCTTGAGGGCCTCGGCGTCGATCGTGCGGCGCAGGTAGAAGTGCGGAACCTGCTGCTTGCTCTCGGTCAGGCGGCGCGCGATCACCCTGCGCACGTTGCTGACCTTGAGCTCCTCCGAGGCACGGCCGTCGTCGAAGGCCGTGGCCTGCGTGGCCTGCGTGGCCTGCGTGGTCTGCGTGGCCTGCGGGGCGGCGGCCGGAGCCGTGGCCCCGGCGTCCTGGGACTCGGGGACGCCCTCCTTGGCGGCGGCCTCGATGTCGGCGCGCACGATCCGGCCCTTGGGACCGGAGCCCTTGATCCTGGTGATGTCCAGGCCGTACTCCTTGGCCAGCCGGCGGGCCAGCGGGGAGGTGCGCGGACGCTCACCGTCGACCGGGGGGGCGGCCGGAGCGGCGGGCTCGGCGGCCGGGGCCGGAGTCTCGGACCCTTCCTCCTCGGCCGCGCCCTCCTCGGCGGCGGGGCCGGGGCGGCCGGAGCGGACTCCTCGGGCACGGCGTCGGGGCTGTCCCCGATCACACCGATGACCTCGCCGATCGGCACCGTGTCACCCTCGGCCACGAGCTGCTTCACCAGGAAGCCGTCCTCGTAGGCCTCGTACTCCATGAGGGCCTTGTCGGTCTCGATCTCGACCAGGATGTCACCGGAGGCGACCTTGTCGCCCACCTTCTTGACCCAGGTGCTGATGACGCCTTCCTCCATGGTGTCGGAGAGGCGTGGCATGTGGATATCGCTCATGACGGAAAAACTCCTCTACCCGACCCGCTTGCCGACGGCGCTCAGGGTCTCCTTGATGGCGGTGCTGATCGACTCCACGGAGGGCAGGGCCGCCGTCTCCAGCGGCTTGGCGTAGGGCATCGGCACCTCCGCCATGGCCACGCGCCGGACCGGGGCGTCCAGGTAGTCGAAGGCGCCCTCCTGGATCGACGCGGCGATCTCCGCGCCGATCCCGTAGGTCAGCCAGTCGTCCTCGCAGATCACCGCGGCGCCGGTCTTCTTCACCGAGTCCACGAACGTCTGGCGGTCCAACGGGCGCAGGCTGCGCAGGTCGACCACCTCGACGCTGATGTCCTCCTGGGCCAGTTTCTCCGCGACCTGGTTCGCCACCATCGCCATGCGGGAGTAGCCGATGAGCGTGATGTCGGACCCCTCGCGGGTGACCGCGGCACGACCGATCGTGGCGACGTCGTCGTTGTCGGCCTCGGCGTAGCCCTCGGGTACCTCGCCCTTGGAGTTGTACAGGCCCAGGTTCTCCAGGAAGAGGACCGGGTCGTCGTCGCGGATGGCCGCGCGGAGCATCGAGGACGCCTCGGCCGGGGTGCTCGGGGCGAGCACCTTCAGGCCCGGGATGAAGGAGTAGAACAGCTCGATGTTCTGCGAGTGCGTCGCACCGAGCTGCTGGCCGCCGCCACCGGGGGTGCGGATGACCATGGGCACGCTGGTCTGGCCGCCGAACATCCCGTAGATCTTGGCGGCGTGGTTGATGATCTGGTCGATGGCGATCAGCGAGAAGTTGATCGTCATGAGCTCCACGACCGGGCGCAGGCCCAGCATGGCCGCGCCGATGGCGGCGCCGACGAAGCCCTCCTCCGCGATCGGGGTGTCCTTGACCCGGCGTGGGCCGAACTCCTTGAGCAAACCCTCGGTGATCTTGTAGGAGCCCTCGAAGACGCCGATCTCCTCGCCGATGACGAAGACGTTCTCGTCGCGGAGCATCTCGGCGCGAAGGGTGTCCCGCAGAGCCTGGCGGTAGGTGATCACAGACATGTGCTGGTTCCTTCCCTACTCCGCGAACACCGGGTCGGCGGGCATGCGCCGCGACTCGTTGGGAACCGGGGTGGCGTACGTGTAGTCGAAGAGTGTGGAGACGTCGGGCTTGGGGCTGTTCTCGGCGAAGTCGGCGGCCTCGGTGACCTCGGACTTGACCGCCGCGGCGATCTCGTCGCGGAGCTCGTCGGTCAGGACGCCCGCCTTGGTGAGCCGGTCCTCGAACAGTCGGATCGGGTCGTTCTCGTCGGCCCGCGCCGTGTCGCGCTGCTCGTCGGTGCGGTACTTGGCGGGGTCGACGACCGAGTGGCCCTTCTGACGGTGGCTCCACGCCTCCAGCAGGAACGGGGTCTGCTCCTGGCGGGCGCGCTCCACGAGACGGGCGGCGGTGTCGCGGACGGCCAGGACGTCGCGGCCGTCCACACGCTCGCCCTCGATGCGGAAGGCGGCGCCGCGCTTGTACAGCTCGGGCTCGGCCGAGGACATCTCGACGGTGGTGCCCATACCGGTGAAGTTGTTGACCACCACGAAGACGATCGGCAGGTTCCACAGCTTGGCGATGTTGAGGGACTCGTGCCAGGCCCCGATGTTGGTGGTGCCGTCACCCATCTGGCACATGACGACCTCGTCGCCGCCCTTGTAGGAGACGGCCAGCGCCGCGCCCGTGGCCAGCGGGAGCTGACCGCCGACGATGCCGTAGCCGCCGAGCATGCGGGACTCGGTGTCGTACATGTGCATCGAGCCGCCCCAGCCCTTGGACACGCCGTCGGAGCGTCCGTAGAGCTCGGCCATGACCCGCTTGGGGTCCATCCCCTTCTCGATCGCGTACCCGTGGTCGCGGTAGTTCGTGAAGAGGTAGTCGGTCTCCTTCAGTGCGGTCATCAGGCCGACGACCGTGGCCTCCTCGCCCAGGTTCAGGTGGCAGTAGCCGCCGACCCTGGCCTGGGTGTAGGCCTGCGCGGTGCGCTCCTCGAAGCGGCGGATCAAGAGCATCCGGCGGTAGTAGTCGAGGAGGGTGTCGGGGCTCTCGTCGCCGAGGCTCGGGGAGGTGTCCTTGCGGGTCCGACGCCGGGACCCGGAGGACCTGGCGGCGCCGCCCTTCGGCTTGGCCGTGTCAGCCATGCTGTGCCTTTCTACGTACGAGAAGGCCTGTCGCCCGGGCCTGTGGGCCGGAGCGCGAGGCCCGCCGTGGCCCGCTGTCGGGCGTGACCGTGGCGTGCGCCTCCGCCGGGCTCAATCGGCGGTGGCGCTCTTGTGGCTGTCGCGGGGCGCGTCGCGGAGCCCGTGGCTCGTTGCTCCCCTGACGCGAGGCGATGGTGGGGTCTGGTGTGCGGTTGTCGTCCGGACCCTTGACCGCATTGCTTCCCGGTCTGGGGTGCCCTATGCATCCCGTGCGGTCGGCGCGACGGTCTCCGGTGACCCGGGTTCGTCCACCGGCCGGAGGAACGACACCGTGATCCCGTGGGACACGTGCGTGTGATGTGCGTCGCGCACACTCTACGGACTGATCGATGATCGATCAATACGACTTTACGGTAGATCTCCGAAATTTGGTGCGAACGAGCAGGTCACTCCTGATTCGCCCGGAGGATCGCCCCCGGACCGGCCCCGGGCCCGTGTCAGCGGTGCACGGCCCGTCCGTGCGTTCGAAGGGCCGCCTCGACGTAGTTGAGGACGTGGTCGCTCACCATCTGGCCCACCGCCGGGTCGCCCTCGCGGAAGGCGCGCGTGATCTGGTCATGGTCCCCGGCCTTGGCGTGCAGCTGCATGTCGAGCCAGCGCACGGACAGTGCGGTCCAGACCTCGACGCCCAGCGACTCCCAGGTGTGCAGGAGCACGCTGTTGTCGGCTGCACGCACGATCTCGCGGTGGAACTCGACGCTGTGCCGGATCTGCTCGGAGACGTCGCCCTGGGCGGTGGCCCGCTTGAGCGCCTCGACCTCCCGCTCCAGCGCGGAGGGGTCCGCGGCCAGCCGTGGCGCCGCGAGCCGGGCCGCGACGAGCTCCAGGCCCGCACGGACGGGGTAGATCTCCGCCATGTCCTGGACTCCGAAGGCGCGGACGCGAGCGCCCTTGTTCGGCACCGTCTCGATCAACCGCAGGGTCTCCAGCTCGCGCAGCGCCTCACGGACGGGGGCCTGGCTGACCCTGAGCTCCGTGGCGACGCGGCGTTCGACGATCCGTTCGCCGGGCTTCCACCGTCCGGACAGCAGGCCCTCGACCAGTACCTGCCGGATCTGCTCCCGGAGCGGCTCCCGGGCCAGTTTCGAGGGATCATCCGGCAACTGCGGGAGGTCGACCATCCACGGCCCTTCCGTTCCACGGCTCGCGCGCACCCCGCGCGAGCCCGTCCGCTCAGCGACGTACAAGCTCCTTGAAGAGTGCCACACCGGTGCGGGTCGACCGGACCGCGTGCGTCGAACGCCTAACGGAAACATCACGAACGCGTCTCGCCGGGGTGAACCACGCTCGACGGGTGCCGGGGCATGGGACAAAGTCCCAGGTGGAGGGAGCACTGTTGACCCGCCGGAACACTCTTGGGCGCGAGTGTCCAGGTAGGCTCATCTGTCGGCAATGTTCACCCCAGCTTCGGCGAGAAGTGGCCCATGCCACGGTAAAGGACCCGACGAGAGCGCCGTGAACTGCGCTGACGACCATATTCGCGAGGCGTGGCGCACACCGTGGGCGCCGCGGCCGTCCAGTTTGTTCCTTGGACGCCGGACCTGCCCGCGACCGGACACGACGTCGTGAACCGGTTCCAAGGTCCGGCCGTCGAACGGGGTGACGGGGATCGTTCCCGTCCTGAACGACGATCCCCGAGTCGGCCCTGAGGACGTCAGGATCAGTACCAGCAACCGCGGCTAGCCCGTCCCCCGCGCTCCTGGAGCGCCAAGGCGAGCCCCCGAAGGACAGCACTGAGCACATGACGCACTCTTCGCGGACCCGACACGCACGGTCCATACACGTGACAAAGGCACACGACAGGCAGCAACGGTCCCCCGCACCGGGGCCGTACAGCGGTCCCATTCCGGTGGTGCGCACCTCGGGCGCGGCCCCGGGGGTCCCCGTCGTGCGTTCCGTCGCATGGCCCAGTGTGAGCGAGATCGCCTGGGGGCTCGCCTCGGACCGGGTCGCCATCATCCTCGCGGTCGCGCTCCTGGTGGTGACGATGCTGGCCGCCGGGCCGCTGCACCCCGTCGACGTGTTCCTCAACGAGCTGCCGCGGCCCTACTGGGACCTGCTGCGCGAACCGCTCATCCTCTGGCCGGACACGGTGGCCTCGCGTGCGGTGGCGCTCCCCGTGCTGCTGGTGACCGCGATCCAACTCGCCTACTGGCACCGGAGCTGGCGACCGATCGTGCTGGGCGCGGTCGGGGTGGTCGGCATGATGTCCCTGGTGTCGGTGATGAAGCTGGCGATCAACCGGGGGCACGCCAAGGACTTCGACCCGGACTTCTTCCAAGGGATGGGCAACGTGGCCTTTCCCTCCGGGCACGGGGCCAACGCCATCCTCATCTATGGGCTGGTGCTGTTCCTCATCATCCGCTTCGCCGCGGCACGGCCGCACATCATCCGGCGGCTGGGGTTCTGCATCGTGGCCATCGCCCTGCTCCAGTCGACCGTCTCCGTCTACCTGCACTTCCACTGGTTCACGGACCTGCTGGCGGGGATGGTCGCGGGCGGGTTCGCGCTCCGGGTGACCATCCGCCTGGACCGGATGTTCCCGCACGGCCGCACCGCCGAGTGGTGGCCCTGGTACGGCCGCGAGGCGCCCGTCGAGACCGGGGGCTGAGCCGCCTCCGCGACACGCGCCGCCCGCAGGATCCCTCCTGTGTGCGCCGCCGCCATGCGCCGATGGGCTTTCGCGGGCGCCCGGCCCATGGCGTACAGGTACACGCGGCCGTCCGCGAGCGGCATGACCCCGACTGACCCGCTCGGTCCCCACGACTCCGCGGACACCGAGGCGTCCACACCCTCGGCGATCAGGCGCCAGGTGCTGAAACCGGAGTACACGGGGCCGAGGTGCTCGGGGAACAGCGTCGCACGGGTGCGCGAACGTATGCCGTCTGCGGCTCATCGAGACCGCGCTGACCTGGCTGGTCGACCAGGAGGAGAGGGACACCATGCCCCTGCTCCGCCAGGTGAGGGCGGACCGGGCCGAGGTGGCGCGGCTGGCCGCCCGGTTCCTACTGGTCTCGGCCACCCGGGACCGGAAGCGGTCGCTGGCGCGCTACGAACTGGCGTCGGAGGCGGGGCGCAACCCCGAACTGCGGGAGACCTACGACCGGTTGGGCGAGCGGTTCCGGACGATGCTCGACGAGCTGTTCTCCGCCCTGGGCTCACCGACACCCCGGCGGCACACACGGGCGTTCCTCGCGTGGGTCGACGGGATGCTCTTCGATTCCCTCGCCGGAGTGGGCGCCCGCGCGCCCCCTGGGCGAGGAGGAGCTGACGGCGATGGCGTTGACCCTGATCAACGGGCTCTTGGACGACGACCCGGCGCACGGGGGGTAGGTCGGTGGGACTGGAGATATCGGCCGGCAGCGCCGCGCGGCTGGGGCCGCGGCGGACGAGCGCGTGAGTGGGAACCGGATTCGGTTCTCGCCCCACCAATGACCGCGCCCTACTCAGACTGATCGAGCTGATCGAGCGATTCCTTGTCGAAGCTGAGTAGAGGCCTAACCCGGGCATACCTGCGAACCTCGCCTCGCGGTACGGAGAGCCCGTCCACCTCGATGAAACCGGCTGGCGTGAGGTTGATGGTGTCTCCGCGCCCGTATACGAGGAGGAGAGGGAAGAAAGGGTCGGGTAGATCGGGGAGCTGTTCGCCCGCATCCTTCAGGGACGCGAAGTGAAGTGACCATTCCACGGTTCGCCTCACGTAGAAGGTGACGAAGCTGGGAAGCGCCTTCAAAGTGTCGTCGACTGTCTCCTCCGGGGCCCGGACATTCGGGTTGACCCAGTGGGCGATGTCGAGGAAGGGCCACCCCTGAGCATGGATTTCCTGGGTCCAGATGGCGGATCGCCTGAGGTACTCCTGAAGGAGCCGTGCCTGGGACCTCCTGAACAGGGGTTTCTCATTCCATTCGATCGCCCGCAGTCGGGAGGCGATCTCTGTGCACTCGTTCATCACTTATTGAACCTTTCGAAGATCGCCCGTGCGATTTCCTCGGAGTTCGACAGGTCCGCGTTGGGCCTGTCTCTCGGAGCTTCCCACTCCTCACGATAGTGATCCCACGGGTTCGGCCTCGCCTCCGACGGCGCGAGGTTGTGAGCACCATAGTGGTCGGCTGTTGGCGTGGGGCTGTAGTCCTCATAGAGGTCATCCCACGAGAAGGCAGCGGGGTCGGACGACAGGTAGGGCATCCCCCACTCCATGAGCAGGCTTTCTACCGACTCGTGCTCCAGCCACTGATGGAACGCAGGCAACTCGGTATCACTGATCCGGCCTGTCTGGGCCTTGATCCACCAGCTGGCGATGTGTGTCATCGGAGTGAACCTCCCTCGTCTCACCTCGCCCGGTCCGACAGCGACGTCGTGTTCGCTCATGAAGATGTGATTCTTGATGCGGTCGAGAACTTCGACCCTCACGCCGGTCTGCTCAGCGATTCTGTTGGTGTCACCCACATCTGCGCGGATCTGGTTGTAGATCCGCGCGTCATTGGCTGTGACTGGTGGCTCGATGTGTGCGATCCCCATGTCGTCGAACCAACGCCCCGACGCGTCGGTGTGGCCGAACTCGATGTCGAATGGCTTCTTCCCATCCTCCAGGATGGTCGGTTCCATGCTGTCTGGGTCGGGCCCGTCGCTAGGAGGCCGATCGCTGTCCGTGCTCTCACCCTCATGGCCGGGAACACCTCCAGAGGGAAAGTCGCCATCGGCACTCGTTGTCAGACCGCGACCGCCGGTCGAGTCTCCGACGGTCGGACTGTCGCCGTTGGCACGCGTGTTGTCGGGCGAGCCCCCGTTGGTGGACGTGGTGTTGTCGGATCTGTTGATGCGTCCGGGGTGCGGGCGCGCATGTCAACGTCGTTCTGGACGTCACCGTTCCGCTGGTTGTTCGGAACATCGCTGTCGGAACCGGACATGTCGATCCGCTGGCTCGGCCGCGTGTTCGCGGTCTCCGCCGCGTCGCTTGTACCCATGTGCGGGCCGATCAGAGCGGGTTCCCTGTTCATTTCGGGTCCATCGCTCCCATCAGATTCAGGGTCGCGGACCGCGCTTACCTCCCAGGGGGAGTCCGGGTCCATGGCCCGGAACTCCTCCGCCAGCTCCGGGGTCATGATCTCGGCGAGTTCCGGGTTCTGGCGGAGCATCTCCGCCAGGGTCTGGGCGTCCTGAACTTCCTGGACCGTGGGGTCCTGTGCGGGGGCGTCGGCGTCAGAGTCGGCGGGAACCTCGGCACCCGCGTCCGACGTCGGTACCGTCTGGCCGCTGTCACGGTTCGGGGGGCGTCCAGCGGAGTCCTGCGGCCCCTGTTCCCAGGGGACGTCGGGCGTGGTGCGGGGAGTCTCGGGCGGGGGCTGGCCCTGTCGGGCGGCGAGCTCGTCTAGGGCCTCGCGCACGGAGTCCATTTGCTCGCTGTCCCAACGCCCCTCGGACGTGCCAGACAGGTTCGGGCGCGGGACGTCACCGGTCGATCCGTCGGGGCGCAGCGTCGCGCCCCCCAACACGTCGGTGAGGTCCTCGTGGGACGGGGCGTTGGGGTCGAAGTCTCCGTTGCCGAGTGCCCGCAGCCCCCCGAGCCCGCCCTTGACCAGGCTGACCCCGCCCATGACCGCCCCGGCCGCGTTGATGGATCCCTGGGTCAGTGCGTAGCCGGGTCGCGTCTCGTGCTCCCTCCAGGGGTACACGCCGTGCGCGATCTCGATGAGGCCGGGCTTGACGTTGCCCCACCATTCCTCCCGGGATTCGGGGACGTACCAGCCGTCCCACTCCCACAGGTACGGCCGGTCGAGGACACTTTCCTCAGCGGTGGCGGGGGCTGGCCCATCGCCGCGGTAGAACCCGCTCAGACGGGCGATCCCGGTCCAGGTGTCGGCCACGTGGTTCTGGAAGTTGGCCTGGCCCTGGGAGCGGATGAAGGGTGCGATCGGCCCGAAGAGCACGATGGGTACGCCCCACTGGCCCTCGTAGTAGGTGCCGGTCATCCCCGCGATCTCGGTGACCCCGCCCATGGTCCAGTCCCACGCGCTGTGGGTGGCGTCCACCCACCAGCGGTGGTCGGTCGTGGCGGGCGGCCCCCAGGGGGTTTCCATGTCCTCGGGGATCTCGGTGAGGCCGTAGATGAACTCGTTCTCCCCGACCTCGGTGGACCCGCCGGGATCGGCGGACCTGAAGAAGGTGCCGTCCGGAAGCAGGCTCGTGATCGCGTTGGCGCACTCGATCTCGGCCGCCGTGAACTCTTCCGTGGCCCGGCGGATGTCGGCCTGGAGGGCGGCGAGTTCTTCCGCCTTGTCGCTCTTGCCGCCGAGCGGGCCGCCCTTGTCCCAGTCGTCGTCGCCTTCGATCGATGTCAGGAACCGGCGTGCTTCCATCTGGAGCGTCAGCATGCGCAGCTTGATCTCCGCCGCGGTCGCGGCGAAGGTCTCCAAAGCGCTGGCGGCGGAGGTCAGGGCGTCGTTGAGGTCGTCGCCCCTGCGGGGCACGGGGTCCAGGACGGCGAAAAGGTCCTCGGCCTCCGGAGCTGAATAGCAGTGCGACAATCCGGCCCAGGCGCCCGTGATGTCGTGGCCCGAGTCGGAGAAGCCATCACCGATGGCCCTGAGTCGCGCGGCCTCGTTCTCCAGTTCGATGGTTCTGGTCTGCGGGACAGGGATCGCGTCGGGGTCGATGGGGGCACTCAAGGCTCGTGTTCCACCTCGCGTCGGGGGCCCGTCGTGTCCGTCGTTCCTGGGAAGGACAGGTCGGGAGTGGGGGTAGGAGAGGGTCAGGAATTCGAGGGATGCGCTGAACGCACCTTTTGTCTTATCAGCGGGTGGTGACGGAAGCCACGCTGTCGGTCAGGGCCGAGTCGGCCTTCCATGAGCGGGACTGCGAGCGCTGATGGACAGGTCAGTACCGATGACCGCAGTGGTCGCGGGCATTGTCGGCCCGTGTCGGGGTGTGGTCCGCGTCACTGGCCGGTTTCGGTCACAGGCGCGGGATGGGGATGGCTAGAAGGGGACGTCGCTACCGGCGAGCGCCGCGTCGCGGGGGTCCACGGGCGTGGTGGGATCTCGCCAGCGTTGGCCTGGGACTCCGCGGCCATTTCGAGGTTGCCGTTGTTGTAGTGCACAGTTGCCTCCCCGGCGCCTTCGATGGCGCTGCCCGTCAGAGCGACCATGTCGCCGCTGAACGCGAAGTAGTGCTCGGCGAACTCCGCCAGGGCCATACTGACGGCTACGCTCTTGGCGTGGCTGCTCGCGTTGATCAGGCTGGTCTCCATGCGGTCGATACAACCGACCAGACCCTCGCCGCTGCCTTCTCCTCCCACGTGACCCATGACGGATTCCAACACGGAGAGGACCTCGCCCGGTTGGATGTCCCAGGATGTCATTCGGGCACGCTCCTTTCGGCTTCGAGCTGTACATGGCGGTGCCGATGTTCTCGGCGAAATGGGGCTTGAGTCCGGTTCGCCGCTTGTGTCCGCTCGTCATTATGCCAACACCCGCTGTCAGGGAAGGGTCGGCGCGGTCAAACCCGACGTCCGGAGAGGTCACCCGGTCGGCCACTTCCACGGGTGGGAGCCGGATGGCGACGTCTCTCATTCCGCGACCCGATGGCGACCTCATACCCCTCCGTGGTATTTTCTCCGCAGTGCGGGGCGACCGGCCCCGGCCTTCGTGGGGGAGGGATCGTGCGCGCGATGACGCGGTGGGCGTCGGCCCTGCTCGCGACGGTCCTCGTCCTGCTTGTCATGGCGCGCCACGGCGTGGGCGAGTGGGAGCCCACGGCTCCGGAGGAGACGAGTGTGCCCGCCGCGCACGCGGCGCCGCCCGCGTCCGCCACGGCCGAGGACCACCACCTCACGACCGGCGGCCACGCCGCCACGGCCCACGCCGCCACGGCCCACGCCGGCCCCACGGACTGCTCGACGGACGCCCTCGCCTGCTGGGACGGCCATCCCGGCCTGGATCTCCCGGCCCCGGCGCCGTCCCCGACGTCGTGCTCCCGCCGCCGCCCGTCCAGGCTGCCGCGCGCGTGGACCGGCGGTCGGATCGTCAGCCCCGCGCCCTCGACCTCTCCGAGCTCTCGGTTCTGCGGATCTAGAAGCCGCCTCGTCCACAGGCGTTCTCCAGATCCAGCAGAAAGGTCCTTCCACCATGTCCGCACACCGTTCCCGCATGCCCGGAATCACCCGCCGCACCGTCGTCGGTGGGGGCGTCGCCCTCGGCGGGGCCGTCCTCCTCGGCGCCTGCTCGGGGCAGGGGGAGCCGACGACCGCGTCGCTCGTCAGCCCCGACGACCCCCGAGTCCAGGCCACCGAGGAGGCACGTTCGGCCACGGGCCGCGAACACCGGGTGACCCTCACCCCCGCGCCCACCGAGGTCGACCTCGCCGGTACGACCGTCGCCACCTGGGCGTACGGCTCCTCGATCCCCGGGGAGGAGGTACGCGTCCGCAGGGGTGACACCGTGGTCGCCGAGCTGGTCAACGACCTGCCCGCCCCCACGACCGTGCACTGGCACGGCCTGGCCCTGCGCAACGACATGGACGGCGTCCCCGGCCTCACCCAGGATCCCGTCGCTCCGGGCGAACGGTTCACCTACCGCTTCGTCGCAGCCAATCCCGGAACCCACTGGTTCCACCCGCACGTGGGCACCCAGCTCGACCGGGGCCTGTACGTCCCCTTCGTGGTCGAGGACCCCGACGAGCCGTTGTCATACGACGAGGAGTGGGTGGTCGCGCTCGACGACTGGCTCGACGGCGTGGACGGCACCCCGGACGACGTCCTGGCGGAGCTCCGACAGGGCATGGGCCACGGGTCGGGTGACGGCGACGGCCCGATGCGCATGGGGGCCACCCTGATGGGCGCCACCAGCGACCACCTCGGCGGCGACGCCGGGGACGTCTACTACCCCGAGTACCTGGTCAACGGCCGACCGGCGGGGGACCCGCACACCTTCGAGGCGGCTCCGGGCGCGCGGGTGCGCATCCGGTTCGTCAACGCGGGCGGCGACACCGCCTTCCGGGTGGCGCTCGGCGGGCACGCCATGACCGTCACCCACACCGACGGCTACCCGGTCGAGCACGCGGAGGCCGACGCGCTGCTGATCGGCATGGGCGAACGCTTCGACGTGCTGGTCACGCTGGAGGACGGGGCGTTTCCGCTGGTGGCCCTGGCCGAGGGCAAGGACCGGACCGCGTTCGCCGTGGTGCGCACGGGCGGCGGATCGGCACCGGAGGCCGACGTCCGGCCCGAGGAGCTGGACGGCCGTGTGGTGGTGGCGACCGACCTCACGGCGGAGGAGGCGCCCGCCTGGAGGCGGGAGACCCGGACGTCGAGCACGCGATCGACCTGACCGGCGGAATGGCGAACTTCGACTGGGGACTCAATGGCCGCCGGTTCGACCATGAGGACCCGACGGGCGGGGCCTTCCAGGTCGCCGAGGGGCAGCGCGTCCGGCTCACGCTGACCAACACGACGGACATGTGGCACCCCATGCACCTGCACGGACACCATGTCCAGGTGGGCGCCGACGGTCCCCGCAAGGACACCGTGAACCTGCTGCCCGGGCAGACGCTGTCCCTCGACTTCGACGCCGACAACCCCGGGCTGTGGATGACGCACTGCCACAACGTCTACCACGGTGAGTCGGGCATGATGGGGGTGGTCGGCTACTCCGCGTGACGAGTGCGGTCGTCGTTCACGTGAAACCGACCCGACCTGGCCGTACACCCGCCCCGGCTGTCCCGTGGGTGCTCCGGGGCGGGCTCCAGGCAGTGCCGTGTCGCCCCGGTGCCGGCAGTTGCCCGGCAGACCGGGTTCCAGGGCGGTGAGCACCGCCGCGTACTTGGTCAACTTGACCTGGCCCTGAAGGGCCGGGCTTGGAGGTAGCGCCCAACTGGCTGCTGGGTGGGCTCCTCCGGCCAGACACTCACGGGATGGCAGGGGGCGCGTGACTCACGCCCCGCGTTCCACACGGTTGCACCACGAGTGGCGATGTTGTGGGAAGCGTTCCGGTCCGCGTGCGCGACGACGCCGCATGCCCGGCAGATGAGAAGCCCTTGGTCGACACGGTCTCGTTTGTCGACATGGTCGCAACCGCAGCACATCTGCGAGGTAGAGGCGGGATCGACGAAGACCACCGGCACACCGGCCCGCCGGTCCTCGTAGGCGATGACCTCTCCGAGCCGGCGGAACGACCAGCTGTGCAGCGCGGCCTGTTGGGGCCTCCTCTGCCGCCCCCCGGGCGTCGGTCACCGGTGACCCTGAGCCCTGTCCGACAGGGCGGGAGGGTCGGGGTCAGCCCTGTCCGGACACCTTCCGGAGCCGGTCCAGGTCCGCCTCGTCCCAGCACTCGACCCCGGTGAGCTCGGGCATGCTCGCCTTGGTGAACACCGGGTCCCTGCCCTGCTTGCGCTGCTTGGTGAAGTCGTCGAGCAGGCGGCAGGCGATCGGGGCGAGGAAGGCGAGTGCGGCGAGGTTGACCAGGGCCATGAGCCCCATGGTGGTGTCCGCCAGCGTCCAGACGAGGCCTCCGGAGCCGATCGCGCCGAGGAAGGTCACCACGACGACCGTGAACCGGAAGGCGATCATGACCGAGGGGTTGCGGGTCAGGTAGCCGATGTTCGAGGCGCCGTAGAAGGTGTTGCCGAGCACCGAGGTGAAGGCCACCAGCAGGATGATCAGGGTGAGCAGGTGCAGCGCCCAGGAACCGAGGTTGGCCTCCAGGGCGTTCTGCGTCAGCGTGGGACCGGCCTCCGCGCCGTAGGTCGGGTTGGACACCAGGATGATGAACGCGGTCGTGGAGCAGACGATGAGGGTGTCGAAGTACACGCCCAGGGTCTGCACGAGGCCCTGCTTGACCGGGTGGCTGACCGCGGCGCTGGCGGCGGCGTTGGGCGCGGAGCCCAGGCCCGCCTCGTTGGAGAACATGCCGCGCCGCATGCCCTGGACGATCGCTGTGCCGATGCCGCCCGCCGCGATCTCCCGGAGCCCGAACGCGTGCGCGACGATGTCCGCGATGACGGCGGGGATCTGGCCGGCGTTCATCGCGACCACCACCAGGCCCATGAGGACGTAGATCGCCGCCATGAACGGAACCAGCGCCGTCGCGGCCTGGGCGATTCGACGGGCGCCGCCGAAGATGATGACACCGGTGGCGACGGCGATCACCACGCCGACCGCGTACGGCAGCCAGGGGGCCGGGTCCGAGCCGGTGGCGGTGGAGACCGTGTTGGAGACGGCCGCCGCGATGGTGTTGCTCTGCACGCTGTTGAACACGAGGCTGAAGGTCACCGTGATGATCACGGCGAAGAGCACGCCCATCCACTTGGCGCCGAGTCCGCGCTCCATGTAATAGGCGGGACCTCCTTGGTACCCGTCCTTCCCGCCGACCTTGTAGAGCTGGGCGAGGGTGGACTCGACGAAGCTCGCCGCGCCCACGATCAGCGCCATGGCCCACATCCAGAAGATGGCGCCGGGGCCGCCGAGCGCGATCGCGGTGGCCACGCCGGCGATGTTGCCGGTGCCGATGCGGGCGGCGGCCGACACGGCGAAGGCCTGGAAGGCGGAGATGGGTTTGCCGCCGTCGGCCGCCAGACCCGGGTCGCCCCTCAGGGCACGGAACATGTCGGGCAGCAGGCGGAACTGCACGGCGCCGGAGCGCACGGTGAAGTACAGGCTCAGGACGAGCAGCAGGGGGATGAGCAGGTACGCCCAGAAGGCGTCGTTGAAGCTGGAGACGCCAGCACTGATGGCTTCCACAGGGAACGTTCCCTTCGTCGGCGGCGGAGACGGGGTTGTCTCGCTCCGCGACCGGTTCGTGTCCGCGGGGGGTCTGGCGGAGGTTGTGTGCGGTGTGGGGATCTTTCGTCGGGTCGCGGACACGGGGTGCGACGACACGGTCGAGATCATCGCCGGTCGAGGCGCCCGGGCCGCCGGGGTGTGGCGGGCCCCGACTGGATCAACGGAAAAACGCCCGTCGTGCAAGATACGTCACTTTGGCGAGTGATTCGGTCAATGTGCCCGCGGTCACGGTCGGGGTGGGGGCGCGGCCTCCGGGCGGTGTCGGCCGAGTGGGGCGGGATGTGGACGGGGGAGCGCGCGTCACCTCCGTGCATCGGCCCGGCGGGGGTCCGCGTGGCGTGCGTCACGAGGCGACGGAAGGGAGGAACCGACAAAGGGGGTCACCGTACGCGTCCGAAAGACCACGAATTACCGCAGTTATAGAAATGAGACATGTTGCGTCCGTGTTAACTCATTCGCTACGGTTCACACCGTGGTACAACTTCGTATAGCTCTGGCCCAGGTCAACCCGGTCGTGGGTGATCTGGAAGGAAATTGCGACAGCGTCGTCGCTTACGCTCGTGAGGCGAGTGACGCTGGAGCCCATCTCGTCGTTTTCCCCGAGATGGTCGTGACGGGATACTCGGTCGAGGATCTCGCCCTGCGGGACGGCTTCGTCTCCGCGTCCACCAAGGCCACCCACCAACTCGCCGCACGGCTTTCCGCCGCGGGGCTCGGACACCTTCCGACGGTCAT
The DNA here is from genome assembly GCF_001942255.1 of Nocardiopsis sp. CNR-923. Classification (GTDB taxonomy): domain Bacteria; phylum Actinomycetota; class Actinomycetes; order Streptosporangiales; family Streptosporangiaceae; genus Nocardiopsis. The sequence goes on from NZ_MKKC01000070.1 coordinate 54,771, forward strand.
CGGATTCCTGAATCGCAGGGAGGGCGCCGGGGCCCGGTTCGGCCAGCCCTCCGGCGCGCCGCAGAATTCACTCGCGGTCCTGCACCGGGGCCGCGTCCGGCTCGTCTCGGCCAAGCACCACCTGCCCAACTACGGCGTCTTCGACGAGTTCCGCTACTTCGTCCCCGGCCACACGCTTCCCGTGCTGCGGCTGCACGGCGTCGACTTCGCCTTCGCCATCTGCGAGGACCTGTGGCAGGACGGCGGGCCCGTCGCCGCCGCGGCCGAGGCCGGCGTCGGGATGCTCATCACGTTGAACGGCTCCCCCTACGAACGGCACAAGGACGACGTGCGGCTCGGGCTGTGCCAGCGGCGCGCGCGGGAGATCGGCGCCGCCATCGGCTACGTCAACATGACCGGCGGCCAGGACGACCTGGTCTTCGAGGGCGACTCCCTCATCGTCGACGCGGATGGCGAACTCGTCGCCCGAGCCGCGCAGTTCGAGGACGAACTGCTGGTCACCGACGTCTCCCTCCCCCCGGCGGAGGATTGCGCGCAGGAGCTGACGGAGGCGGGTGGCTTCCGGATCGTGCGGTACACCGTCTCGGACCAGCCCGCCGCGCCCTACGAGTCGCGCACCCCGGTCCTGACCCCGCGCAGGGACCCGCTCAACGACCTGGGCGAGGTCTACACCGCGCTCGTCACCGGCGTCCGTGACCACGTCCGCAAGAACGGGTTCACCTCGGTCCTGGTGGACGTCTCCGGCGGCGCGGACTCCGCGCTCACCGCCACCATCGCCGCCGACGCGGTAGGGCCGGAGCACGTCCACGCCCTGATCACCCCCGGGCGGGGCGCCGACGCCGGGGCCCTGGAGCGCGCCGAGGACCTGATCAAGCGCCAGGACCTCGTCCGGCGCCTGCATCCGGCGGACGGCCTGCTCGACGCGTTGGAGTCGGCGTTCGCCTGCGACGACGAGGGCCGTGCCGCTCTCCTGGCCCAGGCGCGGGGCGCGCTCCTGACCGCCCTCTCCCGCCAGGAGGGGCACCTGGTCCTGGCGACCGGCAACAAGACCGAGCTCGCGACCGGGATGTGCGTCCACTACGGCGACGCGGTGGGCGCCTACGCTCCGCTCAAGGACTGCTGGAAGACCCTGGTGTGGGAACTGGCCCGCTGGCGCAACGCCCGGGACGTCGGCGCGGACGGCGGGCCGCCCATCCCGGAGGCCTCCCTGGAACGGAGGCCGGTCAGCGGTTGGGGGGTCCTCGACCCCGCGCCCGCGCGTCCGGAGTACGAGGTGCTCGACGGCCTGCTGGACGCCTACATCGGTACCGACCAGGGCGTCGCGGCGCTGACGGCGGCCGGGTTCGCCCCCGACCTGGTGCGGCACGTCGTCCGGCTGGTCGACCGGGCCGAGCACAAGCGCCGCCAGTACCCGCCGGGTCCCAAGATCACCCGGCGCAACCTGGGCCGGGACCGGCGTCTGCCGATCACCAACCGGTGGATGGCCTGAGGCGGGTCGCGGCGACGGACGGTGCCGCGGTGCGGGGCGTGCGCACGCCCCGCACCGCGGTCGCGGGTCAGATGCCGAACGGCGCAGCGTAGCGGACGGTTCCGGTCGGCAGCGGGTGGCCGTCGTCCAGGGCGAGGGCCATGAGCGCCTCGTCGGGAACGTCGACGCCCAGGCGGATGCCGTGGGCGGACGCGCGGCCGAAGCCGAACCGCGGGTAGTACGTCGGGTGTCCCAGGACGATGACGTACCGTTCGCCCCTTTCCTCGGCCGCCGCGAGCGCGGCGTGGACGGCCGCGGACCCGGCGCCGGCCCCCTGCGCCTCGGGAAGGACGGCGCACGGGGCCAGGCACAGGGCGGGGACGTCGTCGATGTGGCAGCGGGTCAGCAGCGCGTGGCCGACGACACGGCCGTCCGGACCCGTCGCGACGAGGGACAGGCCGTCGATCCAGGCGGACGCGTCGGCGCGCAGGGCGTCGACGAGGTCGGCCTCCTCGTCGCGGCCGAAGGCGGCGCGGTTGACCTCACGGATCGCGGCGACGTCGGCGCGCGTCTCGGCGCGCGTGGTCCAGGTGCCGTTCATGGATGGTCGAGAACCGTTCTGGAGCGGTGTTCGCGGCCGTTCCCCGCGAGCTCACGCTCCCAGCGGGGCGGGCGAGGGTCAGGCCACGGACCGGGACGTGGACCGGGACGCTGTGCCGGTGGCCGTGGGCACGGACGTCGGCCCCGCCTCCCCGTTCCCCGTTGCGAACACGAACGCGTGTCACGTTACCAGCCCAGGTCCGGCCGCCCCGTGTCCGCCAACCACCGTCTGGCCCGTCCCCGTTCCGGTCAGCTCGGCATGGCGTTACGGCGCTGGTCGCGTCCGCGTCCGCCCCGGTTCGCACGGTGTCCTGGGGAACGGTGAGCAGGCGGATGCCGTACGCGGCCAGCAGGGCGCTCACCAGCGCGACCGCGCCGCCCATCCAGCCTCCCGCGTAGGACTCACCCATGAACGCCACCCCGACCACGGAGGCCGCGACCGGGTTGGTCAGCGTGGTGATGCCCAGGGGCGCGCCGAGGTCCATGCCCTGGTAGGCGGCCTGGGCGAGGAACAGGCCGAGGACCGCGATCACGGGCGTGGCCAGGGTGGCGGGGTGCGCCAGACCGGCGGCCCCGGTGTCGGCGATGACGGCGACGGACGTCTTGACGGTGGCGGAGGAGACCCCGAAGGCCACCCCGGCGGCCCCCGACAGAAGGTAGCTGCGCCACGCCGTCGACGGGACCCGGCCCGCGCCCCACGCCGTGACCAGTAGGAGAGCGGTCGTGCCGACCCCGACCAGCACTGAGTCGGGCGTGTCGAGCACACCGCCCTGGCCGTTGGTGACCGACACCGCGAGCAGCGCGCCGAGCGCCACGACCGTGAACGCCGCGCCGCGCCACTCCGCGCGGCTCACGCGCCGTCCGCCCAACCTGGCCGACCACGGGACGCCGAACACGAGCACGAGGACGCCGAGCGGCTGGATCACGGTGAGCGGGGCGAAGCTGACCGCCGCGACCTGAAACCCCGCGCGTCCCCCGTTGAACACCAGCGACACCCACCACAGCGGGTGGCGCAGCAGGTCGGCCACCTGGCGGCGGTTCGTGAGCGGAGCGGTCACCCGCACGGCCAGTCGGCGCTGTGCCACCGCAGCCGCCGTGTAGGCCGAGCAGGACAGGAGCGCGAACGTGATCCCCAGCCAGATACCCATGCGGACATCCTTGCGCTCGGTCGCGCGCCCGTGCGGGGCGGGGTCCGATCCTCTCCCGGAGCGTCCGATCCGCGCTGGTCGGAGCGGGGCGGCTGGTCGTGGACCGCAGCCGGGTGCGCGGAGCTCAGTACCCGTGTGCGGCTCCGGGCGGATCGGGGCCGACGGAGGCGGGGGCGACGCGGGTGGCGACGGCGACGGCGATGGCGTCCGTCGCGCCCGGCCTCCGGGTCAGTCGCGGCTGGGGACCGCGCCGCGGTAGAGGGCGGCGACCACGTGCTCGATGTCGGGCTCGCGCAGGGTCAGGTCGGCGACGTCGTGCCGCTGTGTGACCTCGGAGATCACCGACGCCGGGTTGGCCGACAACTCCACCCACTGCCGGGGGCCCTCCACCCGCACGCAGCGGCCGCCCGGAACCTCGATCGGCGGGGCCGGGGCCGCCAGGTCCACGACCAGGACACGGGGCGTGGGCACACTCGCGCGCAGCCCGGGCAGGTCCCCGTCGTAGGCCAGCCGTCCGTGGTCGATCACCACCACCCGTCGGCACAGCCGTTCGACGTCCCCCAGATCGTGCGTGGTCAGAAGGATCGTGGTCCCCTCCTCCGCGTTGAGCCGGAGGAGGAACTCGCGGATCGCGGACTTGCTCACCACGTCCAGTCCGATGGTCGGCTCGTCCAACACCAGCAGCCGGGGCCCGTGCAGGAGCGCCGCCGTCAGGTCGCCGCGCATGCGCTGGCCGAGGCTGAGCTGGCGCACGGGCGTCGCCAGGAACGGGCCGAGCTCCAGCAGGTCAGTGAGTTCGGCGAGGCGCCGCGCGTGGTCGGCGGCCGGGACCCGGTACATGTGCCGGGTCAGTCCCAGGCTGTCGCGCAGCGGCAGGTCCCACCACAGGGTGGTGCGCTGGCCGAACACGACGCCGATGCGCGAGGCCAGCCGGGTGCGTTCGCGGGAGGGCTCCAGGCCGGTGACCCGGACGCGGCCCGAGGACGGAGTGAGGATGCCGGTCAGCATCTTCATCGTCGAACTCTTGCCCGCGCCGTTGGGCCCCAGGTAACCGACGATCTCGCCCGGCTGGACGCTGAGGGTCACGTCGCGCACGGCGCTGACGGTCCGCTTCCGCCGTCGGAGGAAGGGGCCCTCGCGGAGGACGAAGTCGCGGCCCAGTCCGACGGCCTCGACGATGGGAGGGTGGTTCGCGGTCATGGGTCAGCTCCCGGTGGATCGGTAGCGGCGCAGCCCGGCGCGCCAGCACAGGGCGGCGACCGAGCACATGAGGACGGCGGCGACGGGCGGGGCGAAGCGGAGCGCGTCCGGCAGGCCCGTCGGGTCGGGGCGGCCGAGCAGGAACAGGGCTGGCTGCCAGCTGACGAAGGCCAGCGGGACCACGAAGGTCACCGAGCGTACGACCTCTCGGCCGTAGACGGCGAGCGGGTACTCGGTCAGGGCCTGCCCGCCGTAGGTGAGCGAGTTGGCGGCCACGTGCGCCTCGGGGAGGACGAACTGGACGCACGCGCCCGCGACCCACACGGCGCAGCACAGGGCGGTCGCGGAGACCAGCAGCGCGGGAAGCGCCAGCACGCGTGCGGGCGTCCAGTCGACGTCGCACGCGACGAGGGCGACGGCGAGCGCACCGGCGGCGGGCACGACCTTGCCCAGCCGACGCGGCGTGAACTGGTCGGTGGCCAGTAGCACGAGCGTCGGGACGGGGCGGATCAGCATCGTGTCGAAGGCTCCGGAACGGATGTGCCGACCCAGGCGCTCCACCGATCCCATGAGCATGTCGGCGCACCCGAACGCGGTCGCGGACAGTCCGTAGACCAGGAGCCCCTCGTGGACGCCGAATCCGGCGAGCTCGCCCGCGTGGCCGAAGACGATCAGCACCCCAGACATCTCCGTGAGCGCGCCCAAGGAGACGAACACGGTGAGCAGGACGAGGGATGTCGGGTACTGGGCCAGAGCCCGGCACCACGTCCACGCCAGGCGGACGTAGGCGCGCGGCGGACGCAGCGCGCGGATCGTGAGCGGTTCAGCCACCCTGGACCACCACCCTGCGCGTCGCCCGGGACGTCGCCAGCGCGCCGAGGGCCAGGAGCACGACGGCCCAGAACACCTGGAGGGCCAGACCGCCGACCACGCTCCCGCCCGGCAGGGTGTCCTTTCCGAGCAGGATCTCCGCGGGGATCTGGATCATCGACGCCCACGGCAGTAGCCGCAGCACGTCGCCCACCGTCGTCGGGAACAGGGCGAGCGGCAGCAGGGTCCCGGCGGCCACTGGCCCCAAAAGCCCGGCCGCGGCCCACACGCCCCGGGTGTCGGTGAGCCAGAACCCCGCCAGCGCGTACAGGTAGCGCAGCGCGAAGGCGACCACGGCGACCAGGACGAAGGAGACCAGGACGGCGGCCCAGCCGAGCAGTCCGTCCGGGTAACGCAGGTCGAACAGAAGGACCCCGACGCCGAACGTGGGGACCGAGCGGAAGACGAGCTGGAAGGCCGCTCGGCCGAGGTCGTCCGCCAGCCACCAGGTCTGGAGGGACACCGGGCGCAGGAGGTCGATCGCCACCGCCCCGTTGCGGACGCGGTCCTCCAGGTCCAGGGGCGGGCCCATGACGGCGGACACGCCGAGCAGCGCCTGGGCGACGAACACCTGCGTGACGGCGTCGCGCGCGTCGTAGCCGTTGATCTCGGGGCGGGCGGCGAACAGCGCGAGCAGGACCGTCGCGTTGATGACGCCGAAGACCGCGTTGGTCAACACGTGCGCGACCGTGGCGGCTCGGTAGGTGGAGTAGCGGCGCAGCCCTCGGGCGAACACCGCGCGGTGGACACGCATGGGTGTGGCTCCTGGCGGATCGAGACCGTGCTGGGGTGAACGTCCGGTCTCGGCGCCGGGGCGGGGTCGCCTGGGCGAGACCGGATCCGGCACGTCCCTGATCTCGCACAGGTCCGGGTCGCCGCGAGGAAGTGACGCTAGCACAGGGTCACGGGGCGTGCGAGGGTTTCGCGCGGACGGCGACGGCGCGCCGAGGCCGGCCCCCGGCCGCGTCGGCGCCGACTGGCCCGGATAGCCTCCGACTGCCGAGCGGACGGGGAGGGACAGCTGGTGACGTCGACGACTGCGGGGACGGCCGGAGGCGGTCGGAAGGTCGTGGTGCTGACGGGAGCGGGGTCGGGTCTGGGCCGCGAGATGGCCCGGCGCCTGCTGGCGGACGGGCACTGCGTCGTTCTGGCGGGGCGCAGGCGTGCGACGCTGGAGGAGACGGCGGGCGGGCGCCCCGGCGCCGTGGCCGTGGAAGCCGACGTGACCTCCTCGGACTCCGTGCGGGAGCTGTTCGACGTGGTCCGGGAGCGGTTCGGCCGGGTCGACGTGCTCGTGAACAACGCGGGGGTGTTCGGCCCGAGGGCGTCGGTGGACGCGATCACGGACCAGGACTGGGAGCGCACGCTGGCCACCAACGTGACCGGCTCGCTGTATTGCGCGCGCGAGGCGGTCCGACTGATGAAGGAGCAGTCGCCGAGCGGGGGCCGCGTCGTCAACAACGGGTCGGTGTCGGCGTACGTGCCGCGCCCGCTGAGCGTGGCCTACACCGTCACCAAGCACGCGGTCACCGGGCTGACCGCCGCGATGAACCTGGACCTGCGGGCGCACGGGATCCCGTGCACGCAGATCGACGTGGGCAACGCGGCGACGCCGATGGTGGCCGACTTCGGCGTCGAGGCGTTGCAGGCGGACGGGTCCACGCGCGCCGAGCCCACGATCGACCCGGCGCACGTGGCCGACATGGTCGCCCACATCGTCTCCCTACCGCTGGACGTGTCCGTTCCGCGCGTCACGGTGATGGCCAGGGAGATGCCGTTCGCCGGGCGGGGGTAGTCACCGCGGGTGGGGCCCGTGCCGCGCTCCGCCCCGAGCCGGACGGGGGGTGCTCAGACGCGGCCGAGCGGGCCGGACCGGTCCGCTCCGGCCGTTCCCGGCGGGCGACGCGGGCGTGACCCCAGGTGACCAGGGCGATCACCAGCAGGGCGAAGAAGGCGTTGCTGCCGTACTTGAGTAGCGGCGCGACCGGTTCGCCCAGGGGCTCGACCACGAACGACACCAGTCCGTTGGCGACGAGCGGCGCCCCGGCGACCGGGACGGTGCGCAGGACGGCCGGGAGGAAGGAGGCGTCGGCGATCGCTGAGGGCGCCGTGCCGCCCCTCACGGTCTCCCGCGCGGTCGCGGTTTCGTCGGTCCGGTCCGCCCGATCGCGGAACCGCGCCGGCGCCTGACCCGCACGGATGGGACCGAGTCGTCCACAGGCACGGATTCGGTGAGGAAAACGCCGGGCGCGTGGGTAGATGTGACGTATGGCAACCCCTCTGTCACCTCCCGTCCGAAGCCGTCCCCTCGCCCGCGCCGCCGTCCTGGCCCTGGCCGCGTCGTGCGCGCTCGGGACCGGTGCCGTCCTGATCGCCGCTCCGGCGTATGCCGCCGCGCCGGGCACAGCCGTCCCCGCCCCCGCCACGCTCTCGCCCGATCTGCGGGAGGGCGACTCCGGCGCCGACGTGACCGCGCTCCAGGACCGGCTGAACGAGCTCGGTTACTGGACCAACGGTGTGGACGGCGAGTTCGGCTACCACACGGAACAGGCGGTCATCGCCCTCCAGAAGGCCGCCGGGATCGCCCGGGACGGCATCGCCGGTCCCGATACCGAGAACGCCCTCGACCGGGGTGTGCGCCCGTCCGCCGCCACCTCCTCCGGCGAGCTGCTGGAGATCGACCTGGACGACCAACTCCTGCTCGTCGTCTCCGACGGCGAGGTCGACCGGATCATCAACACCTCCACCGGATCGGGACAGCCCTACGAGAGGTGGGACGGTACGGAGGCCGTCGCCACCACGCCCACCGGAACCTTCGCCGTCTTCCGCGAGGTCGACGCGTGGGACCCGGGGCCGTACGGGGCGCTGTACAGGCCCAAGTACTTCAACGGCGGGATCGCCGTTCACGGCTACCCGAGCGTCCCCGCCCAGCCCGCCTCGCACGGCTGCGCGCGGGTGAGCATGGCCGCGATGGACTGGTTGTGGGAGAGCGCGACGATGGAGGTGAACACCACGGTGGTCGTGTACTGACGGGCGGTTCCCCGGTCCGTGCCGGGAGGGACACCGCACCTGGCGGTGTCCTGTTGGTGTCCGAATTCCTCGCCGTGTCCGGTCGGATCGCTGGCGACGTCGCCCGCCCGCGGGCGGTGGAGGGCCGCGCCGAGCCGAGGGACGCCGTGGTCGGGGGCGGAGGTCGTCATCGTGGTCCTCGGGAGGCGGGTGCGGATTCCCGGGCATTCCCGGCCGTGCCGGCGATCGAGGCCAGACCTCGGGTATGGGCTGGTCGGGGACGTGTTCGCCCGCCCCCGACCGGTCACGAACACGAGGAGGACCGCGTGCCCTTCCGGATCGCCACGGAGCCCGGCCGACTCGACCGCCCGAACGAGGACTTCGCGGCCGTGAGCGCGGACTGCGCGGTGCTGTTGGACGGCGTGACCGCGCGCCCGGACGACGGATGCCGCCACGGGGTGGCGTGGTTCGCCCGGTCCCTGGGCGGTTTGCTGCTGGCCGGCGCGGACGCGGGACGCCCCCTGGACGAGGCCCTGGCGGAGGCGATCGCGGATGTGTCCTCGCTGCACGGCGGCGCCTGCGACCTCGCCAACCCCGGGACGCCGTCGGCGACCGTCGTCGCGGCACGGGTGCGCGACGGTGCCCTGGAGTACCTGGTCCTGTCCGACTCCGTGCTGGTGGCCGAACAGCCGGAGGGCGTGCGCGTGGTCGCCGACACCCGGCTGGACGAGATCAGGGAACGGCTGTCCGCCGCATCGCGGGTCGCCGGGGCGGCCCGCGATGCGCGGGGGGCGGCGTTCGACCGGGACGGGGCGGGTCTGACGGTCGGTCCGATATCCAGTATCGAGGCATACCGCAACGTGTCCGGCGGCTTCTGGACGGCGGGCGCCGACCCGGCCGCCGCCGACGAGGCGCTCACGGGGACCTGCTTCCGGCGACCTTCGCGGCGCTCACCGACGGGGCGGGCCGGGCCGTCGACGTGTTCGGCGCGTGCCGCTGGGACACGGCGTTGGCCCTGGTGGCCCAGGAGGGGCCCGAGGCTTTGGTGGGTCTGGTCCGGGACCTGGAGCGCGCCGACCCCGAGGGAGTGCGACATCCCCGGGGCAAAGCACACGACGACGCGACGGTCGTCGCCTGGTCTCCGTGACCGGATTACGGACATCCGTTACCAACGATTCCGGTTCGTCTGATCTGAGGTGAAAGAGATCGATTTTACGGGAGCAGCAGGTGAAACAGGTGCGAATATCTCGCTGTGATTGATGACGTTTTCTCCCGTGGGTGAGATCACCTTCTCCCGCTTTTTAAGGAAAATTCCTCCACAGGTCACCCCAGGGCATCGCGACCCGGGCTGGGGAGACGAACGCCTCGTCCGAAGGGTGGCGTCGGGCGCTTTCGTGTGTCGCCTTCATCCGGTACATTTCTCGGTAACCGATCAGTCGGGGTTGTCTCCACAACGTCCCGTCATCGGTGATCCCTCTACTTCTTACGCGTGCGCGTTCCCGTATGGTCGGCGTCAGCGCGCGCCAATGATCGTGGTCGTCGTCCCGCCCGGTGAAAAGGAGACGGTGTGAGCAGCACGGGCGTCCTCGAACCGACCGGTCCCAACGACTCCCTCGGCGGAGCGGGCTGGTTGGACCGCCTTCTCGCCACGCCCGTGAGCGGCGCGGTCGAGCGGCCCGGCGCGGTGCGCGACCGCGCCGGATACCACCAGCGCCCCGACCCCACGCACGCCGCCACGGCCGCCGAGTTCCTGCTGACCATGCGCCGCTACCTCGTCTGGGCGGGCGATTGGTCCTACGCCGAGTTGGAGTACCTGTGCGGGGGAGCGGTCAAGAGCTCCACCTTCCGCGCCGCCCTCGAAGGAACCCGTCTGCCGCGGTACGTCTTCCTCATGGCCTTCGTGACCGCCTGCGCGGGCGAGGACGAGGCCGAACGCCGCCGTTGGGCGAGCGCCTGGCACCGGCTCCGCCGCTCCGACCAAGGCTGACCGGATCCGGCGCGGTCATCGCCGCGCGCGGACCCCCAACGCTCACCGCCGAGGCGAGGAGAGACCGACGTCGGCGGCCGACCGTCACTGTCCGACCACGCCCGCGTCGATCCGCTCGCCGTTGGTCGTCTGGACCACCACCGGGATGCCCTTGGGAACCCGGCCGTCGAGCCGGTCGACCAGCTCGTCCTTCGGGGGGAGATCTCCCGGGACGCGGACGTGCACCTGGATCGTCCGCGACGCCATGTCCACCCCGGTGACCGACGCCTTGGGGTCGTCCGCGAGCCACGCGTCGGCGGCCTCCCGTGCCCGCGCCGTCCACAGGTCGACCAGGAGCGTGAACGTGGTGTTGCCGACGAGCGGGACGAACACCACCGTGAACAGCAAAGCCATGGTGAAACGTGCCTTGCGGGTCGTCCGCTTGGCGCCCCCGGCTCCGTACCCGACCGCCGCGAAGACCGCCATACCCGCGGAGACCAGTCCGAACAGGTTGGACAGGAACAACACCAGCGCGCCCGACGCGTGCCAGAACGCGAGGTGCCCGAGGCACACCCCGACCACCACGAGGGGAGGGACGAGGGAGATGGCGATGGCCACCCCCGGCAGCACGGAGGCGACGTCCCGGCGTGACATGGCCAAGCGCCGGCGAGGCCCGTCGCGATCGCGGACACCAGATCCATCAGGCCCGGCGAGGTCCGCCCGGAGATCTGGCCGTTGGAGAGGAGATCGTAGTCGTTGGGCAGGGCCACGGAGAACAGCAGTCCCACGCCGATCACCAGCAGGCAGCCCAGGACGACGACCATGACCGACCTGGTCCGTCGCCGCTGGACGGAGCCCAGGGCTATCCCCATGATCGGGGTGCCCAGGGGCGCGATGATCATCGCGCCGATCACCGTCGCGGTCGAGTCGGTGATCACCCTCCCGCGGCGATGACCGCCGACAGCGTCAGCATCGTCCAGAAGGCCGAGCGCTTGGCCCTGCTGTCTCCCGCCGACAGGTCGAGGTCCTGCACCATCTCGTCCACCGTGCGACGTTGACTGGTCGGAACGATGCGTTCGAGGAGTGCGCTGAGCATGGCCCGAGTATCGCCCCGGTGGCCGCCCCTACCAGGGGAGACACGGCGGTGGGCCCGTGCGTCCGTCTGACCGGCTCCGTCGTCGCAGCGGCGCCCGACCCGTTCCCCCGGATCCCCGGCCCACGGCGTGCCCCCCGGGGCCGGGCGACGTCCGACGCCTAACGTTGACCGCATGCGCGTACTCGTCACCGGTGGGGCCGGGTTCATCGGATCGCACGTCGCGGAAGCCCTCCGCGCCGCAGGGCACACGGCGGTGACGCTCGACGTCCTCCTGCCGCAGGCGCACGCGGGGCGGCCACGCGCGGACGCCGACGTCGACCTGGTGTGCGACGTTCGCGACGGCGAGGCGGTGGAACGGGCCCTGCACGGCGTGGACGCGGTGTGCCACCAGGCGGCGATGGTGGGTCTGGGGTCGGACTTCGGTGACGCGCCCGACTACGTCGGCTGCAACGACCTGGGCACCGCGACGCTGCTGGCCGCGATGGCCCGCCGAGGAGTCCGCGACATCGTGGTGGCCGGGTCCATGGTCGTCTACGGTGAAGGGGCCTACACGTGCGCCGAGCACGGCCGCGTCCGGCCCGGTCCGCGCCGGGAGTCCGACCTGGCCGCCGGCCGCTTCGATCCCCCGTGCCCCCGCTGCGGGGCGCCGCTGGAGCCCGGACTGGTCGGCGAGGACGCCCCGACCGACCCCCGCAACGTCTACGCCGCCACCAAGCTGGCCCAGGAACATCTGTGCGCGGCGTGGGCGAGGGCCGTCGGCGGGCGCGCGGTGTCGCTGCGCTACCACAACGTGTACGGCCCCAGCATGCCGCGCGACACCCCGTACGCCGGTGTGGCGTCCTTCTTCCGCTCGGCCCTGGCCCGGGGCGAGGCCCCCCGCGTGTTCGAGGACGGTCGCCAGCGGCGCGACTTCGTGCACGTCCGAGACGTGGCCGACGCCAACGTGACGGTGCTGGAGGCGCTCTCCGCGCGGCCGGAGGGGGTCCTGTCCGTGTTCAACACCGGCAGCGGGACACCGCACACGGTCGGTGAGATGGCGTGGGCCCTGGCGGAGGCGCACGGGGGACCCTCCCCCGAGGTCACCGGCGAGTACCGGCTGGGCGACGTCCGGCACATCACCGCCTGTTCCGCGCGGCTGACCGAGGAGTTCGGCTGGCGTCCGCGCGTCGGCTTCACGGAGGGCGTGGAGGAGTTCGCGCGGGCGGATCTGCGCGCCCGGTCCGAGGCGGACGCGTCGGCGAGGTGACGGCAGCGCCCGCGTGTCGCGGAGCACACCTCCCCCATCGGAGTCGTTTCGCTTCGTAGCGTGATCATCGTGATCGATGAGCGACGTGAGAGCGATGACTCCACCACGTGTCAGGACCGCCCCTCGGAAGATCCCGCAGACCCCGCGCGAGCGCACCGGCGACCGCCGGTGGACGTGATCCTGCCGTGCCTCGACGAGGCCGAGGCACTGCCGTGGGTCATCGAGCGCGTCCCCTCCGGGTGGCGGCCGATCGTGGTCGACAACGGTTCCACGGACGGGTCCGCGGGCATCGCCGAACGGCTGGGGGCCCTGGTCGTCACCGAGCCGCGCCGCGGGTTCGGGGCGGCCTGCCACGCGGGGCTCCTCGCGGCCACCGCCGACATCGTGTGCTTTTGCGACTGCGACGCCTCACTGGACCCGTCCCTGCTCCCACACCTGGTGGACGCCGTTCGCGAGGGCGCGTCGGACCTGGTCGTGGGACGCCGTCGCCCCGCGGACGGAGCCTGGCCCGCCCACGCCCGGTTGGGCAACGCCGTGGTCGCGAGGATGCTGCGCGGGCGCACCGGGGCGCGGATCCGCGACATCGGACCCATGCGCAGCGCGCGCAGGGAGGACCTCCTCGGACTCGGACTGACCGATCGCCGCTCCGGCTACCCCCTGGAGATGGTCGTGCGCGCCGCGGCCGCAGGGTGGAGGATCGACGAGGTGGACGTCCCCTACCATCCGCGCGTCGGCGCCTCCAAGGTGACAGGCACCTGGCGGGGGACATGGACGGCCGTGCGGGACATGGCGTCCGTGCTGCGCCAGCCGGCCACGCGAACACGGGCCCGCTCCGCGGGAGGAAACCGGTGAGCGGCCGAGGGGAGCGCGGGACGGCGACGCTCCTGGTGATCGCCAAGGAGCCCGTCCCCGGTCGGGTCAAGACCCGCCTGATTCCCGAGTACACACCCGAGGAGGCGGCCCGCCTGGCCGCCGCCGCGCTGGAGGACACACTGCACACCGTGCTGTCGCTTCCGGCGCGCAGGAGGGTGCTGGCCCTGGACGGGCGACCGGGCCCGTGGCTGCCCGACAGCGGGTTCGACGTGGTCGCACAGTCCGGAGGCGGCCTGGACGAGCGTCTGGCCGCCGCGTTCGCCGGATGTTCGGGACCCACGCTGCTCCTCGGCATGGACACGCCGCAGGTCACCGCGGACGTCCTGGCCCCCGCGCTGCGCCCGACGCCTGGCGGTGCGCGGACGCGTGGTTCGGGCGACCGAGGACGGCGGGTTCTGGGCGCTCGGCCTCGCGGAACCCGACCCCGCCCTGCTGCTGGGTGTGCCCATGTCGACGGATCGGACCGGGCGGGTGCAGCGCGCACGCCTGACCGACGCGGGTCTGCGGGTGGGCGACCTGCCGCTCCTGACCGACGTGGACACCGCCGCGGACGCCGCGAGGGTCGCCCGGCAGGCCCCCCGGAGCCGGTTCGCGCGGACCGTGCGGGCCCTGGCCGACGGGTGCGCGCGATGAGCGCGGCCGAACTCGGGGTCGCTCCCGCCGACGTGACGGCGTGGCGGTGCGACCCGTACACCGAGGCGCTGGTCAAGGGATACGGCCCCCTGTTCATGCGTCGGCCAGACGGGTCGCTGCTGTCGTTGGACGTCCAACGCTGGTGCGGAGGCGTCGACGCGGTCGACGCCTCCGCACTGGACCGCTGCGAGGGCAGCACACTCGACCTGGGCTGCGGACCGGGACGTCTGGTGGCGGCGCTGGCCGGACGCGGTCGCCCCGCTCTGGGGGTCGACCTGAACCCGCTGGCCGTGGCGCGCGCTCAGGGGGCTGGCGCGAGCGCGCTGTGCCAGTCGGCGTTCGATCCCCTGCCCGACGAGGGCCGTTGGGGCACCGCGTTGCTGGTGGACGGCAACATCGGCATCGGAGGGGCCCCCGAGAGGCTGCTCGCCCGGGTGCGCGATCTGGTGCGGTACGGCGGACTGCTCATCGTCGAGACCGCCCGGGAAGACGTCTGCGAACGGATGACCGTGCGCGTCACCGACGGGTGGGGCCTGATCGGCGCACCCTTTCCGTGGGCCCGGCTCGGGCCGTTCGCGCTCCTGCGGCTGGCGGAGCGGTCGGGGTGGTCGCACACGGAGTCGTGGGAGGTCGGGGGACGCGCGTTCACCGCGCTGCGCTCCACCGGGCCGGACGCGGTGACGCCTCAGGCCGAGTGATCGTCCGAGGACGCGCGCGCATACCGGACCGCTCCCACCAGCGCGGAGGCGGCGAACAGGAACGCGCAGACCAGCAGCCACCGTCCGGCGAACGGGTGACCGGGCAGACCGCTCTTGGACAGGTAGGACTCGGAGGGGCCGAGGATCAGGGGGAAGTAGACGAGGAACAGCAGTGCGGAGACGACCGCGGGCACGCGCACGTGGTTGGTCAGCCGGACCCGGGCCCGGCCGTCTCCCCCCGCGCCCCTCCCGCGCCCGGTCAAACGTCCGGCCACCCACCGCCAGCCACGGTCGACCAGGGTGTAACCCGGGAGGAACACCAGGTCGTGGAGGACGGCGGCGCCGACGAACCACACCAGGACGCCGACGACGTCGCCGCTCAGGAGACGCACCCCCGCGTAACCGATGAGGGCGAAGGCCCCCGCCATGAGCAGGAGATGGAGGGCCGAGGCTCCGTACCACCGTCGCACGACGGTCACGGCGACTCCCCGAAGGTGAGCCGACCCACCCACTTCGTGTTGTGCACGCCGGGACTGGCCGGGACGATGACGCGGGCCGGATAGCCGTGGTCGAGTGACAGGTCCGCGCCGTTGACGCGCAGGGCCAGCAGCGACCGGGGGTCGCCGACCTGGTTGGCGCGCAGCCCCGCGCTGGTGAAACTGCCTCCGCGCTGGAGGGACTCCACTACAACCGCGGTCGGCCCCCAGACCCCGACCAGGCCGGCCAGGTCGGCCAGGCGGACCCCGGACCAGTCCTGGTTCTGCGTCGACCATCCCTCCACACAGGCGATCGGCAGCGCCGCGTCGTGCTGGGGGAGGGCGAGCAGGTCCTCCCTGCTCAGGACCGCCTCACGCCCGCCGCCGCGCACGGTGAGCCGCCAGCCGGCGCCGACGTCGTCCTCCCCGACTCCGGCGCGGGCCGCGGTGTTGTTGACGGGGAAGTCGCCGGGACCCGCGCCCGACCTGCCGCGCGGGGCCAACACGGCCGTCGACCGCAGCGGTCCGCCGATGCTCTGCCCCACCGTCACGGCGAGCAGAGCGAGCGACCCCAGGCCCACCATGCCCAAGAGCCCGCCGCGGGAGAGGGTCGCGGGCGCGGGGTCGGGCGAGAGGAGACCGGCGCCACCGGACGGTGCGCCGCCACCGGACTCCTTCGCGCCCGCGGGCCCCTCCCTCAGGGCCCGGACCATCGTCGGAGCCTTGGTGGCGACGTGGACGGCGAACCCCCCGAGGAACACCCACGATCCGTAGAAGTGCAGGACGTAGAAGGAGCCGGGGAAGACGTATTCGAGCTGGACGTTCAGCAGTCCGGTGGCGAAGACGAACAGCGCCCCGCCCACCAGGCACAGCAGCGACAGCCGTTCGAGGGCATGGGCCACGGACCGCACCGGCGGCCAGGCGAAGAAGAGGGGGATGACCGACCAGAGCTTCGCGAGCAGCACCGGGACCAGCACGATGCCCAGGGTGACGTGGACGCCCTGGGTCAGCCGGTAGAGCCAGGGCGGGTCGGTGGGCCAGGCGAAGAGGTAGAACCCAAGCAGGCCCTTGTCCGGCGTCTTGTCGTTGACCGGGGTCAGGTCGGGGTTGTAGGCGGCGTACGACAGCAGCCCCGTCACGGCCACGAGGGTGAGGCCGACCAGCAGCACGGCCCCCAGCACCGACGTCGTCCACGGCCCGCGGATCGGGCTGCGCCAGAACTTCGGGCGTGTGGGACCGAGGGGCGGCCCGTCGCGCAGGAACGCGCGCAGCCCGTCCTGGCGCGAGGACGAGCCCTCGGGACCCACCGGCGCCGAACGACGCGTCCGGTCGGTGTGCTCGTCCATGCGTGCCTTCCGTCCCTCGTTCGCGCCGGGCCGCGCACGCGATCATGCTAGGCGAGCGAACCGGTGCGCCCCGGGAGCGAAACGCGCTCTGAACGGGCCATCCCGGCGACACGCCACGATGCGTCACGGCTCCGACACACACGGGGCCTAGGGTGTGAACCGTTGCAGCCGTCCATCGAGGGGGCGAGGAGCGCGCCGCGGGCGGGGCCGGGCGGGGGCACGTCGACTGATGAGAACGCGGGGAGAGTCGTGCCGGGTCGTCGTGTGGCGGGGCGTGTGTCCGCCGAACCCACCACGGCGTGCGATGTGACGGCGCGCGGTCTCCGGAACCAGGATCGCGAGACGGTTGGCGACGAGCGCGCCGGGCGTCGCCTCGACCTGCTCACGGCGGTCGGGGCCGTGCTCCTCGTCGGGCTGGCCGTCACCGTCGGACGCGCGATCGAACGCGCCGACGCCAGCTTGTATGTGGGCTGGCCCCCGCTCTACGCCTCCTGGGACCCGCACTCGGGTCCCGGCAGCGTTCCCGCGCTCGCCCTGGCCGCGGCGGTGGTCGCGTGCGGGCCGCCCGCGGCGCGGATCCTTCCGTGGCGCGACCTGGTGGCGGCCGTGTGGGCCGTGTCCGCGCTGTGGACGCTCGCGCTCGCCCTCGTCGACGGATGGCGGGGGTTCGCCCAGCCGCTGGAGTCTCCGTACGAGTACCTGAGCTCGGTCGACCGCTTCGCCGACGTCGGCGCGGCGCTGCGCGGGTTCACCGAGCACATCCTCGTCGGTTCGCCCGACAACTGGCCGACGCACGTCGCCGGTCATCCCCCCGGCGCGATCCTCACCTTCGTCGCGCTGGACCGGGTCGGCCTCGGCGGCGGCGTCTGGGCGGGACTCTGGTGCGTCGTGGTCGGCGCTTCGGCCGCGGCGGCCGTCCTCGTCGCGCTCCGGGCGCTGGGGGCCGAGGCGGCGGCGCGCCGGTCGGCACCGTTCCTGGTGCTGTTCCCCGGCGCGGTCTGGATCGGCTCGTCCGCGGACGGCTACTTCGCCGCCGCGGCGGCGTGGGGCCTGGCCCTGCTCGCGGTGGCGGCGGCTCCGGCGCCCGCGCCCCCCGAGCCGCGGCGCTGGCGTCCGGACTGCTGCTCGGCTGGACGGCGTACCTGTCCTACGGGCTGGTGCTGGTCGGGGTCCTGGCGGTGACGGTGCTGGTGTGCGCCCGGACCGCCCGTCCCCTGCCCTTCGCCCTCGCGGGAGCGCTGGCCGTCGCGGCGGCCTTCACGGCGGCGGGCTTCTGGTGGTGGGAGGGGTACCACCTGCTGGTGGAGCGGTACTACCAGGGGGTGGCCGCGGTCCGGCCCCACGGGTACTGGGTGTGGGCCAACCTGGCCAACGCGGTGATCGCGGCGGGGGTCGCCTCCGTCGCGGGGACGCGACGGGTCCTCGCACTGTCGCTGGGGTCGGTGCGCGCCGCGCCCACGGCCGTGTCCGGCGGCAAAGCGGTGGTCCCCCTCGTCACGGCCGCGGTCTGCGCGACCGTCGTCGCCGACCTGTCGGGCATGAGCAAGGGCGAGACCGAGCGCATCTGGCTCCCCTTCCTCGTGTGGCTCGTCCCCGCCGCTGCCCTACTGCCGTGCCGTGACCACCGCGTGTGGCTCGCCCTCCAGGCCGCGGCAGCCCTGCTCGTCAACCACCTGCTGCGCACCGGGTGGTGAGGAGCGCACGACAGACGCCCCCGCTCGCGGAGGCGGACGTCTGTACGATGTCGTCCGCGGTCTTCCGGATCCTTCCGTGCGTTCACGCCCCAGCCAGCGTCAACCCCGCCGACGTCGTCAGCCGCCGGAGCGTCTGGGCCGGTTCCCGCGCGAAACCGGCATCGACGACGCGGGCGAGGTGGCCGAGGTCGGTCCCGGGGTCGACGATCTCCAGGCCGGACAACGGGTGTGGGGCCACCTCGGCACCCGCGCGGGCAGGACCGGCGCCGCCGCTGACTACCTCCTGGCGGGGCGCGAGCAGGTGGCGGTCGAGGGAACGGCCGTTGTTGGGGCACAAAAGAAACCGCCGGGCCTGTGTGGTGTCCAGGTCCGGCGGTATCTCCACTGTCTCAAGGTGGCGCACTCGGGAGGACTCGAACCCCCAACCTTCTGATGTTCCGGGTGCCCCCGCTGGCTTGTGGGGGAGGGGCGGGAACGGCCGCTGACCTGCGCCGGAGTGCTGGGGGCTTCCCGGGGGTTCCGGTGGCTTCCCGGTGGCGTGTGCACTGAATGTGCATCGCCTTGACCCAGGCCACAGGACGCCAGCCCCAGGTGAGCGGGCCTTCTCCGCATGCCTGAGCCATGCTCCCTCAGCCCCGGTCTTCGGCAACCATCGTTTTCGGTCCGGGGTGGTCGATGGCGCTGGGGCCAGTGGCCACAGACAGTCCGGGTCGCGCCATCGGGTGCCCCGGAATCTGAGGACGTCTCTGTTGCCGTCTGAACGGGCCAGGTGTTCAGGTCTAGAGCTGCATGTGGTGTGCCGGACCGGAGGACTCCGGGGACCATCCGTGAGCGAGAGCGTTCCGGATGGTTGCGGCGACCACGGCCGGGGTCACAGCGGCGGGAGAGTCCACCGACAGCCAGGTTTCCGGGTGCGGGTGCTGGGTGGTGATGACGAGCGTCTGCCCTGGCTCCTCTGCCAGTTCCACGGCGAAGGTCATGGGTGTCGCGCAGATGCCCTGTGTGTAGGTCGGCTTGTGCCGTACGCGCCACCGGTAGTCGGTGCCGTCCACGGTGATGTGGCGAGAGCCCTTGCGGACCAGTGCCATATGCGTCGCCTTCTGCCGGGGGCGGATATGAAACGCACTCACTTTAAGCGTAGAGCGGTTGAGCATGCACGGAACGCCTACCAGAGTAACCACGGAGGTGGATTGATGGGCGGTTCGGGGCAGGTGCGCACATCCGTCCGTTTCAGGACCAAAAGCTCTGACATACACGCAGGTCATGAGGCATGATGACCTGACTTGGTCCGTTCTGGCCCCATCTTCGGGGGCCGCGTCAGACAATGGCAGAGGCGTCGCCACGGGCGCGCCCGGGACCGGGCGTCAGCCCGCAGCCCGAGCGGCGGCCGGTGGCCGCAGCGACGGCGCTCGCGCCGTCGCCTTGATCCCATACAGCTCAACTCGGCAAATTTGGAACTAAGGAGAATGGTGACAGAGGACCTGAACGAGGCTGAGGCGAAGCTTGTTGGTTGCTTCAAGATGGGAAATCCTTGTTCTTTTGATAATCCCCCTGGAAAACTTCCTCTCATGGGCGATGGAATGTTTTCTGAAGGTCGAAATATAATTCGAGCTGAAGTTGTCCAAGAGCTTCTTCTCAGTCCACCAAGAGTGGCACCTGGAAAGGCATCAAAGCTAGTGCTCTCTGGGGCAAGTATTTCTGGAAAGCTCGATCTAGGGTGCGCCCATGTAATTCCCTTTCTATTTACGGAATGCGCCTTTGACGACATTCCAAATTTAAATGACGCAAAGGCTGAATTTGTAGGTTTTATGGGATGTCTGCTCCCAGGTATTGATCTGAGTCGGGCAACAATCGATGGCCCCCTTTGGTTCAATGATACGACCTTTCGAGGGATGGTGCGGTTGGATAATGCCTCTATTTCTGGGGACGTAGATCTCGATGGGTGCAAGATAAAGAAAGGTGATCACCATCGCGGAAAGTTTTCCTTCTTACTTCAAGGCCTGAGGACCCAAGGAAGCATTTATCTAAGCAAGGGGTTCGAATCTGAGGGAGGCATAAATGCTGAGGGCGTCTCTGTCGCGGGCAAGTTTGCCTGTACGAGTGCCAAAATCACGAACCCTGAGGGTCTTGCCCTGATCTTAGATCATTCAGATATAAGTTTTGGTTTTCATGGAAATGGTTTAAACCTAAAAGGGAGCTTGAATGCCCATCACGCCAATATTGGATGTCAATTTTCTTTGAATGACGCAAAAATCAGTGACGCAACGAAGAAAGCCCTCCGTTTGGATCATGTAGTTATTGCTGGATCTATCCTAATGGCTCGTGCTAGTGTGAAGGGTGAGGTAGATTTTCATGGCGCTGAGGTCTCTTGTCATGTGAAAATGATTAAGGCGAATATATCATCGCCTAATGCCTATGCGGTTACGGCTGACCAGATGAGAGTAGGTGGAATCCTGGGTTTTCAGGAGGCAGAAATTACAGGAAGCGTCTTCCTGGCTGCTAGTCATTTTGGATCAAAGGTTATATTTGATGGGGCTAGAATAGCTAAGTCTTCGGGTGCTGCGATTAACATGGATAGCTGCACCATCATGAACGATGTGCAGGCTTCTAAAAATTTTCAGTGCGAAGGCGCACTTGTACTGAGAAATTCTATTGTTAGTGGCTTTGTAACGCTTTCTGATTCTGTGTTTAATGCCAGTGATGGAAGGGCTTTCGATGGGACTTTCCTTCGGTCTTCAGGCGGGCTCGTCGCGGAAAGGTCCACTTTCACTGGTCTTTTTTGATATTTCGGGCGCAAATGTAGTATCAGGTGTTCGATTGTCTGACTCTCAATTTGAAGGCGTAGCGAAGAATTCAAACTCCCTAGGATTGGTGAGGGACAAAGTTACTGGAAAGCAGTGGAGGGGCTACTCCATTAGGGCATTTGGCGCGAAAATTGATGGCGATCTTAGGATGCAATCCAGTAATTTCTCTCGAACGGTATCATTGAGGTGATCTCAACGAGTTCGGAAGCTGGGAGGAAAGCCCCGAACAGCAAAAAAGTGACGTCGGGGTGTGAACCGTCGTTCCCCTGACATGGGCGTGG
>NZ_MKKC01000071.1:0-59249 GCF_001942255.1 Nocardiopsis sp. CNR-923
GAGGCAGATGTACGGGCGGGCCGGGTTCCCGCTGCTCCGACACCGCATCCTCCTGCAGTGAGCTCACCGACCGTTACCACCGGAATGGAGACAGAGCCCAAGTAGAGGTGTAACTCCAAGGGGGCAGGAGTTCACCATGAGTGACAAGACGCGGGTGAAGACGGATACTGGCAGGCCGGACGAGGCGCGCATCGCTCTCGAAGAGCACTTCGCCAAGCATGGTGAACCCGCAGAGGAGGCGCGGGCCAGGGTACGGGAGGCGATCCAGACCACAGGGGTGGGGCGCCCGGTCCCCATCGAGGACGCACAGGCGAATCGGGCGGCGCTCGCCTACCTCGACGGCTTGGAAGGGGTGGGCGGATGAGCAGCTGACGGAGCTGGCGGGGGAGCGGTCACCAGGTACGGCGACGTCGTCGGCCGGATCGTTCCACCGTGACACGACGGAGCGGGGCGCCCGGTGGGCGCCCCGCTCGTTCGGCCCCGTGTCCTACACGCCGTCCATCAGGGCGGGCAGCGCGGACTCGTAGGCGGTGCGCAGCTCGTCCAGCGGGACCTCCACGGACCCGCCCGGGTGGCTGACCACCAGGCGTCGCCGCCCACCGCGCCGATCTCGGCGACCGGCACGCCGTGCTCGGCGGCCAGCGCGCGGAGCGCGTCCTTGTGCTCGGGCAGCACGGACACGACGGCGCGGGCGCCGGACTCGCTGAACAGGGCGGTGAACGCGTCGCCGTCCACCTCCACGCGCACTCCACGGCCGCCGCGCAGCGCCGCCTCGGCGATCGCGACCCCCAGGCCTCCGTCGGACAGGTCGTGCGCGGCTGTTGCCAGGCCCCGGTCGGCGGCGGTGGCCAGCACCTCGCCCAGCGCCGCCTCGGCGGCCAGGTCCACCCGGGGCGGCAGCCCACCCAGGTGGCCGTGGACCACGTCCGCCCAGGCCGAACCGCCGAACTCGGCGCGGGTCTCGCCCAGCAGGAACACCGCGGCGCCGTCGGTGTCGAAGGCCGACCGCAGCCGCGTGCGGACGTCGTCGATCACGCCGAGCACGCCGACCACGGGCGTCGGGTTGATCGCCACGTCACCGGTCTGGTTGTAGAAGCTCACGTTGCCGCCGGTCACCGGGGTGCCGAGCCGCTGGCAGGCGTCCGCGAGGCCGCGCGTCGCCTCGGCGAACTGCCACATGACCCCCGGGTCCTCGGGGGACCCGAAGTTGAGGCAGTTGGTGACGGCCAGCGGGCGGGCCCCCGTGGCGGCGACGTTGCGGAAGGCCTCGGCGTAGGCCGCCTGCGTGCCCGCGTAGGGGTCGAGGCGGGTGTAACGGCCGTTGCCGTCGGTGGCCAGGGCGACGCCGCGGTGCGAGTCGTCGGCCACGCGGATCATCCCGGCGTCGTGCGGGGCCGAGACCACCGTGTCACCCCGCACGTAGCTGTCGTACTGCTGGGTGACCCAGGCGGGGTCGCCCACGCCCGGCGCGCCCAGCACCCGGAGCAACTGGTCGCGGAGCTCGGCGTCGTCGGCGGGGCGGGGCAGCGCGGCTGCGTCGTCGGCCTGGAGCGCGTCCTGCCCGGCGGGGCGGGCGTAGGGCCGCTCGTAGACGGGGCCCTCGTCGGAGGCGGTGCGCGGGGGCATGTCCACCACCGTCTCCCCGTGCCAGGTCATGACGAGGCGTCCGCCGCGCTCGGCCTCCTCGGGGGTCACCTCGGTCACTTCGCCGATCTCGGTGGCCAGGATCTGCCACTTGTCGCAGATGGCGAGGAACTCGTCCATCTTGGCGGGCTCGACCACCGCCATCATGCGCTCCTGGGACTCACTCATGAGGATCTCCTCGGGGGTGAGTCTGGGGTCGCGCAGCGGGACGCGGTCGAGCTGGATGTCCATGCCGCCGGTTCCGCCCGCGGCCAGCTCGGTGGTCGCGCAGGACACACCCGCGGCGCCGAGGTCCTGGATGCCCACGACCAGGTCGCGGGCGTAGAGCTCCAGGCTGCACTCGATGAGCAGCTTCTCCATGAACGGGTCGCCGACCTGCACGCTCGGCCGCTTGGCGTGCGAGGCGTCGTCGAAGGTGGCGCTGGCCAGCACGGACGCGCCGCCGATCCCGTCGGGACCGGTGGTGGAGCCGAACAGGACCACCTTGTTGCCCGGGCCGGGGGCCTGGGCGAGCTTGATGTCCTCGTGTCGCAGCACCCCCACGCACAGCGCGTTGACCAGCGGGTTGCCGAGGTAACCCGGGCCGAAGCCGATCTCACCGCCGATGTTGGGCAGTCCCAGGCAGTTGCCGTAGAAGGAGATGCCGGACACCACGCCGGGCAGGACGCGCTTGGTGTCCTCCGCGTCGGCGGGGCCGAACCGCAGCGCGTCCATCACCGCGACGGGCCGGGCGCCCATGGTGAGGATGTCGCGGACGATGCCGCCGACGCCGGTGGCCGCGCCCTGGTGCGGTTCCACGTAGGAGGGGTGGTTGTGCGACTCGATCTTGAACGTGACCGCGCGACCGTCGCCCACGTCGACCACACCCGCGTTCTCGCCCATGCCGACCAGCAGCGCGTCGCTCTCGGGAGCCTTCTCGCCGAACTGGCGCAGGTGCACCTTGGAGGACTTGTACGAGCAGTGCTCGCTCCACATCACCGAGTAGATCGCCAGCTCCGAGGAGGTGGGGCGGCGGCCCAGGATCTCGCGGACCCGCTCGTACTCGTCCTTGGCCATGCCCAGCTCGGCGTGGGGCTGGGGGGTGTCCGGGGTGTCGAGCGCCACGGCGACGGTGTCGAGACCAGGTACTTCAGACATGCGTGGTTCCGTTCGGGATGTGCGGATGTGAGCCGGGCCGCGGCGTCCGCCGGGCGGCGCGGAGGGTCGTCACGAGGCGGGAGGGTTGGCGTTGCCGAGCATGAGCAGCGCGGTCGCGTCCCGCGCGTCGTGCTCGGAGGAGTCGGTGACCATGACGTCCCCGTCGGTGAGGATCGTGTCGCCCAGGGGCACGTCGCCCGGGGACTGCGCGCCCTCGGGGAGCAGCTGACCCCAGTCGGCGCCCAGGAGGTGGTCGTAGACCGACGCGATCGCCTCCTCGGAGCCGGGGGCCTGCTCCCCCTCGGCGGCGACGACCCGCACGAGGCGCACGCACTCGGCGATGGAGCAGCGCACGTCCGCGTCCCCGGAGACGTAGGACAGCCCCTCCGGGGGGTCGCCCAGTGCGTCGACGTCCGGCGCCTCCGACCGTTCCTGGTTCTGGGCCGCCCCCGGATCGGGGGTCTGGACCGGGGCCGGGGGCGTCGGGGCGCGCAGGGCCTGGAAGAGTCCGAGTGCCCCGGAGACGACCAGACCGACCACGACCACCGAGGCCAGCGCGATCTTGAATCGGCGGGAGCGCAGGAACTCCATCATCGTGAGGATCGTCTCCCTGTCCGTGTGCGGGTCGGTCGGGTCAGGCGTGTGCCGGGGTTCCGGCCGTCAGGCGGCTGAGGACCGAGGTGAAGAAACCCAGTCCGTCGGTGGAGGGCCCGGTCAGCGCTTCGACGGCGTGCTCGGGGTGCGGCATGAGGCCGACGACGTTTCCGTGTTCGTTGGCGATCCCGGCGATGTCGCGGCGCGATCCGTTGGGGCTGCCGCCCGCGTAGCGGACCACGACCCGCCCGGTCGCCTCCAGCTCGTCCAGGGTCTCCTCGTCGGCGACGTAGCTGCCCTCACCGCTCTTGAGGACCACGAGGATCTCCTGGCCCTCGGCGTAGTCGCCGGTCCAGGCCGTGTCGGCGGACTCCACGCGCAGCGCCTGGTCGCGGTTGACGAAGCGGAGCGAGGAGTTGCGGGTGAGCGCGCCGGGCAGGAGGTGGCTCTCGCACAGGATCTGGAAGCCGTTGCAGATGCCGAGCACCGGCAGCGCGCCCGAGCGGGCGGCCGGAACGAGTTCGGACATCAGCGGGGCGAACCGCGCGATGGCGCCGCAGCGCAGGTAGTCGCCGTAGGAGAAGCCGCCGGGGAGGACGACGGCGTCCACGCCTTTGAGATCGGCGTCGGCGTGCCAGAGCGGGACGGGCTCGGCGCCGGCCAGCCCGACGGCGCGGGCGGCGTCCTTGTCGTCGAGGGAGCCGGGGAAGGTGACGACGCCCACACGGGCTGTCATGAGCACACTCCGGGTCATTGTGTGTCGCGTCCCGCCTGTGCGGGAGGACGGGTGGTCGGGCGGGGAGTCCGCGGACGCCGGCCCGTCGCCGGAACGGCGTGTCCGCACCTCGCAGCGTACCCGCTCGCCTGTGGTCGGGTACGACGCTCACCCCGGTTCCGGACCCGTGGCCTGTGTGATCCTCCCAATCCCGGTGCTCGGACGCGGGGTCGGAGTGTGCGACCCGACAGCGCCGGTGTGCGCCACGGCGCGCGGGAGGATTCGCGGGCGCCCCGACGGGTCCGCCGGGGCGCGGGGCGCCTCAGAGGGCCGCGAAGTCGTGCCTGGGGGCGGGTGCGCCTCCGGGGCCGCCGTGCCGGTCGCAGGCCGCGAGGTGCTTGCGCAGGAGCACCGTGGACCTGGGGGCGGTCCGGAAGGCCACCTCGTCCATGAGACAGCGCATCAGGAATATGCCCCTGCCGGATTCGGCGGAGAGCCGGGGCAGAGGCACGTGGTCCCGCAGGAATCCGCGGGGCGGGGCCGCGTCGCCCGGAGCCCCGCCGTTGTGGGAGATCCTCAGCTCGCACAGGTCGGCGTCGAGATCGGCCTCGACCCGGTAGTCGTGGCCGGATCCGGCGTGCTCGATGGCGTTGGCGCAGGCTTCGGAGGTGGCGAGGACGACGTCGTCGGCGCAGTCCCGGCACAGTCCGGCCCGCCGGAGGAGGGTGCTGAGGACATCGCGGACGACGGACACCGTGTACGCCTGTCGGGGGAGCGATATCGAGAAAACGGCGTCCATGCGTACACCTCTCGTGCTCCGTGATCGGTTACCGGGCCAGCACGTTAAGGAACGTTCCCGAGCCGGGTTGCCGCAAAACGAACAGCCGCGCCCGATACGGGGCGCGGCTGGCCAATTCCGGACACGCCTGGCGTGGCGTCCGCCCGGCGGTCGGGTCAGTGGACGCGGACCTCGAAGTCCTCGATGACGGTGTTGGCGAGCAGGGTCTCGGCCAGACGTCGCACGTCGGCGAGCTTGGCGTCGTCGACCTCGCCCTCCACCTCGACCTCGAAGCGCTTGCCCTGCCGGACCCGCTCGACCCCCTCGAAGCCCAGCCGGGAGCAGGCGCCGGCGATGGCCTGACCCTGGGGGTCCAGGATCTCGGGCTTGAGCATGACGTCAACAACGACGCGGGCCACAGCGTCCTCCAGAAGAAATGTGGGTGTGCCGCACTCGCCCGCCACGGGGTGGGCGGGCGCCTCTCCAAGCCGCTCGGAGCGGGCGACGCCAGCGTATGGCACGTGGGCCCGCGACCGCGTTCCGGCCAGGAGCCACGCTGGTTCTTGACCGCATGCTTACCCGTGCTGGGGACGCTTTCGATGACTCCGTGACTCGTATCACCACGATAGATGTCATCATTGGAAGCGTGTGGTGGCGTCTACCAGAGTGGAAGTGATCGTCCGGTCGTCCTGAGGGGGAATCTTGACGACTATCGCAGCGGACCAGACCTCCACGACCGGTGAGAACCGCGATGAGGGGCGGACCCTGGACTTCGCCGCCGCGGTGACACCGTTCGCCGACCAGCTCTACCCCACGGCCCTGCGGATGACCCGCAACCCGGCCGACGCGGAGGACCTCGTCCAGGAGACATTCGCCAAGGCCTTCGCCAATTTTCACCAGTTCCGAGCGGGCACCAATCTGAGGGCCTGGCTCTACCGGATCCTGACCAACACCTTCATCAACTCCTACCGCAAGAAGCAGCGCGAACCGCGCCAGGAGACCACCGACGAGATCAAGGACTGGCAGCTCGCCGCAGCCGAGGCGCACACCTCGTCCGGCATGCGCTCGGCCGAGACCGAGGTTCTCGACCACCTGCCCGACTCCGACATCAAGCTCGCGCTCGCGCGGCTGCCGGAGGAGTTCCAGGAGGTCATCTACCTGGTCGACATCGAGGGCTACGCCTACAAGGAGGTCGCCGCCCGCATGGGGACCCCGCTCGGCACCGTGATGTCCCGGCTGCACAGGGCCCGTCGCCAGCTCCGCGAGATGCTCGCCGACTACGGCCGCGAGCGCGGCATGCGCGTGCCCGCCTGAGCCCTCCCGCTCCCCGGAGCCGCACGGCCCTCTCGCCCCCGCGCCCACCCCGCGCGACCCCGCCCCGTCTCTCTCCGTAGTCGCCAAGCCATGACGCGTCACGCCCGGACGGCCTCGAACCCGAGCGTCCGGGCGTTTCCGGTCTGTGGCCGACCGGGGTCCGCAACGTTGTTGGAAGTCCTTGTAATTGCTAGGAAGCCCTGGTAGTTGCGTATGTGCGCTGGTTCAGGATGATGGGGCGGACAGGTTAAAAGGTGACGCTGAGGACTTGCGCACCACATGGTGAGTTCTGTCACGATGTGGTGAGGGCTGTCCGCTGCGCCCACCACCCCGGGTGAGCGGACCTTGATTAGGCCGATCAGCGTTCACCCGCGCGAACCCGGCCCCGAGAATCCGAGGAGCGACGTGTCGGACACCACCGAACACGCAGAACCGGAGCTTGTCCAGCTCCTGACACCCGAAGGGGAGTTCACCGCGCACCCCGACTACCCCCTGGACATCGGTGCCGACGAGATCCGCGACCTGTACCGGGACCTGGTGCTCGTCCGCAGGGTCGACAGTGAGGCCGTGTCCCTCCAACGGCAGGGCGAGCTGGGGCTGTGGGCCTCCCTGCTCGGCCAGGAAGCCGCGCAGATCGGGTCCGGCCGGGCTATGCGCGACGGCGACATGGCCTTCCCCTCCTACCGCGAGCACGGCGTCGCCTGGTGCCGGGGCATCGAGCCCAAGCAACTGCTGGGCATGTTCCGCGGCGTCACCAACGGCGGCTGGGACCCCCACGAACACGGCCTGCACCTGTACACGATCGTCATCGGCAGCCAGGCCCTGCACGCCACCGGCTACGCCATGGGCATCCAGCGCGACGGCGCCGTCGGGGAGGACGGCTCCGCGGTCATCGCCTACTTCGGTGACGGCGCCACCAGCCAGGGCGACACCAACGAGGCGTTCAACTTCGCGTCGGTGAACAACGCCCCCGTGGTCTTCTTCTGCCAGAACAACCAGTGGGCCATCTCCGAGCCCCTGGAGCGCCAGGCCCGCGCGCCCATCTTCCGCCGCGCCGCCGGGTTCG
Organism: Nocardiopsis sp. CNR-923; assembly: GCF_001942255.1. Taxonomy (GTDB): domain Bacteria; phylum Actinomycetota; class Actinomycetes; order Streptosporangiales; family Streptosporangiaceae; genus Nocardiopsis. The sequence continues at coordinate 7,249 of NZ_MKKC01000071.1, forward strand.
GTTTCCCGGGCGTGCGCGTGGACGGCAACGACGTGCTGGCCTGCCTCGCGGTCACCCGCGCCGCCCTGACCAACGCGCGCGAGGGCAACGGGCCCACGCTCGTGGAGGCGTTCACCTACCGGATGGGCGCCCACACCACCAACGACGACCCCACCCGGTACCGCTCCACCGCCGAGCTGGACGAGTGGAAGGCCAAGGACCCGATCCTGCGCCTGCGCCGCTACCTGGAGGGCTCCGGGATGGCCGACGACGCGTTCTTCGCCGCGGTCGAGGAGGAGGCCGACGCCATCGGCGAGCGGGTGCGCGCGGAGTGCCGGGCGCTGCCCGACCCCGAGCCGCTGGAGATCTTCCACGAGGTCTACGCCGAACCGAACGTCCACATCGACCAGCAGCGGTCCGAGTTCGCCGACTACCTCGCGTCCTTCGAGGGCGCCGGCGCGGAAGGGGGCCGCTAGGCCATGGGAACCAACCTCACGATCGGCAAGGCGATCAACGCCGGCCTGCGCGCCGCCATGGAGCACGACCCCAAGGTCCTGGTCATGGGCGAGGACGTCGGGCGCCTCGGCGGTGTCTTCCGGGTCACCGACGGGCTGTACAAGGACTTCGGCGCCGACCGGGTGATCGACACCCCGCTGGCCGAGTCCGGCATCGTCGGCACCGCCATCGGCATGGCCCTGCGCGGGTACCGCCCGGTGGTGGAGATCCAGTTCGACGGCTTCTTCTTCCCGGCCGCCAACCAGACCTTCACCCAGCTCGCCAAGATGCGGCGCCGGTCCGCCGGCAAGCTCAGCGTCCCCGTCGTCATGCGCATCCCCTACGGTGGCGGCATCGGCGCGGTGGAGCACCACAGCGAGTCCCCGGAGGCGTACTTCACCCACACGGCCGGCTCCGGGTGGTCACGGTCGCCAACCCCGAGGACGCCTACTGGATGATCCAGCAGGCCGTCCGCTCCGACGACCCGGTGATCTTCCTGGAGCCCAAGCGGCGCTACTACGAGAAGGCCGAGGTCGACACCGAGGCGCCGATCGAGGAGGCGACCCCGCTGGGGTCAGCCCGGATCGCCCGCCGCGGCACGGACGTGACCCTGCTGGCGTACGGGCCGATGGTCAAGACCGCGCTTCAGGCGGCCGAGGCCGACACCGACCACTCGATCGAGGTCGTCGACGTGCGGTCGCTGTCCCCGGTGGACTACCCGACCATCGTGGACTCGGTGCGGCGCACCGGTCGCCTGGTCGTGGCGCACGAGGCCCCGCTCAGCGGCGGCCCCGGCGCGGAGATCGCCGCCCGGGTCACCGAGGAGTGTTTCTACCACCTGGAATCGCCGGTGATTCGTGTCGCCGCCTTCGACACCCCCTACCCTCAGTCCAGGCTGGAGGAGCACTATCTTCCAGACCTCGACCGGGTTCTTGACGGTGTGGACCGGGCGTTCGCGTACTAGGGGAACTGGAGACATGGGGATTCAGAGGAACGCACCCGCCAGTGGCGGCGTGCAGTCGTTCAAGCTGCCCGACGTCGGTGAGGGGCTGGTCGAGGCCGAACTGCTCACCTGGTACGTCAAGCCCGGTGACGAGATCACCGTCAACCAGAACATCTGCGAGATCGAGACGGCCAAGGCCGTGGTCGAGCTGCCCAGCCCGTTCGCGGGCACCGTGCGCGAGCTACTGGTCGAGGAGGGTCAGACGGTCGACGTCGGCACGGTGATCATCACCGTCGACGACGGCAGCGGGGGCCCGGCCGAGGCGCAGGCCCCCGCGGCGACGCCGGCCGCGGTCGAGGAGACCGAGGAGCGCGAGAAGCCGCTGGTGGGCTACGGAGAGAGGGTCGCCGCCACCCAGCGCCGCGCCCGTCGGCGTCCGACCCCGTCGGCTCCGGTGTCGCCGACCGCGCCGAGGCCCGCCGCGGCGGCTCCGGTCGCTCCCGCCCCGCCGGCGGCTCCCGCCGGTGGCGTCCGCTGGCCAAACCCCCGGTGCGCAAGCTGGCGCGCGACCTCGGTGTGGACCTGGCGTCGGTGACGCGACGGGTCCCGGCGGGGTCGTGACCCGCGAGGACGTGCGGGCCGCGGTGGAGCCCGCCGAGGCGTCGGCCGCTCCGGCGGTGGCGGCTCCGGCCGTCACCGGGGACCGGGCCGCCCGTGAGCGGCGGATCCCGGTCAAGGGGGTGCGCAAGCACACCGCCGCCGCGATGGTCGGCAGCGCGTTCACGGCGCCGCACGTCACCGAGTTCCTCCAGGTGGACGTCACCCGGACGATGGAGGCGATCGCGCGGCTGCGGGAGCGTCCCGACTTCGCCGACGTGCGTGTCTCGCCGCTGCTGCTGGTCGCCAAGGCGCTGCTCATGGCGATCCGCCGGAACCCGGAGATCAACGCGTCCTGGGACGAGGAGAACCAGGAGATCGTGGTCAAGGACTACGTGAACCTGGGAATCGCCGCCGCCACCGACCGGGGACTGGTGGTGCCCAACGTCAAGGACGCCGACGCCAAGACCCTGCCCGAGCTGGCCGCGGCCCTGAAGGAGCTGACCGACACCGCGCGGGCGGGCAGGACGAGCCCGGCGGACATGTCGCAGGGGACGGTCACGATCACCAACGTCGGCGTGTTCGGCGTGGACGCGGGCACCCCGATCATCAACCCGGGGGAGGCCGCGATCCTGGCCTTCGGGCAGATCCGCGACATGCCGTGGGTGCACGGGGGCGAACTGGCGATCCGCAAGGTGACGACGCTGTCGCTGTCCTTCGACCACCGGCTGGTCGACGGCGAGCTTGGCTCCAAGGTGCTGCGGGACATCGGCACCGCGCTGGAGGAGCCCGAGCTGACCGCGCTCGCCTGGGGGTAGACGGTTGCCCCTCGGGGCATGGATCACGGAAGCGGGCCGGGGGTGGTACGCCCCCGGCCCGCTTCGGCGTTCGTTCACGTGCCAAGCTCTTCCGACGCGCCCGGGCTTCCCGCCACCGGGGCTCGTCGGCGGGTGCGGAGGGTCCGCATCGTGTCCGCGACGAGACGGGCCCATCGGGCCCTGAGGCGTCCCCCGGAGCCGGGCGCGGGTACACCAAGGGGGTCCGTCCCCCAAGGGGGAGAGGGACGGACCCCTCCATTGGGGTGTTCCCGGGTGGGCGTTGACCGACACATGACGCGCGGTCCCTTTCGGTTCCCCGAGGTCCGACGGAGCGGCCATGCCAGGCCATAGCGGACGCCGACCGGTGTGTCGTGGTCCCGCCCACGGCGGCGTTCCCACGTTCACCCCGGACGATCGGCGCTCCTCGGACGAAACCGCGACACGGCGCGGGTCGCACCGGGGCGGGACGCGTGCTCGTACCGGCGGCGGTGGATCACTCCTCGTCGGCGTCCGGGCTCGGGGCCTCCGAGGGCTCGGCGTCCTCCTCCCGCTCCTCCTCGGCTGCCTCCTCCTCGGCCGCGGCGGCCTCGGCTCGCGCCGCCGCGCGAGCCGTGCACACCTCCTCGGCGGCGGAGGCGGAACCCTCGACGGCCACCACGGTGAAGCAGTACTCGCCGTAGGTGTCGGCGGTGGTGATCTGCGCGGAGGTCGCACCGGCCCCGGTCCGGGCGAGGGTCGCGGGTTCGTGGTTCTGGCGACCGCCGACGACGAAGAAGGGCACGGCGCCGCCGCTGGTGTCGGTCCAGCTGAGCCGCACGGTGTCCAGCGAGTCCTCCAGGAGCACGTCCGTGGGGGCGCCGACCGCCTCCGGGACGGTCGGTTCCACCATCGCCGCCGCGTCGTCGGCGTCCTCGGCCAGCTCGTCCGCTCCCGCGCTCGGTTCGGCGGCGGGTTCCTCCGGTCCGGCGGCGGCCGAGAGGGCCGGGGCCGGGTTCTGGGGGCCGACGGACGCGAAGGCCCCGCAGACGGAGGTGAGCAGGAGGATCCCGCCCACGCTCGCGGCGAGGTGGAGGTTCTTGCGCCAGCGGACCTGGGCCGGGTCCGGGCGGTCGAGATCCGCCCACGCGGGGCTCTCGTCGCGGGCGGTCGCGGCGCCGTCGTCAGGCAGGCGGCCGGACTCGGCCGTGCCGCTCCAGCCCTCCACGCGCGACCAGGCGAGCAGGGGCGAGATCTCCTCGCCGCGCAGCTTGGCCATCATGATCTCGGCGGTGCCGCCCGCGTCGGCGGCGGGCGGTCGGCCGCCGTGCCGCTCGTCGGGGCTCGGGCGGGCTTCTCCGCGCCGCTGGGACGCTGCCGGGGCGGTCGGCCGCGCGGGTTCGCCTGGCTGGGGCCCCGGCCACAGCGGGGCGTTGAGCGGGGCCGACGGGGTTGCGGACGAGCCGTGCGGCCCCGTGCCGGACGGGGCCGCGTACGGCGGGGCGGGTAGGTGTTCCTGGGGGGCCCGGTCGCTATGGGGCGGCCCAGGGGGCGCCTGCGGTCCCGGCATCGGCGGGTGCGGGCCCGAGGGGGCCGCGGCCGGGTACGGCGCGTGGGCAGCCCGCTCGCCGCCGGGTGCGGTGTGCGGGGCCGTCGCCGGATCGGCGGCCGGCATCACGGCGGTCGGGGGCGGCTGCGCCCCGCTGGGCGCCCCGTACGGACTGGCTGACGCACCGGTCAGCGGCGCCTGGGCGCCGCTCGCACCGGAAACGGTCGTCGCGGGCCGCGACGTGCGTGCCTGTTCGAACGCGGCGGCGAACTCCGCGGCGCTGTCGTGGCGCTCGTTCGGGGACTTGGCCAGGGCACGCGTCAGCACGCCGCGGAGCTTGCGGGAGACGTCCTGGCGGCCGACCGGCTGGGCGTCCTCGGTCAGCACCCGTCGGGCGTACGCCTGGGCGTCGAACCCCTCCTCGGACGCGAAGGGGGTCCGGCCGACGAGCATCGTCCAGATCGTCGACGCGAGCTGGTACACGTCCGAGGCGGGCGTTCGCGGCTCGCCGCGCAGCGCCTCCGGGGGCGCGTGCAGGAACGACTCCGACCCGGGCGGCGGCGGGGGCACGGCCGTACCGGTCGGGTGAACGGAGCCGAAACCCGTCAGGACCGGGGTACGGCCCGCCCTCAGGACATTGCCCGGACTGACGTCGTTGTGCACCAGACCCCGGCCGTGCATGGCGCCCAGGGCCGCCGCCGCGCCGCGGGCGACCGCGGCCGCCTCCTGGATGGGAGCCGGCCCCCTGCGCGCGAGCATGTCGGCGAAGGAACCGTCCGCGTAGAACGGCAGCACCACGAAGAGCTCACCTTCGGCCGTGGTGCCCGCGTCCAGCAGCGGCACCACGCCGGGCACGCCGCTGAGGTCGCGCAACCGGTCGAGCTCCGCGCGCCCCTGGGCGGCGGGCAGGACCTTGAGCACGACGTCGGCGCCACTGGTCGAACGCGTCGCACGCACGATCCTGGCACGGCGCCCCCGGCGCAGCACCGCGGACGGCTCGTATCCGGGCGCCCATACGGCGTGTTCGGAGCCGGACAAGAGTGAGCGACCCCCTTGCGGTGTTCGTGGTGGAGGCCCCTGCGGTCAGGCGCGGGGGATGGTGACGCGGTCGGTCGCGGTCCCTACGGCGGCGGAGCCTCGAACGCGGGCTCCTGGACCATCTGCTGCCCAAGGGTGCCGAACCCGCGCTCCTCGTTGACCTCCTGCTGGCGGCCGAACGCTCCGATGAGGGCGATGACCGCGCAGATCAGGGCGGTGAGGATGAGACCGCCGATCACCGCCGGCCACACCTGCTGCCGACGCCGCCAGTAACGGCTGGACCCGTACAGCAGAGCCGACCGCAGTTGGCGGTGGCGCAGAGCGTCCGCCTGGAGGACGTACTTCTCCTCGTCGGGCGTGTAGTGGAACGCCTCGGGGAGCTGGGGGTCCGGGTCCGCTGGGGCGGGTCGGGGCGGTGTGGGGGAGGACATCGGCGATCAGCCTACTAGAACAGGCTGTCCAGGTAGCGGGTCAGACGGGAGTACTTGTCCGCGGTGTCGCCGGTCGCGGCGATCATCTTCGAGAAGGCGGCGTTCACCTCGGCGAACTGGGCGTCGAACTCCTGGGCCTTGGCCTGGAACTGCGGGCTGCCGGAGCCCTCCCACTGGTTGACGGTGTTCTCGGACTGCTCGTTGATCTGGCTCATGATCGCGGTGAAGCGGGCCAGGTGCGCCTGTTGGTCGGAGGCCAGACCCTCCAGTTGACCGACATTGCCGTAGACGTCGAACTGATTGCCCATGACTGTTCGTCTTTCTGCGCGGAGGGTGGGGGGTCAGGCGTTGACGGGGCGGGCGAGGCCGCCGAGGTCGTTTCCGGCCTGTGCGAGGTCGGCCGCGGAATCGGCGTCGGTGATGTTGAACTGCTGCTGCCCCTCGGTCAGCTTGATCCCGTTCTGGGAGCACCAGGTCATGAGCTCGTCGAACCGTTCGGTGAGCGCGTTGCGGGCCGCGCGGAAATCGTGCAGTGCCTGGCCCTGGAGCGCGTCGCCGTCGTTGGACATGTCCTGGATGAGCTGGTTCATCTGGGTGCGGAGTCCGTCGGACTCCTGGGCGAGGTTCTCACCGCCCGTCGAGAGTGTGTTGACGTTTTCGAGACCAGCGTGCTGGGACATCTGAACCCTTCCTGCGCGAGGGGAACTGTGCGGTGCGCCCATCCTCCGCGGGCACGGTGTTCGTGGACGTGACACGGGAGGATGGGGAGATTACGGACGATAGTAAGGATGTCATCAGTGGGTCAATGCTCACGCACCCTTCGCGACATTACGGCCGGATTCGGCCAATGTGCTGACATTCATTGCGGATCACGTCCGCACGTCAGCCGGTGGTCGCTCCACGTCTGTCGCGGTTGGGGCGGCGTCGCGAGAATCAGGGCCAGGACAACCTGGTTCATCAGGGCGAACGCGAGCCCGAGCGCGGTCCTGTCGTAGAGGACCATGTTCGTGAGCGCCATGCCGTTCAGGAAGGCGAACATCCCGGGCACGCCCATGGTCCTGAGGCGGCGGGCACCCCGTCGCGGGACCGGTGGGGCATGGGCTGATTCCGTTCGGGTGCATGCCTTCTCCGTTCCGTCGAGGTACGCCGACCCGGCGGTCAGTCGGAGGGGCCGGCGCTCGGCGCGTCCTCCGGTGGGCGGGCGGCCCACCGGACCACGAGCGGATACCCGGCCATGGACGCGTCGTGGAACCGGGGAAAGACCTCCTCCGTTCCGGCCACCCCGTCCTCCGCCAGGTCGACGCGGAACCACGCCTCCTCCGTCTGGAGCAGGACCGCGTCGCGCTCCTGCGACGGCGCGTGCTGGAGCACCGGGCCGCCCTCCTCCAGCAGCCGCGTCGCGGTGAACGCCTGGCCCTCCACGCGCACGAGGTAGGCGCCCCCCAGCGGTTCGGCTTCGGTGGGGGCGGAGCCCAGCACGGCGCCGCCCTCTCCCCAGACCAGGGCGTCGTCGTAGGTCTGCCACTGCTCTCCGCCGGTGGTGAGGGACGCGTTCACCACGGTGCCGCCGGTGCGCCGGACCACCAGGGCCCCGCCGTTCGCTCCGGTCATCTGCTCGGTCCGGACGCTGTCGCGGATGTGGAGTTCACCCGCCGGTGTGAGCGCCCAGTCGCTCGGAACCTGGTAGTCGCCGAGCGGGAGCGTGCCCTCCTGGTTGGGCGTGCCGCCGGGCGCGTCCAGGGGCACCGACATCACCCGGGGCGGCTGCCCGTCCTGCGGGTCGTCGGAGACGTACCAGAGCCGCTCTCCGTGGATGACCGGGCGCGACAGCTCCTCGCCCGGCGCCGCGGCGACCGACTCGACCGGCCGGTAGGAGATCCGCTCCGCCGCGCCGACGTCCTCGGGGTCGGTCAGAGCGGCCACGGTGACCGTCGACGGATCGGCGGTGGCGTAGGCGAAGAAACGCCAGTCCGCGGAGAACTGGGCGTGCACCGGCACGGACGACGCCATGGGGTCCACCGCGCCCTCGGGCAGGCCGACTTCGTGGACGGGCTGGCCGGTCGCCGGGTCGTGGAACACCAGGACCTGGTCGGTCTCCGGGTCCGCGCCCTCGTATCCGCGGTGCAGCAGAGCGAGCCCCGTGAGTCCCTGCTCGGCGATGTCCTCCACCGTCTCCGGCGGGTCGTCCGAGCCCGTGGACGAGTCATCGCAGGCGCTGACGGCCATCAGGCACACGGCCGACATGAGGGCGAGGGAACGCCGCACGAATCTGCCTTTCGGGGGAGAGAACGGTGGAGTCGCCACAAGTGGGACCAACTCGGACTTCCCATGGTTCCACCTACCCGGGGGTGGTGTGGGCGCCGCGGCCGGAGTCGGCCACGGGGCGCGGTGTTCACGACGCCCGCTCCAGGCAGCACCGGACGAAGTCCCGGATCACGGGATCGGTGTCGTCGGCGGGCGACCACGCGACGCCGACGCCGCTCGGGGAGAGGCCGCGGACGGGGCGGTAGGTGACGCCGGGGCGGGAGTAGAAGCGCGCGGCGGACTCCGGGGCGAGCGCGACACCGTAGCCGTTGGCGATCGCGGTGAGCCAGTCGTCGGGGTGCTCGGTGACCGCGCCGATCCGGACGGGGCGGCCCTGCCGTTCGTCGGACGCGAGCCAGAAGTCGCGCCAGGCCCCGGTCTCGGGCGGAGCGGCGACGAACGGCTCGTCCCGCAGGTCCGCGAGGTCCACGACCTCGCGCGCGGCGAGCGGGTGCGCCGAGGGGAGCGCCACCCAGCGAGCCTCGCTGAACAGCGGTTCCACGCACAGCTTCGCCTGGCCGGGGAACGGGAGCCGCAGGAGCGCGGCGTCGACGACTCCGTCGGCCAGCCCGGCGGAGGGATCGGCCCAGGAGGCCTGGCGCAGGTCGACCCGCCAGCCGGGACGCAGTTCCGAGAAGGCCGCGATGATGGCCTGGGTGGCCTCGTTGGCGGCGCTGGCCACGAAGCCGACCCGTAGCACCCGGGCGGACCTGCTCGCCACCGCGCGGGTTCCGCTCAGGGCGCGGTCCCACGCCGAGAGGACGGACGGCGCCCGCTCCGCGAGGGCGCGACCCGGCTCGGTGAGCGCCATGCCGGTGCGGGAACGGGTGAAGAGCTGGACTCCGAGGAGCTGTTCCAGCCGCCGGATCTGTTTGGTCAGCGCCGGTTGGGACACGTACAGCCGCTCGGCGGCGCGCGTCAGGTTGCCCTCCTCGGCGACGGCGGTGAAGTAGCGCAGCAGCCGTGTGTCGACGTCCATGCCCTCAGGTTATTGATGCGGGTATTGGACGGGCCGGAACGGACGAGGTGAGGGTGGAGGCACCCCCGGTGGAACGGACGGCGGGGGCGGCACGAGTCGAATGGGGGACGGGCGTGTTCATCGCGTACGTGGTTGTCACAGTGGTCACGATCGCGGCCAACGTCGCGGCGGCGGCGTTGGACCTGGTCGAGGCGCGCTTCGTCGTGGCCAACGCGACGGAGGTGGGGTTGCCGCGCTGGTCGGTCCGGCCGCTCGGGGCGGTCAAGGTGGTCGGGATCGCCGGTCTCGTCCTCGGACTCCTGGGGGCGCCGCTCGTCGGGGAGGCCGCGGCGGCGGGACTCGTCCTCTTCTACGTCGGCGCCGTCGCCGCCCACGTGCGGGTCCGGGTCCTGTACAACCTTTACTTCGCCGGCTCCTTCCTGGCGCTGGCGGTGGCGTCCCTGGTCCTCGCCCTGATGGTCTGAGTCGCGTTGGGGGCGGCCCGTCCCGGCCACCCCCGCGCGGCTAGGCCGGCGGGTCGCTCCAGCCGATCTGCACCAGGTCGGGCCGCTTCCCGCGCAGCGCCAGCCGCGCACGGCCCTGGGGCAGCGACGTGGAGGCCACGCCGTTGGCCAGACGCCCCTCCATCCGGTCACCCGAGAACAGCAGGCCCGGCGTGGCCATGTCGTTCAACGCCTGGAGCACCGGCTCGAACATCGCCCGCGCCGTGCCGCCCGTGCGCCGGGCCGCGATGACGTGCAGTCCCAGGTCGGCGCCCTGCGGGATGTACGGCGCCAGCGGCGCGAGCGGGTTGCTGCGCGAGGCGATCATGTCCATGTCGTCGACCACGACGTACAGGTCCAGGCCCTTCCACCAGCTGCGCTCCCGCAACTGCCTCGGGGTCACGTCCGGTCCCGGCAGGCGCTGCTTCAGCGACCCCGCCAGGTTGTCCGCGACGGCCTTGGTCTGCTCCGCCGTGGTGCAGTACGCCAGCAGGTGGTCCTCCGGCACCAGTTCCAGGTGCGAGCGCCGAAAGTCCACCATGACGATGCCCAGTTCGTCGGCCGGCCGCCGCGCGATCTGCTTGACCAGCCCGCGCAGCAGCGTCGACTTGCCGGTCTGCGGGTCGCCGAACACCACCAGGTGCGGGTCCCGGTCGAGGTCGGTCGTGACCGGGGCGAGCGAACTCTCCGCCATGCCCAGCACCAGTTCGCGCATCCGACCCTTGCCGCTCTTGCGTCCCTTGAGCAGCTCGTCGAGCTCCACCCGTTGGGGCAGTGTGCGGACGCCCTGCACTGCCTTGTGCGGCCAGCGCTCCCGGACCCGCGTGACCAGATCGCGGATCCCGTCGGTCACGTCCTCGTCGTCGGCCGTGCCGTCCACCCGCGGCAGCGCCACGTGCGTGTGGTGCTCCTCCGAGGTCAGACCGCGGCCGGGGATGTCCTTCGGGATCTCCTCGGCGACCTTGCGCCCGATCCCCGAGTCCATCGGGTCGCTGAGCCGTAGCTCGAAGCGCCCGCCGAACAGCGCCTGCAACCGGGACCTGATCTGCGACGACGCCGCGCCCGTCAGGATCGTGTGCACGCCCAGGGACGGCCCGCGCGTCGCGATGTCCATGAGGACGTCGTCAGCGGTGTCCAAGGAGTCCCGGACCGCCGACCACCCGTCGACGATGAGGAACAGGTCGCCCACCACGCTCGCGGGCACCCTCCCCTCGGCCCGCGCCTGGCGCAGCGCGGCCGGGGAGTCCAGCTTGTGCTTGCGGAACACCCGCTGCCGCCGGTCCAGGTGCCCCGACACGTCGGTGAGGATCCGCTGTACCCGCTCGGGGTCCGCCCGGCCCGCCACCCCCGCGACGTGCGGCAGTTCGTCCATCGCCTGGAGCGCGCCGCCGCCGAAGTCGATCGCGTACACCCCGACCCGGCCGGGCGGGTACCGCCACGCCAGGCTGGCGATGATCGTCCGCAGCAGCGTCGACTTGCCGGACTGCGGCCCGCCCAGGACGACGATGTTGCCCTCGCCGCCGGTGAAGTCCAGCCGCGTCGGGATCACCCGCTGCTCGCGCGGAATGTCGGTGAGGCCGATGACCGCCCTGACCTCGGCCGGGTCTGGCTCGATGCCCTCGCCATCCGGGTCGTCGGCCTCTCCGAGGTCGGCCAGCACCGTGTCGAGGGTGAGCAGCTCCGGCAGCGGAGGCAGCCACACCGGCCGCACCCGCTCGCGCCCGAGGCCACCAGCCGGTCCACGGTCACCTGGAGGGTGGTCCGCTGCTCCCGCTTGGGCCGCTTCTCCTCCTGCGATCTGACCGAGCCCATGAGCGCGTCCACCAGCGAACCCGCGCCCGTCACCTTCGCCAGCCCGTTGTAGGACAGCAGCGGCAGGACGGGTTCGTGCTCGTCCCTCTCCTCCCGCTGGGGCGGTTCGTAGGGCTGGGAGACCATGGCGGCCTTGAACCGCTCGAAGACGGAGGTGTCGACCTTGAGGTAGCCGGAGCCGGGCTCGGGCGGCAGGTGGTAGGCGTCGCCGACCCCGATCGCCTCCCGGCTCTCCGCCTCGGAGAACGTCCGCAGGCCGACCCGGTAGGACAGGTGGGATTCCAGGCCCTTGATCTTGCCCGACTCCAGACGCTGGGTGGCCAGCAGCAGGTGCACCCCGATCGACCGGCCGATCCGGCCGATCGCCACGAACAGCTCCGCGAAGTCCGGGTGGGCGGTCAGCAGCTCGGAGAACTCGTCGATGATGATGAGCAGGTGCGGCAGCGGCTCCAGCCCCGGATCGGTCTCGCGCGCCGCCTCGTAGGCGTGCAGGTTGGGCAGGTTGCCCGCGTTCTTCAGGATCTGCTGGCGCCGGACCAGCTCACCGAAGGTCGCCTCGCGGAACCGCGTGACCAGGCCGTCGTCGTCGGCGAGGTTGGTGATGAGCCCGGCGCTGTGCGGCAGCCGGTCGGTGTCCGCGAACGTCGCGCCGCCCTTGAAGTCCACCAGCAGCAGCGCCAGGTTCTCCGGCGCGTGGTTGATGACCAGCGAGGCCACCATCGTCCGCAGCATCTCCGACTTGCCCGAACCGGTCGCGCCGACCACCAGGCCGTGCGGTCCCATGCCGCCGAAGGCCGACTCCTTCAAATCCAGCAGTACCGTGTTGCCGCTCGGCCCGATCCCGATCGGCACCCGAAGGTAGTCGCCGGTGCTGCGCCTGCGCCAGGTCCGCCGCGTGTCCAGCTGCGCGACGTCGGGGACACCGAGGATCTCCGGCAGCCCGACGGTGTCGTGCATCGCGTCGTCGGAGCCGGTCACCGCGATCCCGTACGGGGCCAGGGAGCGCGCCAGGTGCGTCAGGTGGGCGACGCTCGAACGGTCGGCCCGGCCCGCGATCGGGGTGTGCGCCGGCTCCTCGGCCGCGCCTGGGTTCTCGGTGTCCTCGGAGAGGTTCCCGTCGGCGTCGACCGTCAGCCGCAGGTCGACGGCCTCCGGCTCCTCGCGCCGGTCGGCCACCAGGGCGATGACGTGGATGCCCAGGTCGGACAGGGAGGTCACGGGCGGTTCGGCGTGCAGGCCGGACAGCGTCGACTGGTGCTCGCCGTCGAGCACCACGACCAGGCGCCGCGTGCCCGGACCCGGCGGCCTGCCGCGCCGCCGCTGGAGGTCCACCGTGCGGCGTTCGATCTCCTCGGACAGCAGCTCGGCGATCTGTACGCTGTTCCCGGCCACCAGCCGGGCGGGCATCGGGCCGTCCTGGGCCTCGTCGTAGGTGTTGTGCGGCAGCCACTTGAGCCATTCCCACCAAGGGCGCAGCCGCTGGTCGCGGACCACGCCGATCTGCAGGTCGTGCGGTGAGTGGAAGGTCGCCAACTGGGCGATCATCGCGCGCGCCAGCCCGCGCCCGGCCTCGCGGTCGCCGACGACCGACACCACGCCGTACTCCCGCAGCGGGACGACCAGCGGCATCTCCGGCACGTCCCCGTACAGCTCGATGAGCTGGTCGGCGGCCCCCTGGCAGACGGGGTCGTAGACGATGAGCGGGTTGGAGTTGTCCACCCGGAGCTTGAGCGCACGGGCCAGCGGCCGGGTCCCCGAACCGGCGCGCACGTCCAGGAAGTCGGGATCGGCGGCCCGGCGCTCCCACCGGCGGGCCCGCGAGCGCGCCGGTTCGGTCAGCAGCTCCGGGGCGGGGTGGCGGAACGCGCTGTCGGCGCGCTGCGTGGCGGCCACGTCCCGGACGATCTCGCGCAGCTGGTCGAGGTAGTCGACGTAGCGTTCCCGCTGTTCCCGGATGCGCTTGCGCGGCCCGTTGTGCTGGGCGACGAACATGATGATGCCGACGACCACGCTCGCCATCATGATCATGCGCCCGCCACCGCCATCAGGGGGCGGTGCCCCATGGTGATCGACATCAGCAGCGAACCGGAGCCGGTGATGATCGGCATGATGATCATCGCGCCCGAACTGGAGGCGGGAGGGTTCTCCGGCATCTGCGGCGGGGTCGCGATGACCAGGGGGGTGTTCCGGGGCAGTCGGGACGCTGCGGGCGGGGCGGGGGACCGGTCTCGTCGCCACAGTGATCTCTTTCCGTCCGCCTACGGGGGATGGGTGTCTGGGTGACTACGCTAGGAATGATCTCGCGAACGCAGCGAATCGCCTAATTCGCGTCGGTCTGTACCCCCGAGCGGAGACGACCCCCTAGGACGACGGCAAGGGAATCATGCGTGTGAGTGGATACTGTCGGGTCACCGTCACCGGACCGGACCGCTGGGCCGACCTGGCACTGCCCGGCAGCGTGCCCGTGGCGACGCTGATGCCCCGGATCGTGGAGGTGTGCGCTCCTCGGGAGGAGGGCACCGAACCCGCCCACTGGTCCCTGACCACCGTCGACGGCTCCCCCGTGCGGTTGGAGGAACCGTTGGAGAGCGCGGGGGTCTACGACGGCGACGTCCTCGTGCTCGACCGGCGGACCGCGCCCAGCCGACCCGCGCACGTGGACGACGTGCGCGGCGCCGTGGAGGACCGGGTCGACGAGACCGCCCGGATCTGGAATCCGGCCACGACGCTCTCCTTCGGCCTCCTGGTGGCCGGAATCGGCCCCTTGGCGATGCTGGCGTGGATGATGTGGCTGCGCCCGTCGGTCGGTCACCTGGGTGTGGCGAGCGTCGGCACCCTCTTCACCATCGCGGCCATGCTCCTCGCCGCCCGCCGCCCCCTGCCCGCGGTCGCCCACGTCCTGTTCGCCGCGGCCTGCGTCTGGGGAGCGGTGACCACCGTGCTCGCGGCGCGGCTGTTGACCGACGCCGACGCCTGGTGACGTCGGCGTTCGCCCTGACCGGCGCCCTCCTGGTGGCCGGGGTCGGTTGGGCGCTGCACGAGACGGGGCTGGCCTACATCGCCGCGCTGGGCGTGATCGCGGTGACGGCGGCGGTACTGGTCGGGGTCGGCGCGTTCGTGGATCCGGTGCAGGGTGTCCGCGCCATGGGATTCGCCCTGGCCCTGTGCGTCGGCGCGCTTCCACGGGTGGCCATGGTGATGGGCGGGCTGTCCGGGCTCGACTACGAGGTCGGGCGCTCGGGCCAGGTCGCCACGGAACGGTTCGATGAGACCTTCACCAACAGCGACCGGCTGCTGCTGGGCATCGTGTTGGGCGCCGCGCTGAGCGGCGGCGCGGTCACGGTGCTGCTGGCCTTCATGGCCGAGGGGCCGCCGGACCTGCTCCTGGGCGGTCTGCTGTCGGTGCTGCTGGTGATGCGCTCGCGGCTGTTCGACCGGATCCGGCACGTGCTGCCGCTGCGGCTCGCGGGCGTGCTGGGCCTCGGGGCCACGGGCGTGGCGGCGATCGGGGTGTACCCGGTGCTGGGTCCGTGGCTGCCGGTGGCGGTCCTGTCGGCGTGCATGGTGCTGGGCGTGCTGAGCTGGGTGCGCCTGGCCGACGTCCCGCGCGCGTCGCTGCGCCGCCTGCTCAACTGGGCCGAGGTGGTGGTGATCATCGCGTTGTGCGCGGTCTTCGCCTGGGGGGCGGGTCTGTTCGCGTTCGTCGCGCGGATGTCCGGGGTCGCGTGACCGGGGCGCGTGCCGGTCAGCAGCGCTTGATCGCCTCCGCCTGCGCCTCGGGGCCGCACTCGGAGCACGCGAACGCCGGACCCCGCGGTTTCCGCACGCCCGCGCGCCGCCGCCGACGACGGGCCTCTCTGAGGGAGATCCCCACGATCCGGGTGGCCGTGACCGCCGCGACCACCGCGAGCGGCACGACGAGCGCGGCCACGGGCTGGCGGATGGGGCGGTAGTCGGCGCCTCCGCCGTCCAGGACGATGAACCCGGCCGGCCGCACCCGCGCCAACCCCGCGCCCCCGACGCCGTCGCGGCCGGGATCCGACTCGATGCGCCGCCCATCGTGCCCAGGGCGCTGACCCGCGCGACCGGGACGACCGTGGTCGCTCCCGAAACCACCGGATCGCCGAACACGGCGGCGGCCCTGGCCGCGCCGCCGGTGCGCTCGACCACGTGCGTGAGCGCGTCCAGCGCCGGGCGGCGGGGGCGGACGGCGCCCTCGGCGCGTCGGGCACGTCGGATCGCGGATCTCAGCATGGTCCTGGCTCCTCACCGGCGGGTACGGGTGTCCACGCTACCGCCCGTCGCGCCGCCCTCCGGGGAGGCCGACCGCCCGCGCGGGCGCCCTGTCGCGACAGCGGGCCGCCGGGACCCGCGGGTGTCCGCCCCGGGTCCGGCCCGGCGCCTCAGGGCCGGCCGGCGGTGGCCCCGGCCCAGATGTTGACGTCGGACTCCACCGCCCACCGGTCGACGCGGCGCAGTTCCTCGTCGGTGAACTCCGGCGCGTCCAGGGCGCCCAGGTTGTGTTCGAGCTGTTCCACGCTGGAGGCGCCGACGAGCGCCGTGGTCACCGTCCGCGGGCCCTGGTCCCGCAGGACCCAGGAGATCGCCATCTGCGCCAGGCTCTGGCCGCGTTCGGCGGCGATCTCGTTCAGCCCCCGTGCGCGTTCGAGGACCGTGTCGGAGAGCATGTGCTCGCGCCAGCTGGGGCGGCCCACCCCGGCCCGGGAGTCGGCGGGCACGTCGCCGCCCAGGTAGCGGGAGGTCAGCACGCCCTGGGCCAGTGGGGAGAAGGCGACCACGCCCATGCCCTCGTCGTCGGCGGCGGCCAGGAGCCCGTCCTCGACCCAGCGGTTGAGCATGGAGTACGAGGGCTGGTGGACGACGAGGGGTGTGCCCAGCTCGCGCATGATCCTCGCCGCCTCGCGGGTGGCGGCGGGGCCGTAGGAGGAGATTCCGGCGTACATCGCGCGGCCGGAGACCACGGCGTGGTGGAGGGCCAGCATGGTCTCCTCCAGCGGCGTCTCCGGGTCGGGGCGGTGGCTGTAGAAGACGTCGACGTAGTCCAGGCCCATCCGCCGCAGGGAGCGGTCCAGTGAGGAGAGCAGGTACTTGCGCGAGCCGCCGTGTTGGTGGGGGCCGGGGCCCATGACGTATCCGGCCTTGGTGGTGATGACGAGCTCGTCGCGGTGGGGGCGCAGGTCCCGGGCGAGGATCCGGCCCAGGTTCTCCTCGGCGCTGCCGGGCGGCGGACCGTAGTTGTTGGCCAGGTCGAGGTGGAAGACTCCGAGGTCGAAGGCGCGCAGGAGGATGCGGCGCTGGCCTTCGAGGTCGCGGTCGGAGCCGAAGTTCTGCCATAGGCCGAGGGAGAGGCGGGGCAGGTGCAGGCCGCTGTGACCGCAGCGGCGGTACTCCACGGAGTCGTAGCGGTCCTCGCTCGCGACGTGTGTGCCCACGGTGCGTCCCTTCGTCTGTCTGCATTGAAGGGGACAGTTTCGCAGATCAGGACATTCCAGGCGCAATGCTCGGAGCGGGGGAACCAGTCGGGGGCGTGTGGGCGCGTCCCGGATCAGGCGGCGGTGAGTCCGGCCAGCGCGTGGCGGTGCTGGCTGTAGGAGGCCTCGGAGATCCGCGCGAACGGGTTGAGCAGCGCGGCGGCGCCGACGGGGTCGCTCGCCGGGTGGGAGACGGTCTGACCGCCGCGGAACAGGTCGTTCCAGAAGAAGCGGCCGTCGCGACACCAGACGTTGACGTCGCACTGGACCGACATGACGGCCAAGTCCGAGGTCCCGGACCAGTAGAGCTGACGGGGGGTCAGGGAGGCGAGCTCGCCCAGGAGCGCCGTGATCGCGCGCTCGGCGCAGAAGGCGTGGCGAGGCTTGTGCTTGACTCGTCTGGCGAGTGCCGATTTCGCCCGGGAGGCCCGGGGATTGTTCAGGCGCCAGTGACTCAAGGTCGTCTCCAGTGGGTGTCTCGGGTGCCGCGGTGCTGACCGTGTGCGCTTGTCGCGACCATGCGCCGCGGTACGAGGGGCGCCGCCGCGGCGGGTTCCCTCCACAAAGTTGGCGAGGCGTGGACCGTGTCGTTACCTCGTAGTTATTCTTTGCGCTCCGGATGCTAGCAGGAGCCAACCCTCTGTGGTCGAGGCTTTTGGGTGTGGTCAATATCACAATTAACAAATGGGTATCGACTGCACACTTCCAAGAACCACCAGTTCAGACGGTTAATTTCGAACCCTTTTTCGGGTCGCTTATGCGCCGAAAGAGATCCGGTGTCTCGTTCGGACCGTCGTCCGGGGCACGCGATTTCGCGACACATGGGTGGCTGAACGTCGCTGACGGTGACTTTACGCAGGTGGGCGACTCTTGACCCGCGCTCGGGCGTGTCTTGCCTGTTCCGGATCGGCCTGACGGCGGGCGTTCGGGTCCGCCTTGCGCCGCCGTCGACCCCCGTGTAAGGGCCGGTCACACGGTTGGAGGACACTGGATCGGGTCAATCGAGGAGAGAAGCCGCGCAGTGACTCACACCCACACATCCGGTGACCCCATCGCCGAGCGGGAGGAGACCGCTCCCGCCGAGCCCGGAGGGGGCGCCCGCGCCTGGACCGTGTGGGGTGTCGCCGTCGGCGGCTACTTCCTGGCGATGCTGCACCGCAACGGGCTCGGCGTCGCCGCCCTGGCGGCCCAGGAGCGGTTCGACGTCGGTCCGGCGCTGCTCTCCCTCCTGCCGATGCTCCAACTCCTCGTCTACGTCCTCCTCCAGGTGCCCTCCGGGCTGCTGGCCGACCGCCTCGGGCCCCGGTACACGCTCGTGACCGGCATGGGCGCGATGGCGGCCGGGGCGTGCCTGTTCGCGCTCGCGCCCGGCGTGGAGGCGGCCGTCGCGGGCCGGCTCCTCATCGGACTCGGGGACGCGCTCGTCTTCCTCAACGTCATCCGCCTGGCGGCGCTGTGGTTCCCCCGGGCGCGCTACGCGCTCGTCAGCGGGCTCACCGGCGTGGTCGGCGGGACCGGCCAGGTCGCCAGTGCGGCGCCGCTCGCGTGGGCTCTGGAGGGGGTGGGCTGGGCGCCCGCCTTCCTCACGACGGCGGCCCTCACGGCGCTCATGGCGTCGCTGGTGCTCCTGGTCGTGCGGGACCGTCCGGCCGGGGCGGCCGGGCGGTCGACCTCGGCCGAGCCCATCCCCGCGTGGGAGGCGCTCAGGGAGGCGCTGCGGGCGCGCGGGCCGCGGATCGGGATGGTGCACCACGCGGCGGTCATGGCGCCGTTCACGATGATGATGGTGCTGTGGGGCTACCCGTTCCTGGTGGGCGGTCTGGGACTGACCGAGGGAACGGCGGCGCTGACGCTCACGGCACTGGCCGCCGGAACGCTGTGGACCGCCCCGTTCGCGGGCGCGGTGATCGGGCGGCGGCCGGGCGCGCGGGCGTGGCTGGGGCTGACCATGGCCACGTCGGCGAGTGCGGGTCTGGTGCTCCTGGTGGCGTGGCCGGGCGGGGCGCCCACGCCGGTGGGCGTGACGGTGCTGGCCGTGCTGGCGCTGGGCCAGGTGCTCGCGCCGACGGTCTCGTTCGACTTCGCCCGGGACGGCGTGCCCGCCAGCCGGACGGGGGTCGCCTCCGGCCTGGTGAACATGGCGGGCTTCTCCACGGCGGTGCTGTGCACGGTGCTGGCCGGGTCGGTGCTCCAGCTCCTCCCGGAGGCGACGACCGCCTTCCAGTGGGCGTTCGCGCCCCTGTGCGCGACCACGCTCGCCGCGACCCTCGCGCTCTGGGCCATGGTGCTGCGAGGTGCGCGCGGGGTCTGACCGCCGAACGCGCCGGTTTGACCGTCCTTGGTCCCGACGAGGACTTCGAGCTGGTCGCCGAGGTCACCGTGCGCCCCGCGCTGCGCCTGGGAGCCGTCCGACCCCGCCGCTCCACGCGGCGACGGGCGGGACGGCCGACGGCCGTCCCGCCCGTCGCCGGACGCGTGAGCTAGAACGCGGACTCGGGCACGTCCATCAGGTCCAGCTTCACGCCCTCGGCGATCCGGCGCTCGGCGGCGATGCGCGGCAGGAACTGCTCGGCGAAGAAGCGCGCGGCGGCGATCTTGCCGGTGTAGAAGTCCTTGTCGTCGCCCTCGGCGCCGTCGATGCTGTTCAGCGCGACCTCGGCCTGGCGCAGCAGCAGCCAGGACAGGAGGACGTCGCCGAAGGCCATCAGCAGACGGGTGGAGTTCAGGCCCACCTTGTACAGCTGGCGCGGCTCCTCGACCGCACCCATCGTGTGGCCGACCATGAGCTCGACGATCTTCTCGATGTGCTCGACGGCCTCCAGGAGCAGTCCGCGCTCCTCCTTCAGCTGGCCGTTGCCCGCCTCGCTCCGGGCGAAGGCCTTCATCTCGGCGGCGAGCTCACCGATGGCGGCGCCGCCGTTCTTCACGATCTTGCGGAAGAAGAAGTCCTGCGCCTGGATCGCGGTGGTTCCCTCGTACAGGGTGTCGATCTTGGCGTCGCGGATGTACTGCTCGATCGGGTACTCCTGGAGGTACCCGGAGCCGCCCAGGGTCTGGAGGGACTCGGCGAGCAGCGCGTAGGAGCGTTCGGAGCCCACGCCCTTGACGATCGGCAGCAGGAGGTCGTTCATCGCCTCCAGCTTCTTGACGTCCTCACCGGCCGCGTGCGCGATCTGGATCGCGTCCTGCTGGGTGGCGGTGAACACGGTCAGGGCGCGCATGGCCTCGACGTAGGACTTCTGCGTCATGAGGCTGCGCCGCACGTCGGGGTGGTGCGTGATGGTGACCTTCGGGGCGTTCTTGTCGCCGCCGGCGGTCAGGTCGGTGCCCTGCTTGCGCTCCTTGGCGTACTCCAGCGCGTTGAGGTAGCCGGTGGAGAGGGTGGCGATCGCCTTCGTCCCGACCATCATGCGCGCGTACTCGATGATGAGGAACATCTGGCGGATGCCGTCGTGCTTGTCGCCGACGAGGTAGCCGACGGCGGGGTGCTTGTCGCCGAAGGTCAGCTCGCAGGTGGTGGAGGCCTTGAGGCCCATCTTGTGCTCGACGTTGGTCACGTAGGCGCCGTTGCGCTCACCGAGGGAGCCGTCCTCGTTGACCAGGTACTTGGGGACCAGGAACAGCGAGAGGCCCTTGGTGCCGGGGCCCGCGCCCTCGGGGCGCGCGAGCACCAGGTGGAAGATGTTCTCGGTCATGTCCTGCTCGGCCGAGGTGATGAAGCGCTTGACGCCCTCGATGTGCCAGGTGCCGTCGCCCTGGTCGGTCGCCTTGGTGCGCCCGGCGCCGACGTCGGAGCCGGCGTCCGGCTCGGTCAGCACCATGGTGGCGCCCCAGCCGCGCTCGATCGCGAGCTTGGCGAACTCCTTCTGCTTCTCGTTGCCCTCGGCGTAGAGGATGCTCGCGAAGCCCGGACCCGCGGAGTACATGTGGACGGACGGGTTGGCGCCGAGGATGAGCTCGGCCGCTGACCAGACGAGGGAGCGGGGGGCGCCGAGGCCGCGAGCTCGGGGGAGAGGTCGAGGTTGTACCAGCCGGCGTCCACGTAGGCCTGGTAGGACTTCTTCAGGCTCTCGGGGATCGTGACCGTGTTCGTCTTCGGGTCGAAGACCGGCGGGTTGCGGTCGGCGTCCTCGAAGGACTCGGCGACGACACCGGTGGCGAGCCGGTTGACCTCGTCGAGGATGGTGCGGGCGGTGTCCTCGTCGAGTTCCTCGAACGGGCCCCTGCCCAGTACGTCCTGGCGCTTGAACACCTCGAACAGGTTGAACTCGATGTCGCGCAGGTTGCTCTTGTAATGCGTCATGGACAGCTCCGCTGTGTCCCGGCCGCGGTGTCTGTACACGCGGATCTACCGACTAGTAACAAGTCAATGTTACTACCCAGTAGCACGGTGCGCCAGTGGGGAAAGGACCATCTGGCGGACCGGCGAGCCACATGTGGCGACGCCGCAGGTCAAGGGTGGGAGACCGGAGGTCGCCGCTCACTGGTGTTTTCCATGGGGCGTTGCGCGTGTTCACCCCGCTCCGGTGCGTACCAGTGGGCGCGGAACGTCGCGACCGCCGAACTCCTATGCTCGGACGTGCACGAACACCCGACGTGGGGAGCCACGAGACCATGCTGGAGATGCTGCCCGGGCTCGTCCGGATCTACGAGGAGTGGGCGCGGGTGCACCCCGACGTCCAGCCGCTCACCGTCCAGTTCGCCGCGGACGGCCAAGGCGGGGAGGGGCTGGACGGAGTCCTCGCCTACCCCCTGGAGGGGCACTGGCTCCTGGTGACCTTCGGCCTGACGGAGTTGGGCGAGAAGACCAGCGGGGAGCCGCGGGTCTCCGGGGCGGGGTTCGAGTTCACCTGCCGGATCCCGCGCGAGCCCGCCGACCGCTCCGTGCCCGCCTGGGCCCTGCGCGTCCTGCACGCGCTGGCCGACCGCTTCCTCGCCGGCAGCGACCTGGACGTCGGCCACTGGATCGTCACGCCCTCACCGCTCGGCGGCGAGCCCGCCAACGGTGACATGACCTCGCTGGTCATCGTCCCCGACGTCGAGGTGCGCGCCATGGACACCGACAACGGTCTGGTCATGTTCTTCCAGCTCGTGGGTCTGCTCGCCGCCGAGGGCACGGACGCGCAGGAGGCGGGGACGGCCGCCCCGCTCGTCGCCCTCCTGCGCGACCGGGACCCGAGACTGCTCACGGTCCCCGGGCGCGAGCCGGTCCGCCTCTGAGCCGACGGGCCGCGCGTCAACGGGTCGGCCCACCCAGGGGGACGAGCGTGAGCGCCGTCCGGTCGACGCCGTCCACGTGGAGGAAGGCGTTGACCGCGTCGTCGACGAACCCGGACACCACCAGGCTGTGCAGCCCCAGTGCCGTGGCGCACAGCGTCAGGTTCTGCGCGACGTGTCCGGCCTCCTGGAGGAGGAGGCGCAGGGCCCGCTGCCCGTAGCCCGTGCGCAGCCTCCCCACGTCGCCCACCAGTACCACGAGGGCGCCGACCGTGGCCGCGACCGCCCCCGGACGACCGTCGGCCTCCCCCCGGAGGAAGGGGGACAGCTCCGTCAGGCGCCCCGCCCCCCGGGGGCCGTCCGTGCGCAGCAGGGCGTTCCCCTCGGGCAGGTAGCGGTACGCGCCGGGGGCCAGCCCCTCCACGTGTTGGGCCACCACGTGGATCTCGGTGGCGTAGGCCGCCCCCGGACTGGGGTGGTTGCGCGCCGGGGTGCGCCGGCCGGTCTCGTCGGCGCGGGCCGGACTCGGCCCCGCCGCGTGGGCGAGCAGGCGGGAGAGGTCGGCCAGGGCGAGGTGGGAACCGTAGTCCCCGTACGCGCTTGACCTGCGGGCCAGGACCTCTCCCAGGTCGGCTTCGAGTGGACCGGGGTCGGGAAGGGCGGTCATGGGGGCTCCCGCCGCGAGGGCGGAGAACCGCTCCGGCGGAACCGGCCGAGGCAGGTGGGCGCCGCCGATCGTCGCCGTCCGGTACTTGCTCGCCTCGGCGTACAGGCGGTCCGGGGCGGTCGCCTCCGGCGAGAAGTAGTCGCCGGGCGGCGTCCCGCGCGGATAGGACAGGGACAGGAGCCAGGCGACCAGGCGCTCGTCGTCGATGGTCAACCCGAGACGGTTGTGGGTCATGTGCAGCAGGGACCACACGATTCGGGTGAGGTCGTTGGTGAGTTCCATCCCCCGCAGCCGCTCCACGGTCCCCCGCAGCTCCGAGTGCCACAGGTGGTGGGTGGAGGAGCCCTCGGCGGAGACCAACCGCTCCACCCGGTCGCGCCGGCCCGACCACCGCGACGGCGCGGAGTGGAACAGCCGCTCGGCCGCCTCCCGGGACCGATCGTCGGCCGGGGCGACCTCGGCGGAGTAGTCCCAGCCGAAGTAGTATCCCCGGGCTCGCACGGCGGCCTCCACGTCGGAGAACCCGAGCACGGTGAAGGCCAGCGCGGTCAGGTCGGCGGCGACCACCAGACGCTGGTCCGCCCGGGGCGCGGCCCGCAGCACGGCCAGGCTGATCCTCGTGCTGGCGCAGAAGAAGTCCTCGCACGCCTCCAGCGCCTCGGGACCGCCGTAGCGCTCGGTCTCCGGCTCGTAGACCGCCTCGACCACGTCGCCGTCCGCGTGCCAGCGGTCCGGGTCGGCCTGGGGCAGCCCCGCGTAGAAGTCGGCGCTCCGCAGCTCCACCGCGTCCCCGGCGGTCTCCTTCGCGGCCTCGCGCATCCGCTCGGCGAAGGTCCGCACGGCGTCGGAGTCCGCATCCAGGAAGCGCACGCGCAGGTGGGGCCCGCCGTCCCAGTACCGCAGGAAGAACCAGGCGCGGGCGAGCCCCTCCGAGACCAGCTCCTCCGCGCGCGGAGCCAGGCGGTCGAGCAGGAACGCGTCGACACGCTCCCGATCGCGGTGCAGGTGGACGTACACGGCCGACCAGACGCGCGTCATGGCGTGCTCCCTCCGTGGCCGGGGGCCGGTGCGGCGGCGTCGACGGGGACGTCCATGTAGGAGCCGCGTTCCGCGCGCACCCACAGCTGGTAGGCGGGGGTCTGGTCGGGTTCGAGTCCGAGAACGGCGGCCCAGTCCGCCTCCTCGTAGTTGCGCATGGGGCGCGCGCACAGTCCCGTGGCGGCGGCCCCCAGGCACCCCCACTGGGCGATCCACCCCAGGAGGGTGTGCAGGACGGTCTGCGCGTGGTGTCCGTGGCGGCGGGCCCACGGAGCGAAGTCCACGGCCAGGGTGAACCCGAGGGAGGAGGAGAACGAGGTCGCCCCGGTTCGGGGGACGGTCCGGGCGGGACCGCGGCGCGGGGCGGTCGTCCCGGGGGCGGTGGGCCGCCAGGACCCATCGGGCTCCAGTTCGCGTGCGGTGCGGTCGTCGAGCCGGTCGTGCGCCAGCGCCATCCGGTACAGCCGCAGGGCCCCGGGAGCGGGTGACAGCGGCCGGACGGCGCCGAGCGCGGCCGTGAGGGCGTCCGTGACCCGGGCGCCGCGCTCGGGTGAGACGTGGCCGCTCGTGACGAGGTTGGCGGTGGAGAGCCCGCTGGTGCGGTCGTCCAACCAGTCGCGCAGGCGCCGTCCCGCGGGGGCGGTCGCGTCGGCGACCCGGGCCGTCGACTCGGGTGGCACGGCGGGGCCGCCCTCGTCGCCGTCCGGATCGAGGGTGATCACGGCGCAGGCGGTGGGACCGTCTGGCAGGGGAGCGGCCACGGGCGCCAGACGCGTCCGGGGGCGCAGGCCGGCACGGGCCAGGGTGAGTCCGAGCGTGGCCGCCAGGTGACCGCCCTCCAGCAGCGCCAGCGACGGCCGCAGCCGACCGTACTCGGGAGGAAGACGCCGCTGGTCCACCGCGACGACCAGGCGGGCGCCGGCCAGGCCGGTCTCCAGGTCGGCGGGGACCCGGGCGCCCGGCGTCGGCTGGAGCGCGTGCGACTGGGGGTCCACCCGCAGGCACCCGGAACCCGGTCCGCCACCGGCGGGCACGACGTACAGGTCGGCGCCGAACAGGCCGCGCGGGGAGGGGTAGGCGCGGTGCACGGGGTAGCGGTCGGCGGCCGACACCCTGCGCACCCGCACCGCCTCCACGCTCGCGGCGAGCATGCGTTGGACGGGGGTCCAGGGGCCGCCCAGCGGCGGACCGCCCGAGTCCAGGCCGCGCAGCGGCTCCAGCGCGGGAAGCGCGGGCGCCTGTCCTCCGGCGCCGCCGGTCGGACCGAGGGCCAGGGCCGGACCGGAGAAGAGCGTCTCCACCTGGGCGACGTCCTTGGCGTGCGACTGCGCGTGGAACGCCGCCAGCACGGGGGCGAGTTCGTCGGTCACGGGAACGGGTGCGGTACCGGATGGACCGTGCCGGGGCTCTCCCATGGGACTCCTCCTTCGAACAGCGTGTGCGCGCGGGTGAGTCTGCCCAGGCGGCGCGTACGCCGGTGGGTGTGGCCGAAGGTCATCGGCAGGGCGCCCGGGACGATCACCTTCACCGACCGCACGCCCGCCGCCGCCACGTAGGGCGTGCTGCTCTGGTCCACCACCACGACGTCCAGGCCGAGGCCGTGCATCCGGGCCAGGTGGGCGTCGAGCACGGCCGTGAGGTCGCGCCGGTGAACGAGGCGGGCCGTCCCGACCGGAACTCCTCCTCGGACACGGTGTCCGTGGGCGCGTCCAGGAACGCCCAGTGCGGGCGGGCCTCCCACAGCCCGTGCATGCCGGTGTGGTCCTCCAGGGTCCGGACCAGGGTGAAGTCGTCGAGCATGGGGCGGCAGCGCTCCACGCCCACGGACGGCCGCATGCGCACCCACTTGGGGTACATGAGCGCGTTGGTGGCGGTCTCCTCCACCGCGGCCAGGAGCGCGCGCCGGGGGTCGGGGTGCGCGCCGGTGGCGAGGCTGAGCGCGGGGGCTCGACCGTCGCGGACGTCCTCCTCCAGAGCGGTCACCGTCGTCAGCGCGGTCGGGACGCCCAGGTCGGAGGTCAGGTCCAGGACGCGCAGCGTCAGGCGGCGCTCGTCCAGCAGGTCCAGCAGGTGGACCAGGTCCGGGTTCCGGCGCACGTCGACCTCCCGCAGCCGGGTGCGGGAGTACCAGGCGAGCAGGAAGGCGTCCCGCTCCACCACCTCGAACAGGCCGTACAGGACCGCCTCCTCCAGGGAGGAGCCGACGGCGCATCCGTTGGAGGACTCGTAGAGGAAGCGGGTCCCGTGGTCTCCGGCGTGCCAGTACGCGACGTGCTCGGGTACCAGGACCCGGCGCCGCTCACGGGTGGACCAACCCCACACCCAGGTCGTGGGGGTGTCCGGGGTGTACGGGACCAGGTCGAAGGCCGGGTGGCCGTACCACTCGGGTTCGTGTGTGCCGAGCCGTTCGGGGTCCACGGCGTCGTCCGCGAGTTGGGCGTAGGAACCGGACACCGTCGCCGATCCGGAGAGCCGGTGGCCGCCCGTGACGCGTTCGACGCCCTCCAGCAGGGCGGGGACCTCGCTGTCGGTGAAGCGGGTGGACCGGCCGTAGCCGCCCTCGCGGGCGGTGTGTCCGGGGGCGACGGCCTCGCAGGTGACGAGGCACAGCGGCGACTCCTCGTCGCGGTAGACGTGCGCGGTCGGGCCGAAACGGAAGTCGAGCAGCCGTTCACGCAGGTCGGACCGGTCCACCGCCCGGGTGCGGAGCGCGTCGCCGACGGTCGGCTGGGGGGTGTGCGGGTCGAGCGTTCCGGGTGGGGACAGCCCGGCCCCGGCGGGGAAGCAGCCCGCGCAGTGCGGGTGGGGAACGAAGCGGTGCCTGGTCACCTCCCCGGTGCGGCAGTCCAGTGCGACCAGGGCGAGTCGCAGTTCCTCGGGGGCGGTGAGGGCGGCGTCAGCCAGGCGGGCGAAGGCGTCCGACCACAGGGTGAACAGGGCCGGGTCGAGGGCGGACCGGTCGGGGTCGACGCCGCCCTCCACGTCGCGCCGCCACAGCCCGGCGCAGCGGGCGCAGCCCGTGCCCCCGTCCGGTGTCCAGGGGCCGAGGACGGCGAGGGCCCCGCTCATGCCGGTGAAGAGCACAC
Organism: Nocardiopsis sp. CNR-923; assembly: GCF_001942255.1. Taxonomy (GTDB): domain Bacteria; phylum Actinomycetota; class Actinomycetes; order Streptosporangiales; family Streptosporangiaceae; genus Nocardiopsis. The sequence goes on from NZ_MKKC01000071.1 coordinate 34,152, forward strand.
CCCCTTCGACACGGGTGGAGTGCGGCTCGGCCATCGTGGCTCCGGTGGGGCGGGGGACGCGCACGGTCACGACCATCGGGCCACCGCCGCGAACACACCCCGCCGCCGCCAGTCCGGGGCGCCGTGCGGCTCCTCCACGCGGACCAGCCCGGTCTCCCGGCGCCATCGGGTGAGCGAGGATGTGGCCGCGTCGGTCCGGGCCGCCGCGCGGACCACGCGGCCGTGCGGGGTCTGGGCTCCGGCGACGGCCCGGAGCAGGGCCTCCCGCACGCACGCGTCGAGGTCGGCCGCCGTTCCCGCGCCGAGGACGGCGTCCCCCGGGCCGAGGACCGCGGTGAGCCACAGCCCCTCCCACACGCGGACGCGGAGCCGGGCCGGCACCCCGAAGCGCAGGGTCAGCGCCGCCCAGAGCCGACGCGCGGGGGCGGACAGGGACGGCGGTTCGACGTCCTTCCAGTCCACCGCCCGGTCGTTCAGGACCAGGTCCGCGACGGCCGCGCCGACCGCGGACGCCGACGTCAGACCGAGCCCGAGCCCGCCGTCGCCCTCCCGTGGACGGCGCCGCCACGCGGTGGCGCTCAGGCCGCCGAGCAGGGCGTCCACCCGGGCCTGCGCGGTGCTGAACCCGCAGCCGACCAGGTCGGAGCGGTCCACCCGGGCCAGGCCCACGGGGAGCTGGGGAAGATCGCCGGGCACAGGCGCGCCCACCGGTCCGAACACCCGGTCCCACAGGTGCGCGACCGCCTCCAGCAGGTCGGGCGCCTCGGGCGCCGCGTCGTCGGCTTCCGGCGGACCGAGGGGCGCGGTGCGATCCGGATCCAGCACGGGCGGGCAGACGAAGGGGTGCGGCTCGCTGACGAGGTCGTCGGAGGTCACCATGAACTCCGGGTCCGCCGCCGTTCCCGGCCCGGACCCGGTGGGGTCGGACGGCGGACCGTCGGCGAGGCGCGCCACGTGGGCGACCAGCGCCAGGGCCAGTTGGGCGGCGACGAGGGAGCCGGTGATCCCCACGGCGGACGCCGCCAACGGCGGGCGGTCCCGCTCCGGAGCGCGTTCGCGGAGCCAGTCCTGGACGCGCTCGACCAGTTCGGTACTGGCGGAGGCGGTGCGGGGGCCGGACAGCCACACGCCCCGGCCCGTCGCGATCAGGTGCAGGGCCTCCTCGTGCCCGGGCACCAGGAGGCGCGTGGTCAGCGCCGCGCCGCCGTCGCGCCCCTCCTCGGTCCGCACGGAGCGGAACCCCGCGCGCTCCAGCGCGCGGTGGACCTCCGACCCCAGCAGGGAGCAGGAGGCGCGGACGCGGATCTGGCTCCGCTGGAGCGCCCTCAGCGCCGCGAACGGGCGACGGGTCATCGTCTCCAGGTGGGCGAAGGCCGCGCGGTCCGTCTCGGCCAGGTCGGTCTCCTCCTCCACCTCGCGCAGGAAACCGTGCTCCTCCAGTTGGTCGAGCATGCCCTCCAGGAAGGGCCGTCCCGGGGCGGGGAATCTCGCGGTCAGGTCGCCCCGGACGAAACCCGCGCGCAGTGTGGGCTCCAGGGCCCGCCACACGGTGTCGGCCCGAGCCCCGCGGACGACGACGGCGGTCACGCCCATGCTGACCGCGACGCCCTCCTCGGCCAGGGAACGGGCGCGGACGGCGCTCTTGAGCCGCAGGGGAACCGTGCGGTCAGTCATCGTCCACCCACGGGAGGGTCGGCCTGAGCTCGGGGTCGCTCTGTTGGTGGGCGACGACCCTGGCCACGGTCTGTTCCCAGCTCTCGCCGACCACCTCCTGCGCGGCCTCGGTGAGCAGGTAGGCGATGGAGTACCGCTGAACCGGCGTCACCCCCATCAGGGGCAGCAGGTCGAAGAAGCAGTTGATCACGAACCGGAACGCCGCGAACCCGTGTCCGTCGCCGAGCCTGGTGAAGTCCAGCTTCCTGAACTCCCGGTGGAAGTCGCTGTAGGAGCGTTCGTCCGACCCGCTCCAGCGCACCCGCGTCTGGTCCCCGAACCGGGCCGCGGCGTCGAGGCGGTCCGGGTGGGGGAAGGGCAGGATGTGGCCGTCCCGAGCGAGCGCGGTGGCCTCCGGCAGCCAGCGCCGGGTCCAGTCCAGCCAGGACAGCGCGGAGGGGTCCCGCGTGGCGCCTCGTGCACCGCGCGCAGGGCCGCGACCAGCCCCTCTCGCTGGTCCCGGTAGGAGGCGGCGAGCCGTTCCTGGGCCGTCCCCTTCGGATCGGACCAGTGGAAGTACTCCTTCCAGTGCGAGAGGAACGCCTGGTACCCGGAGCGCAGCCCCCACTCGGGGTAATGGGAGGCGATCGCCGCCATCCCGGCGAACACGTGCGGGACGGCGGACCGGCCGTCGATCCGGTCGGCCACGCGGGGGAGCCCGTCGGTCAGCACGCGGCCCTTGAGCGAGACCGCCTCGGGACTTCGTAGGAACGTGTCGACCGGATCGTCCCGCAGCCACCGCACGGAGTTGTCCGGTTCCAGGGGCGCGTAGGGCGGCTCCACCAGTTCCAGGCGGCCCATCCGTTCGGAGAGGGCGGCGTACCGCTCGGGGTCCAGGGCGTGTGTGGAGGGAGCGCGCTCCAGGAAGACCCGGATGTCGGCCGCGGCGGATTCGGCCGCCTCTCCCACCGGCCCGGGGTCGCCGTCCAGGTAGAGCACGCAGTGCGGGCCCAGACGCCAGTGCAGGTGCAGCCATGCGGAGTCGACGCCCTCCCGGCCCGCGGTCCGCAGGGCGGCGGGGACGAGGCACTCGCGCAGGAGCGCGCTCTTATCGCTGTCGTAGTAGGTCACGCGGAGTCCGACGGTCAAGGGAGCAGCCTCGCTTCGCCTGGGGGATCGGGCATCGGAGGGGCCGGGGGGCGGGACAGGGTGGAGACTTCGAGGAACACCTCGGTGGCGTGGTGGCCGTCCGGCCCCCGCAGCCCGCCGTCCTCGGGGTGGGGCAGGAGTTCCTCCAGCATCAGGGTCGGCCCGAGGTGGGCCAGCCGCTTGGCCGCGGTGGCCGTGTGCAGCCTGCTCAGGAAGTCGACGTGCTGGGGCTTGGGCGCCATCGCCCGTTCCAACGGGCCGAGCCGCGCTCCCTGGAGCGGGCGCGCGAAGACCTGGTCGGGGATGCCGCGGGACAGCCGTTCGGTGTTGGTCCGGCGGTACAGCGCCTCGACCGGCTCGCCCGGCTCCGCCCGCAGCGAGGACGCGTCCACGGCCCACCGGCGGCGGAACAGCAGCACGTCGCCGAAGGAGATGCGCGGGGTGCCGCCGGACCGGCGGCACTCGTGCCAGCCGTCGTGCAGGTCCAGGGCGAGGTCGCCGAACGAGAAGAACGGCGAGTCCGCCACCATGGCCACGAGCATTTCGTCGTAGGGCAGCGCGTGCGGGACGAGGAACCCCGTGTAGACCGGGTCGATCTCCTGGCCGGTCGAGGCGAGGACGAGCTCAGGCCGTTCGGGGTGTGGACCAGTTCCAGGTCGCGGGTGGAAGGGCCGTCGGCGAGGGTCGGCTCGTCGCGCAGGGCCAGTTCCTCGTCGGCGAGCAGGGGTGACAGGTTGGCGTTGAACCCCAGGGCGGACCGCATGTGCACGGTGGTCGAGCCAGCCGGAGCCAGGCGTCGGACGTGGTCCGCCACGCGGGCGTGGACGTCGTCGGGCAGGTCGGCGAGGAACCGGCTGAAGTAGCGTGCGCGCCCGCCGTACACGTGGTTGAGGACGAGGCGGCCGCGGTCGGGGTGGCCGAACACGGCGAAGGACCTCGGTGTGGCGGACTCCCGTTCCGGAAGGAGTTCGGCGATCTCGTCGACGACCGCGGGGTCCACCTCCACGGACTCGGCGTCCTCCCGTGCCAGTTCGCGAAGGTGCTCCACGGCGCGCCGCCGGGCCGCCAGCAGCGCGGACAGGGCGTCGTCGGCGTCTCCGGCGTCCCCGGCGTCCGCCCCCGCGGACATCAGCCGCTGCGTCAGGGGGAAGGCCGCGCGCGCCCGCTCCGCGAACTCGTCCAGGTCGGCGCACCGGCCGCCCCGCCCGTAACGGGTGGTGAACACGCTCTCCAGGGCGCCCGACAGCACCCGCTGGTCGTCCAGGGCGTACAGCAGCGGCATCAGTCGGCGCAGGTCCGACGTCCAGGCGCGGGTCCACGCTCGGGGAACCGGAGCGCCGCGCGAGACGAGGCAGTCCTCCACCAGCGGCGACGTGGCCGTGTTCGGTTCGCCGAGGGCCTCGGACCACGACCGCTGGAGACGGAGGAGGGCGCGCGCACGCTCCGAGCCGTCGGCCGTCCCGAAACCGGCGAGCGCCTCCTCGGTGTCGCGGAAGGCCGCGGCCACGGCGGCGGCGGCCTTCCCGGGAAGGCGCGCCGCCAGGTCGTGCCAGCTCCGGGCGAAGCGCGGGGACTGTTCGGGGGCCGGGAACCACGGGACCAGGATCCCCTCGCCGATGAGCCGGTCCAGCAGGCCCATCGCGTACGCCGGGGCGCAGCCGAGGTCGGCCGCGAGGCCCTGGCCCAACCCGTCCAGCCGGGTCGGCACGCCCGCGCGGGCCTGGAGCGAGCCGAGCAGCCGACCCCACACACCGGTCATCGGCAGGCGGACCTCCTCCTCGCCGAACGCGTCCGCGCGCAGTCCGGGGGCGGGTGCGGACCAGCGTCGGCGGCGCAGGACCAGTCGATCGCCCGCACGGCGCGCGCTGCCGGTGAGCACCCATTCCAGGCCCGACCGGGCCTCGGCGTCGGCGGCCAGCACCCGGCCCGCCTGCCGGGGCAGGAGCCGTCGCAGGTCGGCCCTGGCCGAGAAGTGCAGCGGCTCGCCGTCGCGGTCCGCCGATCCCGGGTGCTCCAGGTCGTCGAAGTGCACCCCGGTGTAGAGGGAGTACGGGCTGACCTTCACCGTCGACCGCGAGAAGTACCGGACCAGCGCCGGTTCGGCCTTGCGCGCACGTTTGTCCGGCGGCCCGTCCGCGGCCGCACGCGCCGCGACCGCCCGGTGCAGGTCCGGGCTGGAGAGCGCCGTGCCGCGGTCCACGGCCGGGTCGCGTGCCCACGCGGCGAGCACGGCGCGCTCGGCCGCCAGGGCGTCGGCGTGCGCGGAGTCGAGGCGTTCGACGGCCGTCGCGGTGGCCGCCCAGCTCCGCGTCCACTCGGCCAGGAGCGGCACCCGTGCGAGCAGGGGGTCCTCGGCGGCGGGCCGGCGCGGGTCGGCGGGCGGACGGTCGTTGAACACGTCGCGCTTGACGGCCAGCGCCGCGCGCCGGTCCCGTCCGGACTCCAGTCCGGGGGTCGCCCGGTGCAGTTCGTCGAGCAACCGCGCGCGGAGGCCGTCCCTGCGGCACTGCTCCTCGACGAGGGCCAGCAGCAGGGCGCGGTCCGTGTCCACGGCGGGGGCGGGCGCGCGCAGCGGTCGGTACGGGTACAGGTTCACGCGGGAGACCAGGTAGGGGCCCTCCACGCAGTCGGGGACGGGTACGCTCACCCCTGGCCTCCGTCGGCTCCGCGCTTGCCCGATCCGAAGCCCCTCGGTTCGCGTTCGGACGCCCACCGGAACCAGCGCAGGGCCACGACCGTGCCCACCGCCGACCACGCCAGGAGCAGCCACACCGACGGCCAGTCCCAGACGGGTCCGGACTCGGCGAGCGCGCCCTGGAGGAGGATGGTGAGGGGGCGCCCCGGCAGCAGGTCCACGACCGCCCCGACGGTGTCGCCCAGGGGCAGGACGACGAACCCTCCGGCCAGGAAGGCGGTGGGGAAGAAGATGCCGTTGACCATGGGGACGGCGGCGTCGGCGTTCGGCGGGAGCAGCGACGCGGCCGCGCCCAGCGGGGCCAGGCACACGAATCCGAGCAGGAGCGCCGCGAGCAGGTGGGGCGTGCGCGACCAGTCCGGGGTCACGCCCATGGCCAGGAGGCCGATCGCGGTCACCACCACGAGCACGATCACGGCGGTGACCAGCGTGTTCACCAGGTAGGCGCCCATCACGACCGCCGGGCTGACCGGTGTGGTGCGGAAGCGTTTGAACAGGCCGTGGTGGCGGCGGATGGCCAGGCCGATCGCGACGTTGGCGAAGGCGACCGACATCAGGGCGAAGCGAGGACGCCGCCGTAGCTGAGGTTGGCCTGGGTGATCTCGTACTCGCCGATCTCCAGCACCGCGTCGGCCCGCGAGCGGAAGGCCAGTCCGAACCCGACGTAGAACATGACCGGCATGAGCACGATGAAGGCCAGGGTGATGGGGGAGCGCCAGAACTCCTTGAGCTCACTGTCCACGTGCAGGAGGAAACTGCTCGGGCCGCGCCGAGTCGCGGTGGTCATGTCTGGCCGTCCTTCAGCATCGCGATGTAGGCGTCGTCGAGACTGGGCGGCACGATCGTCAGACCGGTGATCTCGGTCCGTTCGCGTGCGGCCCATTCCTGGACCCGCCGCACCACGGCGTCCTGGTCGTCGGTGTGGATGCGCACGCGGCCGTTGACGAGGGACGCGCCCTCGGGCAGGCGCCCGTCGAGGCCCTCGGGTGCGGCGAACTCCACGACCGTGTACGCCTGCGCGTCGCGGACGAGTTCGTCGGGGGACCCGGAGGCGATGAACTCCCCGTCGCGGATGACGTCCACGCGGTCGGCGAGCTCCTGCACCTCGACCAGGTCGTGCGAGGTGAGGACCACGGTGGTGCCGCTGTCGCGCAGCCCGGCGACGAGGGCGCGGATGCGGCGGCGGGACAGGGGGTCGAGACCGGTGGTGGGCTCGTCCAGGAACAGCAGTTCGGGGCGGCCGGTCAGGGCCAGGGCCAGGTCCAGACGGCGTCGCATGCCGTCGGAGAGCGACTTGACCAGCGCCGTGCGCTTCTCGATGAGGTCGACCTGTTCCAGGACCTCGTCGACCTCCAGGGGGTTCGGGTAGTAGGAGGCGTGGCGACGCAGGACGTCGCGGACGGACAGCCCCGGTTCCAGCATCGTCTGCTGGAGGACCACGCTGATCCGGCGGCGCAGCTTGGCGAAGTCGCGGCGGTCGCCCGGGTCCAGGCCGAGGACCGACAACGTGCCGGAGGTTCGCCCCCGGTGGCCTTCCAGGATCTCGATCAGCGTCGTCTTGCCGGCTCCGTTCGGGCCGAGCAGGGCGGCGATCCTCCCGGCGGGAACCTGGTAGGTGACCCGGTGCAGGACCTCGCCCTTCCCGTAGTCCTTGGTGATGTCGATGGCGTTGATCGCGTGCACGTACTGCCCTCGGAGGTTCGTGGGGTCGGGCATGTGGGGGGCGGCCCCCGGCCTGGGAGGGGAGCCGCCCGGACGAGAGGGTCAGCCGCAGGAGCCGGAGGAGCAGCAGCTGCTGCTGCCGCAGCAGGAGGTGGAGGTGCAGCTGGAGCTTCCGCTGGTGGCGCCGGTCTCGGGGACGGCGACGGCCTCGCGGACGCTCATGACCTCGATGTCGTCGAAGTCCAGTTCGGGCAGGTCGATCGTGGGGGATTCCTGCATGGCCATCGAACACCTTCTTCTGGAGTGATCGGGGTGTGGGGTCGCGTATGAAATGGGTGTGGCGGTTGTGGTCGGAGTGTGTCCACTTCCGGGAGCGTCCGAAACGATTCATGCTTTGATCATTGCGTCGCGGGTCGGGATGCGGGTTCACGGTCCGGGTCGGTGGGGGGTGGGGTCAGCCGCAGGATCCGCCAGAGCAGCAGCTGCTGCTGCCGCAGCAGGAGGTGGAGGTGCAGCTGGAGCTTCCGCTGGTGGCGCCGGTCTCGGGGACGGCGACGGCCTCGCGGACGCTCATGACCTCGATGTCGTCGAAGTCCAGTTCGGGCAGGTCGATCTCTGGTGCCGACGATTGGGGCATTTCGTCCTCTTTGTTTGGTGCTCTTCTCTGGCCCCCCGGGCGCAACAGAAAGTAGCACACGTACAACCAAGGGGATATGGGGTCTGTAAGATGTTTTTTCGGAAGTGGTCTCCGGTTTACGTTCGCGGCCCGGGTACGGATCCCCGGGGACGCGACAGGGCCGCCACCCCGTCGGGGGATGACGGCCCTCGTCCGACCAGACGCGACCAGACGGGTCCTACCTCCCGGCCGCGCGGTCGATGGCCGCGCCGATCGACCCCACCCGGTCGGCGAGCAGCCCCATCGCGCCGATCGCCCGCGTCATCGGGTCGTCCCCGGCCCCGCCCAGTGCGCGGCGCCGGAGGAACGCCTCCTTGACCTCGGCCCACCGGGCCTCCTGCTCGGGCGTCAGCACGCCGCGCAGTTCGGCGAGCTTGAGCAGGTTGCCTCCGCGCCCGACGCCAGGGTCTGCGCCTCGCCCAGGTAGTGGTCGTCGATCACGGCCTCCACCTCGGCGTCGTTCATCACCGGCACGATCTTCTCCGCCAGCCGGTTCATGTTCCGGTACGACCCCTGGAGCTGGAACGGCGGCTCGGTGCGCGCGTCCTCCGACTGCCCCGCCGAGGCGATGTAGGCCTGGTTGTTGGCCAGCACCACCTCGCGCACGCGCAGCATCTTGCGCAGCACCGACACGATCCGGTCCACCTCGGCCGCCGAGTACGGGTGCCGCAGCTGGTCCGTGCCCACCGACGCGTCTCCCTCGGCCATGCGCACGAAGGTGTACACGTCCTCCCGGTCGCGCGTGGACAGCGGGGAGAGCGTGGCGTTGGAGGTGAGCGCGTTCTCGATGTAGCTGAGCGCGAACACCTCCTCCCTGCCGGACAGCACGTCGCCCAGGTTGTACACGTCCGCGCGGTTGGCCAGCATGTCCGGGACCCGGAAGCGCTGGCCCCGCTCCGTGTACGGGTTGCCGGCCATGCACACCGCGAACCGCTTCCCGCGCAGGTCGTAGGTGCGCGTCCGCCCGTTCCACACGCCCTCCATCCGGCGCTGGCCGTCGCAGAGCGAGATGAACTTCTGGAGCAACTCGGGGTTGGTGTGCTGGATGTCGTCCAGGTACAGCAGCGCGTTGTTGCCCGTCTCCAGCGCGAAGGAGATCTTCTCGACCTCCTGGCGCGACGTGGCGTCGGTCGCCTCGTCCGGATCGAGCGAGGTCACGCCGTGCCCCAGCGCGGGGCCGTTGACCTTGACGAACACCAGTCCCAGACGGCTCGCCACGTACTCCATCAATGTGGTCTTTCCGTACCCAGGCGGCGAGATGAGCAGCAGCAGCCCGCTCTGGTCGGTCCGCTTGCCGTCCCCGGCCGCGCCCAGCTGCTTGGCCAGGTTGTCGCCGATCAGCGGCAGGTACGCCTCGTCGAGCAGCCGGTTCCGCACGAACCCGCTCATCACCTTCGGCCGGAACTCCTCCAGCCGCAGCCGCTCGCGCTCGGCGGCCACCAGCGCGTTGCGGCGCCGCTGGAAGTCCCGGAACGCGGGGACGTCCCGGGTCCGGAAGGCCCGCGTGCGCGGCAGGATCTCGTCCAACCGCACGTCCAGGGACCGGTCGCGCACCCGCGGATGCGCGCCGAGCAGGCCCGTCACCTTCTCGTGCACGGCGGCGGACGACCCGTACCGCTCCACGGCGGAGCCGGTCAGCTCGATCGCCGCCGCCTCGGGCAGGTCGCCCGGATCCACCGCGTCGAGCGTGGTCGCGAACGCCTCCAGCCACGCGGTCACCAGCTGGTGCCGCGCCGACAGGTCGCCGTCCAACGCCCGCAGGTCGCCCTCGAACGCCGTGCGCGTGGTCTCGCGCGTACCGCCCAGCGCCCGGTGGAACCGGTCGAGCAGCGTCCGCGCGCCCGCGCCGGTGACGAAGCCCGCCGCGGCCCGCGACCCCTCGGCCAGCTCCTCGAACAGGTACTCGCCCACCAGCTCCAGGTCGGCGCCCTGGAACAGCCCGGTCTCGGTGAGGAAGGCGTCCACGCCCTCGGCCAGCTCCGTGCGCAGCGCGTCGACCGCCGCCGAGCGCCGCGCCCCGAACACCGCGCGGGCCCGGGCCAGCGACCCCGCGCGCGTGCGCCACGCCGACCGGTCCTCCTTGCTCGTTCCGTAGGCCCAGAACAGCTGCGCCATCGCGCGCGCGGGGCCCGGGTACCGCAGGAGTCCGGCCCCGGCGCGCAGTCTGAGCAGCGCGGACAGGATCAGGGCGGCGTCGTGGTCGTGTACGCCGCGTTCGTAGCCCTCGTCGTAGCGGGTCTCGGCGACGCCGCGCACCAGCTCCAGCAGGGACCCGTTCTCGGCGTGCACGCCCGCCTCGGCCAGGGCGTCGAGGCTCACGCCGTCCGCGCCCTCCTCCGCCGCGGCCAGGATCGACGTCGCCAGGTACTCCGCCCGGTAGACGTCCTCGCTCTCCGAGACCAGCAGCCGGTGCCACAGGTGGCGGGCCTGGCCGAGGGCCGCGTCCGTGACCGGTGCGCGAAAGTCGGTGCCGGTGAGCGCGACCGACATCTCCCCGCCGTGGGGGGCGAGCGTGAGGTCGATCGGCTGGGTGTTGACCGCGAACCGGTGCCGCCCCAGCCGGACCGTCTCGCCGCCCGGCCCGTCCTCGAACAGGTCGGTCCGGTCCCGCAGCGCCCGCCCGGCCTCCTGACGGGCCGACAGGATCCGGCCCTCCAGCTCCTCGGCGCGCACGCTGTCGCCGAGACCGCGCATCTCCTCGACGGTGCGCCGCAGGCGCGCGACCATCGCGTCGGAGGTGAAGTAGGTGTTGACGTCCTCCAGGGTGGAGAGCGCGGCCACCCTGCGGTGCACCCCTTCCAGGACCCGGGCGGCGGACGAGGCCAGCCGGTCGGCCCGGCGGGCCCGCTCGTCCACCAGCGACTGCTTGCGGGTGGAGAACGCCTCGTAGACGTCCTCGCGCTTGTCCGACAACTCCGCGAGGAAGTCGTCGAACTCGGCGAACCGCGACTCCAGGTTCTCGACCTGGAGCATGATCCGCCCGAGTTGGTCGTCGCACCGGTCGGGTGTGTCTGCGGCGGCCAGCGCTCCGGTGATCGCCTGACCCAGCAGCGCGAACTCGGCGGCGAACTCGGCCCGCCCCTCCCTGGCCAGCAGTTCCCCGCGGCGCGACTCCAGGGTGGCCCGGGCCCGGTTGATCCCGGCCAGGACCTCGCTGATCCGTTCCAGGATCCGGGTCCGCACGCGCGCGTCCCCGATGTCGAGCGACCCGATGACCTCGGTGACCGCCTGGAGGCCCTCGGCGCACTCCTCGATCCGCTCGCCGACGGCCGTCGCGGCGCTGACCGCGTCGATCCCCCCGGCCTCCTCGACCAGCCGCGCGACCTCGGCGTGGTAGCCGTCGAACGCGTCGTCCTGTTCCAGGAAGGCCGCCGTGCGCCGACCGAGCGCGCCGACCTCCTCGGTCAGCAGCGCGTCCAGCTCGGCCAGTCGTTCGGCGTCGACGTAGCGCGTCTCGCCGAGCGCGGCGGCCTGCCCCCGCGCGCGGCGCAGCGCGGTCAGCCGGGTCACCCAACCCTCCGCCGACCGCGGGGTCTCCCCCCGCGAGGTGCGGATGAGCGTCCCCACCCGCGCCTCGGTCTCCGCGAGGGCGTCGGCGGCCTGCCGGGTCAGGGCCTGGACGGTCTCATGTTCCTCCAGCACCCGTTCGGCGGTGGCGCGCACCTCGGCCAACGGCGAGGCCAGGTCGCCCAGCTCCGCGTCGCCCAGCCAGTGGAACCGGTCGGCCACCCGGCGGCACGACGCGATGATCGCCTCGAAGACCCCGGTGGACGAGCCCATCTCGCTGGCGATCCGGGCGACGGACAGGCAGTCGGACACACCCCGCACCAGCTCGGCGTTGCCGATCCGCTCCAGCGGGCCCGTGCCCGCCGGCTGGGCCGCCGCGTACACGTCCGACACGTACGGCGTCCGCCACACCTGCATCGGGTGCACGCGGGTGGGCTCGTCCGAGGCCTCCCGGAAGACGGTCATCGTGCCGTCGTCGAACAGGGAGTACCCGTGGCAGACGATCGGGTTGGCGACCTCCTCGCGGATGGTGTTGTACGACAGCAGCAGGCTGCGGCCGTCCGCCGGGGAGTGGAAGACGTACAGCACGTCCTCGCCGTTGGGGGAACGGACGACCCGCTCGAACTCCAGGCCGGCGACGTCGGTGTCGAACGTGCGGACGGCGCCCGTGGCCAGGTGGTACCCGCCGGGGAAGACGAGGCCTTGGTCGTCGGGCAGGCGCTGGCACGCCTGGCCGATGCCGTCGAGCCGCACGACCTCCTTGGTGCGGGTGTTGAAGACCAGGTGGCGCCACTCGGTCTCGTTGTAGGGCAGGACGCGCAGGAGGACGAGAGCGCCCACCCGCGCGTAGTGGACCGACGCGTCCGCCAGGCTCTGCAACGGCTCGCCGACCGGTTCGCTGTAGATCCCCTCGCCGACCTCGGTGTTGTTCTCCACCTTGATCGTGAGGTCGCCGTCGACCGTCTCCACGAACACCTCGTCGAGGATCGAGATGTGCGGGTGGCGGCCCGACACGTGGTCCTCGCGGGTGGTCTCCGTCCACGTGAAGTCGTGCGACGGCGGGCGCACGTGGTCGCGCTCGCCACGGCTGTCGAGGTAGGACAGCGTGCCGGTGGGCGAGACCGCCCACCGGAGCACGCGTACGTCCTCCGTGCCCGGCCCGGTCTGGAACACCGCCAGCAGGCGGTCCTCCACGCGGCGCAGCTGCAACAGGCGGGTGTCCCGGTAGTAGCGGTACAGCTGGGCGAAGTCCTGCTGGAACGCCTCGTCGGCCAGCAGCCCGGGGACGGCGTCCTCGGGCGCGGGGACGAACGCGAACGCGTCGTCCCCGTGCTCGTACCGGTGCACGGAGAACACGTCGCGGACGCGCGTCTCCCGCCGCAGGCCGATGAAGACGTTGTAGCCGAACAGGATCATGTCCCCGCCGTCGCCGTCGCCGTCGCCGTCGCCGTCGCCGTCGCCGACGCCGCGCCCGACGCTGATGACGTCCCGGGGCACGCAGTTGTGCTCGGTGCGGATGCGTTCGGCGCCCAGCAGGGTCATGTCCGACCCGCCGAACACCTCCAGGCGGCGGGCGTTGAGCGCCTCGGTTCGCCGGGCCAGTTCGCCGGTCCGCTCACGGAGCCGGGCGCGGAGCACCTCGTAGGTGCCCGCGTCCAGCGTCCGCGCGTCCTCGGCGTCCGGTCCGGGGCCGGCGGTGTCCTGGGACGGGGCCTCGGCCACGGAGGACGACCTCACTGCTTCGCGGGGGTCAGTGTGGTCACGGGGAGCGTGTCCACGCCGAGTTCACGGGCCCTGCCGAGCAGCTGGTCGAGCTTGCCGGCCTGCGGGCCGCCCGCTCCGATGAGCTTGAGCAGCAGGGCGGAGACGGTGAGGTTCTTGACGTCCTCGGAGCCGACGGACGACAGGAACCGGCTCAGTTCGGCGCTGAGGTCGGCCTCGCCGTTGAGGAAACCGTCGCCGAGGGCCTGGACGGTCTCGGAGCTGCCGACGAAGCCGTCGACGGCCTTGCCCAGGCCGATCGAGTTGACCATCCGGTCGAAGAAGGCGCCGTCGCCGCCGACGATGCTGATGTCGGCGCTCTCCAGCCCGGAGGCCAGAACCGTGGCCTGGGCCTCGGCGACCTGGCGGTGCACGTCGATCCCGGCCAGGCGGACCTCCTTCTCCGCCTCCAGACGCAGGCGGTACTCCTCGTGTTCGCGGCTGACCTGGTCCAGGGCGGCCATCGCCCCGGCCTTGTCGTTGAGCCCCGCGGCCTCGGCGCGCAGCTTCCTCTCGATGGCCTCGGCCTCGGCCCCCGCCTTCTCGCGGGCCACGACGGCCTCGGCGCGGCCGACCTTCTCGATCGCCTCGGCGTCCTGCTCGCGGACCTGGACCTCGGCCAGGCCGGCCGCGGCGGCCTCGGCCTGGCGGCCCTCGGCGAGACGGATCTTGGCGCGGGTGTCCAGCTCGGCGGCCTGCTGGCGGGCCTCGGCGAGGGTCAGCTCCTCGGCGGCGCGGTGCTTGGCTGCGGCCTCGGCCGCCTCGGCGGCCTTGATGTCCTTGACCAGGTTCTCCTGGGCTTCGGCCTCGGCCTGGATGATGATCGCCTGGCGCGTGCGTTCGGCCTCCTCGACCGCGCGCAGCCGCTTGATCGCCTCCTCCTGCTCGGCGACGGTGCGGTCGACGGCGACGCGCTCGCGGACGACGTCGGCGACCTCGCGCCGTTGGCCCTCGATCTCCTTCTCCTTGGCGATGCGGGACAGTTCGGTCTCGCGCTCGCGGCCGATGACCTCCAGCAGGCGGTCCTTCTCGATCCGCTCGGACTCGATGGCGATGACGCGCTCGCGGTTCTTCTCGGCGACCGCGATCTCACGCTGCTGGTTCTGGTGCTGGACGCCCAGCGCCTCGCTGGTGCGGATGTTGGCGGTCTCGGCCTTGAGCCGTTCCTCGGCCTGCACGCGCGCGGTCTCGGCCTCCTCGCGGGCGCGGATGATCTCGATCTCGCGCTTGGCCTTGGCCGCGGCCTCCTCGCGGCGCTTCTCCAGCTCGGCGAGGGTCTCGGCGGTCTCGGTGTTCTGCCGGTCGATCTCCTTCTTGCGGTCGTTCTCGAACTCGTTGGTGCGTTTGTGCTCCTTGGACGTGCGCTCGGTGATCTTGCTGATGCCCTGCGCGTCGAGGATGTTGTTGGCGTCGTGCTGGTGCAGCGGGGTCTGCTCCAGCTCGTCGATGGCCACGTCCTCCAGGCTGTAGCCGTTGAGGTCGGTGCCGATGAGCGAGACGATCGCGTGGCGGAACTGCTCGCGCTGGGTGAACAGCTCCTCGAAGTCGAACTGCTTGCCGACGGTCTTGAGCGCCTCGGAGAACTTGGAGTTGAACAGCTCCTGGAGGGTGTCCTGGTCGCTGGCGCGCTCGGTGCCGATGGACTTGGCGACCTTCTTGACGTCCTCGGCGGTCTCGTTGACCCGGACGAGAAGTAGACCCGGATATCCGCTCTGATGTTGTCCTTGCAGGTCAGACCTTCGCGTCCGCGTCTGTCCAGGGTCAGCGTCTTGAGTGAGATGTCCATGACCTCGGCCTTGTGCAGGACCGGGAGGACGATCGCGCCGGTGAAGGTGACGTGGACGTCGCGGAGCTTGGAGATGATGAGGGCCTTGCCCTGCTCGACCTTGCGGAAGAGCCGTGTGACCATGAGGATCAGGGCGAGGAGGACGACGGTTCCGATGGCCAGGGCGACGCCGACGTCAGGAAGGCCGCGCTGGTCGCCTCCTGCCCGGTGGTCGTGGCGCTCGACAGCACGTGGGGGCTCTCCTTGTGCGCGTGGGGTGGGGTGACTGCGACGGGCGCGGGTGCGGGGCACGCGGCGGGGACCGCGTCCGGGGCGTCGCGTTGATCTGACGTGGCGGCCGGTGGAACGGTTCCGCGATCGCGCCCGGGGTCAGTCCCGTCCGGGGTCGAGGGCGGCGTCGAAGCCGGTGACCAGGAAGACGTCGCGGTCTTGGTCGTGCTCGAAGATCAGCGCGGTGCTGCCCGGGGGGAGGACCTCGCCGCCGGTGGTGCGGACGTCGACGGAGATCTCGGCTCCGGAGCCGGTCGTGATCCCGGCCCGGCCGAAGTCCCCGGTGGCCTCGCCGATGCGGATCACGCACGTGCGGCCGACCAGGTCGTGTTTGGAGTCCCCGCGCCCTCCGGGCAGGAACCGGGCGACGGCCGTCACCAGTCCGCTGGTGACCGCCCACGCGGCGACCAGCGCGATCACGAGGACCACGGAGCCGAGGGCGAGCAGCAGGGGGGTGGACGTGGTTTCGAGGAGGCTGGTCATGATGCCGCCCATCATGCTCACGAACCAGGCCACGCACACCATCAGCGTGAGCGAGACGGTGACGGGGGCGCGCCCCGACCGCTCGGCGCCGCGTCCGCGCGCGGACGATCGTTCCGCGTTCCCCAGCAGCCCGGCCCGGGACATGAGCGCGCTCAGGCCGGTGGCCTCGCCGTCGGCGTCCACGCCGTCGAGGAGTTCGGTCTCGGCCGCTCCGATCACCACGAACACCCAGTAGAGGGCGGTGGCGATCAGCAGCGGGGTGAACAGCGCGGTGGGGAAGCCGAAGGCGGTGCTCAGGAACAGGCCCATCGTTCGCCCTCCCTCCACCGTGAACGCCGAACCGCCACGGACTCTACCGGGGCCCGGTCCAGAACGACCCCGAGGGTCGGTTTTGTCCGCTTGTGGCCACGCCTCCGCGGGGACCCCCGAGAAAAATCTCGGCGGACGTGTCGATCCGTGTCGGTCCCGTTCGACGGGTGGATGAGAGCGAGGGGAAGGGCCCCGCTCACCACGGAAGGCGAACACCATGCGCTACCTCATGGCGATCATGTCGGACGAGAGCGCCGAGGCCGGGAACACCCCGTCGGCGGAGATCTTCGAAGCGATGGCGGCCTACAACGAGCAGCTCGTCAAGGCAGGGGTCCTGCTCTCGGGCGAGGGCCTGACGCCGACCTCCGAGGGGGCGATCGTCAGCTTCCGTGACGGGACGGCGACCGTCACGGACGGGCCGTTCGCCGAGGCCAAGGAGGTCATCGCCGGGTACTGGATCCTCCAGGTGTCCTCCCGCGCGGAGGCGATCGAGTGGGCCAAGCGCTGCCCCCACCCGCCGGAGGGCGACGACACCGTCCTCAACCTGCGGCTGCGGCGCATCGCCGAACTGGAGGACTTCGGCGACAACGTCCCCGAGCACGTCAGGGATCGCGACCGAGAGCTGCGCGCCCGGGGCTAGGACCAGGCTGACGCCCTCGCGCGGACGGCTCGGGAGGGTTGCGTCAGGGTGGCTCACCCTGCTGGGATTGGGGCGTGAGTCACACTGACGCCACCCGTGCCGTGGAGGCGGTCTGGCGGATCGAGTCGGCCCGCCTGGTCGCCGCGCTGACCCGAATGGTCGGCGACGTCGGCCTCGCTGAGGAGTTCGCGCAGGACTCTCTGGTCAGCGCCCTGGAGAAGTGGCCGGAGGAGGGCGTCCCCGACACCCCGGGCGCGTGGTTGACGACGGTCGCCAAACGCCGGATCCTCGACCGCTGGCGCCGCGACGAGCGGTTCAAGCTGCGCCTGGCCGACCTCGGCCGGGAGATCGGGGAGAACGACGGTCGGGCGGAGTTCGACGCCGTCCTGGAGGAGGACTACGGCGACGACCTGCTCCGGCTCATGTTCGTGTGCTGCCATCCCGCGCTGTCCACCGAGGCCCGCGTCGCCCTGACCCTGCGCCTGCTGGGCGGACTGACCACCGACGAGATCGCCCGCGCGTTCCTGGCGCCCGAGCCGACCGTCGCCCAGCGCATCGTCCGGGCCAAGCGGACGCTCGCGAAGAGGAAGGCGGGCTTGGAGGCGCCGGTGGGAGAGGACCGCGACGCCCGGGTCTCCTCCGTCCTGGAGGTCCTCTACCTCGTCTTCAACGAGGCTACACCGCCACGTCCGGATCGAGTTGGATGCGCGCCGACCTGTGCGAGGAGGCCATGCGACTGGGCCGGGTGCTCGCCGGGCTGCTGCCCGAGGAGCGCGAGGTCCACGGGCTGGTCGCGTTGATGGAACTCCAGGCGTCCCGGTTCCGCGCCAGGGTCGGCCGCGACGGCGCGCCCGTCCCGCTGCTGGAACAGGACCGCTCCCGCTGGGACCGGCTGCTCGTCAACCGGGGCCTGGAGGCGCTGGACCGGTCGCTGCCGCGGGGGCCCGACGACGTCCGGGGGCCCTACTCGCTCCAGGCCGGGATCGCCGCCGAACACGCGCGGGCGGTCACGCCGGAGGACACCGACTGGATGGCGATCGCCGTGCTGTACGCGACCCTGGTCAAGATGACCGCCTCCCCCGTGGCGGCGCTCAACCACGCGGTGGCGGTGTCGATGGCGGTGGGTCCGGGCCCGGCGCTCACGCTCGTCGACCGGCTGCGTGGCGAGCCCGCGCTGAAGGGGTACCACCTGTGGTCGGCGGTCCGGGGCGACCTGCTCTCGCGGCTGGGCCGGGCGGAGGAGGCGCGCGCGGAGTTCGAGCGCGCCGCCGGGCTCACCCGCAACGAACGCGAACGGGACGTGCTGCTGGAACGCGCCCGCTCGGTGTGAGGAGTCAGGGTCGGGTCCTCGACTGATGGGAACGCGGCGGGAGCCGTGCCGAGGCGTCGCGCGGCACGTGCTAGAACGCGGGCGGGCCGGGCTGGTCCACCAGGGCCGGGTCCAGGCGCCCGGTCACGTGGTCGACGGCGACGTGGGAGTACAGCCGTGTCCCCGTGGCCAGGACCGAGTCGTCCGCGTAGAAGGCGGGGTCGTGGTTGGTGGCCGCCCCCCGCTGTCCGGGGATCGCGCGCAGCGCGCCCCCGACGTACTCGGTGTCCTGGCAGCCGAGCAGGACGAAGACCCCGCCGAAGGCGTCGATGAGCTCCGACACGTCGTCGTAGCCCAGGACCGCCTCGGTCCGCTTGACCCGGCTCTCCCCGACCACCCGCCTCAGGGTGGGCAGGACCGCCGACGTCCAGCTGGGCGAGTTCTCCACCGGGGGCACGCTCTGGAGGTACTCGACCCCGGCCCTGCACCCGTGGGCCAGCGCGATGTGCTCGGCGGCGCGGCGCAGACGGTCGCGCACGGTGTCCATGTCGGACGGGTCGAGGCACCGGAGGGTGCCCCACAGGACCACCGAGGCGCCGACGACGTTGAACCGGCCCGCGTCCTCCACATGCCCGATGGACACGGTGATCGGCGAGGTCGCCGGGACCTGCCGGTAGAGCTGGCCGCAGGCGGAGACGATCTCGGCGGCGGGCGGCATCGGGTCCGCCCCCAGCCACGGCGTCGAGGCGTGCGTCCGGTGTCCCCGAACGGTGATCCTCACCAGGCAGGACGCGGCCAGCAGACGGCCGACCCGGTAGCCGACGATGCCCGTGGGCAGCGGCACCACGTGCAGGCCGAACACCATGGTCGGGGCGGGGTCGAGCAGGGCGGGGGAGGCGACCATGGCGCGCGCGCCGCCGACCTCGTCCACCGGAGGGCCCTCCTCGGCGGGCTGGAACACGAACAGGACGGTGCCCGGCAGCTCCGAGCGCAGGTCCGACAGGACCTCGGCGGCGCCCATGAGCATCGCGGTGTGGCAGTCGTGGCCGCAGGCGTGCGCCACGGGGAACGGCCCGCCGGGGTAGTCCTCGTCGACGACGGTGGAGGCGAAGTCGACCCCGCTGTCCTCCCTGACGGGGAGGGCGTCGACGTCGGCGCGCAGAGCGGCGACCCGGTCGCCGGGCAGGCCGCCCCTGAGGACGCCGACGACGCCGTATCCGGCCACGCCCGTGCGGACCTCGTCCAGGTTCAGCGAGCACAGGTGGCGGGCGACGAGGGCGGCGGTGTCCCGCTCCCGGTTGGCCAGTTCGGGGTGGGCGTGCAGGTGGTGGCGCCATCCGACGACCTTCGACCCGATCGCCGCCGTGTGCAGGTCGACGGCCTCCCACAGCGACTCCACGTCCGTGACGGTCCGACTCATCGCTCCTCCCCCCGGCGGCGTTGTCCACGCTAGACCGGGCTTCCTCCCGGTTGGTGTAAGCGCGGGCAAACGCTGTTCCCGGGGTGCCCGCGCCGCGGGGTTTCTGCTGACGGCAGCGAGGTCTGGCCCGCGACCCGGCGAGCCGTCAGACTGCCGGACATGAGACTTCTGATGCTGGGCGGCACCGAGTTCGTGGGCAGGGCCGTCGTCGAGGAGGCCCTGGGCAGGGGCTGGGACGTCACCGTGTTCCACCGCGGCCGCCATCCGTCCCCCGAGTGCGTCGCCGCCCTGCACGGCGACCGGACCGAGGCGGGCGGGCTCGCGGCGCTGGAGTCGGGCGAGTGGGACGCGGTCGTCGACACGTGGTCGGGCGCGCCCTCGGCTGTCGCGGCGGCGGCGCGCCTGCTCGACGGTCGGGTCGGCCACCACACCTACGTCTCCAGCCGGTCCGTGTACGCCTACCCGGCCGCCGCCGGTGCGGACGAGGACGGGCCGGTCGTGGAGGGCTCACCCGAGGACGACGACGCGACCGACTACGCGCGTGCCAAGCGGGGCGGGGAACTCGCGGCGGAGGCGGTCTTCGGCGACCGGGCGCTGTCCGCGCGCGCCGGGCTCATCATCGGCCCGTACGAGAACATCGGGCGCCTGCCCTGGTGGCTCGACCGGATCGCCATGGGCGGCCGGGTCCTGGCCCCGGGCCCGCGCGACCTCCCGCTCCAGTACGTCGACGTCCGCGACCTGGCCGCCTGGATCCTCGACGCCGCCCAGTCCGGCCTGGGCGGCCCCTACAACCTGGTGAGCCCGCCGGGCCACACCACGATGGGCGCGCTGCTGGAGGCGTGCGCGGCGGCCACGGATTCCGGCGCCGAGCTGTGCTGGACCGATCCGCGGAGGATCCTCGACGCGGGCGTCCGGCCCTGGACGGATCTGCCGATCTGGCTGCCGCGCGGCGAGTCGCACGACACCCTGCACCGGGGTGACGCGTCGCGCGCCCTCGCCACCGGCCTGCGCTGTCGCCCGGTCGCCGAGACCGTCGCGGACACCTGGTCGTGGCTGCGTGCCCTGGGCGGGGAGCCGCCGCGCCGGGCGGACCGGCCCGCGGTCGGCCTGGACCCGGCGGTGGAGGCGGAGCTGCTCGCAGCCTGAAGTCCCGCGGCCCGGGTGTTGGGGATCACGAACGGTTGACGGACCGGCCCCGCACACAGCGCTGGGCGCTCTGTGCGCGACCGGATCCACGCGGGGCCCGACCTCCCCCCTCCCGGGAGGAGCGGGCCCCGCGTCGGTCGCGCCGCGCCGGTCAGACCACGGGTTCCTCCGCCCGCACCGGGGTCACGAGCAGCCGGTCCGCGCCCTCGTCGACGTCCACCACGACCGTGTCCCCCTCGGCCAGGCCGCCCGACAGCAGCTCCCGGGCGAGCGGGTCGCCGATCGAGGACTGCACCAGGCGGCGCAGCGGACGCGCGCCGTAGTTCGGGTCGTAGCCCGTCAGCGCGAGCCACTCGCCGGCCGCGGCGGTCACGTCCAGCTCCACCCGGCGGTCGGCCAGGCGCTGCCGCAGCTTCTCCACCTGGAGGTCGACGATCCGCGCCAGGTCCTCCGTGGACAGCGCGTCGAACATGATCACGTCGTCCAGCCGGTTGAGGAACTCCGGCTTGAACGTCGACCGCACCACGTTCATCACGCGGTCCCTGCGCTGCTCCTCCGGCAGCGACTGGTCGACCAGGAACTGCGACCCGAGGTTGGAGGTGAGGATGAGGATGGTGTTGCGGAAGTCGACGTGGCGGCCCTGGCCGTCGGTCAGCCGACCGTCGTCCAGCACCTGGAGCAGCGTGTCGAACACCTCCAGGTGCGCCTTCTCCACCTCGTCGAGCAGCACCACGGTGTAGGGGCGGCGGCGCACCGCCTCGGTCAGCTGACCGCCCTCCTCGTACCCCACGTACCCGGGGGGCGCGCCCACCAGGCGCGACACCGAGTGCTTCTCGGAGTACTCGCTCATGTCGATCCGCACGATCGCGCGCTCGTCGTCGAACAGGAATTCCGCCAGCGCCTTGGCCAGCTCCGTCTTGCCGACACCGGTCGGGCCCAGGAACAGGAACGAACCCGTGGGCCGGTCCGGGTCGGAGATCCCAGCGCGGGCGCGCCGCACCGCGTCCGACACCGCGGCCACAGCGTCCCCCTGCCCGATCAGCCGCTGGCCCAGCTCCTCCTCCATGCGCAGCAGCTTGGAGGTCTCCCCCTCCATCAGCCGCCCGACGGGGATGCCGGTCCACGAGGAGACGACGTCGGCGACCTCGTCAGCCCCCACCTCGTCCTTGACCATCGTGTCGCCGCCCGAACTCGCGGCCTCCTCCTCCGCGCTGGAGGCCTCCTCGATCTGCTTCTCCAACTGCGGGATCTCCCCGTACATCAACCGGGACGCCTGGGCGAAGTCCCCCTCGCGCTCGGCCAGCTCGGCGCGCGTGCGCAGGTCGTCCAACTGCCCCTTGAGCTCGCCGACGCGGTTGAGGCCCGCCTTCTCCTGCTCCCAGCGGGCGACGAGCGCGTTGAGCTGCTCCTGCCGGTCGGCCAGGTCCGCGCGCAGCCGCTCCAGGCGCTGGACACTCGCCTGGTCCGACTCCTTGGCCAGCGCCAGCTCCTCCATCTTGAGGCGGTCGACGGTGCGCTGGAGCTCGTCGATCTCGACCGGGCTGGAGTCGATCTCCATCCGCAGCCGGGACGCGGCCTCGTCGATGAGGTCGATCGCCTTGTCGGGCAGGAACCGCGCCGTGATGTACCGGTCGGACAGGGTCGCGGCGGCCACCAGGGCGGCGTCCGCGATCTGCACCTTGTGGTGCGCCTCGTAGCGGCCCTTGAGCCCGCGCAGGATCGCGATGGTGTCCGCCGCCGACGGCTCACCCACCATGACCTGCTGGAACCGGCGCTCCAGGGCGGGATCCCTCTCGATCCGCTCTCGGTACTCGTCCAGCGTGGTGGCGCCGACCATCCGCAGCTCGCCGCGCGCCAGCATCGGCTTGAGCATGTTGCCCGCGTCCATGGCGCCCTCGGCCGCGCCGGCGCCGACCATGGTGTGCAGTTCGTCGATGAACGTGATGATCCGGCCCTCGGACTCCTTGATCTCCGAGAGCACCGCCTTGAGCCGCTCCTCGAACTCGCCCCGGTACTTGGCGCCCGCCACCATCGCGGACAGGTCCAGGCTCACCAGGCGCTTGCCCACGAGCGACTGCGGCACGTCGCCGGCCACGATCCGCTGGGCCAGCCCCTCCACGACAGCGGTCTTGCCCACGCCCGGCTCGCCGATCAGGACCGGGTTGTTCTTCGTCCGGCGGCTGAGCACCTGGATGACCCGCCGGATCTCGCCGTCCCGGCCGATCACCGGGTCCACCTTGCCCTCGCGGGCGCGCTCGGTCAGGTCGACGCCGAACTTCTCCAGCGCCTGATAGGTGTCCTCGGGGTTCTCCGACGTCACCTTCGCCGACCCGCGCACCCGCTCGAACGCGTCCAGGAGCGCCTCGGGCGTGGCGCCGACCTCGCCGAGCAGCCGCTTGGCCTCGCCGCCGTCGGTCGCCAGCCCCACCAGCAGGTGCTCGGTGGAGACGTACTCGTCCTCCAGTTGCTGGGCGCGCTTGGCCGCGGTGTTGATCGACACGATGAGCTGGCGGGAGGAGTTCGGTGAGCTCACCGTCGACCCGGCCGCCTTCGGCAGCGCGTCGATCGCCGCCTCCACCCGGTCCCTGAGCGTGTCGGGGTTGGCGCCCACCTCCCTGAGCAGCGGGCGGGTCACGCCCTCGGCCTGGTCCAGGAGCGCGGCCAACAGGTGGAGCGGATCCACCTCCGGACTACCGTCCGCGGTCGCGCGCCGGACGGCCACCGACAGCGCCTCCTGGCTCTTCTTCGTGAGCTTGTAGTTCATCGTCCGGTGACTCCTTTCACCCGTAGCGTCACCCAGGGTGACTCATGTTGGCCGACCGCGCCCCCGTACAGCCGTTGCGGAGCCCCGTCAGTCCCGTTCCTCGTCGCGGTTCCGTCGCGAACCGCCCTGCCCGGGGCCGGAGCCCCGGGTCCCGTCGTCCTCCGGCCGTTCGGCCGTGTTGAAGATCGTCACGCGCGTACGGCGCACCAGCTCGCCGCGCACGCCCCCGGCCTCGGAGGGGCGGCCGCGCCGGGCCACCGCCCGCCGCGCCGCCTCCAGCTCGTTGGCCAGGTGGAACACCTGCTCGCGCAGCTGCTCGACCTCGTGTTCGAGCTCCAGGATCCGCTTGATCCCGGCGAGGTTGATGCCCTCCTCCTGCGACAGGCGCTGCACCTCGCGCAGGAGCTGCACGTCGCGCATGGAGTAACGGCGTCCCCGACCGGAAGCCCGTCCCGGTGAGACGATCCCCAGCCGGTCGTACTGCCGTAGGGTCTGCGGGTGCATCCCGGCCAGCTCCGCGGCGACCGAGATCACGTAGACCGGAGCGTCAGCGCCGAAGGAGTCGTTCACGTCGTTCACGCACCCTTCGCCCGCGCCTCAAGTCCCTCGCGCGGGTCGTGGTCGGTGGTCGCGGCACGGAACTTCTCCAGCGCCTCACGCGCGTCGCCGCTGACAGCCGTCGGGACGGTGACCTCGATGGTCACGAGCATGTCGCCCGTGGTGCCGTCCTTGCGCTTGGCCCCCTTGCCGCGGACGCGCAGCGTTCGCCCGTTCGGGGTGCCCGGCGGGACCTTCACGGTCACCGGAAACCCGTTGAGCGTGGGGACGCGCACCTCCGCGCCGAGCACGGCCTCGGGGAAGGTCACCGGCACGGTGATGGTGACGTTGTCGCCGTTTCTGCCGAACACCGCGTGCTCCTTCACGTGGACGACGACGTACAGATCGCCGGCCGGGCCACCGTGCTCGCCCGGGGCGCCCTTGCCCTTGATCCGGATCCGTTGGCCGTCGGTCACGCCGCCGGGGATCCTCGTCTGGATCGTACGGGTGCTCTTGCCCCGTCCGCTGCCGTGGCACTCGTCGCAGGGGTCGTCCACGACCAGGCCGCGCCCCTTGCACTCGCCGCACGGCTCGGACAGCGAGAAGCCGCCCAGGTTGGTGTTCTCATGCCCGGTGCCGGAGCACTTCGGGCACATCCGCGGGGCCGTGCCCGCCTTGGCGCCGGTGCCCCGGCACGCGGGGCACGGGGCGTCGCTGGACAGGCGGAAGGAGCGGGTCACGCCCTCGGCCGCCTCGCGGAAGCTCAGTGTGGTCTCGGTCTCGACGTCGGCGCCGCGCCGACTGCGCCCACCCCCGCCGCCGCCGCGCCCCCGGCCGCCGAACAGGCCGCCGAAGAGGTCGCTCAGCCGTTCGCCGCCGGACGCGCCGCCGGCGCCCTGGCCGAACAGGTCGCCCACGTCGAACCCGCCGGGCCCGGTGCCGCCGCCCGGACGGTAGGACCCGCCGAACAGCGAGCGCGCCTCGTCGTACTCCTTGCGCCGTTTGTCGTCCGACAGGACGTTGTAGGCCTCGGAGACCTCCTTGAAGCGCTCCTCGGCCTTGGGGTCGTCCGTGTTGGCGTCGGGGTGGCTCTCGCGGGCGAGCTTGCGGTAGGACTGCTTGATCTCGTCCTTCGAGGCGGTCTTTGAGACTCCGAGGACCTTGTAGTAGTCCTTCTCCAGGTAGTCCTTGGTGCTCATCGACTGGTGCCTTCTCCCGCTGGTGCCGGTTGCGTCCGATGCTTACACGTGCCCCGCCTCCGGGTGGAACCGGGGCCGGGGCGCGGCCCGTCGACACGTGGTGCGCCGCCGCGCCTGGCGGCGGGCGCCGTC
>NZ_MKKC01000071.1:59279-70335 GCF_001942255.1 Nocardiopsis sp. CNR-923
GTGGAACCGGGGCCGGGGCGCGGCCCGTCGACACGTGGTGCGCCGCCGCGCCTGGCGGCGGGCGCCGTCCACGGGACACGCCCCTTCCCTCCGTTCGTGCCCACCGTCCACACGGCGGACACGAACGGAGCGGAACTAGGGGCCAACCCGTCAACCCGGCGTCAGACTCCTCGCCTCCGTCGGGCCCGGCGCCGCCGCCCGGACGGTAGGACCCGCCGAACAGCTAGTGCGCCTCGTCGTACTCCTTGCGCCGTTTGTCGTCCGACAGGACGTTGTAGGCCGCGGAGACCTCCTTGAAGCGCTCCTTGGCCACGGGGTCGTCCGGGTTGCTGTCGGGGTGGTTCTCGCGAACGAGCTTGCGGTAGGACTGCCTGATCTCCTGCTTCGAGGCGGTCTTTGAGACTCCCAGGATTTCGTAGTAGTCCTTCTTCAGGTTGTCCTTGGTGGTCATCGACTGGTGCCTTCTCCCGCTGGTGCCGGTTGTGTCCGATGCTTACACGTGCCCCGCCTCCGGGTGGAACCGGGGCCGGGGCGCGGCCCGTCGACACGTGGTGCGCCGCCGCGCCTGGCGGCGGGCGCCGTCCACGGGACACGCCCCTTCCCTCCGTTCGTGTCCACCGTCCACACGGCGGACAGAACGGAGCGGAACTAGGGGCCAACCCGTTACCCGCCGTCCGTCTCCTCGCCCCCGCCGGAGGAGTCGTCGCGTCGGCGGTCTCGTCCGACCCGGCCGCGGCGCCCTCGACGGGGTCCCCGACGACCACGCGGGCCGGTCGGAGGATCCTCTCACCGATGCGGTACCCCGGCTGGAACACCTCGATCACCGTCTGGACGGAGACGTCGGGCGCCGGGACCAGGGTCAGCGCCTCGTGCAGGTTCGGGTCGAACTCCTCGCCCGCCTCGGCGTAGCGCTCCAGGCCCAGCTTGGCGGCCACGGACTCCAGAGCGTCGCCGACCGCCTTGAAGCCCCCCGTGAGCTCGTCGTGCTCACGGGCGCGCCCGATGTCGTCCAGGATCGGCAGCAGTTCGCCGATGACCTGGGCGGTGGCCACCTCGCGGACGGCCACGCGGTCGCGCTCGACGCGCTTGCGGTAGTTCGCGTACTCGGCCTGGACTCGCTTGATGTCGTTGGTGAGTTCGACGACCCGCTCGTCGGCGTTGATCGCCTCGGTCACCACGGCCTCCGGGGTGTCGGGGACCTCGATGGTCTCCTCGGCCTCGGCGGTCTCGTCGGCCTCCGCGGCGGTCTCGGCCGCCTTGGGGTCGCGGACCTGGCCCGTCTCCGGGTCGATCCGGCGGTTGTCGCGGATCACCGGTCCCCGGTGCTCCTCACCGTCGGAGCCGTTGGTCTTGTCCGACTGCGCCATCTGTGACGCGCCCTCCTTCCTCCACTCGTCCGTCGGCCGCGGCGTCAGGCCTGGGTGCCCTTGCCGTTGTCCTCGTCGACGATCTCGGCGTCCACGACGTCGGTGTCGTCGGCGTCGGACGAGGTCTGTCCGGCGTCGGCCGAGGCGCCCTCCTGGCTCTGGCTGTAGATCGCGGATCCGATCTTCTGGCTGGCCAGGGCGACCTTCTCGCTCGCGGAGCGGATCGCCTCGACGTCGGTGCCCTCCAGGGCGCTCTTCAGCTCGGCGACGGCCGACTCGGTCTCGGAGCGCACGTCCGCCGGGATCTTGTCCTCGTTGTCCTTGATGACCTTCTCGGTCTGGTAGACGAGGGACTCGGCGTTGTTGCGGACCTCGGCCTCCTCGCGGCGCTTGCGGTCCTCCTCGGCGTACTGCTCGGCCTCGCGGACCATCTTGTCGATGTCGTCCTTGGACATCGCCGAACCGCCGGAGATGGTGACCGACTGCTCCTTGCCGGTGCCCAGGTCCTTCGCGGTGACGCTGACGATGCCGTTGGCGTCGATGTCGAAGGCGACCTCGATCTGCGGGACGCCGCGCGGCGCCGGGGGCAGACCCGTCAGGTCGAAGACGCCCAGCTTCTTGTTGTACTGGGCGATGTCGCGCTCGCCCTGGTAGACCTGGATCTGCACGGACGGCTGGTTGTCGTCGGCCGTCGTGAAGATCTCCGAGCGCTTGGTCGGGATGGTCGTGTTGCGCTCGATGAGCTTGGTGAACACGCCGCCCTTGGTCTCGATGCCCAGCGACAGCGGGGTGACGTCCAGCAACAGGACGTCCTTGACCTCGCCCTTGAGCACACCGGCCTGGAGCGCGGCGCCGACGGCCACGACCTCGTCCGGGTTGACGCCCTTGTTGGGCTCCTTGCCGCCGGTCATCTCCTTGACCAGGTCCGCGATGGCGGGCATGCGGGTGGAACCGCCGACCAGGACCACGTGGTCGATGGCGCTGAGCTGGATCCCGGCGTCCTTCATGACCTGCTGGAACGGCGTCTTGGTCCGCTCGACCAGGTCGGAGGTCAGGCGCTGGAACTCGGCGCGGGTGAGCTTTTCGTCCAGGTGCAGGGGGCCCTCGGCCGAGGCGGTGATGTAGGGCAGGTTGATGGCCGACTCGCTGGAGCTGGAGAGCTCGATCTTGGCCTTCTCCGCGGCCTCGCGCAGGCGCTGGAGGGCCATCTTGTCCTTGGACAGGTCCACGCCGTTGGAGTTCTTGAACCGCTCGACCAGCCAGTCGACGATCGCCTGGTCCCAGTCGTCACCGCCGAGGTGGTTGTCGCCGTTGGTCGCCTTGACCTCCACGACGCCGTCGCCCACCTCCAGGAGGGAGACGTCGAAGGTGCCGCCGCCGAGGTCGTAGACGAGGATCGTCGCCTCGTCCTCCTTCTCCAGGTGGTAGGCGAGGGCGGCCGAGGTGGGCTCGTTGATGATGCGCAGGACGTTCAGGCCCGCGATCGTGCCGGCCTCCTTGGTCGCCTGGCGCTGGGCGTCGCTGAAGTAGGCGGGCACGGTGATGACCGCGTCGGCGACGTCCTCGCCGAGGTAGGCCTCGGCGTCGCGCTTGAGCTTTTGGAGGATGAAGGCGCTGATCTGCTGCGGGTTGAAGGTCTTGTCGTCGATCTTCACCGTCCAGTCGGTGCCGATGTGGCGCTTGACCGAGCGGATGGTGCGGTCGACGTTGGTGACCGCCTGACGCTTGGCCACCTCACCGACGAGGACCTCACCGTTCTTGGCGAAGGCGACGACGGAGGGGGTGGTGCGGGAGCCCTCGGCGTTGGCGATGACCGTGGGTTCGCCGCCCTCCAGGACAGCGACGCACGAGTTCGTCGTACCGAGGTCGATTCCGACCGCACGAGCCATGGTTGCTACCTCCGTCAAGATTGAGTCGTTCAGACGTAAGTTTGCTTCGTCAGGTGATCGCTGTCAAATCATTTGAGTCCACCCGACTCAAGTTAATGCCTTCGCACGGACAACGGCTGACTCGGGCCCGGTGTTCCCGGTTGGGGGGACTTCACGGAGGAAATGGCGCAAACCCGGGCCAAGTCGGGGAGATCCTTGACTCCAGCCCAGGGGAACCCCTGAGGGGCAGAGGAACCCCTGAGGGCCAGGGGCGCCCCTGAGGGCGGCGCGCGGGGAGGACTGGTCGCGTCACGGATGCCCCGCCGTGACCTCCCGTGGCGGATGTCAGCTACACATAAAGGTGTGCGTGGTGTGTTCGCGGTCGTTCGCGGAGCCCACGCGTGGTTCCGTGGTGTCGGCGCCCGAAGGCGTCGGAGCGCGGCAGGGTGTCGGGTCCCGCGGTCCGGCCCCGGGTGGCGGCGCGGGCGCCGCCGACGGTCCCCGCGGCGGGGCGGGTCGGTGGCGACAGGGCTATTACTCACTAGTAACATATGTTTCGACCGCCGGTGTGTGGCGCACCGGACGACACAGCAGGATGGGAGGCCACGGGCGATGCTGTACCTGACACTGGGCATCATCACCTCGGTCTTCGCCGTGGTCGCGTTCACCATGTTCGCTCTGGCCCTGCGCCAGATCGTGCGGACCGTGGGGATCGGCCGTCCGGTGGAGCCGGAGCGCAAGGGGCCGTTCGGGCAGCGGCTCACGATGACGCTCGTCGAGATCGTCGGGCACACGAGGATGCTCAAGCGGCCGTGGGTCGGCGTGGCCCACTGGTTCGTGATGGTCTCCTTCCCGCTGCTGGTGTTCACCGTCGTCGAGGCCCAGGGCGAGGTCTTCGACCCGCACTTCCACCTGCCGCTGATCCACGACTGGACGGTCTACGGCCTGGCCATCGAGATCATCGCGGGCGCGAGCCTCGTCGGCATCCTCGGCCTGACCGGATACCGCCTGCTGTACGGCCCGAAGCGGATCGGCCGCGATTCCCGCTTCATGAACTCCAAGCACTGGACGGCGTACTACGTCGAGGCCTACATCATCGGGCTGCTGCTGGCGATCTTCGCGATCCGCGGCCTCAAGGTCGCCGCGGGCGACTTCCCGTTCCCGGTCTGGGCGACCCCGATCTCCCACGCGGTCGGCGCCGTCCTGCCCGGTGAGGCCGCCGTCGCCGATCCCGCCATCGCCCTCGTGGCCGCGTTCAAGCTGGTCATCAGCTACGCGTTCTTCGTCGTCCTGGCGGTCAACCTCACCATGGGCGTCGGCTGGCACCGCTTCCTCGCCCCGGTCAACATCTACTTCAAGCGCAAGGCCGACGGCGCGCCGTCGAACGGCGCCGCCAAGCAGATGATGGACAAGAGCGGCGTCAAGCCCCTCGACTTCGAGGAGGCCGACCCCGACGAGGACCCGTTCGGCGCGGGCAGGATCGAGGACTTCACCTGGAAGGGCCTGCTCGACTTCACCAGCTGCACCGAGTGCGGCCGGTGCCAGTCCCAGTGCCCGGCGTGGAACACCGGCAAGCCGCTGTCGCCCAAGAAGGTCATCCTCGACCTCCAGCGGCACGCCTACGAGAAGGCCCCGTACCTGCTCCAGGGCATCACCGAGGAGACCCTCGCCGAGAAGCCCGACGACAGCCACGCGGGCGTCGACGTCCTAGCCCTCCTCAACAAGCCGCTGGTCGGCACCGAGGAGGAGGGCGGCGTCATCCACCCCGACGAGCTGTGGTCCTGCACCAACTGCGGCGCGTGCGTCGAACAGTGCCCGGTGGACATCGAGCACATCGACCACATCCTCGACATGCGCCGCTACCAGGTCATGGTCGAGTCCAACTTCCCGTCCGAGGCCAACACCCTCCTGAAGAACCTGGAGAACAAGGCCAACCCGTGGGGCATGGCCGAGGACCGGCGGATGGACTGGATCGCCGAGCTCGCCGAGCAGGAGAACCCGGTCGAGGTCGAGGTCGTCGACGACAAGCTGTCGCCGGAGACCGAGTACCTGTTCTGGGTCGGCTGCGCCGGCGCCCTGGAGGACCGCGCCAAGAAGACCACCAAGGCCATCGCCGAACTGCTGGACATCGCGGGCGTCAAGTTCGCCGTGCTCGGCGGCATGGAGGCGTGCACCGGCGACCCCGCGCGCCGCCTGGGCATGGAGTACGTCTTCCAGATGCTCGCCCAGCAGAACGTGGAGACGCTGAACGAGGCGGGCGTCACCAAGATCGTGGCCAGCTGCCCGCACTGCTTCAACACGCTCGCCAACGAGTACCCGCAGCTCGGCGGGACGTACGAGGTCGTCCACCACAGCCAGCTCCTGGCCAAGCTGGTGGACGAGGGCAGGCTGACGCCGGTGCGGAACGTGGACGAGAACATCACCTACCACGACCCCTGCTTCCTCGGCCGCCACAACAAGGTGTACACGCCGCCGCGCGACATCATGGCGCAGGTCCCGGGCGCAGGACGCAGGAGATGCACCGCCACAAGGAGCGGGGCTTCTGCTGCGGCGCCGGTGGCGCCCGCATGTGGATGGAGGAGCGGATCGGCAAGCGCATCAACACCGAGCGGGTGGACGAGGCGCTGACCACCAACCCCGACACCGTCTCCACCGCGTGCCCGTTCTGCCAGGTCATGCTCGGCGACGCGATCAACGAGAAGAAGTCGCGGGGCGAGGCCAAGGAGACGCTGGAGGTCGTGGACGTCTCCCAGCTCCTGCTGCGTTCGGTCAGGGGCGAGAGCCCCGCCGAGGGGGAGAAGGAGTCCGCGCAGGCCTGATCCCACCGCCGACCCGACCCGGCGCGGGGCCGACGCGACCAGCGGGTCGGGGCCGGCCCCGCGTGCGCTTGCCCGCCTGTCCGCATGCGGCCATTCCTGTGACAGGGCGGATGCAGGGGGTTACCGTCGTCGTGACGGTGTTTCCCACCCTCGGAGGTGCCCGTGGGCAAGCATGACGATCCCTCCCGCTGGGACGGACAGAAGGACAAGCCACCGCCCCCGCCCACCCCCAATGACGGCGGGACCGGCGGCGGAAGGCACGAGCGGGACGACGAGTGACCGACGACAAGACCCTCCGGTCCCGCCTCGCGCGGCGAATGCCCCCGGCATGGCGGGACTCATTTCGGAGGGTGCCCCGCCACGAGTTCATCCCGGACACGGTCTGGGTCAGGGACACGGACGGCCGCCCCCAGCCCCTCCGGCGCGATGACGACCCGCTCCGTTGGCTGGAGATCTGCTACTCCGACGTCCCGGTCGCGGTTCAACTCGACGACGGGCACGACACCGGATCCGGGTACGTGTCGTCGACGGCGTCCATGCCCACGGTCGTCGCCCGGATGCTCGACGCGGCGGATCTCTCGCCAGGTGCGCGCACGCTGGAGATCGGCACCGGGACCGGGTACAACGCGGCGCTGCTGGCCTCCGCCGTGGGCGTCGAGAACGTCACCACGATCGAGATCGACGCCGTGCTGGCCGAGCGGGCCGCCGCCGCCCTGGAGGGCGCCGGTTGGCCGGTGGAGGTCGTCACCGGGGACGGTGAGAAGGGGTGTTCGGAGAACGCGCCGTTCGATCGTGTCGTGGCCACCGCGGCCGTGCGGACCGTCCCCTACGCGTGGGTCGAACAGACACGTGCGGACGGGATCGTCCTCACCCCGTTCGGAACGGTCTTCCACAGTGGAACCCTGCTGCGTCTGCGCGTCGGCTCGGACGGGGCGACGGCTCAGGGGAACTTCGGCGGGAACGCGGCGTTCATGTGGACCCGTGCCCAACGCGCCCCGCACGGGACCGTCGAGGACCGGGTGCTGCCAGAGCACGAATTCGATCAGGTGACCACCGGTCTGCATCCCTACGAACCGGTCGGGGACTTCGACGCCAGCTTCGCCGTGGGCGTGCGCGTTCCGGCGATGACCTCCGTCGTGGTGTTCGACGACGACGATCCCGGGTGCGGTGCGTACACGGTTTACCTGATGGATCCCCACGCCGAATCCTGGGCGTCGTGGCGGATAGAGCCGGGCCCGCGCGAGTACACGGTGCGTCAGCACGGGCCACGGCGGCTGTTCGACGAACTGGAGGCCGCCTACGCGTGGTGGAAGGGACGCGGGGAGCCAGCGCACACCCGGTTCGGCCTGACGGTCACGCCGGACGGACAGCACGTGTGGCTGGACGAGCCGACGAACGAGGTGGCGCGCCCGTAACCGCCGGGATTCGTTTCGGGCTGCGGACCCGCGTGTCGTCGGAGGTGAGGCCGGAGACCGTGTGCACCGGTGCGGCTGACCACGGCCATCCCACATCCCTACCCGGCGCGTTCGCGGTCACCCGGCATGGACCACAAGCGGCCATGGCTGTGACGCGATGATCGCCGGGAGTTAGATTTGTGGTCTGACCACTACAAAGGGAGACGCCTGTGGCCAAGCACGAGGGCCCACCGCAGCCGATCAAACCCCCACCGCCTCCGCCACCCCCCAGCCCTGACAGCGGACCTCCGCCGGGGCAGCATGAGAAGTGACCACGATGTACGGGCGTCCGGAGCGCGACCGGCTTCGGGCGCTTCTCCTCGATACGGGATCCATGTCACCCGAATGGCCCCGGCCTTCGACTCGGTGGACCGGGCAGACTTCCTCCCAACCAGGATCTGGCCGTTTGACCCCGACACCGGACAGTCCACGGTGGCCGATCGGGAAGCCGACCCCGTCTCCTGGTATCGGTGGGCGGACTCGAACGTGCCGCTGACCACCCAGTGGGACGATGCCCCCGAATCCCTCGACGGCACCCCCGGAGTCGTGTCCACCTCGTCGTCGTCCATGCCGTCCGTCGTGGTCTCCATGCTCCGCGACCTGGACGTGGCCCCGGGCATGCGCGTACTGGAGATAGGCACCGGCACCGGTTGTCAGCGGCTCTGCTCGCGCACCGCGTCGGAGACGACGCGGTCACGACCGTCGAGGTGGACCCAGTGCTCGCCGACCAAGCCCGAAGACGCCTCGACGCTGTCGGCATCCACCCCGTGACGGTGGTCGGGGACGGCCTCCTCGGCTATCCGCCGCGCGCCCCCTATGACCGCGTCGTGGTCACGTGCGGGCTCCGCCGGATCCCGCACACATGGGTGGAGCAGACCCGTCCGGACGGCATCATCCTGGCGCCGTGGGGCACCGACTACAGTCCCCAGGACGCCACGGTCCGGCTGGTCGTCGCCGACGACGCCAAGACCGCGTCCGGGCCGTTCATGGGGCCTGTCCAGTTCATGAAGGCGAGGTCTCAGCGACTCGCCTGGCCCCGCCACGACGAGTACGTGACCGACTGGCCAGGAGACGCCAGCTCCTCTACTCGGCTCAACGCCGACGACCTCACCGGGAACGTGCACGGAGGAGCCGACTTCGTCCTCGGGCTGCTGGTGCCTGCCTGTGCCCACACCGTCCATGCCCAGGACGACGGGACCACGGCGTGGTTCTACGCACTCCGTGACCGGTCGTGGGCCGCGGTGAGGTGGGGCGGAGAAGGGCCCGGAGAGGCCTTCCAGTCGGGACCGCGGCGACTGTGGGACGAGGTCGAGGCAGCATGGCGGTGGTGGGAGAACCAGGGGCGGCCGGACGTTAACAGGTTCGGTCTCACGGTCACGCCGGACGGACAGCACGTGTGGCTGGACGAGCCGACGAACGAGGTGGCGCGCCCGTAGCCGCCGAGGTTCGTTTCGGGCTGCGGACCCGGCTCGGGCGTGTCCGTCAGTCCGCATGCGGCCATTCCTGTGACAGGGCGGATTCCCAGGGTTACCGTTGTCGTGGCTATGTTTCCCACCTTGGGGAGGAAACAGTGGGCAGTCACGGCAAGCCCGACAGCGAGGACACGAAGGACGACCCGAAGTGGCAGCAGGACGGGCAGAATCCCAGCCCGCACGGCGGAGGTGGCAAGTCCGGCGGCGGTAAGTAGTGCCTTCGACGGACTTCGACGCCGGTGAGCGCCTCGCGGAGCTGGTGGACCATCTCCATCGGGTCGGGGCGCTCATGGACCGGCGGTGGCGGGACGCCTTCCTCCAGGTGCGCCGTCACGCCTTCATCCCGGACCCCATTTGGGCTGAGGACGGCGATCGCGGCGACGGGTGGATGATCCCCGTCGGTCGGGACGATCCGTACTGGTGGGACAACGCCTACACGGACTTCGCGCTGCCCACCCAGGTCGATGACGGCACTCCGGTCGGCGAGGACGGCCGAGGCCGGTACGCCACCAGTTCGATCAGTCAGCCTTCCCTCGTCGCACGGATGCTGGAGGCCCTCAGGATCACCGACGGGGCGCGGGTGCTGGAAATCGGTACCGCCACGGGGTACAACACGGGACTGCTCTGCGCGCGCCTCGGCGCCGAGAACGTGGTGACGATCGAGGTCGACCCGACCTTGGCTGAGCGTGGGCGCGCGGCGCTCCGTGCGGCTGGCTGGAAACCGACCGTGGTCTGCGGCGACGGAACCAGCGGCGTGCCCGCGGAGGCTCCGTTCGATCGGGTGCTGGCGACCGTCGCGGCGAAGCGCGTGCCCTACGCCTGGGTGGAGCAGACCCGGCCGGGCGGCCTGATCGTCACGCCCTGGGGCAACGACTACATGGCCACGGTCCTCCTTCGGCTGGAGGTGGGCGAGAACGGCACCGCGACCGGTCGGCCGATCGGCGACGCCCCGTTCATGTGGCTGCGCGACCAGCGCGCCGCGGCCGGACGCTGGTCCGACCATGTCGACTTCCACGCCCCGGTGCGCACCAGCCGCACCACGGTGGACCCGCACCAGGTGGTCGTCCGCGGCTCCGGAGCCGAGTTCACCGTCGGCACGTGGGCTCCCGGGCTGTGTCGGGCCTGGTTCGACGCTGAGGACGCTTCCGGTGAGGCCACGTTGTGGCTCTACGACACGAAGGGATCGTGGGCGTCGGTGGACTATGTCCCCGGTGCCACGGAGTACGAAGTCGAGCAGGCCGGACCACGCGGCCTGTGGGGGGAAGTCGAGGCCGCTGTGGGCTGGTGGCAGCGGGCGAGGCGACCCGGTCGTGAACGGTTCGGCCTGACGGTCACGCCGGACGGACAGCACGTGTGGCTGGACGAGCCGACGAACGAGGTGGCGCGCCCGTAGCCGTTCAGGGTCGGTCGGACGCTGGTCGGCGACAGAGACGGACGATACAGTGTTCCTGGGTTGCTTTCAGGTAAAGCAGCACGGGCCCCCGGCAAGCGCTGGGGGCCCGTTGCGTTCTCAGGGTCTAGCGAGTGACCTCGGCCAGGAACACGTTCCACTCACGGGCCGGGAAGGTGATGTGCCCGGCCTCAGGGTGTCTGGAGTCGCGAACGGCGGCCACATCGGGGAGGTCGGCGACCTCCACGCAGTCTTGTGTACGGGCTCCGCTGTAGCTGCTCTTACGGAAGTTCAGGTGGGTTGTCTCAGGCTGCATCGGGTTCCTATCGGGCCAGCAGTCCGCTGATGAGCTCCCGGGACTCTTCGACGGGGAGCGCGGCGGCCTGTAGGCGGTCGTACACGTGCTGGTAGTAGGTGATCTCGCGCGGCTTCTCCAGGTAAAACTCCTGAGCCATGACCTCCAGGTAGACCGTCGTCGGGTCTGGCGGCTGGAAGTCCATGATGACCAGTTGGCCTGTTTCGCCGTGGAGCCCTCGACTCAACGGTAGAACCTGAACTCCGATGTTCGGCTGGTGGCTCATGTCGATGAGGTACTCCAGCTGGCCGGAGAGCTCTGGCGGGATGCGTAGCAGCGCGGCCTCGTCGATCAACCTGAGGTCGTCGCCCCAGGAGGGCACCTGCCGTGC
>NZ_MKKC01000072.1 GCF_001942255.1 Nocardiopsis sp. CNR-923
CCACGGCCAGATCGGGCCACGCTGGCCGGTGCTTGCGGACCTGGACGGTGAGCGTCACCTTCCCGCCGCACTCGGTGCGTGATCCGGTTCCAGCCAGTGAGTTCCCGTACTGGCTGGGAATGTTGGCGCCGAGTCCGCAGGGGGCGGCGGCACGACCGATCGCGGTGTCGGTCCCGGCCCACGCCGCCGCGCCGACGAGCACGGTCCCCGCCGCCAGAACGCCGACTGCCACGGTACGCGCGATGCTGTTCCTGGTCTTCACTTTTCCTCATTCTTCGCCGAGGGGTCGAGGCGTTGAGGAGAATTCCCGGACCTGCTCCGCTGAAACGGGGGTGTGGATAACCTTTATTTTCGCTGGGTGATTAATCACGGTTTGATAGGTAATGTGGAGCCGATTCTGCGCTAATTCAGGGTGCGGGTCTGTGGATAACCTGTGGAAAACCAGAAGGGGTGTCCGGGTGCGTTCCCGCACCCGGACACCCCCGTCGCGAACCGCGCCCGCTCCGCGCGGGCGCCCTCGCCCTCCGCCACTACCTCATCTTGTTGCCCGCGGACTTCAGCTGCTGGGCCCCCTCGACGACGCGTGCGGCCATGCCCGCCTCGGCCGCCTTGCCGTAGGCGCGCGGGTCGTAGGCCTTCTTGCTACCGATCTCGCCGTCGATCTTGAGCACGCCGTCGTAGTTGCGCATGACGTGATCGACCACGGGACGGGTGTACGCGTACTGGGTGTCGGTGTCGATGTTCATCTTCACCACGCCGTACTCGATCGCCTCGTGGATCTCCTCCAGGGTGGAGCCGGATCCGCCGTGGAACACGAAGTCGAACGGCTTGACCTTGCCGTACTTGCGACCCACCGCCTCCTGGGCCTCCTTGAGGACCTCCGGGCGCAGCTTCACGAAACCCGGCTTGTAGGAGCCGTGCACGTTGCCGAAGGTCAGGGCGGTCATGTAGTAGCCCTTCTCGCCCAGCCCCAGGGCCTCGGCGGTTCGCAGAGCGTCGTCGGGGGTCGTGTACAGCTTCTCGTTGATCTCGCCGACGATGCCGTCCTCCTCGCCGCCGACCACGCCGACCTCGATCTCCAGGACGGTGCGAGCGGCCTTGGAGGCGGCCAGCAGCTCCTCGGCGATCCGGAGGTTCTCCTCCAGGTCGACGGCCGAGCCGTCCCACATGTGGGACTGGAACAGCGGCTCCCGGCCGTTGGCGACGCGCTCCCTGGAGATCTCCAGCAGCGGGCGGACGAAGCCGTCGAGCTTGTTCTCGGGGCAGTGGTCGGTGTGCAGGGCGACGTTCACCGGGTACTTGTCGGCGACCACGCGGGCGAACTCGGCGAAGGCGACCGAGCCGGTGACCATGTCCTTGACCGTGGCCCCGGACAGGAACTCGGCGCCGCCCGTGGAGATCTGGACGATGCCGTCGGTCTCGGCCTCGGCGAAGCCCCGCAGGGCGGCGTGGAGCGTCTGGCTTGAGGTCACGTTGATCGCCGGGTAGGCGAAGCCCTGGGACTTCGCGCGGCTCAGCATCTCGGTGTAGACCTCGGGGCTGGCGATGGGCATGCTAACTCTCCCTGGAATCGGCCTGGAGCGAGCGGCCGCCGGTCCTTCGCCCGGCGGCACCCCCACGTGCGTTGCCCCGGTGGAGGCCGGCCGTCGGGGGGTCGGCCCAAGGGGAGGGCCGCGTCCGGGTGTGTCCACCAGGTGTGGTCCAAGTATCCCGAACACGTGCGGCGCTTGAAAAGGTCTAGACCAAATTGGCCAGGGTTGAGCTCGTATGCGCAGGTCCTGGGTGTGCGGCCGCCGGGGGAGTCGCGAACCGGGCAGCCAGGGTCGCGGGAGGTCACGCGACGCGTGCCCGGGTTGGTGGTCTCGTGAGGTCGTCGGGCCCCTGCTGTCGCTTTTTGTCGTGATACACGCTACATTCAACGCCGTGGGAAGGCACAGGAACGATCCGCGCGGCGTTGGCCAGGTGATGGCCATCGTCGGGGCCGTCCTGCTCTTAGCCGCTCTGGTGGCCCTCGGCGGCTACTTCCTCTACCGGTCGCTGCCGAGCGACGGCTCCAGCGTGAGCGCCAACGCGTCAGGAGCCTCCGCCGACGTGGAGGAGCCGGAGAACATGGGCGTGCTCTACGTGCGCGTTATCGGCGAGTCCAGCAACGTCTTCGTCCGGGTCCCGGGCGGTGACGTCCTGCACGACCAGGTGATAAGGCAGGGCGGATCGATCACCTTCGCCCAGCCGCCGCTGGAGGTCACCATCAGCGACCCCGCGGCGGTCGAGGTCTTCGTCAACGGCAGCCAGCGCGACATCTCCGACCGCGACGAGGACTACAGCTTCACCATCGGCGAGTAGACCCGCGCCGGATCACACACCCCGGACGCACCGACGGCGGGGCCGTCGACCCCGCCGCTCCGATGCCGCACGCGCACTCAGACGTCCAGGTCGGACGCCTCGAACACCGCCCGGTACTCCAGGCCCTCCCCCGTCACCCGCTCACGCGCGCCGCGGTCCACGATCAACGCGACCGCGACCACCTCGCGCCCGCCTCACGGAGCGCCTCCACCGCCGTCAGCACGGAGCCGCCCGTGGTCGAGGTGTCCTCCAGGGCGAGCACGCGCCGACCCCTCACGTCGGGTCCCTCGATCCGGCGCTGTAGACCGTGCGCCTTGCCCGCCTTGCGCACCACGAAGCGTCCAGCCCGCGCCCGCGCGCGTGCGCGGCGTGCAGCATCGCGGTGGCCACCGGGTCAGCGCCCAGGGTCAGTCCGCCCACGGCGTCGAACTCCAGGTCCGCGACGTTGTCCAACATGACCGAGCCGACCAGGGGCGCGGCCTCCGCGTCCAGGGTCACCCGACGCAGGTCGACGTAGTAGTCGGCCTCCATCCCGGAGGACAGGGTCACCTTCCCGCGGACGACCGCCTTATCGTTGATCTTACGCAGGAGTTCATCACGTTCGCTCATGATCAGTGAGCCTAGAACACCGGGCGGGGCCGCGCGGACGCGCCCGCCCAGGTCGGGAGGGGTGACCGTGCCGGGACCCGAGGGCACCGTCCGGGTGGAGACCACCGTCGACGGACGGGAGAGGGCGGAACGCGTGGCGCGGTCGCTGATCGAGCACCGCCTGGCCGCGTGCACGCAGGTGAGCGGGCCGATCACGAGCTTCTACCGGTGGGAGGGCGAGGCCCACGTCGACGAGGAGTGGCTGGTCGTCGCCACGACGTCCGCCGACCGGGTGGACGCGCTCGTCGCGCACGTCGCGCGGATCCACCCCTATGACGTCCCCGAGGTCGTCGCCGTGCCGGTCATCGGGGGCAACACCGCGTACTTGGAGTGGGTGGTCGAGGAGACGCGGAGCGGCGGCACCGCGTGATCGCCGTCCTCCTCCCCCCGCCGCTCGGCCGCCCGTCGCGGCTCCCCGCTCTGGCGGGCGCTGGCGGCCCGCGGCGTCACACCCGTCCAGCCCCGGATCGGAGACGACCGGATCCCGCCGCACGCGGGCCGCTACGTCGCCCGCGCCAGCCTGGAAATCCACCGACTGGCGGGCACGGCGAGCCCGGTCGCGCTGGTCGCCGAGGGGGACGCGGGCCCGCTCGTCGGCGCGGTGGGCGCGGCCCAGCGCGCGGCGCACCGGCCGGTGTTCGGATACGTTCTCGTGGACGCCTTCCTGCCCCAGCCCGGCGGTCCCACCCGGGCCGAACTGGAACGGGCGCAGAGCCCGGAGGGGGGCGTGGGGGATGCTGCGGACACCGGTTCCCGGGACGACGAGCCGCCCGGATACCGGTCCGAGCACCTGCCGATGGTCGCCGACTGGCCGGACGCCCCGTGCGGCTACCTGCTCACCGGCCCGGACCGCGCGCACGCTGCCCGCCTCGCCCGGATGCGCGGCTGGACGGTGCGTGAGACCGTGCCCGGGGAGGCGGCGGACGCCCTGCGGGAGCTGCTGGTGGAACTGCGGGGCACCGGCTGAGCGGTTCCGCCTGGGCGCCGTCCCCGGCCCCTCGCCCCCGCCCGGGAGAGGGGCACGACCGGGGCCGGGCCGGGATCACCCCCGGTGGGAGCCGCCCGGGGCTCTCAGCGCGGTCTGCACCAGCCGCGCCGAACCGCCCCGCGCCACCCACGTGCCGCGACCGGGCGGCTGTGGCGACGCGTACAGCCTGGGTAGGAGCTGCCCCTCGCTGCGGTCGCCCGACATCACCAGAGCGCCGGTGCCGATCTCCCGCATCGCCTGCACCAGCGGGTCGAACAGTCCGCGCCCGGCACCGGCCACGCGGCGCGCCACCACGAAGTGCAGCCCGATGTCGCGCCCGTTCGACACGAACGGCACGAACGGCGCCAGCGGCTTCTGACCCGCCGTCGTCAGCACGTCGTAGTCGTCCGCGAGCACCACGATCCTCGGACCCCTGATCGCACCCGGTTCCAGCGCGTCGAGGTCCCCGTCCTCGGGCAGACGGCCCTCCAGTTCCCTGGCGACGCCGCCCGCCAACCCCGCGCACACCCGCGGACTGCTCGCGTACCCGCCCGTGTACTCCTCCGGGACCACGTCCCGCAGGGTGCGCCTCGGGTCCATCACCGCGAACACCACCTCGTCGGAGCTGTACCGCTCGACCAGTCCCTCGGCCACCAGACGCAGCAGGTTGGTCTTGCCGCACCCGCCGTCCCCGAGGACCAGCAGGTTCTGGTCTGCGTCGAACAGGTCGAGCAACACCGGCTCCAAGGCCCGCTCGTCCACCCCGATCGGCACCTTCTTCGGCTCGGAGTCCCGGGTGGGCAGCGTGCGCGCGGGCAGTTCGTGCGGCAGGACGCGCACCTCCGGAGCGCGCTTGCCGCGCCAGGCCCGGTTCACCGAGCGCACGGCGGCCTGCACGATCTCACCGAGCCCCTCGTCGCCGGTGACGCCGTCGAACCTCGGCAGCGCCACCTGTCCGAACAACTCGGTGTCCGTCAGGGCCCGGCCGGCGCCCTGGGGCCGATCGTCTCCGCCAGTTTGCGGTCGATCGTCGACTCCGACGGGTCGTTCAGGCGCAGTTCCACCTTCTGGCCGAAGTTCGACTGCGCGGCGATGCGCACGTCGTTCCAGCGCAGCATCCCCGCCACCACGTGGACGCCGTACCCGCCGCCGCGCTGCAACAGGTCGTTGACCATCGGGTCGATGTCCTCGAAGTCCTTGCGGACAGCTCCGAAGCCGTCCACGCACAGCACCACGTCGGCACTGGCCAGCTCGGGCACCTCGCCTCGGGCGTGCTTCCGTCGCAGCTGCCGCACCGAGTCGATGCCCCGCTTCCGGAACACCTCCTGCCGGTGGTCCAGCATCCCGCGTAGCTCCTCCACCGTGCGCCGCACCCGCTCGGCGTCGGTCCGCACGGCCACACCGCCCACGTGCGGCAGTCCGGCCAGGGATTGCAACCCGCCGCCGACCAGGTCCAGCCCGTACACGGCGACCTGCTGCGGTGTGTGCGTCAGGGCCAGCGACAGCACCATCGTGCGCAACAGGGTGGTCTTGCCGCTCTGCGGACCCCCGATGATCGCCGCGTGCCCTCCGGAGGCGGTCAGGTCCAGCTCCCACACGCCCTGCCACTGCTTGGTCGCGTCGTCCAACAGCCCGACCGGGATGGACAGCTGAGTCCGCTCCCCGGGAAGCCGCAGCCCGTCCTCGGTCTCCTCCGGCGCGCCGACCACCGTGTCCAGGGTGGTCACGGACGGCAGCGGCGGCAGCCAGATCTCGCGTGTGCGCTCCCCGTGCCGCGCGAACTGGCCGACCATCACGTCCAACAGCGTCGGGCCGACCGTGCGGGAGGGCATCGGCGACTCCTCCGCGGCCGGTGCGTCCGCCCGCACCGCGGACGCGTCGTCCCGCTCGTTGAAGGCGGTGTACCGGCGCACCGACGGGGCCGCCTCGGTGTCCTCCTCGGCCACCGGCCCGCGGTAGGGCCCCGACACGTAGCCCGCCTTGAACCGCTGGTAGACGCTGGTGTCCACCTTGAGGTAGCCGAAACCGGGCAGGGACGGCAGGTGGAAGGCGTCGGGCGTGTTGAGCACGGTGCGGCTCTCCTCCTCGGAGAAGGTCCGCAGGCCCAGGCGGTAGGACAGGTAGGTGTCCAGGCCGCGCAGCTTGCCGCCCTCGATGCGCTGGCTGGACAGCAGCAGGTGCACGCCGATGCTGCGGCCGATCCGGCCGATCGACAGGAACAGCTCGATGAAGTCGGGTCGGGCGGTGAGGAGTTCGCCGAACTCGTCGATGATGACGAGCAGGTGCGGCAGCGGCGCAAGGCCGGGATCGTGCTGGCGCCTGAACTGGTAGTCGCCGATGCTGGCCACGTTCCCGGCGTCGCGCAGGACCTGCTGGCGGCGCTGCACCTCACCCGACAGGCTCGCGTGGACGCGCTCGATCAGCGCGGCGTCGTCCTCCAGGTTGGTGATCACCCCGGCGACGTGCGGCATGTCCTCGAAGGGGGCGAAGGTGGCCCCGCCCTTGTAGTCGACCAGCACCATGCTCACCCGCTCGGGCGGATGGGAGGCGGCCAGGGCCAGGACGAGGGTGCGCAGCATCTCGCTCTTGCCGGAACCGGTCGCGCCGACGCACAGTCCGTGCGGGCCCATGCCCAGCTGGGCCGACTCCTTGAGGTCGAGCACGACCGGTTGCCCCATGTCGTCCACACCGATCGGCACCCGAAGGAACGCGCGTTCGCTGCGCGGCGACCACACGCGCCGTACGTCCATCGCGGCCGGGTCCCGCACCCCCATCAGGGCGGGGAAGTCGATGTTGCCGCCTTCCTGCGCGCTCTCCTCGATGGACTCCGGGGAGAGCCGCAGCGGTGCGAGCATGCGGACGAGGCCGGAGAGCGTGGCGGCCGGGACGTCGTCCACGGTGCCGGACATGACCAGGGGGTCGGCGCCGCGCAGCTCCTCGATCCGCACCTGGTCGCCGGTCACGGTGACGCGGACGTTGACGTCGCCGGGCTCGTCGATCTGCCGCGACACCAGGTGCAGCACGGTCACACCCAGGTCGGCCGGGTCCATCGTGTGGTCGGGCCGCACCAGTTCGGCGGCGACCCCGCCGTGGGTGTCGTGGACGACGATCAGGCGGCGGAGCATCCGGTACGCCTCGCGCTTGCCCATCCCGCGGCGGACCTCCGACGCGAAGTCGGTGCGCGAGCGCAGTTCGTCGGCGAGGAGCCCGCCCAACCGGCCGGGGTCGGGCGCGATGAGGCGGACCGCGGCCCCGTTCTCGCGTCGCCGCTGGTCCAGGACCTGCGGCAGCCACGGTAGCCAGGTCCAGTCGTCGGCGCGCCCGGCGGGATAGGCGACGGCCAGCCCCGCGTCCTCGGGGGCGTGGAAGGCGCCGAACTGGGCGGCCAGGGCGCGGACGAGGCGCATCACGTCCTCGCGCTCGCCGATGACGCTGACGTTCCCGGCCATGTCCAGGGGCAGGGTGAGCGGCATCTCCGGGATCGTCTCGAACCGGCGGATCGCGGCCTGGGCCTCGGAGAGCATGAACGGGTCCGTGGGGGTGAGGGCGGTGCCCTGCTCGGCCAGCCGCAGGCGGCGGCCCTCGGTCAGACCGGTGCCGATCCGCACCCGCAGGAAGTCGCGGTGGCGCCGACGGCGCTCCCACAGGCGCGTCGGGTCGCGGACGACGTCGTAGAGCGCCTCGGGCGGGGGGTCGAGCAACCTGGCGTGGGCTCGGGTGCGCTGCTCCCAGCCGCTCAGTTCCTCGCGCAGCTCCTCCAGGTACTGGAGGTAGAGTTCGCGCTGGTTGCGGCGCTGTCGGCCGACCTGGCCCCGTCGGGAGAACAGCATGGCGAGCGCGCCGAGGAGGGCCACGCACAGGAGCACGGCGCCGAGCGCCATGAACGCCGGGTTGCGCATGACCATCATGATCGTCAGTGACGCCATCATGCCCACCATCGGCAGGATGGACATGAGGGGGTTGCCCTGCGTCTTCCCGTCGGGCAGCGTGGGCGGCGCCTCCACCTCGTGGGGTTCCTGAACCGGAGTGGGGTGGACGGTCCGTGTCGGCCGGTGCACGACGCGCAGGCTCATCGGCGTTCCTCTCGGCTCGGGCTGCGGGGATGGGCGGGTCTGGCCGGACGGAGACGTGCCCTGACGTGGGGGAGCGGAGTTCGCGGGGGATGCCGCGGCGGGCCCGCGGGATGCGCAGAACCCTATCGAAGTCGGTTCTGTCAGGACGTTCCGGAGGAGTCCGGCGACCCCTCGGGGCGCAGGTGCCCCATGAGGC
This sequence comes from Nocardiopsis sp. CNR-923, assembly GCF_001942255.1. Lineage (GTDB taxonomy): Bacteria > Actinomycetota > Actinomycetes > Streptosporangiales > Streptosporangiaceae > Nocardiopsis. Next base: position 8,228 of record NZ_MKKC01000072.1, read on the forward strand.
TGCGGAAGCGGTCCCAGGCGTTCGCCTCCGTGCCGTTCCCGATCAGGTACCAGACGGCGGGGGTCATGGGCGGGCCGAACGGGACCGAGCGCACCGGGGCGGACAGGGCGCGGTCAGTCCCGATCGTCGAGACCGCCTCCGCTCCGAGGGCCATGCCCACGGGAATCGGCGCCCCCGACCACCGGGCCGGATAGGTCAGGTCGGACCGGCCGCCCATCCGGCGCACCGTCGCGTTCTGGAGCACGTCGCGTGCGGCGAGCTCCTTGACGACCGTGGTCAGGGCCGCCGTGTCGGGCTCCTCCCCGGGCTCGTGCCCCACCGCGAACGTGATGTTCTCCCGCACGCCGTTGGCGGTCCGCCCCACCCGTTGGGTGCCGGCGAACGGACGGACTCCCTCCCCCCGCACGCTCTCCGGCGGCCCGGAGAACGCGATGAGCGTCTGGGCGGGCACGCGTCTGCGGCACGTCGCGGTCACGGCGTCGCGGTCCCAGGCGTGCGCCAGCGGTTCGCCGGTCCCCCACAGGGAGGGGAGGGCGCCGCCCAGGGTCTCGGCGAGGAGTTCCGCGGCCCCGCCCAGGAGGAGGTCGTCGGTGGCCGGGTGCTCCACGTTGACATCGACGAGCAGCTGTGCGCCCAGATCCCGCGCGGACCCCCGGAACGCCTCGTGCGGTCCGTCCTCGGCGGAGGCGTTCGGGTCCACGACGAACCCGGAGTCGGCGGCCCAGACCAGTGGGACCCCGGAGAACCCGTCGTAGTGGGCCGCGTCCGGCGCTGGACGACCCACCGGCAACCGGGACGTGCGACCAGGGAGCGAAGCGCGTACGTCAGTCGGCTGGCGGAGGGCGTGACGAGCTGGAGGCGGCGTCCCTCCCGTCCGTATTGGGCCACGGCGTCCAGGAGCCAGGGGGAGAGCGGCACCAGGGGGCGGTCCTGGAGCACGACGAAGCACTCGCCCGGGACGGCGGCGACCGCGGGGTGGTCGGCGGCGCCGTTGAGGTGTGCGTGGCTCCGGTCGAGGCGGCGTTCGGGCTCCCACAGCACACCGTCGTGCTCGTCGGCCAGGTACCGGGCGAACCGGCGGACCACGCCCGCGGTGTCGACGTCCGGGACATCGGTCCCGTGCGCCTCCACCCAGTACGGGGAGGAGGGCAGGTCGTCGCTGACTCCGTCGGCCAGCAGGCGGTCGGCCTCGGCGGACGTCTCCAGCCGCTGGGCGGCCTGGAGGGCGGCCACGATCCGGCCGTCGTCGTCGCGCAGCTCCACCAGCGCGCCCTCGGCCACGAGCCGGACCCTCAGGGCGGGTCCGGCCTCGACCATGGCCCTGGTCAGGGACCGCCGGTCGGGCGGCTGGGACAGCAGGGCGACCACGTCGTGGCTCAAGGAGTCTCCTCACGTGCGGGGCGGCGCCGGGCGGGCGGTCTCCGTGCGGTGGGGACCGCGGCGGTGGCCGTGGGGGTGACGGGGGCGGGATCGTCTTTCCCGGTGCGCGCCGTTCTTATCCGACCGGTGCAATTCGGTGCGACCGGTCCCGATCGTATTCGACGGCGCTTCCGTGGGATCACGCCGTGCCGCCGACTGTTCCCATCGGCCAGGACTTCGAGTTCGTCGACCTCCGGATGGGGACGGTGTTTCGGATGGGGTTTTCCGTGCCACCGGAGGCACTGTGGGGCGGGCGCTCCGGCTCCCGCGTCCGCGCGGTGTGCGCGGACCTCCCGCTCCGCGTCGAGGACAGCTTCGGAAGCCATTTCGATGTTGTCCACAGGTGGCCCTCCTCGCTATTCTCCGTCGGCGGCCACTTGTATTATTCGAAGTCCCCCGCCAACCGGGGCGGCGGTTCCGTGAAGTCGGAACCACGGCGACTCCACGCGCGTCTCCCTCCCGGAGGCGACCGCCTCGCGAGGCCCCCGAGGAAAGGTGAAGGATGCCACGCTGGGACCAAGGCGATACGACGCTGGTCACCCTGGGACAGAACACCGCGGGCAGCGGTGACGAACTCTCCACGCTGATCGGTCAGCTCGTCCAGGCGGCCGAGCCCCTCTACGGCAAGTTCGACGGACCCGGCAAGGCCGCGTTCGACTCCTTCAAGAACCGGGCCGACGCCATCGCCGCCGATCTGCGCGCCGGGCTCGGCTCCATCCAGGAGGGGCAGGCGGGCATGCAGGCGGCCTTCCAGACCGGTACCCAGACCATGACCGACGACGCCAACCAGAACATGGCCGCGGCCAACTTCGACGCCGCGAAGTTCAGGTAGACCGCGCCCACCCCCACCTGGAGGAGAACCTCAGATGTCCGGACGCAACGCCTACAACACGGATGCCTCCTCGGAGGTCCAGGGCAATATCAACGGCATCATGAACCGCCTGGAGGCGATCATCGGCCAGCACGAGAGCGACGTCGCCACGGCGATGAGCGACTTCGAGGCCGACGGCGTCTCCGACGAGTACCACGGCAAGGAACAGAAGTGGGACGCGGCGGCGAACGAGGTCCGTGAGATCATTCGCCTCGTGCGCGAGACCCTGGAGTCCAACGACGCCACGGCCCAGGAGACGCTGAGCCGCGCCGGAGCCGCGGTCGCCAACATCTGATCGACCCCGGCGAGACAGGCAGCGACCAGGTCGTCCCCCGCCCGGGGCGCCCGTGACCAGAACCGAGGAGTGCTGTTGGCCCGCGACTACGACAGCCAACTTCTTGAGTCCATCGCGGTCCGTCGGCAACGCCTGCGCGAGGCGGTTCTGTTCGGCGGCCAGCGCACCAGACGCCGCCTCGACGAGAACCTGGGCAAGCTGGTGATCAGCGCCTGTCTCGCCGCCGTGGTCTGCGGGGCCACGGTCGGATGGTCGTTCGTCACCGCCACCCTGAGCGACCAGCGGATCGAACAGGAGCAGGCCTCCTCCGGTCCGGCGGGCAACGCCGTCCCGCCGTTTCCGGGGGACTGGGTCGGAGCGCGGATCACCCTGGAGAACGCCCGCGAGGAGCTGGTCGCGGCGGGCGTCCCCGACACCCTGTACGTCCTCCCCGGCGACGAGCGGCCCGTGCCGGGGACCGTCGACAGCTACTACCTGGTCACCGAGGACGCGGAGGGGTACTTCGACTCCTCGGTCATCGCCTTCGACCAGGGGCGGACCGGGACGCGGTTCACCACCGAGGACGAGGCGGCCCGCTGGCTGTTCCAGGAGCTGGCCACCACTGAGGCGGAACCCGCGCCCCTGACCGCCGCCCAGGAGGAGGCCGTCGCCGGGGCCGCGGCGGAGCTGACCTCGCAGGTACGGGACAACCTCGCGGACCGCAGCGGCGACTCCTACCGGCACACCCTGGAGGTCGGCGACGTCGTCGACGCCTTCGGCCAGGAGAGCGGCCGTTTCCTCTTTCCCGACGGCACTCCCTTCCCCAACCGCGGTCTGCCCGAGCACGCGCGCAGGTCTCCGGACGGGCAGGACCTGTACCACCGCTACCGGGTCATCCACCCCTTCCAGGTGGGCGCCAGCACCGCGGCCCCCGACGGAGCCAGCCCGGGTGGCGCCGTCCGCTTCAGCCTCGACACGGCCGGGTTCGCGGAGGTCCCGCCGGTACCCACCGTGCGCTGGCTGATCGGCCATGGCTACCTTGAACGCGTCGCCGTGAGCGACGTTCCCGCCTGAGGACCGCACGGGTGCGGATCCGAACCTGGCGGGACCCCCGCCAGCCACGCAGCACGATTGGAAGGCCATGACCGCTTGGAGCCGGGTGACGCTCGTCGGTGAGGAGCGCCGGGTCGACGCCGTCCTGCCCGCGTCGGAGCCCATCGGCGCGCTCATGCCCGAGGTGCTCGACCTCCTCGGCGACGAGGTGGGCCACCCCGCCCGGTCGCGGCACCTGGTCACCGCCTCGGGCATGGTCCTGGCGGGCGACACCACCCTCGCGGACCGGCGGATCACCGACGGAGCGGTGCTGCGGCTGGTCAGTGCGCAGGAGCCGGTACCGGCACCCGTGGTGCACGAGGTGCCCGAGGCGGTGTCCATGGCCCTGGACGGCCACCAGGGCCGGTGGAACCCGACCGCGGCACGGTGGACGTCCACGCTCGCGTTGGTCGTTCTGACCCTGAGCACGGGGTGGATCGTGTGGGGCTTCGCGACGGGAGGGGCGGCGATCGGCGGCATCGTCGCGGGCGCCGTGCTGCTTCTGGCGGTGGGGGCCGCGATCGGGCCGACGTGGCGCGAGCCCCTGGGCACCGCACTTGCGATGAGCGGCACGGCGATGGGCGCGCTGGGCCTGTGGTTGGCCAGTGACCTGTTCGGCTGGCCGCACTGGGTGCGCTGGGGCGGGATCGCCGCCCTGGCGGCCGGGGCGGTGCTGCTGCTCGGCTTGACCTCCGGGCTCGGCCGGGGAGGGCTGACCGGTGGCGGGGTCGGCCTGGCGCTGGCGGCGGTGTGGTCGGTGGGGGCCGCGCTCGGTTTGCCGAACCACCAGGTCGCCGTGGTCATGGCCGTGGCCTGCGTGGTGCTGCTGAGCACGCTGCTGCGGTTGGCGCTGGTGTTCTCGGGACTGGCGGTGCTGGACGACAACCGCAGTTCGGGCGACGCGGTGACCCGGGCCGACGTGCTCACCTCCGTCGCCGGCGCGCACCGGAGCCTGGTGATCGCGACCGTGGCGGTCGCGGTCGCGGCCGCCACCGCGGGGCTGGGGTTGGCCTCGGAGTCCAACCCCTGGACGGTGGGCCTGTCGGCGGTCCTCGCCGTGGTGGTCGCCAGCCGGGCGCGGTTGTTCCCCCTGATCGCCCAGAAGTCCGTGCTCATCGTGGCGAGCCTGGTCGTCCTGGTGAGCGCCCTGTTCGCGGTGGCCGAGGCCTGGCCATGGGGGGTGTGGTCCGCGTTGGGCGTGGCGGTCGCGGTCGCGGCGATTCCCGCGGTGGTCCTGTCCGTCGAACAGCCCGAGCACGTTCGAGCTCGACTGCGGGGAGTCACCAGCCGGTTCGAGGCGATCGCGGTCGTCGTCCTCATCCCGTTGGCGATCGGCGCCTTCGGCACCTACGAACGGCTCCTCGCAACGTTCTGACCTGGAGGGACGATGAGCGTTTCGCAGACGACCACCGTGTCCGGCGATCGCGCGGTAGCGGGTGACACCCTGGTGCGCCGAGTCGGGCGCGCCACGTTGCGCCCGTTCCGGTCGGTGGACGAGGTGGCCTGGGCGGTCGAGGTCGGTCGGCGGTTGCAGCGGTCCACCGCCACGGGGCGGCGGATCGTCGTGGACGACCTCGGGACGGGTGCGGACACCGCGGTGGTGACCGCTCTGCTCGCCCGCGCGTTCGCCCATTACCGGCACGACCGCGTGCTCGCCGTCGACGCGACCGGGCGGTCGCCGTCACTCGCGGTGCGGCTGGGCGCGGACGGAACGGCCCACCTGGATTCGGGTGTGGACGAGGCCGCCTTCGAGACGGCACGCGAGGTGTTGTCGCAGGCGGGCGAGGGGTTGTGGACGGTCGCGACGGCACGGGACGACGCGGCGGCCTACGCGTCCCGCCTGCTGCCGCTGTCCCGCTTCTTCGGGGTGACGTTGGTCGCCGGCGCGGGGGACGCGGCGTTCGTGGACGCCGCGGCCGAGGCGGCGCACGCTCGCGTGTGGGTCGTGCGGGCCACGCGCGCGGCCGTGACACGCGTGGGCCGTGCCCTCGACGCGTTCGTCCAGGGCGGTCGGGAGTTCGAGGCGCGGCGGACGGTCGTGGTCCTGTTCGACGAGCGGCGCGGCGAGGATCCGGGCCTCGACGCGGCGCGCACGGCACGGGTCGTGGCCGACAGCGGTGCGGGTGTGGTGCGGATGGCGCATGATCGGCACCTGGCTCGGGGGAGGGGGGTTCGGGCCCGCGACATCGCCGCGGCGACGCACCGAACGATCCTGGACGTGGCGGCTGAGGCGCTGAACCGCGCGGTCGACGGCGACCGCCCGGGCGCGCGGAGGGGACAGACGTTGTGAACCATCGGAACCCGCGGCATCCCGAGGACCCGAAACGCCCTGACGTGCCCGAGGCGGACCCGCACCCGCACGGGCAGCCGTACATCCCGCCGAGCCCTTACGCGATCGAACGGCCGGCGCCGCACGAGCCGACCGGCCCCAACCAGACGCCCTGGGAAGCACCCTCCGGCCCGCACCAGTCGGCGTGGTTCGCCGACTCCGGGCCGCACCAGGCTCCGTGGTCGGGGCACTCGGGGTCGCAGCGCCCTGCGGCGCCCCCCGGCGGGGCGCCGTCGTCGCGCGTCGTCGCGCAGGACTCGGTGGCCGAGGCCTTCCTGACGGGTGCGCCCAAGCCCGAGCCGCCGCCCGCCGAACCTCCCGGCCCTGCTCCGCGGCCCCCGCACGGTGCGGCCCCGGCGTCGCCCTGGGCGCCCCCGACCGACGGGTCGCGGTCGGGATCCGCGCCCGGGGCCCACTGGCGGGGGCCAGCCGCGTCCGGGACGCCCGATCCCCGAAGCGAACGGGGAAGCGGTTTCCAGGCGGGGCCGGTGACGCCCGTTCCCGGGGGGCCCGCGCCTGGCCTCGGGCAGGGCGGTGCGCCTTCGCGGGAGGTGTTCCCAGGGGCGTACGGGCAGCCGCCCGGGGCGTCGGATGTCCTCCCTCCGGCTCAACCCGGAACCGGAACGCCCGTGGCCGGAGGGTTCGTTCCAGAGTCGCCTGGGCTCGGAGCGTCGAGCACGGGGGCTCCGCCATCGGGTCCTCCGATCCTGGGGCCACCTGGGCCCGGGACCGAGCGGGGCAGTGCCTCCCCGCGGAGGCCGGGGCCGTGGGATGCGCCGCCTGGCCCAGGCGTCGGGAGGTCAGGCGGCTCCGCGTCCCCCACTCCGGCGTGGTTCGGCACGACGGCGCCCTCGGACGTGCCCCGAACGACGCCGTCGGCCCCGGATCAGCGCGCCGCGCCGACCACGGGCGAGCCCCCTCAGGGGGGCGCCGCGCGACCCCCGGCCGCCGACATGCCAGTTGTGGGGGTCCACCCGAACTCCGACACGGGGGAGACCGACGTCTTCCTCGTCCACGGCTCCGAGCGAAGGGCTCGCGGGAAGAAGGTTCAGGTAGCCCCCGAGGCCGCGCCCTCCGCGCCGCCCGAGGCCACCGTGTCCACGGAGGCCGCGACCTCAGCGTCTCCGTGGGCGCGTGCTCCCGAGGAGGCGGCACCGCCCACCGCCCGGTCCGTCTCGGGCGTCCTGCCCGTTCCGGAACCCTCCGCGACCGGGTTCCTCGACGGCGCACACACGCCGACACCCGGTGGGTATGAGGCGCGCATCGCCGCGATCCGGCCCGTTCCGGTCGCGTGGACGCGGCGGGCCGTCTTCGCGGTGACCGGCGGCCGGGTCAACCTCGGTTGATCCCGTGATCGGGTGACGCACGGGGAGGCGCGCCCGCCTCCCCGTGCGGACGCGCCTCCGGGGGCGTCGGGTCTCGACACCCCCACGCCGGACGCGTCTCCGGGCCGCCCCGAAGGGGCCAGAGGACCCGTGTCCCGTCCGGCGGGCCGACGCACCACGCCCCTCCCCTCAGTGGGGCGCGGAGGTCGGCCCACCGCCCCGCGCCGGGTCGCGCCTCCCTCATGGCGGACCGCGCGGCGCGGGGCGGCGTCATGCGGTCATGGCCCCGACCTCGCCAGGCCGTCGACCAGGGTGACCGCCTCCACAAGGGTCGGGGGGAGCGGAACCGCCCACACGCCGGCCCCGTGACCCCAGCCTGACTCTCGGCGCAACTCGGCCAGCCGTGCGTCGAGGTCCTTCGACTCCTGCGCGACCACCGCGATCCGGACCCGGCCGAGCAGGCACACCGATTCCCCGCGGGTGAAGAACCGGCGCAACTCGTAGCCGAGCACGATCAGCCGGGCGGCGCGCCGCCACGGATCCATCGCCGGGTCCAGCGTCACCACGACCAACCGGTGCTCCACGGCGGGAGGGGCGTCGTGGCCGATCGGGTACAGCTCGCCCAAGCGGGCCCTCAGGTAGGGCAGGGTCGCCAGGCCGGTCAGCGCGTCCCGGCAGGCGTCCTCCGACCGGCATCCGTCCGCCCACCCCTCAGCCATCGCTCTGACCAGCCGCAGCGGTGGATCACCCCACCCGACCGCCTCGGTGAACGCCGCCAGGTCCGCCAGGCTCTGCCCGACCCCGACGCCCGCCCGTGCCCGCGCCGCTCCCAGACGACCGGAGGCGTTCGCCAGACCGGACCCGGTCGCGAAGGACTCGCACACCGCGTCGACCGCCGGAGTCCACCAGCCGGCCCCCGTGTCCCACCCCGTTTCCCGGCTCCGCGTCGCCCACAGGCGCGCAGCTCCCGGGCACGGACCCTGTGGTCGCATGCCCCGGCTCCCGCCGCGTCGTCACCCATGGCACCGCTCCCCCCTGTCGTCCGTTCCCCCGGCGCCGGTCGCGGCCCGCGCACCCGGGCCCGTCCGTCCGCCTCTGCCTCGGATTACGGAGATCGGTGGCGGCTATGACGCCGATGCGGGATATTTTTTCGGGGACCTGCGAAAACGACGCCGATCCGGCGTTCCTCCCAGCTGGCGGGGACTGTTGAGAAAGGACGCCGGGTGACCGACGCCGACGGCCATCACACAGAGGTGCTTACTGGTGACGACCAGTGCATCAAGCGGGTGCGCGGCGGTGACACCGCGGCCTACGGCGTCCTCTACGAACGCCACGGCCGCGCCGCGCGCGGTCTGGCCCGCCAACTCCTGCGCGGGGAGGCCGAGGCGGAGGATGCCGTCGCCGAGGCCTTCACCAAGGTGCTCAGCGCCATCCAGCGCGGCCAGGGACCGACGGACTCCTTCCGCCCCTACCTGCTGACCGCCGTTCGCAACGCCGCCTACGACCGCGGACGCGGGGAGAAGCGCCAGGTCGTCACGGGAGACATCGAGAGCCTCGATGCGGGCGAGCCCTTCGTCGACCCGGCGCTCGCGGGCCTCGAACGCTCACTGATCGCCCGAGCCTTCCTCTCCCTCCCCGAGCGCTGGCAGGCGGTGCTGTGGCACACGGAGATCGAGGGGGTCAAACCCTCCGAGGCCGCACCCGTCCTCGGGATGAACGCCAACGGCGTCGCCGCCCTCGCCTACCGCGCCCGCGAGGGCCTGCGGCAGGCCTACCTCCAGATGCACCTGGCGGGCGGGGGCGCCGCCGAGCCGTGCCGTCCGACCCTCGGCCTGCTCGGCGCCTACGTCCGGGGCGGCCTGGCAAAGCGGGACACCGCCAAGGTCGGTGCGCATCTGGACGGTTGCGCGGACTGCCGCGAGGTGTGCGCGGAGCTCATGGACGTCAACGTCGGACTGCGCGGGACCGTTCTGCCGCTGGTCGCGGGGGCCGGCGCCGCTGGCTACCTCGCCTCCGTCCCGGGCGGAGCCGCCACCGGCGCCTGGTGGGGTCGGATGTCGCGCGGTCAGCAGCAGGCGACGGCCGGAGCCGCCGCGACGACGGCCGTCGCGGTCGCGGTCGCCCTCGCGCTGGTGGGCGGCGGGGACCCGCTGCCGGATCCGCCGGGCGCCGCGCCTTCCGTTCCACCCGCGCGGCCCGTTCCCGCGGACGATCCTCCCGTGCAGGATCCCCCGCGGCACCCGGTCGCGCCGGTCACCGAACCGGTGCCGTCCGAGGAAACCGAGCCCGAGCCCGACCCTGAGCCCGAGCCTGAGCCTGAGCCTGAGCCCGAACCCGAACCCGTGGTCGTGCCGCCCGCGGACGTGCCGGAGGCCGAGGTCCCCGCGCAGGACGCTCGCGAACCGCTGTTCGCGGCGGGCATCGACCGGTCGGGGCGCTGGTTCCGGGCAGCGACGGAATCATGGTCATGGACGTGCGCAACATCGGCGCGGCCACCGTGGACGAGGTGGTCGCCCGCATCACGCTGCCGCCCGGGGTCGAGATGGTCGCCTCCGGCGGAGCGGGCAACGCGGTCTCCGGCGCGTCCGGCCACGGGGACTGGAGTTGCGCGGCGGGCAGCGGCGGCGGCCGGTGCGTGCACCCGGGCATGGACACGGGCCAGAACGGCACCCAGTTCTTCGACGTACGGGTGGCCGGGGACGCCGGCACCGGGATCCCCGCCGCGGTCTCCCTGTCGACGGGTGGCGTCTCCGTCACCGCGGCGGGTGAGCGCGGCGTGACCACCGAGGGCGTGGCCGCGCGCTACGCGACGGCGGGGCGCGTCCGTACCGAGACCGTGGGCAACGCTCTGATGACGTGTGTCGAGCCGGATCTCCCCGAACCCCCGGAGGTACCGTGGCCGTGGCCCTGGCCCGTGCATCCGCACACACCCTGGCACGGCCACGTGCACGGGCATCCGCACACACCTTGGCACGGCCACGCGCACGGGCATTGGGACGGGGGTCTGGGCATGTCTTCGGGCACGCGGCAGTGGGCGGTCCCCGAGCCGACGACCGACGCCGACACCCGGCGGGTGCCGACGGGCGGCCGATCCGGTCTGGGACTGGAGGAGTCGACCGAGAACCCAGACGCCGATGGTGCCGGTGAGAGCGCAGGGAACTCGGAGGATTCGGCCGTGACCGAGGGTGAGGTCGGACTGGCGGGCGTCGGAGCCGACACCGAGGGCCCGGCTCCGTCGGAGGCGCCCGGTCACCCGGAGGGAGCCGGCTCGCCGCCGGCCTCCGGCGCGTCCGAACCGCGGGTGGGCCCCTCGGGCCCTGAGGAGCCCGAAGTTCAGGACGCCTCCGAGTTTTCGGTAGGTCCGGAACCCACGTCCATTCCCGAGGAGGACGGCCGCGCGGAGGAGGGGCTCTGCGCCCAGGCGCGCGCACGGGAGGGATACCTGCTCGACAACGACCACTGGGAGATGGCGCCGCTCGATCGGGACTGGAACCCCGACACCGTCTCCTCCAGTTCCGCGATCTGGGAACTGCCCGAGGGCGGCGTGGTGCGCTGGGCGGGCCTGTACTTCTCGGCGGGGGGCCGCCACAACGCCCCCACCGCCAGGATCAAGGGTCCCGCAGTGGACGGGTACCGAACCGTCGAGGCGGACGAGACCCGTGTCGTGGAACTGCCCGGCTACCCCGTCTACCACGCGTTCGCCGACGTCACCGACCTGGTGCGCGCCCAGGGCGGCGGCGAGTGGTGGGTCGCCGACGTCCCCGCGGCCGAGGGCCGGGGCCGCTACGCCGGGTGGAGCCTGGTGGTGGTGGTGGAGGATCCCCGAGTGGGCTCGTACAACCAGGCGATGGTGCTCGACCACACCGACCTGGTCTTCCAGGGCGGCTCGGTCGGCTATGCCGTGTCCGGGCTGCTGCCGGCCGCCGTGCCCTCCACGCTCGACGTCGTGGTCTGGGAGGGCGACGCGGGCCTGGACGGTGACTCGGTGGCGGTGGACGGAACCGTTCGCACGCCGCGGGGCGACGACGCGGGCGAGGCCAACTGCTTCGTCGGTTCCGCGCGCGGCGCCGTCGGGGATCCCGCCACGTTCGGGACGGACGTGGTCCGATTCGACGCAGTACTGGGACGTGAATCGGACATCCGAATCAGGTCACATCAGGACGCCGTGGTGGCGGGAACCATTGCTCTGACCGCACCCATGCGCACCTGAACTCCCGACTCGGTATGACTTCCCGATCACGCTGTGTGGGTGGTGAAAGGGGCGAGTCACCCCGGAACTCCGCCTGTGCGTAGCGTGACCATAACCGTGAGTGTTCGCGGGTGGCACGCAAAACAAGACAGACTTGGCTAGGCTGTGGCCCGGTCATGGATATGGCCCCAGAGTCAACAGGGAAGGGGGCGGTGTCACGTGGACCGCTGCGCGTTGTTCGTCGACGCGGGATACCTTCTCGCGGACGGCGCGATGGCCGTACACGGAACCCGCAACCGGGACTCCGTCTCCTGGGACTACTCCGGTCTCGTCCAGTTCCTCAACGAGGTCGCGCGGGACCGCACCGGCCTGCCGCTCCTGCGCTGCTACTGGTACGAGGCCGTCGCCGACGACCGGCGCACCCAGGAACAGGACGGCATCGCCGACATCCCCGGCATCAAGTTCCGCGCGGCCCGGATACGGCCCGGTCGCCGCGAGGGTGTGGAGAGCTACGTCCAGCGCGACCTCACCACCCTCGCGCGAACCGGTGTCCTGTGCGACGCGGTCCTGGTCAGCGGTGACGAGGACATGGCCTCGGTCGTCGCGGACGTCCAGGACCTGGGCGTGCGCGTCACCGTCGTGCACGTCTCGGTCGAGGGCAACTGGACCATCTCCCGAACCCTGCGCCGGGAGTGCGACGACCTCATCGAGATCGGCGCCGGCCACCTGCGCCCGTACGTCAACCTGCTCACCAGCGGTGGTGCCACGCAGGAGACCGCGGCCAAGACCACGACGCCGTTCTCCAACGGCCGTGCCCGCTCCGCGCCTGACACACCCCGCCAGCCGGTCGAGGTCCAGCCCGGCGGCGGCAGGGTCGAGCCGGTCGGGGGCGCGGGCGGCGGTCTCGACGCGATCTTCGCCAGCACGGGCCCCCAGTCCGTTCCGCAGGGCAGCGCCATGGACCAGCTGCGCGCGATGCGGCGCTCGCTCGCCCAACAGCGCGGCGACCACCTCGCCGGACCCTCCGCGGACAGCCCGGCGCCGGTCCCATCGACGCCAACGGGTTCCCCTCCGGCGCCCAGGCGCCGATGGGCGGCAGCGGCGCCTTCCCGAGCACGACGCAGACGGCCGCGGGCGGACACGCGCGGGGCGGGCAGAACGGCCAGGCTCTCTACTCCGGGGGAGACCAGGCCGCGCACGGCACCGAGCAGAACGGGTACGGCCTGCCCGGCAGAGCGGTGCCGGGGCAGGTCGGGCCAGGCGCCCACCAGCACCCGGCGACCGGACCCCAGTCCGCGTTCACCAACGGCACGGGACCGCAGCGGTCCTTCGCCTCGGGCACCGGCCCCAGCGTTCGTTCGCCTCGGGCACGGGACCGCAGCGGTCCTTCGCTCGGGGACCGGCCCCCAGCGTTCGTTCGCCTCCGACACCCACCAAGGCACCCGCCTCCGCAGAGAAGCGGGCCGCCACCCCAGACGGACCCGCGTTTCGGGCCGGGCGACACGCCGGGTTTTGGGGGTGCGAACGACGCAAACCCTACCTATGGGACCAGTACGGAAACTGACGCCGCTGGCCGCGGCGAGGCGGCTCCCGGATACGGGGGTTCGCCGCGTACTGGTCCCGAGCTTGACGGCCCCTTCGGCCGACGGGGACTCCAGGAATCCAGTCCCAGTCCTGGATATCCCCAGCAGACACACGTCGTCGCGCATACCGTGGACGATGCGGTGCATGTCGCACACAGAGAAGGGAACGACTTCGCGGAGTCGATCGCGCGTGAGGCGCCCGCCCTGTGGGTCGAGGCGGTCCTCGCCCGGAGGCCCCGGATGCCCTCCGACCTGGAGGCGCGTCTGCTTCAGGGCTCTGCGCTGCCGATCGACCACCTGCTGAGGGACGAGGTCCGGGACGGACTGCGCCAGGGGTTCTGGCAGGCACTGGAGCGCGCCAGACCCTGACTGGCGCGCGGGAGCGCGAGTTAGGGGATGGGGGCGATGCGGTTGACCCACGTGACGGCGGCCGATCTCGACCGTATGGAGTTCCACGCCGTCCGGTCGGGTGAGCACGGCTCCGTCGCCGCCCAGTTGCAGGACCTGGCCAACCGGGTCGACTCCGGGAGCGAGATCACCCGCGCGGAGCTGTTCGTGCGCGCGGGGGAGCAGTGGGAGATCGCCCAGGAGTACGAGCACGCGTGCGCGGCCTACCAACGGGCGATCGACGACGGCGGTCCGACGGTGATCGACCCGCGTGCCCTGAGCGCGGGCGCCCTGCTGCAACTGGACGAGATCGATCGGGCCTACACGCAGCTCAAGCGGCTGGAGGGCGAGCGGGTGCTCGGCCTGCCCACCTACGTCCACGTCGCCGAGGTGCTTCAGGCGCACGACGACCTGGCGGGCGCCGAGCGCTGGGCGACCGTCGGGATCCGTGCCCACATGGGCACCATGGCCTCGCCGTACGTGCGCGACCTTCTCGACGAGCTGCTGCGGATGCGGTTCCGCGTCCGCACCGACCTCGGACTGGGCGAGGACGACCTGGACGGCCTACTGGACATCGACTGACCCCCGCGCCGGTCAGCCGCGCCGTGCCGGCCGGGCGGCCCTCCGGCCGCCCGCGGACGTGACTGTCGAAGCGTGTCGTGAGCTTTCTGACGCGCCTGGTGCGTCACACCGCCCCCGGGCCCCTAGGCTGTGTCGGGTCGCGGTCGCGCCCACCTTCGAATCGACGGTCGAAACCCCGCGAAACGGGCATGTTCGCGCACCCCATACCACGCCGCCGGTGCGTCCACCGCCGCGGCCCTCTGCTGGGTAAAATCCAAGACACGCCATCATCTTGCGGTGTTCCAACGCCCCATCCCCAAGATGTAGTATCTGTCCCGCTGGTGGTTCACCCCGACGGGGTGAGGCAAGAGGGAACCCGGCGCGCATCCGGGACTGCCCGCCACGGCGAGTGGGATCGGACTCCGCACACGTACTGGAATCCCCCGAGAGACCCCCGGGGAGCGACGCTCAGGAGACCGACCGCACGCCCGGGGACCTGCCACCGGCGCGCACCGGACCGTGCGCCGACGACGGGGCTTCGAGAGCGGGCCACCGCGACCCACCGGTCACGATGACCACGCGCGCTGAGCGTGTCGGCCCACCGGTGTGCCGTGGCCGTGTTTCTCGTGTCCCTCCCCGCCGGGACTCTTCTACCGAGGTTGGAGCCGCTGTATGACCCTTGACGTCGAGGCCGTGCCCGCATCCGTTCGGCCCGAGCCGACCCACGACGGTGCGCCCCCCGCCGCCGCCGACCGGATCGCGCACGTCGTGACCGAGGCCTGCGGGCGGCTCACCGGTGTTTCGGCGGACAAGGTCCTCACCGAGGCGCGCCGCGGCTTCTACCCCGCAATCTCGGACGCGAGGTGGAACTGGCCCTGGTCATGGCCGCCCGCAGCTTCGTGGAGGTCGACCCCGACTACTCCTACGTGGCCGCCCGCCTGCTGCTGGACACGCTCCGCCGCGAGGCCCTCACCTTCATCGCCGGCATCCCCCAGACCGCCAGCCAGTCCGAGATGGCCGACCGCTACCCCTCCTACCTGGCCGCCTACGTCGGGCGCGGTATCGACCTCGGCCAGCTCGACCCGGCGCTGGCCACGTTCGACCTGGAACGCCTGGGCGCCGCACTGCGCCCCGAGCGGGACGAGGACTTCACCTTCCTCGGCATCCAGACCCTCTACGACCGCTACTTCCTGCACAGCGACGAGGTCCGCTACGAGCTGCCGCAGGCGTTCTTCATGCGGGTGGCCATGGGCCTGGCCCTCAACGAGGACGATCGGGACGCCCGCGCGATCGAGTTCTACGAGCTGCTGTCCTCGTTCGACTTCATGGCCTCCACCCCCACCCTGTTCAACTCGGGCACGGTGCGGGCGCAGCTGTCCTCCTGCTTCCTGACCACCGTGGGCGACGACCTCCAGTCGATCTTCCACGGCATCAGCAACAACGCGATGCTCTCGAAGTACTCGGGCGGACTGGGCAACGACTGGACGCCGGTGCGCGGCCTGGGCTCGCACATCCGCGGCACCAACGGCAAGAGCCAGGGCGTCGTCCCGTTCCTGAAGATCGCCAACGACACCGCGGTCGCGGTGAACCAGGGCGGCAAGCGCAAGGGCGCGGTCTGCGCGTACCTGGAGACCTGGCACATCGACATCGAGGAGTTCCTCGACCTGCGCAAGAACACCGGTGACGAGCGCCGCCGCACGCACGACATGAACACCGCGAACTGGGTCCCGGACCTGTTCATGCAGCGGGTGGAGCAGGGCGGCACCTGGACGCTCTTCTCCCCGGACGAGGTGCCCGACCTGCACGACAAGTACGGGTCCGAGTTCGCCAGGACCTATGCCCACTACGAGGCCGAGGCCGCCGCGGGCCGGATCAAGGTCTCTAAGCGGGTCCAGGCCGTGGACCTGTGGCGCCGCATGCTCACCATGCTGTTCGAGACCGGTCACCCGTGGATCACGTTCAAGGACCCGTGCAACCTGCGCTCGCCGCAGCATCACTCGGGCGTCGTGCACTCCTCCAACCTGTGCACCGAGATCACGCTGAACACCAGTGCCGACGAGGTCGCCGTCTGCAACCTGGGCTCGGTCAACCTGGCCCAGCACACCGGCCCCGGCGGTCTGGACGCCGAGCGCCTGCGCCGCACCGTGCGCACCGCCGTGCGGATGCTCGACAACGTCATCGACGTGAACTTCTACACGATCCCCGAGGCGCGCCGCGCGAACATGCGCCACCGCCCCGTGGGTCTGGGCCTCATGGGTTTCCAGGACGCGCTGTTCAAGCTGCGCACCCCGTTCGCCTCCGAGGGCGCGGTCGACTTCGCTGACGAGAGCATGGAGCTGATCAGCTACTACGCCATCGAGGCGTCCATGGAGCTGGCGGTCGAGCGCGGTTCCTACGAGACCTTCGACGGCTCGCTGTGGAGCAGGGGCGTCCTGCCGATCGACTCGCTGCGGCTGCTCGCCGAGGCGCGCGGCGGCGACCTCGACGTGGACCGGGGCGAGACCCTGGACTGGGACTCGCTGCGCGAGCGCGTGCGCACCACCGGTATGCGTAACTCGAACGTGATGGCGATCGCCCCGACCGCGACCATCGCCAACATCACCGGCGTGAGCCAGTCGATCGAGCCCGTGTACCGGAACCTGTTCGTCAAGTCGAACATGTCCGGCGACTTCACCGTCGTCAACCCGTACCTGGTGCGCGACCTCAAGGAGCGCGGCCTGTGGGACGACGACATGGTCTCCGCCCTGAAGCTGCACGACGGCAGCCTGGGCGACATCGACCGGGTTCCCGACGACCTGAAGGCGCTGTACGCGACGGCGTTCGAGCTCGACCCGAACTGGCTCGTCGATGCTGGTTCGCGCCGACAGAAGTGGATCGACCAGGCCCAGTCGCTGAACCTGTACATGGCCGCTCCCAGCGGTCGCAAGCTCGACGCGCTGTACCGCCGTGCCTGGCGCTCCGGACTGAAGACCACGTACTACCTGCGTTCGCAGAGCGCCACCCACGTGGAGAAGAGCACCCTGAAGGGTACGGACGGCCGCCTCAACGCCGTGTCCTCCGGCTCGGCTCCGGCGGCCGCGGCCCCGAGCCCCGCGCCCGCCGCGCCCGCCGGCGCGGAGGAGTTCGAGATCGTGGAGGGCCAGGCGTGCTCCATCGAGGACCCCGAGTGCGAGGCCTGCCAGTAGGTCCGCCCGTCCGGGAACTCCGAGCCGCGGGGCCGTCCGCGTACGTCGCGGTCGGCCCCGCGCCGGGCCGCCCGGCCCCCGCACATCACGCATCACCACGTCCGGCCCCGCCGGAGAACGGAAAGCGACCGCAGTATGACCACAGCACCCGACCACAGCGCCAGCGCCGCCAGCGGCCTCGGGGAGATCGAGCGTGACGCCGCGCGCGTCAACGTCGACGACAAGGCGATGATCACGCCCGCGCCGACGTCAACCAGCTGCTCCCGCTCAAGTACACGTGGGCGTGGGACAAGTACCTGGCGGGCTGCAACAACCACTGGATGCCCACCGAGGTCGCGATGCAGGCGGACATCGCGCTGTGGAAGTCCAAGGACGGGCTGACCGAGGACGAGCGCCTGATGCTCAAGCGCAACCTCGGCTTCTTCGCCACCGCCGAGTCGCTGGTCGCCAACAACATCGTCCTGGCCGTGTACCGCCAGCTGACCAACCCGGAGTGCCGCCAGTACCTGCTGCGCCAGGCCTTCGAGGAGGCCGTGCACACGCACACCTTCCAGTACATCTGCGAGAGCCTGGGCCTGGACGAGGGCGAGCTCTTCAACATGTACCGGGAGATCCCGTCGATCACGGCCAAGGACGCGTGGGCGCTCAGGTACACGCAGAACCTGGAGGACCCGGACTTCCGCACCGGCACGCCCGAGGCGGACCAGGCGTTCCTGCGCGACCTGGTCGCGTTCTACGTGATCTTCGAGGGCATGTGGTTCTACACGGGCTTCGCGCAGATCCTGTCGCTGGGCCGCCGCAACAAGATGGTCGGCATCGCCGAGCAGTACCAGTACATCCTGCGCGACGAGTCGATCCACCTGAACTTCGGTATCGACGTGATCAACCAGATCAAGATCGAGAACCCGCACCTGTGGACCGAGGAGTTCCAGGCCGAGGTGCGCACGATGCTCACCGAGGCCTGTGAGTTGGAGGTCGCCTACGGTCGCGAGACCATGCCGCGCGGCGTGCTGGG
The DNA here is from genome assembly GCF_001942255.1 of Nocardiopsis sp. CNR-923. Lineage (GTDB taxonomy): Bacteria > Actinomycetota > Actinomycetes > Streptosporangiales > Streptosporangiaceae > Nocardiopsis. The sequence goes on from NZ_MKKC01000072.1 coordinate 26,458, forward strand.
CCTCAACGCCGAGCTGTGCGAGAAGTACATGCATTTCATCACCGACCGCCGCGCCGAGCAGATCGGCCTGGCGCCGATCTTCGGTGAGACGGAGAACCCGTTCCCGTGGATGTCGGAGATGATGGACCTCCAGAAGGAGAAGAACTTCTTCGAGACCCGGGTCATCGAGTACCAGACCGGCGGCGGTCTGGACTGGGACTGACCCGCGCGGACCCGGCCCCCGTGATCCGTCGGCGGAGGATCGCGGGGGCCGCGTCGGGAGGTCTCCGGGAACCGTCCCGGAGCTCCCGACGCCCCTCGGGCGGGCACGAAGGCGCCCCCGTTTCGGCGGGTTCCGGCGATCCCCGCGACACCCTGGATTTCGGGGAGTCGCGGGGATCATCCGGTGTTGGACCAGGTCATCCTGACGTTGAAGGTGGCCTCGCCGCTGCCCTTGACGACCACGGCGTCGGCCTCGGCGCTCACGTTCACACCGAATTGCACCTCCGTTTCCGTCGGCGCGAACTGGGACGAGGCGAGTTCGGTCAACTGCGTGGACACGGCCTCGCCGACTTTCCTGATGCGCAGCAGGACCGAGTCGAGCTGTTTCTCCCCGAGCATCTTCGTGGCGTCCCGTGCGACGTTGGACGCGCCCTCGCGTCGGACGGGGGCGGATTCGACGCTGATCACGGTGCCGTCGTCGGCGACGAAATCGATCACTCTGTTCACGCTGACCTCACGCATTCTTCGAGGGGGCAGTGGTATTCCGGTGAGCCGGGGCGGAAAGTAAAATCATGGGACATGTCCGGAATAGGCGAGATTCCGCGGCCGTCCGAGCGGAGGAAACGGTGGGACGATCCAGTGAGGACCGGGCGAGACAGCGAGCGTGCCACCTGGCGGGACGGCACCGATTGGCGTAAGTCGTCGTGGTCCGGCGGCAGTGACCGATGCTGTGAGGCCTCCTGGGAACGACGTGGCCACGTGCTGCTGCGCGACTCGTTCCGGCCGGACGGGCACGTCCTGCGGTTTCCCTCCCGGGAGTGGCTGTTCCTGCTCTCGTCGCTGTCCTCGCCGTTCCCGGGGCGGCCCTGACCGCCACCGGGCGCGATCGCGGCTCAGTCCCTCATCGACAGGATGTCGGTGTCCAGCCGGGTGAAGTCCGCCATCGTGGTCACGAAACGGTGGTCCAGTCCGAACCGCGCGGCGTACTGGTCGCGTAGCGCCTCCCACTCCTCATGAACGTCCTCACCCAGTGCCCGGCGACTGATCAGCAGGTTGCGCCGGGCTGTGGTGAGGAAGAGATGGTGTTCGCCCAGGGCGTCCCGGCACAGGTCGACGCTCGACGCGTCCTGCGCCCGCGCCTCCTTGAGCCGCCCCAACGCGAACAGGTCGTTGCCCAGGTTGACCTCGACCGCGGCCAGGGTGATCCGCGCGTCCGGAAAGTGCTGCCGGATCCTCTCCCTGGCGGTCGTGTCGAGTCCGTGCGCTCGCTCGTACTCTCCCGCGACACGGAACACGATCGCGGCGTTGGCCCGGGAGGCCCAGGGGAAGAGGTGGTGCTCGGGGAACTCGTCGTCCACGTGTGCGAGGAGATCCTCGGCCAGCGTGGTCCCCGCCTCCACCTGGCCGGCGAAGGCCAGATTCACCATGTGGATGCTGTTGATGTGCAGCGCTGGGCGGCTGTGCGGCTGGTAACGCGGAATGGTGGCCTCGCGTTCCTTGGCGGACAACTCCAGGGCCGCCTCGTGGTTGCCGAGCCTGCGGTGGAGCACCGAGAGCGAGGTCGGGATGTCCGCGGTGTGGGTGCTGGCGTCCGCGACGGCGGCCTCGAACCGTCTCTGGCAGTCCTCCAGGATCTCCCGGGCCTCCTCCAGGTAGCCGAGGGCCATGAGGCTGAGACCGGTGGACAGGCGGGTGCGCAGGGACGGGATGCCGTTCTCGCCGAACAGGTACTCCCGTTGGTCGAGGGTTCGCCGGTCCAGGTCCAGGCATCCTGGAAGCGTCCCAGACGGCGCAGGTTCACGCCGATGTCGTGTGCGATGACCAGGGTCTTCTCGTCGTCCTCGGTGAACCGGGCCGTTCTGACGCGGTGGATGTCCTCGAACATGCCCAGGGCCTGGTCGTAGTGGCCGAGGTTGCTGAGGGCGATGGCGCGGGCTCGATGGGCGTCGAGCGCCTCCTCGCTCTCCGGGCCCTCCAGTTCCGCCTGCTCGGCGTACATCCGGTCCGCCTCGGCGAGCGCGGTCCGATTCTCACCCTGGATGCGAAGGATCATCGTGCGCTGAAGCTGAACCTGGAAGCGCTGTCCCGTGTCGTCGTACCAGGACTCGATGGCTCGGTCCGCCAGGTTCAGCGCGGCCCGCTCGTCCCCAGTCTCCACCAGGTAGGTGATCACGTTGTGGACGAGCCCCCGGACCTGGGGGTCGTGGCTGCGCCAGGCCTCCGACGCCCGCACGTGCGTGTACAGCAGCTGGTACTCGGACCAGTTCTGCGGGAGTTCGGGGCCGAGCGGGTCACTCTGGGCCAGGAGCCGGTGGGCCAGGTCACGGTAGCGCACGCTCTCCTCGTCGCTCACCGTGCGCTGGACGACCGTCTGGAAGGTGACGTGCATCTGGAAGGTGTGGTTGGTCCGGTCGAACTCGGCCAGACTGTGCCTGCTCACGTAGCGCAGCACCTTGGACAGCGCCATCTCGTTGCCCAGGATCTGCGCCAACTGGGGGTTGGAGCTGAGTCCCCGGGCCCTGTGGAACAGCGTGCGCGCCAACGGGCGGGGCCCGAAGAAGGAGCACAGTTGGATGAACTCGCGGACCATCTGCTTGACGGCCCGATCCGAGCCGGTGCCGCGCCGTAGGTCGTCGAGCTGCATGTTCCAGGCCGCGGCGAGCGGGAGCGGGTACAGGTCCTCCGACTCCACGTGCGTGACGAGTTCGTCGAACTTGTCCTGGATGAGGAGGAGGAAGTCCTCGACGCTCATCAACGAGTCGCGCAGGTAGGCGCCGACCTGCGCCAGCGCGAGGGGCACGTGCTCCAGACGATCGGCGATGCGACGGGCGTCCCCGTCGTCATCCAGACCGTGGGGGCAGATCTTGCGGAGGAGCGCCACACTCTCCTCCGGCTTGAGGGTGGGGACGACCGAACCCTCACTGCGGCCGCTCGGGATCCAGCTCTGGTCCCGGGAGGTGATGATGATGTCGCCGGGCCCGTTGGCGGGCAGCTCGGCCGTGTCGAGGGAGTTCAGGTCTCCCACGTCGTCGAGGACGAGCAGCCAGTGGCCGATCTCGGGGGCGGTTTCGAGCGCGTCGCGGACCCGTTGCGCCGTCATCTCCAGGTTGCCGCCCTCCTCGGCCAGACCGAGGTGTCTGGCGAGGTTGACGTAGGACTGGTGGATGTCGGTCACGCCGCCGGCCGGGATCCACCAGATGAGGTCGTAGTCGTCCCGGTAGCGGTGCGCGTACTCGATCGCGATCTGGGTCTTGCCGATACCGCCGCCGCCCGCCAACAGGTACACGCTGCCCGAGGCTTCCGACAGCAGGTCGTGGATCCGCCCGAGGATCTCCGTACGGCCGGTGAAGTTGAGGTTGTGCGGGGGCACGCCGCCGAGTTTGGCGAGCCGTCGCGCCCTGGGCCGCCTCGCGTGGGTCCGCCGCGGGTCCAGGGGCTCCGACGGAGTGGGTTCCGTGTCGAAGATGTGGGTGTCGGTCACGGTCGCGTCGGTTCCTCTCGGACGGTCTCGGGCGGCGTACTGTGCTCGGCCCCGTCTGCGGAGGTTTCGCCGAGGGCGGTGCGCAGGTGCTCGGCGAGCCGCCGGTACTCGCCGGGCATCTCGGACAGAGCGGGCAGGAGGGCCCTGGCCAGGCCCTCCTCGCCGTCGAGGTCGGTGACCCGGGGGGCACCGGTCTCGATCCTGGACAGCCATTGAAAGACGCGGGCGCAGTCCTTGAACTCGATGGCCATCGAGGACAACACCGAGCGCATCACGCTGAGGTCGCCGAACCTGCCGAGGAGGTCCCTGCGCACGCCGGGAAGGAATTCCAGGGCGGGGGCGGCCGGGTCGTCCAGGTCGCCCAGCGGATGGGAGGGGTCCACCAGGTCGCCGCCGAACACCTCGGCGATCTCGGTGACGGCCGCGCGTGCGTCGCGCGGCGCGTGCGGAAGGTTCCGTTGGAGCAGTTCGGCGACCGGCAGGTTGACGGGTGCCTGGGTGAGGCGCACGGCGAGTTCGCGCGCGCCGCGCGAGGCCTGCGCGAGGAACCGCGACACGGGGTCGGGGTCCCAGGGGACCGTCTCCGGGGGACGCGCGCCGTCTGGTGGGAGGACGGCTGCGTCCGCCCGCCAGATCCCTCCGGTCCCGTTCGCCACGGTGATCCACTCGGCCAGGGAGTCGGGACCGAACGCCAGCACCGGCAGTAGGGCGGCGCCCTCCGGGACGGCGGTGTCCTCGGCGTCGTCCGCGGTGGTCATGGGGGTCCGGGCGCCGGGCGCTGAGGGGGACGCCCCGGTCAGGCGCAACGGCTGGGGCGCGAGCGGCCCCCGGGACCAGACGGAGCGGTCGAGGAGGTGGAGGAGGGCGGTCGGCTGCCGGGTGGCGACCGAGGCCACCCAGGCACGGAACCGCCGCTGCCGCCATCCCCGGTCCTGCGCGTCGGTGACGATGACGGCGGCGTCGACTCCGTCGGGGAGCGGGTCGGCGAGCGGCCACGGAGGGCCGTGCCCGCCTCTGGCGTGTCCGGCGTCGAACCGCACGACCGGCGATCCGGCCCGCGCGGCGTGTTCGACCAGTGTGGCGACGTTGTCCCGGTGCAGGGCCATGAGGGGGGAGGAGTCGATGAGGACGACCAGGCGGGAGGGCCCGCCCGTCAGATTTTCGAGTGCGCTGTGAAATGTGTTCGACAACGTCGAACTCCTCCTGGAAGTCTCCTCCCACAATCCTGCCACGACGGTTCGCCTTCCGCGATACGCGGAGCCTCGTTTGGCCTCGTTCCGTGGATAACAGCAGCTCCGTGCCACACCGGGCTGTCTTTGTGCATGGCCTAAAAAGTGAAGACTGTGAGGTATGTTGACTTGGATGAGTTTTGTTATTCTTTATAGGCCTCCGTCCTTTTTGTCCGATGAAGTGGGATGATCGTGCTCCTGGAGGGCCTGGCGCGGGAGGTTGTCCCCGTAGACGTCGTGGACGAGGACGATGCTCCGGTTCTCCGCGTCCCCCTTGGCGCGGTCGCGCAGGTGTCTGGCGAGGCCGGAGATCGGGACGCGTGAACCGGGGTCGCGGTCGAGCAGCTCCTTGGCCAGCTCGCGGATCGCCTGTCGCGGGCCGCGGATGACGGTCGGGATCCCCTGGTGGAGCGCGGAGTCGTAGATGTGTCGGATGTCTTCGTTGTCCGATTCGGCCATGCAGAGGGTGACGTCCCCGTCGTTCAGCAGGTGCACCACCTCGCTCATCGGAAAGTCCCATGTGAGGAGGGTGTTTCGATCTCTCACCAACGTGTCCGACCTCTGCTGTTCGCAGTTGCGACGCCACTTGCCGGGAAGCGCCTCCATGTAGGACGCGGACTGGACCCGCTCCCTGACGTGGTACACGATCTCGTACGTCGCGCCGAGCCGCGGCGGGTACTCCAGCAGCGCGCGGTGCGTGGTGGCCTGCCCCAGGTTCAGGTGCAGGAGTTCCTTGGGGAGCAACACGCGTAGCCGCAACGACTCCTCGTCCGGCGTGACCAGCCCTCTCATGGCCGCGTCGCCCATGAGGTCGCCGATCTCGTCGAGGATGTCGGCCTCGCGGACGACCTTCGTGCCCTGGAGCAGGAGCCGGTAACCCTCCTTGTCCATGTGGGCGGTCCGGTGGGACAGCCGGTAGCCCCCGGTCACGGGCTCCAGATCGAAGAGCACCACCGTGTCCGGTTCCGCCGCGCCCACGAGCGCGTCCGGCTTCCTCTGGCGGAGCAGCCGATGGTCGCGGTGCCGGGTGAGGACATTGTCCCAGTCGCTGCCCAGGGGGTGGGCCTCCTGCCTGATCCACGGCCAGACCGTCGGGGGGAGCGGTCGCCGGACCCCGATCTCTCGGTAGACGTGGTGCACCCAGGCGACCCGGGGCGGTGGTTCGCCGACCGGAGGGACCAGATCCCACAGCGCTGTGAGCACCTGCCAGGCCGTCGTGCCCGACGCCCGTCGTCGGACCTTGCGCAGTTCGTCGGGGTTGAGCAGGGACTCGGGCGGGACCTCCGCCACGGACACGGAGTCCAGCAGGTCGTGCAGGCGGGCGTAGGCCTCCCTGCCGCAGAGCGACTCGTCCGCCAGGCGCCGCACGGACACGCCCCCTTGGCCGTCCCGGTCGCCGACGAACTCCTCGACCGGCAGCAGGAAGGCGATGCCCGAGGGCTGGTCGGGGTCGTTCCACAGGTAGTGGTGGTTCTTCTGCATGATCCCCACGAGTTCGCCGGTGTCCGTGCGCACCGCGCAGCCGCTGAACCCGCCGGTGATCTGGGTCGGCCGCGACCCGGGCACCTCGACCTGGTGGGTGGCGCCGGTGGGGCCGCCCCTGCCCCGGTAGACCACCGAGGCCTGGAGCGACCGCATGCCCACGGGGTACCCGACCACGTACAGCACCTGCCCCAAGGAGACGTTCGCGCACCCGCTCATCTTGGGGAAGTCGGTGTCGGGCAGGCCCGGGCCCCACAGCCGGAGCACGGCCAGGTCGCGGCTGCCGTGGCCGGCGGCCCACAGATCCGGGAGGACGTCGGCGTCCCATACCCGGTCGTCGAACGACATCAGCCGGACCGCGGTCCCCTGCCCGGGGTGCTCCTCCGGATCACCGGGACGGCCGAGGGCGGCGTTGACGACGTGCGCGCACGTCACCAGCAGGCTGGGCGACACGAGGACGGCGCCCCCGACGACACCGTCGGCGTGGTCGAGCATCCGCATCTGCCACGCGGTTCGTTGGGTTGCAGACCGCTCGGGGGGTGGGGGGTGGGCACGATCCCGGAACCTCTCTCGCATCCGTCGTGCCCAAGACAGTTCCCCCTCGGACTGGCGCGAACCGCCGTGGCCGAGGTGTGCGGGGGAGGCGTGGGAGAGCGCTCGGAGCGGGGGCGCGCCACCGTGCGGGGGGTCGGGTGAACGCCAAAGATCCCATCACGGGCTGTCGGTTATGTCCGATCGGACAAACGACAGGTCGCGCGCGTGGCCGCCGGAACAATCATGCCTGGTCGAAGACTCGGCCAGATATCAAAGAGGTGATGTTCCACGCACAAATGTTGTGACTCGGCGAACACGGGGTCATGATCACCCACATAGTTCGTAATAAGCGCGTAAGGGTCACGACCGCGCGCATCAGAGAAAGGAGGGGACGGTCATGGACGGCTCCATGCTCGGTTCGGTCTTGACCTTCGCGGTGTATCTCGCCGTGATGGTGGGCATCGGTCTCTGGGTCTACCGGCGTACTGTCTCGCAGTCCGACTTCGTGCTCGGTGGTCGGCAGCTCAACAGCTGGGTCGCGGGCCTCAGCGCCAACGCGAGCGACTTCAGCGGCTGGCTGCTGCTCGGCCTACCCGGAGCCATCTACATCTCGGGCCTGGGCGAGGCCTGGATCGCGGTCGGCCTGGCCTGCGGTTTCGCGGGCAGCTGGATCCTGCTCGCGCCCCGCCTGCGCGTGTACACCGAGCGCGTCACCGACGCCCGGACCGGCGGCGAGTCCGACTCGCTGACCCTGTCCTCCTTCCTGGAGAACCGCTTCAACGACCCGACCCGACTCCTGCGGGGCGTGTCGGCGGTGCTGATCGTGGTCTTCTACTTCTTCTACGTCGCCTCCGGCCTGGTCGCCATGTCGGCCCTGTTCGACCAGGTCTTCGGTCTCGACCCCGCGCCCGCCATCGCCATCGGCGTCGGCATCGTCGTCCTGTACACCGTGCTGGGCGGATTCCTCGCGGTCTCCTACACCGACGTCGTGCAGGCCGTCATGATGTGGCTCGCCCTCCTCGTCGTGCCGATCATGGCGGTCGTGGCCCTCGGCGGATTCGGCGGCCTCACCTCCGGCGTGGCCGAGCAGAGCGACGGCCTGATGTCGATCGTCGGCGGCACCTCGTTCAACGCGGAGACGCTCGTCTGGGAGAGCACCGACACCCTCGGCTGGGTCGTCATCGTCTCCGGCCTGGCCTGGGGCCTCGGCTACTTCGGCCAGCCGCACATCCTCGCCCGCTTCATGGGCATCCGCTCCGTCAAGGACATCCGCCACGCCGGGATCGTCAGCGTCAGCTGGGCCGTCACCGCCATGGCGCTCGCCCTCGTGGTCGGCTTCGTCGGCATCGCCTACTTCGAGACCCCGCTGGAGAACCCCGAGCAGGTCTTCCCGCAGCTCATCGAAGCGCTGACCCACCCGCTCGTCGCGGGCGTCCTCCTCGCGGCGATCCTCGCCGCCGTCATGAGCACCGCCGACTCCCAACTCCTGGTCGCGGCCTCCGCCCTCACCGAGGACGTCTACCGGGGCTTCGTCTCCCGCGACGCCGACCCGCGCCTCCTGCTGTGGATCAGCCGCGGCACCGTCGTCGCCGTCGCACTCGCCGCGGCGGGCATCGCCCTCTGGGGCGACAGCTCGGTCATGGACCTGGTCGCTACGCCTGGGCGGGCTTCGGCGCCGGGTTCGGGCCGGTCCTGCTGCTCGCGGTGTTCTGGCGACGCATGACCTGGGCGGGCGCGCTCGGCGGCATGGTCGTCGGCGGCGCCACCGCGATCGTCTGGGACGTCGTCGACTCGGCGTACCTGAACACCGGGCTGTACGCGATGGTTCCGGCGGTCGCGCTCGGCTTCGGCGCGATCTTCCTCTTCAACGGCCTCGGTCGGGTCACCGGAGCCATGGCACGGGACTTCGAACGCATGGAGGCCGAGGTCAAGGGCGCCTGAGCGCACCCGCCACGGCGTCCGGGGCGCAAGCCCCGCGCCACCCGTGGCACGGGCCCGTACCGCGTCGGCACGGGCCCGTGCCGCTCTGGCGTAGCAACCGTACGGAACGGTAGAACGGTGACATGTCGTCACTGGCACAACACCCCGCCGCGTGGTCCCGGACCGACGTACCCGAGGGACTCGGCCTCGGCGCCCTCCTGCCCGAGCCCGACGGGTACCGGTTGGAGGCCGGAGAGGTCGTCGTGGAGGGCGACGAGCGGTTCCTGACCCGCTTCACGGTCCTTACCGACCTGGCCTGGGCGACACGGGAGGCGCGAGTCGAGGTCGTCTCCGCACGGGGTACGGAGTCGGTCACGCTGACCGCGCACGGGGGCAACTGGACCGACGGCCAGGGCAGACCCAGACCCGAGCTCAGGGGCTGCCTGGACGTGGACGTCGCCGCGACCCCCCTCACCAACACCCTCCCGATCCGCGCCTGGGCCTGAACCCGGGGGAGTACCGCGACATCGCGGTGGCCTGGATCGACATCCCCTCCCTGCGGGTCCGCCGCGTCCGCCAGCGGTACACACGCCACCCCTCCGAGGGCGGTCTGGAGCGCTACACCTACCGCGACCCCCTGCGCGGGGAGTACCGGCTGTCCGTGGACGCCGACGGCCTGGTCGTGGACTACGAGCGCTTCGCCCGCCGACTCGGCCCCGACGGCTGAGCGGCCCTTCCGCACCCCGGAGTGCCTCCGCGGCTCCCGAACGGCGATAATCGGCGGGCACACCCACCTCACCCACAGGGAACCGCAGTGACCGACACCGAGCTGAGCCGGGCCAGACGCGAGATCATTCGCGACCTCGACGTCCCCGGTAACTTCGACGTCCGGGCCGAGATCGAACGACGCGTCGCCTTCCTCGCCGAGCGCCTGACCACCACGGGCGCGACCGCGCTCGTACTGGGGATCAGCGGCGGCGTCGACTCGCTCACCACCGGACGCCTGTGCCGCCTCGCCGTGGACCGCGCCCGCGCCGCCGGGCACGCCGCCGAGTACGTCGCGATGCGCCTGCCCTACAAGGTGCAGAAGGACGAGGACGACGCCGCCCGCTCGGTCGAGTTCACCGCCCCCGACCGCTGCCTCACCGTCGACGTCGGGCCGGCCAGCGACGCCGTGGCCGACTCCCTCACCGCCGCCGGGATGACCTACGCGAGCGCGGTCTCCGAGGACTTCGTGGTCGGCAACGTCAAGGCCCGTCAGCGGATGATCGCCCAGTACGCGGTGGCGGGCGGTCTCGGCGGCCTCGTCGTCGGCACCGACCACGCGGCCGAGGCGGTCACCGGATTCTTCACCAAGTACGGTGACGGCGGGGTCGACCTCGTCCCGCTGACCGGCCTGACCAAGCGCCGGGTGCGCGCCGTGGCCGCCGCGCTCGGCGCCCCCGACGACCTGGTGCACAAGGTGCCCACGGCCGACCTGGAGACCCTGTCGCCGGGCAGGCCCGACGAGGAGGCGCTCGGCCTCACCTACGAGCAGATCGACGACTTCCTGGAGGGTCTGCCCATCCCCGAACACGTCGAAGCGGCCCTGGTCGACCGCTACCGCGCCACCGCGCACAAACGCGCCCTGCCCACGGCTCCCCCCTCGGCCTGAGCCCGGGTCGCCTCGGTGCGGGCCGGGGTGTCCCGGGCTCGCCCGGCCGGGGCCCGACCGCGCCGACCCCCCGGTCGCCACCGCACGATGGTGCCCGCGACCACCGTCGACGGGTGGGCGGACCGGGGGTCGAAGAGTGGTATCAGAGCCATCGCGGCGGCCTCCACCGACTACCTAGGGTCGTAACGACGACGCACCGGCGGGGCGCGGACATTCCGCCCAGGCCGGGGCCCGTCCGACCACACGTCGTCGCCCCCTGATCCCGGTCGGCACGACACCTCCTCCGCCGCGCGGGGCACGCGCGCTCCCACGGTGGAGACGACCCGGGAGCGACCGATGACCACGATCTCGCGAACCGGCGGCGCAGACGGGCCGTCCGTCCCGTCGGCGCCGCGTCCCGCACCCGAACGCGACGTCCGGACCGGGGCCACGCGACCCCTGCCCGGCCGCGACCGGTTCCTCGACGTCCTCCGCCTCCTCGTCATCGTGCTGGTCGTCCTCCAGCACTGGTGGTACCCGGTGCTCACCGCGGCTCCGGGAGGCCTGACCATGGACAGCGTCCTCACCGTGCCGGGCGCTTCGGCCATGACGTGGGTCTCCCAGGTCATGCCACTGATCTTCTTCGTCGGCGGCGCGCCAACCTCATCAGCCTGCGGTCGGCCGCGGCGGGCGGTGTCGCGGCCACGACGTGGCTGGCGCGCCGGTTGCGCAGGCTCGCCTGGCCGGTCGTCCCGCTCGCCGCCGTCTGGATCGCCGCGACCCACCTGCTGGCCCTGGGCGGGGTTCCGGAACAGCCGGTGTCGGTGGCGGCGGACGCGGTGGGGATCGTGCTGTGGTTCCTGGCGGTGTACGTCCTGGTGGTCGTGGCGACACCGGTCCTCCTCCCGGTCCAGGACCGGTTCGGCTGGCGGGTGGCGGCGGCGCTGTTCGCCGGGGCGGCCCTCGTCGACGTCGTCCGCTTCGCGACGGGGGTGGACGCGGTCGGCTACGCGAACGTGGTCTTCGTGTGGCTGGGCGTGCACCAGCTCGGTCTGCTCTACGGGGCCGGGGCGCTGCGCCCGCGTCAGGGAGCGGTGCTGGCGGCGGGCGGCGCGGTCGCGGCCGCCGTGCTCATGCTGACCGGTCCGTACTCGCCGAACATGACCGGTGTCTTCGCCATGGAGGCCTCCAACGCCGGTCCGCCGACGTTGGTCCTGGCTGCGCTGGGCGCGGTGCAGGTCGGCGCGGCGGTCCTGCTCCGCCGGTGGATCGCGGCCTGGGCCGACCGCCCCGGCCCCGCGCGGGTGCTGGACGCGGTCTGCCCGACCCTGATGACCGTGTACCTGTGGCACATGGTCCCGGTGAGCCTGGTCGCCGCCGTCCAGGTCTACGGCCTCGGCGTCGACACCCCCGACCCGATGACGGTTCCCTGGCTGGTGTGGGGTCTGGCCGGTACGGCGGCGCTGCTTCCGCTGACCGCCGTGCTCGCGTCCTGGGCGGTGCGGTTCGAGACGCCTCCGGCACGGCTGAGCGGGGTCCCGGGACCGATCCGCGCCCTCGCGGCGGCCGCGCTGGTCGGCGGCGGACTGGGCACCCTGGTCGCGGTGGGGCTCGGCGCCGGTGGGGGGCCCGTGCTCGGTCTGCTGGCCGTGGTGGCCGGACTGCTGCTCACCCGGGGGCCGCGGCGCACCTGAGGCGCGTCCGGTGTTCGCAGGGCCGATCCGAGGATCCGCGCACGGTCGCCGAGCACATCCGGCGGACGTGCCGCGCGGCCGGCCCGGCGGGGGCGCCCAGGACCGCCGGGCCCCCGGGACGCGTCAGGAGGCCCCGGCGGGGACCTCCGCGCCGCGGACCAGCCGTTCGTCCAGGACGCACCATGCCCAGTCGTCGCCCGGCTCCGCGGAGAACAGGACGGGGTGGCCGCACACGCCCGCGTGCCCGCTGGCGTGGCGGCCGGGTGAGTCGTCGCAGCACCCGACGAACCCGCACTGGGCGCAGATCCGCAGGTGGACCCAGTCACGCTGTCCCTTGCGCAGACACTCGGTGCAGCCGGGGCTCTTGGGCAGCACGGGCGGGAGCTCCTCCATGTGGGCGCAGGAGGTGTCGGGGTCGGCGACGAACCGGGTGACCACGGTCGGGTCGGGATGTCCCCGGTGGGTGTGGTCGATGCCGAGGAGGTCGAGGACGGTTCCGCCCAGTGGTTCGGTCACCGCCCGGTGCGTGTCCACGATCCTGCGGACGGACGCGTCGTACAGTCCCACGACGTCGGTGGTGTCCTTCGGGCGCACCACGATCGGCACCCCCGGCGCGAGCCCGTTGAGGACGTGCGCGATGTGGACGGCCTCCTCGGACTCGTTCTCGGCGATGACGATGAGCTTCACGCGGTCCATGCCGACCCCGTGCAGCACGCTCGCCTTGGTGGCCTCCCCGCGGACGACGGTGTGGCCGAGGTTCTCCGCGGCGGCCGCCAGGTCGGGGCTGAGGGTGGTCACGGTCGACGGGACGCCGTTGACGCTCAGGTAGTGCCCCAGGTTCCGCGCGACCGGCCCCCACCCGACCATCAGCACGCGGTCGCGCGTGTCGTCGGCCTCCACCGCCGCGCTGGCTGTCGGTGCTGCGGCGCCCTCCGGCATGCGGCGGGCGACCACCTCGCCGAGCGCCCCCAGCGCGGGCGTGGCGGTCATGAGGACGACGGTGACGGCGACCAGGAGCTGGCCGCCCTCGGCGCCCATGCCGACCGGCGTCAGACCGTACTCGGCCCCGGCCTGCTGGAGGACGAAGGAGAACTCCCCGATCTGAGCGAGCAGGAACGCCGACGCGACGGCCGTTCGGGCGCCCACGCGAAGCGCCGAGACCGCCGCGAAGGCCGTCACCACCTTGACCGCCACGACCGCCACGGCCGCCAGCAGGACCATCCACCACAGTTCGACCAGGACGGAGACGTCGAGCAGCATGCCGATCGAGACGAAGAAGACGGCGCTGAACACCATCTGGAGCGGCATGATCTCGCTCAGGGCGTGGGCGCTGTGCCGGGACTCGCTGAGCACCATGCCCGCGAGGAAGGCGCCCAGGGCGTCGCTGACCCCCGCCAGGGAGGTCAGGTAGGCCACGCCGAGGGCGATGGCCACGACCGACAACAGGAAGACCTCCGGCGAGCACAGGCGGGCGACGCGCTCCAGCAACGGCGGCATGACCTTGCGCGCCACCACGATCACGGCGGTCAGCACGAGCGCCGCGGTGCCGAGGGCCTGGAAGATCCCCCAGGCGCCGCCCGCCTCGCCGCCCAGGATCGGGATGAGCATGACCATGACGACGATGGCGAGGTCCTGGAGGATGAGGGTGCCGACGGAGGCCTGGCCGACGGGGCGCTGGGTGACGCCCTTGGCGGCGATGACCTTCAGGACGATCGCGGTGGAGGACAGCGCGACCAGGAAGCCGGTGAAGACGCCGATCCGCCAGTCCATCCCGAACACGACGCAGAGCCCGGCCACGGCCGCCGTGGTCAGCGCCACCTGGAGGGTGCCGCCGCCCAGGACGAACCGTTTGATCCGCGCGAGCCGTTCGACGGAGAACTCCACGCCGATGGTGAAGAGCAGCAGCATGACGCCGATCTCGGCCGCCGCCTCCACCTGGGTCTCGTCCGCGACGACCCCGAGCTGGTGGGGGCCGATGAGCACGCCCGCGAGGAGGAAGCCCACGATCGGGACGACCCTGAGGCGGACGAACAGCGCCCCGATCAGGCCCGCCGCGACGAGCAGGGCGACGATCGGGCCGAGGTAGACGGGGGTCTCCCCCGCAGCGAGCATCATCAGGCGCCTCCTTCGCGGTTCCCGGTACGCCGGTCCCGGGCGGCCGCCGGACGCGGTGCGACAGGGTCGCTCTCCGGCGGTGTCACCTCGGAGGTTATCGACGTGGCTGCCCGTGTTCACCAGGGGCCTCGCCGGGCTCGCCGGACACGGGCGCCCCGGCAGCGCTCCGAGGGGCGGACCGCGCCGTCCACGGGCCGTGGATCGTCCTGCTCGTGCGCTGACCGGCGCGGCTATCGTGAACCGCGTACCGACACGCCGAGGAGGCAGTGGATTGACGGCTTCGCAACGATCCGGTCCGGGACACCCCGCCTGGCTGCGCGCTGAGGAGCGGCGGCTGCTCGCGTTCGCCGCACGCTCAGTGGTGGCCGACGGCTTCGGGTGGCTGGACGCCCGTGGCCGGGTGGAGGAGGACCGGCCGACCGCGACCTGGATCACCGCTCGCATGACGCACGTGTTCGCTCTGGCGCACCTGCGCGGCGAGGAAGGCGCCGACCGTTGGGCCGACCACGGGCTCGCCGCGCTCGCGGGGCCACTGCGGGACGCCGCGCGGGGCGGGTGGTACGAGCAGGTCCCGGACCGCGGAGATCAAGGGAACCGCTCCCAGGATGAGGGGAGCCTCCGGAAGGACGCCGCAGACGGACCGGACGGGTCCGCCGGGACGGGTGCGTCCGTCGATGCCGCGGCCGACGGACAGCGCAGGTCCGCCTACACGCACGCCTTCGTGGTCCTCGCCGCGGCGAGCGCCGCGCTTGCCGGCCGACCCGGTGCCCGCGACCTGCTGGACGAGGCCCTGCGCGTGGTCGACGCCCACTTCTGGGAGGAGTCGGCGCGAGCGGTGCGGGAGAGCTGGGACGGTGCGTGGACCAGCACCGAGGACTACCGGGGCGCGAACAGCAACATGCACTGCGTGGAGGCGTTCCTGGCCGCGGCCGACGCCACCGGCGACCGTCGTTGGACCCTCCGGGCGCTCGCCGTCGCCGAGCGCCTCGTGCACCGCGTGGCCGCCGACCACGGCTGGAGGCTGCCCGAGCACTTCACCTCCGACTGGCGTGCCCTGCCCGACCACAACCGGGACCGGCCGGACGACCCCTTCCGACCCTTCGGCAGCACCACCGGCCACCTCCTGGAATGGGCGCGGCTGCTGGTCCACCTGGAGCTGGCCCTGAGGGACGCGGGGGAGGCCGTGCCCGACTGGCTGCGCCCGGACACCGTGCGGCTCTTCGACCACGCCGTCCGGCGGGGGTGGGCGGCGGACGGCGCGGACGGGTTCGTCTACACGCTGGACTGGGCGGACGCGCCCGTCGTGCGGGAACGCATGCACTGGGTGGTCGCCGAGGCCACGATGGCCGCGTGGGCGCTCGGCGCGCTGACCGGTGACGACGGCTACGCCCGCCACTACGACCGCTGGTGGGACTACGCCGACCGCCACCACCTCGACCGCGAGCACGGGAGCTGGCACCACGAACTGGACCCCGCGGGTCGCCCGGCGGGCGCGGTCTGGCCTGGCAAGCCCGACGTCTACCACGCCTACCAGGCGACCGTCCTGCCCCAGATCGGCCTGGCGGGCTCGCTCGCGGCGGCCGCCGCGGGAAACAGCCCGACGCGCGGGACCTGGGGAGCGCCGTGAGCGCCCCGAGCCCCCGGTTGGTCGTGGTCGGGGAGAACGTCATGGATCTGTTGCCCACCGCGCACGGGCCCGACGTCCTGCGCGCCGTGCCCGGAGGCGGGCCCGCGAACACCGCGGTGGCCGCAGCCCGGCTGGGCACGCCCACCAGGCTGTTGGCCCGGATCGGCGCCGACGGTTTCGGTGCACGGATCCGGGACCGCCTCCTCGGAGAGGGACTGGACCCGTCGGGACTGGTCGCCGCCGACGAACCGTCCGCGCTGGCCGTCGCCACGGTCGGCCGGGACGGTTCCGCGCGCTACGACTTCCGGATGGACGACGCCGCCGACTGGCGCTGGCGCCCCGGCGAGCTGCCCGAGTCGTTGGATTCGCGGGTCAGGGCGGTGCACGCCGCGTCGTTGGCCCTGTTCCGGGAACCGGGGTCGGCCAGGATCGAGGCGATGCTGCGGCGCGAGCACGGGCGCGACGAGGTCACCGTCACGCTCGACCCGAACATCCGGCCCGACGGCGTCGGCGACCCGGACGAGGCCCGCGCGCTGGCGCTGCGGCACGCGGCGCAGGCGCACCTGGTCAAGGCCAGCGACGAGGACCTGGCCTTCCTCTGTCCGGATCTGCCTCCGCTGCGGGCGGCCCGCGCGATCGCGACACTGGGCCCGGCGCTGGTGGTGGTCACCCTGGGGGCGAAGGGCGCGGTCGCCCTGACCCACACGAGGGAGGTCGAGGTCCGCGCGCCCAGGGTGCGGGTGGCGGACACGGTCGGTGCGGGGGACGCCTTCATGGGAGCCCTGCTGCACTGGCTGGACCGAGCCGGGCGGCTGGGTCGCGGGCCGCGGGCCCGCCTGGCCGCGCTCGGCCAGGACTCCCTGCGGGAGCTGTTGACCTTCGCCACCGCGGCCGCCGCGTGCACGGTGACCCGGGAGGGGGCCGACTCGCCGACCGCCGACGAGCTCGCGGCCGTGCTGGAGGAGGCGGACGCCGTCGACACACGGGGGTGAGGGTGCCGCCCCCGCGGGTCACCGCCGGTGTCGCCGCTGTCCGCGAACGGGAGGAGGCCGTCCACTCGGTGGGCGGGGGCGGGCGGCGGGGTTCCGGTCGGTCGCGTCGCTGACGCCACCGTCCCGGGGCGGCCGTGCCGTGGCTCGGGCCGATGCCCCGGGTTACGGCAGTCCCTCCCTGGTCTGGGCGGCCAGGTGGTCCACGACGTCGGTGATGCGTCCCCGCCGGTTCAGGAACGCCCGCTGCCGGGCCGCGCCGGACCCGGCGGCCCGTACCCGGTCGAGCAGTCCGACCACGAGCGCGGCGTCCCCGTTCGCCTCCAACCCCGGCAGGGCCGCTCCGAGGATCCGGTCCAGCGCGAGCGCGCCCGGCAGCGGCTCCCCGGTCAGCGGGTCGGGGACGCGGCCCTCCAGTCCGTCGCGGGCGGCCCGCCAGATGGCCGCACGCAGCGCGGGGGCGCCGATCTCCGGAGCGGGCATCGCGTGCCGCACGTCGGACAGCGCCCGGGTGACCAGTCCTCGTGTGAGCGCCGCGAACAGCAGCGCCTCGTCGGCCGTGGCCGCGACGTCGCCCACCCGGATCTCCAGGGTGGGCAGGTGGTCCGAGAGGCGGATGTCCCAGTAGACCATGTGCCGGTCCAGGATCGCCCCGCTCCCGGCGAGCGCCCCGACGGCGCGTTCGTGCTCGGCTAAGGAGCGGAACAGCGGCGGCGGTCCGGCCGACGGCAGCCGGTTCCACGTGATGGTGCGCCAACTGGCGTATCCGGTGTCCCGCCCCTCCTGGAAGGGCGAGTTGGCCGACAACGCGACCAGGAACGGCAGCCATCGGCGTAGGTGACCGGCGACCTCGACGGCGGTTTCCCGGTCGGGGATGCCGACGTGGACATGGCAGCCGCACACCACGTGGGCCTCGCGCAGCGCTCCGAAGTGGGTGGCGATGTCCGCGTAGCGCGTCCCGTCGCTGACCCTGGCCGATGCCGGGTCGCCCAGCACCGGGGTGCCCGAGGCGACGACCGTCAGCCCGGCCCCGGCCGCGGCCCGTACCAGTTCGCGCCGCGCGGAGCGCAGGAAGCGCCCGGCGTCCTCGGACGTGCCGCACACCGGGCTGTTGGTCTCCACCTGAGCGCGGGTGAACTCGGCGCACAGCGCCCGCCCAGGTGGCGGGCGTTGGACAGCACCTCGGCGCGCGCGAGAGGATGCGGCGGCTGCGGGGATCGACGATGAAGAACTCCTCCTCGACACCGAACGTGGGCGGGTTCGCCCGGTTCTCGGCCCGCGCGCCGAGCGGTGTGCGATCCCGCGTGCCGTGCGCGGCCAGGAAGCGGTTCTCCATGGACGTCGGTCCCTTCTGGTGTCCCGTCCCCCGACCCCGGGGGCGTCTCGCACTGGATATCCCGTGAAGGTCGCCCGCGACAGTGTCCTTGGGAGGACAAAGAGGTATCCGAGGGCTGTTCCGCACTCATTGTCGGTATCGCGTATCAGGATCGCGGGAGAATCGCGGCCTGATCACCACACGATGACCGCGGGGGCGGTCGCGATGCGGTCGCCTGCACGCGAACGAGTGACGCACGCCACGCTCGACGTGTGCTGGATCCCAGGTGGCCGTCCTCCTTCCACGCACGAGGACCCCGCGCGCACGTCCCTCTCCCGGTCGTGCGGACGTGTCCGGACTCCGTCGCGCGCGACTCCGCCCAGCCATCGGTGGATCGACCAGTATCCCCGCCCGCACCTGCCGTGACGGGGATCGCGTGTGCGAAGGTCAGCGTGTGGCTGGCAGGAACACGGGCCCCCAGGAACGGCGTCTCCGGGGCCGGGACGCAGAGCGACGGATCCTCGCGGACGCACTCGACGGCGCGCGGTCCGGCGCCGGCGCCGCCGTCCTCCTCACCGGAGGGCCGGGCGGAGGCAGGACCGCGCTCCTCGACGGCGTCCGCGCGAGCGCCGCCGATCTCACCGTCCTGCACGCGGCCGGGGTCCCCTCCGAGACCGACATCCCCCTCGCCGGACTCCACCGGCTCCTGCGCCCCGTCGAGTCCGAGACCGAGCGCCTGCCCGACCGCCGACGGGCCCTCCTCCGCGCCGTCCTCACCCGCGGCGTCCTCGCCGACGCCGACCGCTTCGCCTTCTACACGGCCGTCCTCGACCTCCTGCGCCTGGCCTCCGAGCGGCGGCGGTCGTACTCTGCGTCGACGACGCCGACCACCTCGACCCGCCCTCCCTGGAGGCGCTGGCCTTCGCCGCCCGCCGACTGTCCGACCTGCCGATCGCGGCCGTGTTCGTCGCCCGCGACGACCACGCAAGGTGAGGCAGACCCCCGAGGGAGACCCCCTCGTCCCGGGCGTCACCGAACTCGTCCTGCCGCCCCTGACCGAGCGCGCGATCCACGACATCCTCACCGACCGCGCCCCCGTCGTCCCCGCGTCCGCCGTGCGCGCCGTCCTCGTCCGGTCCGCGCACGGCAATCCCGCGGTGGTCCTCAGCCACCTCCACTCCCTCTCCCAGGACCAGCTCCGCGGCGAGGCGCCCCTGCCCGACCCCCTGCGGCTGCCCGAGCGACTGCGCTCGGCCCTGCTCACCGCCTACCACGCGCTTCCCGCACCCGTCCGCCACCTCCTGCTCATCGCCGCGCTCGCCACCGACCCCTGCGCGACCCTGCTGACCAGGGCCAGCGGCAGCCACTCCCTGACCGTGGGGGATCTCGAACCCGCCGAGGAACTCGGACTGGTCCGCGTGGACGGCGGCACCGTCGTCTTCCCCGACCCCCTGCTGCGCGAGGCGATCGCCCAGGACGCCCCCGTCGGCGCCTGCGCGCGGTCCACGCGGACCTCGCCGGGGCCGTCGACCCCGAGTACGCCCCGGCTGAGTTCGCCCGCCACACCGCCGCCGGCGCCAGCGCCCCCGACGCCGCCCTGGCCGACGCCGTCGAGGCCGCGGCGCGCCGGGTTCGCCGGCTGGAGGGCCGCGTGCCGCCTCCCTCGCCCATGAGCACGCCGCCGACCTCTCCCCGGACTCCGACGTCCGCGCCTGCCGCCTGGCCTCCGCCGCCTACCAGGCCTACGTGTACGGCGGCACCGAACGGGCGGCGCGCCTGCTCGACCGGGCCCGCCCGCTCGCCGTCTCCGACCGCCGCCGCGCGATCATCGACCTCGTCGAGGCGCAGTCGTCCATGCGCGGCGGCAACGTCATCGAGGTCGCCGAGCGCCTGTACGCCGTCGGCAGGGAACTCGTCGCGCACGACCGCGCCCTGGCCCTGCGCGCCCTGGTGCGCTCCGCCGACTCCGCGTCCCTGGCGGGCGACCCCGTCCGGTACAGGAGGGCCGCCGACCTGGCCGTTCCGCTGGTGCGCGCGGGGGACTCGGCGTCGATGCGGCTGGTCGCCGCCTTCCTCGAAGGGTGCTCCCTGTCCTTTCGCGGCGAGTACACGACCTCGACCCCGCTCCTGCGCGAGGCCGTGCGGCTGTCCGAGGGCCTGGACAAGCCCTCCGAGCTGATCTGGGCGAGCGTCGGCGGGCTCCGTCTGGGCGACGCCCCGTTCGTGCGCGCGGTCACCTCGCGCGCCGTGGAGGCCGGCACCGCGCAGGGCGAGTACGCGACCCTGCCAGCGGCGCTGGCCCTCCAGGTCTTCTCCGAGTTCTGGAGCGGTCGCTTCCCCTCCGCCGCGGGGCACGCGCTCAGCGGGCTCAAGGCGGCGCGCGAGTACGGCCAGCCGGTCTGGGCGACCCATCACCTGGCCTCGCTGGCGATGATCGCCGCCATCCAGGGCGACGTGGAGACCTGCCGGATCCGGGCACGCGCGGTCACCTCGCAGGCGGGTGAGCGGAGCCTGGGGCTGCCCGCCGCCCTGGCGGCCTGGGCGCTGGCCGTCCTGGAGCTGTCCCGGGGCAACGCGGCGGAGGCGTTCTTCCGGCTGCGCGCCCTGGTGCACGCCGGTCCCGGGCACGGACACCCCACGATGCGCCTGCTCACCGCGCCGCACTTCGTGGAGGCGGCGATCAGGATGGGCGAGACCGAGTGGGCGCACACGTCGCTGGCCGGATACGAACGTTGGGCGGAGGCGGTCGGGAGCCCGTCCGCACGGGCCCTCGCGGCACGCGGCCGCGGCCTGCTGGCGACGGGCGACGAGGCCGCCGACCACTTCGGGAACGCGCTGGCCCTGCACCGGGACTGCGGTGACGACGACGTCGAGCAGGCCCGTACCCACCTGCTCTTCGGGGCCTTCCTGCGCCGCGCCCGCCTGCCCGGTCGGGCGCGCGAGCACCTGTACGACGCGCTGGAGTCCTTCGAGCGCTTCGGAGCACGGCTCTGGATCCGCCAGGCGCGGGCCGAGTTGAGGGCGATCGGGACCTCGGAACGCGACCCCGACCCGCCCGCCACCGGCGACCTGACCGCCCAACAGCAGCAGATCGCCCGACTGGTGGCCGACGGCGCGACCAACCGTGAGGTCGCCGCGCACATGTTCATCAGCCCGCGCACGGTCGAACACCATCTGCGCGGCATCTTCCGCAAGCTCAACATCAGGTCCCGCGTGGACCTGGCACGACTGCTCAACTGACGCGGGGCGGGCCGAGACCGACCCCGGCTGGTACGAGCAGTCGGACGAGCACGAGAAGAAGGCGACGGAGATCCGCTTCTTCCATCCGTTCGTGGTTCCGGGTTTCTTCCAGGTCGAGAGCCGCACCCGGGTGATCGCGACCCACTCGGTCCCGGCGGGCGGCCGCGACTCCGTGCTGCGCGCCGTCCAGACGCGCAAAGCCTGGCGGGAACGCCTGCGCATACTTTGAGGACCGAAGTCCCATAATCTGTTCCGATCATTCCGTCGACGAACATGTCACGGACGAGGTCACCCATGTCCGATATCTTGAGTCGGTGTGCAATAAACTCCAGGCATGGGCTCTGTCCCCTGACGATTCGCTAGAGAAGACAAAAGATCGGAAGGACGCGCTGTGAACGAGTGGCACAAATCCACGTAGAGTAGCCAGAGGGCGCATAGCTGCGTTGAGGTCAAGGAGATGGCGCCCGCCGTCCTCGTGCGCGACACCGAGAACCGGGGCCTCGGTCACCTGAGCTTCACGCCCTCGGCGTGGAGTTCCTTCCTCGGGGAAGTGAAGGGCTACGCCGCTGGATAGCCCTTCGCCCGTTCGCCCCCATGGAGAAGGCCCGCCACGGAACCCTCTCCCGTGGCGGGCCTTCTCGTGAGCGAATCAATCCTCACGTCACCCACGCGATCATCGCCGGAATTGCTGGGCGCAAGATCCCGGGCCGTCGTGTGTCGGCGGCGTCCGGATCAGGAACCGTGGGGGCAGGAGTCCCGGTAGTCGGAGAACTCCGTGCCGGAACCGGTCCTCGGCGGCGGGCACAGGAACTGCTCGTACCGCAGGTCGTCGTCGACGAACCGCTTCAACCAGGAGATGCTGAACCTGGCGATCGTCGCGTCGGAGAAGTTGGGCGCGAAGTGGCTCGCGGCGCGCAACTCCAGATAGGCCGAGTCCAGATCCGGCTCCAGGCTCTTGTAGAAGGGGATGGAGTGAAGCGCCACCGGCGCGATGGTGTCCAGTTGCGCGCCGATCACCAGCGTCGCACCTCCACGTCCGACCAGTCGTCCTGGAGGTGCCAGGGCGTGAGCGGGATGGCCGCCCGCAGTTCCGGACGGTCCTCGGCGATGGCCAGCGCTCCTCCGCCGCCCATGGAGTGCCCCATCACGGCGAGGCGGTCGCCGTCCACCAGGTCGGCGACGTCGCTGTCGTCCACCAGGTAGTCCAGGGCTGCGTCGATCTGGCGGCCGCGGCTCTCGGGATAGTCGTAGCGGGTGTTGGTGTCGATGGTGAACACCACGAAGCCCTGCGAGGCGATCCGGTGCCCGTACCAGGACATCGTCCACTGGCTCGCCGTGTACCCGGGCGCGATCACCACGCCGCCGAAGGTCCCCTCGCTGGTGTCGGTCGGGTAGTAGACCGTGCCGCCGCCGAAGCCCGGGACCGCTGACGAGACGTTGACCGTGTCGGTGGCGAACGGACCACGGACGGCGGTCACGCTCTCCTCCGTGGGGTCGGGGCCTCGTTCGTTGGGGTTGTCGGCGGCGTGGGCGGGGGCGGTGCCGGTGGCGATGCCCACCGCCACGGTCAGGGCCAGAGCCAGCCTCGACCACGGGCGGAAGGCCCGGGAGCGGGGGCCGGAGGAGGTTCGCGGTACGGCGGGGGATGGGGGATTCTTCGTTCGCACGTCGTCGTCCTTCGTCGGTCAGCGGGGCACGTCGGGTCGCGTTTGTGTGGGGCGTCCGTCGTCGAGGAGCGGGTCCGCCCTCCGCCGATGGCGTCTTCGGAGGCGCGTACGGTGCGGTCGTTCTTCCAACGGAAGGCGAACCCGCTGGACCGGTGCGTCGGCCCGGTGCCACTATGGGGTCGTTCTCGTCGACGCGAATCCGGGAAATCACCAGTGATCTTTACCGGCCGGTTAAGTTGCGGCGCGCGCGCCGGTCCCGGGCATGCCGCAGTACCCGGGGGCGGGCCCCGGGAGCGGCTCCGCGGCCCGTCAGTCCTTCTGGCGCCGTCCCCGCCACCAGGACAGGAGGCGGTCCAGCAGATCCGGTTCGCGGTGGTCCTCCGCCGCCGGGCTCGGCGCCGGGGAGCGGGACCCGCGCGGAGTCGGGTCGGGCCCCGCCTGCCGAAGGGGCTCGCCCGGCACGAACACGACCGGGAGCTCCCGCAGACCGCGCACGAACACCGACGGCACCATGCGCAGGTCCTCCGTCGGCACGGCCAACCGGAGTCCGGTGAGGCGTTCGGTGAGCGTGCGGACCGCGACGGCGGCGATCATCCGGGCCAACTCCCGTGCCGGACACGCGTGCGGTCCCGCGCCGAACATGAGGTGCGCGCGGTTGCCGATGGCCACCCCGGAGTCGCCGGGCTCGGGATCGGGCCGCACCGCGGGGTCGCGGTGTCCGGGCGCGAATCCGATCAGCAGCGCGTCCCCCGCGCGCACGTCGGCGCCGCCGATGCGGACGTCCTGGAGGGCGAACCGGGCGGCGAGCAGCTGGAACGGCATGTCCGTCCACATCACGTGGTCGAGGAGGTCCTGGATCGACACGCG
Organism: Nocardiopsis sp. CNR-923; assembly: GCF_001942255.1. GTDB lineage: Bacteria > Actinomycetota > Actinomycetes > Streptosporangiales > Streptosporangiaceae > Nocardiopsis. Next base: position 50,452 of record NZ_MKKC01000072.1, read on the forward strand.
TGCGTCGGCCTGGGCCTGCCGGATCTCGGGGTCGGTCAGGAGTGTGCGGACGGTGTTGCCGATGAGGTGTGTGGTGGGCTGGTGGCTGGCATTGTTGATCAGCGCGGCCTGGTGGGCGACCTCGTGGTCGCTGAGGCCCACGGGGTGCTCCAGCATCCACGAGACGAGGTCCGCGCCGGGCCGCTCTCTCTTGCGCACCACCAGTCCCGCGAAGTACTGCTGGAGCCGCGACACCGCGTCCGAGCCGCGTTTGGTGTCCTCCTCGAAGACGATCGACGTCAGGTCGCCGAGCATGTGGCCGTAACTGTCGGACAGGCCGTACAGGCGGTTGACCACCAGGACCGGCAGCGGACCGGCGAACTCCGAGACGAGGTCGGCGCTCCCCCTGGAGACGAAGGCGTCCACCAGGTCGTCGGCGATTCGCCGGACCACCCGTTCGGTGGCGGTCAGGTCCACTCTGGCCAGGGCGTCCACGATGGGCGTGCGCAGCCGGGTGTGCTGGGGGCCGTCCGAGTACAGGGCGTTGGGCCGCCAGGACAGCGTCGGTCGGGACGTGGCCAGGTCGACGCGGCCCTCGACCACCTCGCGCCAGCGGCGTGTGTCCCGCGTGAACAGGCGCTGGTTCCGCAGGACGGTGAGGTTCTCGTGGTACCCCAGTAGGACCCACGCGCGGACGCCGTCCTCCAGTTCCACGGGCGCGACCGCGCCGTGGCGCTCCCGCAGCCCCTCCCAGAGCGCGTCGAGTCCGGCGTCCGGCTGGGGTCCGTGCAGGCGGGCGGGCTGGTGCGGGCACTGGCCGGTCGGCGGGTCGCCGCCGTCGGTTCGGGTGGTCGTCATCGGGTGCGCGGCCTCGGGGCCGCCTCCCTCCCTTCGAGGAGAAGACACGTCGTTGCGGTGACGGGAGGGGAGGAGCGGGCGGTCCCGTGGTTCGGAGGGCGTGGTCCGCGCGGGGGACGCGGCCGTGCGGGGTGTCCCGGCACGTTGGAGAATCGGGATGACCGCCCTGGTCGTGAAATTCTAGAGCGGTTGCGGGACATTCCTCAACAGCCCGCGGAAATGCTGTGCGGTAGCGCTGGGAGGGCGCGGAGGAACGGCGAGTGAATTCGGGTGCTACGGTCGTCCGTTTCCTTTCTGTCGTATTATCGACGGCCCTTCGATTGAGGGGTTGGCCCGATCATTCGCGTGATGTCAGTGTTCGCGCCGTGGCCGCGGCCCCGTTCGCGGGCCGGGACTGTCGGTGCCGCTCCCTAGCGTTGTCCTCGTGAGCGATCGATGGAGTACCGACGACGTCTGGGCTCTGGCTCCGGACCCCTCGTCCCGCAAGGCGGCGCTCAAGGTCGCCAAGACGGGTTCCTGGCCCCAGCGGGGAGCGATCACCGGGACCTCCGGCACCACCTCAGCCGTCTGGGGCGAGTGCGAGGGGAGCGGCGCCAGACCCTACCTCGCCGCCGCCCACCTGGACGCGCCGGCGGACCCGCCTACAAGTGCGGCTGCCCCAGCCGCAAGATCCCCTGCAAGCACGTGCTCGCCCTGCTCGTCCTGTGGGCTCAGGACGGCGTGGACGTGCGCGACGAACACCCCGAGTGGGTCGCCGCGTGGCTGACCGGACGCGCCGCACGCCAGGCCAAGGCACGGGAGAAGGCACAGGGGAGGGCCGCCGACCCAGCACGGGCCGAGGTCACCCTCAAAGAGAGGGAGAAAGCCGTCGCGAACGGCATGGACGAGCTGTGCCTCTGGCTCAAGGACCAGATCGACACGGGTCTGGCCGAGGCGCCCAAGCACCGCTACGGCCACTGGGACCGGATGGCCAAGCGGCTCGTGGACGCGAAGGCGGGCGGGGCCGCCTCCACCGTCGCCGAACTCCGCCCGGCCGTCCGCGCCCCGAGTTGGCCCGAGGTCCTCCTGGAGCGGTTGAGCATGATCCACCTGCTGGTCAGCGCGCACCGCGCCGGGGACGCCCTGGACGAACGCCTTCGCGGGGTGGTCCGGGCCAGGATCGGCATCACCACCAAGGCGGACGAGGTCCTGGCGAACGGCCAGCGCGTCCACGACACCTGGCGGGTCCTGGGCCGACGGGACATACCCGCTTCCGAGGGCGACATGACCGCCCGCCGCGTGTGGCTGCGCGGAGCGGACACCGGGCGTCTCGCGCTCTTCCTCAGCTTCGCGCGACCGGGACAGGCTCCCGCCGCCGTCTTCCGCGTCGGGACCGAGGTGACCACCGAGCTCGCCTTCTACCCCGACGGCCAGCGCGTCGTTCCCGCGGGTGACGGCGACACCCGTGCGGCGCTTCCGCCCGAGGCACGACCGTGGCCGAGGCGCTCGACGCCTTCGCCGCCGCGCTCGCGCTCGACCCCTGGCGGGAGTCCTGGCCGGTCGTCCTCGACGGGGCCGCCCCCGCCCGCGACGGAGCGTGGCACCTGGTCGACCGTGTCGGCGCCTCCCTACCCCTGGAAGCCGGGGATCCCTGGCGGCTGCTCGCCGTCACCGGCGGCCACCCCGCCACCGTGGCCGCCGAGTGGTCACCCCGCAACGGACTGGTCCCCCTCACCGTGTGGGACGCGGACGGAAAGGCCATCGCACTGTGACACCCGCCCCCCGGTCCCCGGACGCCGTCGCCCCGCACACCCCGACCGACTCCTGGGACCTGCTGGTCTCCACCGCCCTGATGGGCACCGCCCGCCGCGCCGTCCCCGACACCCCCGACCTGCCCGACACCCCCGCCGCGGAGGGGGCCGAGGCCCTGCTCGACCGCGCCGCCCTCGCCACCGTGCGGCGCAACGCCGGGTACACGCCCGGCACCGCCGAGCCCGTCGCCCCGGACCCCGGGGCCGTGCCGCTCCGGATCACGGGCACGGCCGCGGACCGGCTGGCGCTGATCGTGGCACAGCGCTCAGAGGTCCTTCCAGAGTGGCTGGCCCTGGTCGCGGCCGGCGGACGCGAGGTGGACCACGCCAACATCCCGGCCCTGCTCGAACACGGCGTGCACGGCACCCGGCTCCGGCCCGCCATCGCCGCCGCGGTCGGAGCCCGGGGGCGCTGGCTGGCCGGACTCAACGAGCGGTGGGCGTACGTGACCGCCGAGCGCCTGCCCGGCGACGCCTTCTCCGAGAAGGAGTGGACGGACGGCACCCCGCTCGAACGCCGTCGTGCCCTCACCGCCCTGCGCGCCGGTGACCCGGACGCCGCCCGCGCGCTCCTGGCGTCGGAGTGGCCCTCCCTGGGCAGGGCCGAGACGCGCCGCGGTCTGCTCGACACGCTCTCCGACCGCCCTGTCCCCGGTGACGCGGCGTTCCTGGACGGCGTCCTCGACGACCAGGCCGCCAACGTGCGCGGACTGGCGCTGTCGCTGCTCACCAGGCTCCCCGCGAGCGCCCACGCCCACCGCCTTCGCGGCTACGTCCGCGAGCACGCCCGGCTCGGCGAACGCCGGGAGCTCGTGGTCGACGACATCCCCGCGACCCGTGCCGACATCCTCCGCGACCTGGCTCTGGTGGCCCCCGCGACCGCCCGTTCCGGCGACGACTTCGAACGGACCTGGGCCCTGATCACGCACGCGCCCCTGGACGTGTGGACCGACCTGTTCGGCGCCACCCCCGACGAGGTCTTCGCGGCGGCCGGCTCCGCGCGCGAGACCCGTCTGAGGGACGCGTTCGCCAACGCCATCGGACTCCAGCGCGATCAGGTGTGGGCCCGTGCCGTCCTGCGCCTCCTGGGAGAAGCAGAGGGACTGGTGGGGCGGCTCGCCGACGCCGCCCGGGGCCGCGAGTCCGCCCACGTGGAGGCCCTGCTGGGTGTGCTCCCCGAGGAGGAGCGCCGCGCCGTGGTCCTGGCCGCCGCGCGCGACCGGAACCGCGCCAAGACCCGCGACACAGACCTCGCCCACCTCGCCCGCGCGGTCGGCGCGGCCTGGGACCGGGAACTGTGCGAACTGTTCCTGGACCGCCTGGGCGGTCCGGCCCCCGAGCACGGCCGCACTCCGTCCGCCTACCGCGCCCTCTGCGAGCTTGCGGCCGAGCACCTGCCCCCCGAACGCCTCGCCGACCTGCCGCATGATCCGCCGCGACGCGGGTCCGAGGCCGAGGCCTTCCTGTGTCTGAGGGAAACCCTCCGCTTCCGTCTCGACATGCACAAGGAGCTCTAGTTGACCAGCACCACCCCCTCCGTCAGGACCGACGCGTCCCGACCCTCGCCCTCCACCACCCTCGACGGAGGCCTTCGGCCCAGTTCCTCCCGTGCTCTGCGCCCCCACGCCGAACAGACCTACGCCGCCGAGCTGGAGGCGCTGGCCACGACGGACGACCGCCAGCGTCCGCCCGGCTGGAAGCTCTCCCCCTGGGCCGTCACCCAGTACCTGCTGGGCGCCGCGCTGGAAGACGGAACGGAGATCACGCCCAAGTACATCGGCTCGCGCCGGGTCGTGGAGGTCGCCGTGGCGACCCTGGCCACCGACCGCGCGCTGCTGCTGATCGGTGTCCCGGGCACGGCCAAGACCTGGCTGTCGGAGCACCTCGCGGCGGCGATCGCCGGTGACTCCACCCTCCTCGTGCAGGGCACCGCCGGAACCTCGGAGGAGGCCGTCCGGTACGGCTGGAACTACGCCAGGCTGCTCGCCGAGGGGCCGTCCGAGGCGGCGCTGGTGCCCAGCCCGGTGATGACCGCGATGGCACGCGGGTCGATCGGACGGATCGAGGAGCTCACCCGCATGCCCTCGGACGTGCAGGACGGCCTGATCACCGTGCTGTCGGAGAAGGCGCTGCCCGTCGCCGAGCTGGGCATCGAGGTGCAGGCGCAGCGCGGGTTCAACATCATCGCGACCGCCAACGACCGCGATCGCGGCGTCAACGACCTGTCCAGCGCGCTGCGTCGCCGGTTCAACACGGTCGTGCTGCCGGTCCCGGACAGCGTGGAGGACGAGATCCGCATCGTCACCCAGCGGGTGGAGCAGCTCGGCCGGGCGCTGGACCTGCCGGAGGTGCCGACCAGCCTCACCGAGATCCAGCGCGTGGTCACGGTCTTCCGCGAACTGCGCGCGGGGGTGACCGAGGACAACGGCACCAAGCTGAAGTCGCCCAGCGGGACGCTGAGCACCGCCGAGGCGATCTCGGTGATCACCAACGGCATCGCGCTGGCCGCGCACTTCGGCGACGGTCAGCTGCGGCCCGCCGACGTGGCCGCCGGGATCCAGGGCGCGGTCGTCCAGGACCGGGTGTCCGACGGCGTGGTCTGGCGGGAGTACCTGGAGACCGTCGCGCGAGCCCGCGACGGGTGGGGCGAGTTCTACCGGGCGTGCCGCGAGGTGGGCGCCTGATGGCCCGAGCCCGACTGGACACGAGCGGGCTGCACGTCCTGGGCGTGCGGCACCACGGCCCCGGTTCGGCCCGGGCCGTCCGGGCGGCCCTGGAGGAGATCGAACCCGACGTCGTGATGATCGAGGGGCCGCCCGAGGCGGACGCGCTCACACACCTGGTGGGGGAGCTGGAGCCCCCGGTGGCTCTGCTGGCCTACGTGAACGACGCGCCCAAGGGCGGCCGTGCGACGGCGGACGCCGCCGCACGCCGGGCGCGCGACGGGTGGGCGTTCTGGCCGTTCGCGAGCTTCTCACCGGAGTGGGCGGCGCTGCGCTACGCGGTCTCCCGTGACGTACCGGTGCGTTTCTGCGACCTGCCGGCGGCGCACACGCTCGCCGGGCGCGTCACCCCCGCCGAGCCGGCGTCCGCCGACCCGCCCAAGGCGGACGGCGAACCGGCGCCGGAGGGCGGTCCCGAGGGGGACGGCCGGCCGAACGCGGAGGGTCGACCGGAGACGGGCGATGTGCCGACCGCGAGGAACCAGCCGAACGGGGACGACGGGTCGCCGTCCGACGGCCCGTCGACGGCGGAGCGTGACGAGCGGGTCCGTGCCGACCCGCTCGGGGTCCTCGCCGAGGCCGCCGGGTACGACGACGCCGAACGCTGGTGGGACGACGTCGTCGAGCAGCGGGGCGACGGGGAGCCCTCACCGTTCCCCGCCATCGCGGACGCCATGGCCGCGGTCCGGGCCGAGGCCGGGCCGGAGAGCGGTCGGGACGCGCGCCGCGAGGCGTACATGCGCCAGACCCTGCGCGCCGCCCTGAAACAGGGCCACGACCGGGTGGCCGTCGTGTGCGGCGCCTGGCACGCCCCGGCCCTGCGCGACATCGCGGACTACCCGGTCAAGGACGACACCGCCCTGCTCAGGGGCCTGCCGAAGGCCAAGGTGACCGCCACCTGGGTGCCCTGGACGCACGGCCGCCTCGCCACGGCCAGCGGCTACGGGGCCGGCGTGACGGCGCCCGGCTGGTACCACCACCTGTTCACCGCCCCCGACCGGCCGGTGCAGCGGTGGCTGACCGACGCCGCGCGAATGCTCCGCGAGGAGGGGCAGCACGTGTCGTCGTCGCACGTCATCGAGGGGGTGCGGCTGGCCGAGAGCCTCGCGGTCCTGCGGGGCCGCCCGCTCGCCGGGCTCGACGAGGTGTCCGAGGCGCTCACCGCCGTGCTGTGCGAGGGCGAACCGATCCGCGCGGCGCTCGTCCACGGACGCATGTCGGTCGGCGAGCGCATGGGGTCGGTGCCGCCGTCCACCCCCATGGTCCCGTTGCAGCGCGACGTCATGGCGGCGCAGAGGCGGCTGCGGCTCACGCCCGAGCCGTTCGACCGCGACCTCGACCTCGACCTGCGCAAGGACAGCCAGCGCCAACGCGGGGTGCTGCTGCACCGGCTGCGCCTGCTCGGGGTCACCTGGGGCGTGCCCCGAACCCCCGAGGGCGGCCAGAAGGGCACCTTCCGGGAGTCATGGCGGATCCGGTGGGAGCCGGACATGGACGTCGCGCTGATCGAGGCCAGCCAGTGGGGGACCACCGTGGCGTCGGCGGCGACGGCCCGGGTGGCGCACCAGGCCCGCGAGGCGTCGCTGCCCACGCTGACCGCGCTCACCGAGCAGTGCCTGTTCGCGGAGCTGGGCGACGCCCTGCCCAGGCTGCTGTCCCTGCTCATGGACCGGGCGGCCACCGACCGCGACGTCACCCACCTGATGGACGCGCTGCCACCGCTGGCGCGGTCGGCCCGGTACGGGGACGTGCGCGGCACCGACAACGGCCGCCTGCGCACGGTCGCCGAACAGATCCTGAGGCGGGTGTGTGTCGGGCTGGCTCCGGCGGTGCGCGGATTGGACGACGACGCGGCGCGTGAGTTCGTCACACGGATCGACGCGGCCCACTCCGCGGCCGGACTGCTCGGCGGCGAGGGCGAACTGGCGTGGCGGGACACGCTGGTCGCCCTGTCCACGCGCGACACCCTGCCCGGGCGGATCGCCGGCCGGGTCAACCGGATGCTGTCGGACGCCTCCCTGATGGAACCCGTGGAGCTGCGCCGACGCCTCGGGCTGGCGATGTCGCCGGGCACCGAACCCGCCGAGGCCGCCGCCTGGCTGGAGGGCTTCCTCCAGGGCAGCGGGCTGATCCTCGTGCACGACGACCGGTTGCTCCGGCTGATCGACACCTGGCTGCTGGGGCTCGCGGAGGACCGGTTCACGTCGGTCCTGCCCCTGTTGCGACGGACGTTCGGGGCGTTCGACGCACCGGAACGGCGCGAGATCGGGGAGGCCGCCGCACGGATCGGCGGCGGCGACGCAGCGAGCCGGAGCACCGAGCGCGGGTCCGTCGACGACGAGCGGGCCGCCCCGGTCCTGGCCGCCGTCGCGGCCATCCTCACCAAAGGAAGGAGCCGCGGGTGAACGCCGTGGACGAACGTGAGCGCCGCTGGCGGCTGGTGCTCGGCCGGGAGGCCCGGTGCTCGGGGCTGAGCGCGGCCGACCAGGGGATGGACGGGGCCCTGGAAGCCCTGTACAACCGCTCCGCCGCGCCCGCGGACGCCTCCGGTCGGCGGAGCGCGGGGCTCGGGAGTTCGGCCCCCCGGGTCGCCCGGTGGCTGGGGGACATCCGGGAGTACTTCCCGACACCGGTCGTGCAGGTGATGCAGCAGGACGCCATGGAGCGGCTGGGGCTGCACCAACTCCTGCTGGAGCCGGAGATGATGGCGGCCGTCGAACCGGACGTGCACCTGGTGGGAACGCTGCTGTCGCTGAACCGGGTGATGCCGGACGAGGCCCGCGAGTCGGCGCGCGCGGTGGTGCGCAAGGTCGTCGAGGACCTGGAGGAGCGGGTCGCGCGCAAGACCCGTTCGGTGGTGCGGGGCGCGATCGACCGGTCGGCGCGCACGCACCGGCCGCGCCGGGTGGCGGACATCGACTGGAACGCCACGATCCGGCGGAACCTGGCCAACTACCTTCCCGAGCACAACACGATCGTGCCGCAGACCCTCGTGGGGCACGGGCGGCGGAGCCGGGGCGTGCAGAAGGAGGTGGTGCTGGCCATCGACCAGAGCGGGTCGATGGCGGCCTCCGTGGTGTACGCGAGCGTGTTCGGCGCGGTGCTGGCGTCGATGAGCTCGCTGAAGACGTCGCTCGTGGTCTTCGACACCGCCGTGGTGGACCTGACCGAGCAGCTGACCGACCCGGTGGAGGTGCTGTTCGGGACACAGCTGGGCGGCGGCACGCACATCAACAAGGCCATTCGCTACTGCCAGGGGCTGGTCACGAAGCCGAACGACTCGGTGTTCGTGCTGATCAGCGACCTGTACGAGGGCGGTGTCCGGGAGGAGATGCTCAGGCGGGTGGCCGCGGTGAAGGCCGCCGGGACACAGGTCGTCGTGCTGCTGGCGCTGTCCGACGAGGGAGCGCCGTTCTACGACCGGGAGAACGCGGCGGCGCTCGCGGCGATGGACGTGCCCGCGTTCGCGTGCACCCCGGACGCTTTCCCCGAGCTGATGGCGGCCGCCATCCAGGGGCAGCCGCTCACGGCCTGGGTGGACAAGCACCAGGACGCGTGACGCGCCCGGGTGGGGCCGCGGGGCGGGGCCCCACCCCGCGGTCGCCCACAGGCCGCCCGAACGGCATCCCCTCCCCGTCGGAGATCAGGACTGTCCCCGGTGGCGCGCCTCCTCCCGCTCGACCGGTTCAGCGGAACGCACGTCACGGTACTCCCTTGCCGCGGATCGGGAGAACCTCCGCAGACAACGCGACACCAGCCGCGAAATCCGGTGGCCGCCGCCGAGGGGCGCTCGCTAGGCTGCCTACCGTGCCCGAGTCGAACGAATAGGCCGCCTCAGGGCCGACTCGGCGGACACGCGCCCGCATGCGACGATCGAACGTCCGCCGACCACGCCCTGGCGGCGGCCGACCACCCAGTCCGTTCCGCCGCGTCAGCGTCCCACACCGGTACGCGCCCCGCGCCGCCCGGCTCCGACCCTGACTCTCGGAGCACGTCCTTGCCTGCTCGTCACCGTGACGCGTTCATCCTCGTCACCGTCCTCTCGTCCATCCTCGTCCTGCCCTTGGCCATCACCGGGGCCTCCGCCGCACTGCCCGCACTGCGGGCGGAGTTCGGCGGCGCGCTGTCCGCCGCCCAGTGGGTGGTCAACGCCTACAACGCCTGCTTCGCGGCCTTCCTGGTGTGCGCGGGCTCCATCGCCGACGCGGTCGGCCGGCGCAGGGTCTACGCCACCGGCGTCGGCCCGTTCTTCATCAGTGGACTGACGTGCCTGTTCGTCCAGGACATCACGGCACTCATCGCCCTCCGCGCTCTCGGCGGTGTCGGTGCGGCTGCCGTCGTCGCCGGCGGATCCGCGATCCTCACGAGCGTGTTCGAGGGCCCGGCGAGGGCCCGCGCCTTCGGGCTCCTCGGCACCGTCGCCGGGGCCGGTACCGCTTTCGGTCCCGCTGTCGCGGGACTGCTCATCGCCGCCCTCGGCTGGCGGTGGGCCTTCGCCGCTCCCGCCGTCGTGGCGGGGGTCGTCCTCCTGCTCCTGCCCGTGCTCCCGCCGACGCGGGGAACCGGTCGCCGCGTCGACGTGCGCGGCGCGGTGCTGTTCACTCTCGCGCTCCTGATGCTGATCACCGCGCTGGTCGAGGGCCCGGGGCGCGGAGCCCTCCTCGGGGGCGGACTTCTGGTGACGTCGCTCCTGCTGTTCGGTGGGTTCGCCGCCGTGGAACGCCGTCGTCCGGAACCCCTCGTCGACCTCACCGTGTTGGCCAACCGGCGGTTCGTCGCCTTCTCCCTCGCGGCGGCCGCGTTTATGGTGGTGCTCGTCCCACTGCTGGTGTACCTGCCCTCCTACCTGATCGCCGTTGTGGGGGTGAGTCCCGCGCGGGCCGGTCTGTGGCTGCTGATGCTCACGGCGCCGACACTGGTGCTGCCGACAGTGGGGGCCGAACTGGCCGCGCGGCTGCCGCACACGGCGGTCGTGGTCGGCGCGCTCGCGTTGTCCGGTGCGGGAGCCGTCGCCCTCTCCACTCTGGGACCGGACGCCACCCCCCTGCGGCTCCTGGTGCCGTTCCTCCTCGTCGCCGCACTCGGCGGCCCGGCGTCCGAGAGGGTCCGTCCGCACAAGGGCTGACGACCGGCGCGACACCGGAAGGGGGAACGGCCCGGCCGCTGGGGGCGGCCGGGCCGTTCCCGGGCTCCCTCGGGCGCGTTCCCACCCCCGCCGCCTTGACCGTTCGTTCGGTGAGGGCGTAGCGCTCCGGCAGTCTCCACGGCGTGCATGGCGAGCGGTACGGGTCTCGCGCGAACACCGACGGCCAGGGCTGCCGATTGTCGTAGGGTCTGCACAGAACCCGTGCCCTTCCAGAGGAGTGCCCGTGGCGAAACCGAAGATCGAGGAACTGGGTTGGTGTCCCACCCCCATGGGTGAGATCAGCCTCCGCCGCCGTTGGGACCCGGTGGCCCGCGCCGACGTCCACGAAATCCGGCTCGACGACGCGTTCCTCATGTCGAGCCTGTTCACCGCGGCCGAGGAGGAGATGGCGCGGCTCGCGTTGGCCGAACTGCGCGCGGGCGGCCGGTCCGAGGGGTTCGACGTCGCGGTCGGCGGCCTGGGCCTGGGCTACACGGCGGCGGCCGTTCTCGACGACCCGGGCGTGCGCTCCCTGGCCGTGATCGAGGCCCTGGAGGCGGTCGTCGACTGGCACGCGCGAGGACTGGTCCCGGCCGCGGGGGCGCTGTCCAAGGATCCTCGCTGCCGTCTGCTCCACGGCGACTTCTTCGCGGCGGTCGCCTCACCGGGCGGTCTGCTCTCCGGGGCGCCCGACCGGTTGTTCGACGCGCTGGTCGTGGACATCGACCACTCGCCCCGGCACGTCCTGGACCCGTCGCACGCGGACTTTTACACACCGGACGGCACCAGACGTCTCACCGACCACCTGCGCCCCGGCGGGGTGTTCGCACTGTGGTCCGACGACCCTCCCGACGACACCTACCTCAAGGTGCTCCGCACGGCATTCGACCGCGTGCGCGCCGAGGTGGTCGCCTTCCCCAACCCCTACCGGGACGAGCCGTCGGCGAACACGGTCTACCTCGGCACCCGCCCGGCCGATCCGGACTGAGGCGGCGATCGGCCCGCGGTGCGGCGCGCTCCACACCCCACTGTCGTCCACCGGCGGCGCGCACTCGGCGCCGCCCTCCGTCCGGTGGAGCCAGTCGGAGCGCACCAGCGCCTGCTCACGCGTCGGACGGAGGGTGAGGTCGTCGTTCAGGCGTGCCCTACTCCTCCGAGGGCAGCAGCCCCCGAGCGATGACGGATTCGGTCAGTGCGCGCAGGACCTGGTCGGCGTCGCCTTCGTGCCCCGGGTGCCCGGTCGTGCGGCGGACTTCCTCGCGCACGGCCGCCACCACGGCCTCCGAGCGCAGGACCGCCGCGAGCGGTTCGGCCCGCAGGGCCTCGTTCCACGTGCGCAGCGTCTCCAGGCGGCCGTTCTCCACCGCCTCGTGGGTGAGGTGGAACAGCGCGTCGATGCCGCGCTCGTGGGATTCGGCGTCCATCAGGTCGACGTCGACGACCAGGACCGGCTGGGTTCCCTCGCCGTCCCCGCTGGGCCGCAGGTGGTAGGCCTTCCACAGCCGACCGTTGGTCAGGACGATCCACTCGGCGTCGTGCTCGGCGGCCACCCGGCGGGCGGTCTGGATGTTGCGCACGTCCAGGTCCTGCGCGCACCCCTTCACCTCCACGGGTGCGAAGAGCGCGCCGTCGCGGACGATCGCGTAGTCGACCGACTCGCCGCCTGTGCGGTACTCCGTGGTCAGGTCCTGGTACTTGCTGTAGTTCATGCCGACGCTGAGGATGTCGGCGACGAGCATCCGCGTGTCGCCCTCGTTGGCGCCGCGTTCGACGAGTTCGGCCAGCGGCCCGGACAGGCGGTCGATCGCGGCGGCGAGCCGACTGCGTACGGGGGTCTCCCAGCTGACGCTCGTGGTCGTGAACTGACCGGTCCTGGTCATCACCTGGGTTGCCTCAGCGTCCATGCCCGTCCGTTTCCGCGGTCGCCGTGGATCCCGCCGCGGGCTGCCGTGGCGGGATCGTGCCGTGCCGATCGTACAACTCGGTCGGGTTCGCCGGTTCGTCGGCCGAGGCCTGACGGGGAGAATGAACCGATCCGCGTGCTCAGTGCGGGGCGGCGGAGCCGTTCACGGCGAACCGGGCCCGGAACGCCCTCGGACTCACTCCTCGACGTCGCTTGAAGGCGGTGCTGAACGCCGCCGCGTCGCCGTACCCGACCGCTCTGGCCACCTGTGCCACGCTCGCGTGCGACTCCGAGAGCAGTTCCTCGGCCGTCTCCATCCGCCGTTCGGTGAGGTAGCCAAGCGGAGACTGGCCCATGACCTCGGTGAACCGCCTGGCGAAGTGCGCGCGGGACACCTTCGCCCTGGCCGCCAGGGACTCCACCGTCCACGCCGCGTCGGGACGCTCGTGCATGCCTTCGAGCGCGGGTCCGGTCACGGGGTCCAACGCACCCCGGTACCAGGCGGGGGCGTCGATGCCGCGCTCCTGGAACCAGCAGCTCAGCGTACAGACGAGTCCCAGGTCGAGGACGCGGTCGATGAGCGCCTGGGAGCCGGGTCCGTGCTGGACGGCCAGGGCCTGCCGCGCCGGTTGGAGCCAGGCGACGTCGTCGATGCCCTCGCGGTGGACCAGAGCCGGCGGAAGGGTCCGCAGCAGCCGTTCGTGGCGACCGTGAGTGACCTGGTAGACGCCGACGACCAGGGAGGTGGTCTGCGTGTGGTCGTCGACGAGGACGAAGTGCTCCGGTCCACGTACCAGCACGGTGTCTCCCGCTCCGACGCGGAGCCGGGTGCCGTCCGACAGGAGCACCGACGCCCCACCGCCGACCACCGTGACCATCGTCAGCGCCGCTCCCTCGGTGCAGCGGGCCGTCCACGGTTCGCGCAGAGACGTCTGGAAGACGCAGGCCCCCTCCGACCGGATGCCGCGGAGCATGTCACTGAGAGGATCCATGACACAAGCGTAGACGATCACAAAAGGAATCGAGCTTCTGAGCCATGGATCGTCCACGTCCGTTGTCTTCTACTGAATCCATGACCTCACAGACACCTATGGCCAATGACGAGCCGACCGCGTTGGTCGTGGTCTCCCACCACCGTTCGGACTCACTGACCAGGGCCGTGGGCGAGCGCGCGGCGGCGCGGCTCGCGGCGGCCGGATACCGCGTCGACCTCCTGGACCTGCGTGCCGAGGGCTTCGACCCGCGCAACCGCGTGGCGGACGAGCCCGACTACGACGACCGCGACAGGACCTACAGCGACGAGGTGCACGCCCACTTCCGGCGGGTCCGGGCCGCCGACGTCGTCGTCCCCGTGTTCCCGGTCTGGTGGTTCGGCCTCCCGGCACTGCTGAAGGGCTGGTTCGACCGGGTGTGGAACTACGGACTCGCCTACGGGCGCAGGGAGTCGGGGATGGCGGACAAGCGGATGCTGTGGCTCGGCCTGGCCGGGCTCACGGAGCGGGACCCGAACGCGGACCTGATCACCGGGCTCCTCGACGGTCCGCTGCGCCGGGGGATCTCGGAGTTCTGCGGCGTCCACGACGTGCGGACGGCGGTGCTGTTCGACAGCGAGGGGCAGGACCTCACCGGTGAGGCTCGGGAACGCCACTACCGGGCGCTCCTGGCGGACGTGGACACGGCGGTCGGCAAGGTCATCGCCGGGTGAGGGGAGTTCCTCACGCCGCTGGGTCGCCCCCTGATGGCGTTGTCGGATCTCCGTCCCGGCGGAGGGTTGGTGAGGGATCGCGTGGGGATACTCCGATGGTGCTGCTGAGATGGATCGCGGAGATCGCGGAGGAACTCCTGGTCGGGCGAGGATTCTTGGTCGAAAATTCCTCACCAGGGTTTTCTTGCTGTCAGGGGTGGCTTTGTGGGACTGGTGCAGGGCTGTGAAATGGGCCTCGGAATGAAGCATGCTCACAGATAATATCATCACTCCATTCGACGTCTGAGGAGATGAGTTCTGTGAACAGCGAGAACAGGGGTGAGCAGAGTCGCCAGACGCCCCAAGAGGTCCGCCCCTTCCCGCCCGGGGGCATGGACCTGATGGAGTACCTGGAATTGAAAGAGGATGCAAAATTATATATCGAGATGGTGATGTATCTATACTCGAACCTGGCCTTCGACGAGGAGGATCCCGAGCAGAAAGAAAAATTCGATAATGAGAGCAATAGGCATGCGGATCTGCTGAAGTCCATGAAGTGGATGGACGTGGAGGTGGCGAAGCGATCGTCGCTGAATATCCGGATCTCATTCGTCGGCTTCGCGAAAAGCAAGGGGAGTTATGCGTGAGTTACTCCAGTGAGGTGATCCCAGCGACTTTGAAACGGGATGAAAGCCGTCAACCGGACCATGCGGGAGATATGACCGTTCAGCAGACATAGACGTGGAGCCCCAGGTAGAAGGCGAGGTGTCGAATCTTGCCGGGCTACCGTGAAAGGCTCCACGTGGTCACCTATCGTGCCATCCTCGACGTCCCCAGGGAAGCCGTTCTCTTCCTCTCCCGTCTCCTGGCCGCCGAACGCAAGCTGCGCGGCACCCGCAAGGGGACCCGTGCCCTGACCTGCTTCCATCAGGCAGTGATGGCCCTGCGCCACTTCCGCGACGGGACCGATCCCGCCACCCTGGCCCGCGACCACGGCATCGGCCGATCCACCGGCTACCGCTACATCGACGAAGCCACCGACGTCCTTGCCGCCCAGGCCCCGGACCTGCACCACGCACTCCACGCGGCCCACGAGTCGGGCGTGCCCCACCTGGTACTCGACGGCACGGTGATCCCGACCGACCGCTGTTCGGAGAAGACGACCAGCGTCAAAGGAAAGAGCATCGATCTGTGGTACTCGGGAAAAGCCCGCCACCACGGAGGCAACGTCCAAGGCGTCATGGAACCGGACGGTTTTCCCGTGTTCGTTGGTGGCGTCGAGCCCGGATCAGTGAACGACCTGCCCGCAGCCCGCTCCCATGTGCTCGGTGCGCTCTACGCCTTCGCGGCCAAGGGCCTGCCCACGTTGGCCGATCTGGGAT
>NZ_MKKC01000073.1 GCF_001942255.1 Nocardiopsis sp. CNR-923
CGGCCGCGATCTGGCGCAACTTCCAGACCGGCCAGGCGGTCAGCCGTTCACTGACCGCCTACGACCACTGAACGTGTTCGGAAAGACTCGTCTAGGGTTGCTCCCGTGACTCGATCCACGGAGACCATCACCCCGGAACTACACTCCTACCTCGTCGCCCGCAGCGAGCCGGCCGACGCCGTCCTCACCGACCTGGCCGCGGAGACCGAACGTCTCTTCCCCCGGTTCTCGGTCATGCAGATCGGCCCGGAACAGGGCGCGTTCATGACCCTTCTCACGCAGGCGGTCGCGCGCGCGACGTCGTGGAGGTCGGCACCTTCACCGGCTACTCCTCCATCTGCCTGGCCCGCGGCATCCCCGCCGACGGCACCCTCCTGGCCTGCGACATCAGCGAGGAGTGGACGGCCCTGGCCCGCCGCTACTGGGAGCGCGCCGAGGTCGCCGACCGGATCACCCTCAAACTGGGACCGGCCCTGGACACCCTGCGCGCCCTGCCCCGGGAGCCGATGTTCGACGTCGCCTTCCTGGACGCCGACAAGCCCGGCTACGTCGGCTACTGGGAGGAGCTCGTCCCCCGCATGCGCCCGGGAGGCCTCCTCCTTGCCGACAACACGCTCTCCCACGGACGCGTCGTCGACCCCGGCAACACCGACGCCTCCGTCCAGGGCATCCGCGACTTCAACGACCACCTCGTCGCCGACGACCGCGTCAGCCAGGTCCTGCTGCCCATCGGCGACGGCCTCACTCTCGCCAGGAAGCGCTGACGCCCCGTCGTCCACGGGTTGACCGGTTCTCCCGGCGGACACGCCCGCACCTTCGGTAATGTCCAGTTCCATGCGCCTGCTGCACACATCGGACTGGCACCTGGGACGCTCGTTCCACCGGGAGAACCTCATCGACGCCCAGGCGGTCTTCCTCGACCACCTCGTCGACACCGTCGCCTCGCACCGCGTGGACGTCGTCGCGGTCGCCGGCGACCTCTACGACCGCGCGCTCCCCCCGGTGGACGCGGTCCGTCTGTTCGACCGGGCCCTCAGCCGGATCCGCGCGACCGGAGCGCGCGCGGTCCTCATCAGCGGCAACCACGACTCGATGGCCCGCATGGCCTTCGCCACGGACCTCATCGACGCCTCCGGCGTCCACCTGCGCAGCTCCCTGGACGGAGTCGGCGCCCCGGTGGTCATCGACGACGACCATGGCCCCGTCGCCTTCTACGGCATCCCCTACCTGGAGCCGGAGATCGCCCGCCACCACTGGAACCTGCCCGAACGCGGCCACCCCGCGGCGATCGGGCACGCCATGGACCTGGTCCGCGCCGACCTCGCCGGGCGACCCGGAACCCGCTCGGTCGTCCTCGCGCACGCCTTCGTCACCGGCGGCGAGCCCTCCGACAGCGAGCGCGACATCGCCGTGGGCGGGGCCGCCCACGTTCCCGCGTCGATCTACGACGGCGTCGACTACGTCGCCCTCGGCCACCTGCACGGCCGCCAGACCATCACCCCGTCGGTGCGCTACTCGGGGAGCCCGCTCGCCTACTCCTTCTCGGAGGAACGGCACGTCAAGGGCTACTGGCTGGTCGACCTGGACGCCGACGGCCTGGCCGGCGCCGAGTTTGTGCCCGCTCCGGTCCCCCGTCCGCTCGCCAGGATCCGGGGACGCATCGACGACCTGCTGTCCCGACCCGAGTGGGACGCCTACACCGGTCACTGGCTCCAGGTCACCCTCACCGACCACCGCCGCCCCGCCCACCCGATGGACCGGCTCCGCGAGCGCTTCCCGCACACCCTGCTGCTGGACTTCGCCCCCGAGGGCGGCACTCCCGGGACCCGCCCCGTGGCCGCCGCCGTCGCGACCGCGACGAACGGGAGGTGGTGACCGACTTCGTGGAGTGGGTCCGCGGCGCCCCCGCCACCCCGGAGGAGGCCGAGCTCGTCACCACGGCGGTCGAACGGGTCCGGATCCAGGAGGGGACGCGCTGATGCGGCTGCACGCGCTCTCGGTCCAGGCGTTCGGCCCCTTCGCGGGAACCGAACACGTCGACTTCGACCGCCTCAGCGCGGGCGGCCTGTTCCTCATCCACGGGCCCACGGGCGCGGGCAAGACCTCCGTTCTGGACGCCGTGTGCTTCGCCCTCTACGGCAGGGTGCCCGGAGCGCGTCGCGACGACCGCTCCCCCAAGAGCGACCATGCCCCGGTCGACCGCGTCCCCGAGGTCGCCCTGGAGTGCACGATCCGGGGCAGACGCGTGCGGATCGAGCGGCGTCCGCGCTGGGAACGGCCAAAGAAGCGCGGCACCGGGACCCGGACCGAGAACGCCAAGGTGGTGGTGACCGAACGCGTCGACGGCCGCTGGGAGGGCGTCACCACCCGCCCCGACGAGGCCGGGCAGTTCGTCGGCGACCTCCTCGGCCTCACCCTCGACCAGTTCTGCCAGGTCGCCCTGTTGCCCCAGGGGGACTTCGCGCGGTTCCTGCGCGCCAGGGCCGAGGACCGCCGCGAGTCCCTGGAGCGCATCTTCAGCACCCGTGTCTTCCGGGACGTCGAGGAATGGTTCAGGGGGCACGCCAACCGCCTTCGTCTGGAGGTGGAGTCCGCCAACGAACGGGTGCGCGCCGTGGCCGGGCGGATCAGCGAGGTCGGCAGGTCCCCCGCACCGGAACCGCCGGAGGAACTCTCGGCGTGGGCGGCCGAGCTCGCTTCGGTCACCGCGGCGACCGCCCGGGACGCCGCCGCCGTGGCCGCCGGGACCGTCGGCCTCCGCGACCGGGCGCAGGACGCCTGGACGCGGGCCGGGCGGTCGCCGCGCGCCAGGACCGGTTGGCCGCCGCCCGACGCCGCCAGGAGGAACTCGCCGGGGGCGCCGAGGAGCGCGCGCGGATCGAGGTCAGGCTGGCCGCCGCCGAACGGGCCGCGTCGGTGCTCCCCGTCCTGCGCGTTCGCGAGCAGCGCCGCGCCGAACTCGACAAGGCCGGGCTCGCCGTCGCCGAACGGACCTCCCTGGTGGCCGGGCTGCCCGGTGTCGGGGGCCCGGGCCCGGACCCGCTGCCCGTCCTGGACCGCGCCGAGCGCGAGCGCCGCGACGAACGCGCCCGCCTGGACCTGCTGCGCGGCGACGCCGAGCGCCGTGCCTCGCTCGGTCGGTCCATCACCGCGTTCACCGACCGCCTCGACGGTGTGCGGGGTGAACTCGACGACGTCCGGGAACGGATCACGTCCCTGCCGCCCCAGGTGGAGAACGTGACCGGTGAACTGCGCCAGGTGCGGGACCTGGCGAACCGGGTGGAGGCCGCCGAGACGGCGTTGGCCGCGGCCGAGCGGCGCCGGGACGCCGCTGACCTGTACGAGCTCCTGGGCGGACGGCTCGTCGAGGCCGAGGACCGTCTCCGCGCGGCCGTCGACACCGCCCAAAGCGCCCACGACCACGCGCTCGCCCTGCGCGAACGGCGGATCAGGTACATGGCGGCCGAACTGGCGGGCCAGCTCGCCGACGGGAGCCCGTGCGCGGTGTGCGGGTCGCTGGAGCACCCCGCGCCCGCGCGGCCCAGCGCGCGGGGGTTGGTCTCCGCCGAGGAGGAGAAGGCCGCCCAGGCCGCCGCCGCCGACGCCGACGCCCGCCGCGGCGAGGCCGCGAACACCGTCACCGCGCTGCGGGAGCGGAGTTCCGCCGCACTGGAGCGCGCAGAGGGGCGCACGGTCGAGGCCGCCCGGAGGGAGGTCGTCGACCGCACCCGCGCCCTGGAGGACGCGGGCGCGCCGCCGCGGAGGCGCACCGGCTGGAGGAGACCCTGGAGCAGCTCAGCGCCGACCTCGACCGGTCCAGGGCCAGGGAGGGCGAACTCGCCCGGCTGGTGACCGAGGTCGAGACGGACCGGGCCAACGCGGTCGCCGAGCACGCCCGGCTGACGGAGCTGCTGGACGCCGCGCGCGGCGAGGACGCGGGCATCGACGAGCGGATCGTCCGCCTGACCCGCGAGGCGGACCTGGTGCGGTCCGCGGCGGACGCGGTGCGGGCCCGCGACCGCGCGGGCGAGGAGTTGCGGAGGGCAGAGTCCGAGGCCGAACGGCACCGAGCGGACGCCCGCTTCGCCACCGAGGCCCAGGTCTGGGAGTCCGCGCTCGACGAACCCCTGCGGCGCGAGCTGCGCGAACGCGCGCGTTCCCACGACGACGACCGGGCTGCGGTGGCGGCGGCCCTGGCCGACCCCGACCTGGTCGCGGCCGGTGCCGCCCCCACACCCGACCTGGAGTCCCTGTCCGGTGCGGCCGAGCACGCCTCGGCCGCCGCCGACCACGCCGTGGCCTGGCGGAGCATGCTGGAGGAGCGCGCCCGCCGACTGGCCGCCCTGCGCGACGACCTCGACCGGGCGCTGGCCGGGTGCGAGCCGGTCCTGCGCCGCTACGCCGTGGCCGAGGGCATGCGGTCCCTCACCGCGGGGACCTCAGCCGACAACGCCGACGGCGTCCGCCTGTCCGCCTACGTCCTGGCCGCACGGCTCGAACGGGTGGTGGCGGCGGCCAACGACCGCCTGCGCACGATGTCGGACGGCCGGTACGAGCTGCGGTACACGGTGGACAAGGCGGCGGGCGACGGGCGGGCGCGTTCGGCTGGCGGGCTGGGCATGCGGGTCGTGGACGCCTGGACGGGTGTGGAGCGCGACCCCGCCACCCTGTCCGGCGGTGAGACCTTCTTCAGCTCTCTGGCGCTCGCTCTGGGCCTGGGGGACGTGGCGAGCGCGGAGGCGGGCGGCACCGACATCGACACCCTGTTCGTGGACGAGGGCTTCGGAACGCTGGACGAGGACACCCTGGAGGAGGTGCTGGACATGCTCGACCGGCTGCGCGACGGGGGCCGCGCGGTGGGCGTCGTCAGTCACGTCGCCGACCTGCGGCATCGGGTCAGCACACGGCTTCGGGTGGTCAAGGGCGCGTCTGGATCGCGCGTGGAGCACGTCGGCTGAGGGCGCGCGCCCACCCCGGCTGGGCCCGCCCCGGCGGCGGTGCGACAATGGCCAGCGTGAATTCGCTGGTCAACATCGCCGTGTTCGGAATCGGGGGCGCCGTCGTCACGACGGCCCTCATCGGTCTTCTCCTCGTCGTCGCCGGCAGCGGCAACGGCGCCTCATCGCGTGTGCGCACGGTCTTCGGCGCCGCCTCGGTGGTGCTGCTCGTGCTGCTGCCGACGCTCGCCGCGGCCAATGTCCTCGCCGCCGGCGCGGGGTTCTGGACGGCGTTCGCCACGGCGGTCTGCGTGGCCGTGGTGGTGTGCGCCGTGAACATGACCCTGCTGCCCCTGGCGGTGCGCCGCGGGGCATCGGCGGGCGGGGCCGGCGCCCTCGCCGCCCTGCGGCCGTCCCTGCCGGTGGTCGCCGTGGGCCTGGTGATCTGCCTGGCCGTGGGACTGCTGGGTGCGGGTGTGGCGGCCCTGACCGTGTAGCTCGAACCCCGGTGGGGGCGGGGCCCGCCCCCCACCGGCGTCTGAGGGCCGACCCGCTCCCAGCCCCGTCCGGCCCGGCGGCGATCCCGGACGCCGCGGCCGGTCAGTTCCGTCCGTCGGTCCCCGGGCCCTCGTCCGGGTCGGCGGCGCGCCTCTCGGCGCCGGCGGGCCCCGCGGGCGCGAGCCGTCCGTACCGCTTCGCGCTCCGGGCGGCGCGCCCGTGCTCACCGTCGCGGTCGCACCGCGCGAACGTCGGTCCAGTTCGGCGAGGTAGGCGTTGTAGGCGTCCATGTCGGCGTCGTCGGAGCCGCCGCGGGCGCTGTGCCGCTGACGCCGCCGCTCCTGCTTCATGTCGTCCTGGAACCACTGCCGGACCATGGCGACGGTGACCAGCAGCGTCGGGATCTCGCCCAGCGCCCAGGCCACGCCACCTCCCATGTACTGGTCCTCCAGGCGGCTCTCCAGCCAGGGAATCTCGATCTGGTCGTAGAACTCCGGGGCGACGGGACTGGTCTGCTCCATGATCGCGATGCCGAAGAACGCGTGGAAGCCCATGACCAGCAGCAGCAACAGGAAGCGCAGCAGGTAGGGGACCTTCCGGGGCGCGGGGTCCACGCCCGCGATGATCCAGTAGAACAGGAAACCCGAGAGCAGGAAGTGCACGCTCATGAACATGTGGCCGAGATGGTCGTTCATCAGCGCGCCGAACAGCGGTGTGAAGTAGAGCGCGTACGGGCTGAGCACGAACATCGGCGCGGCGAACGCGGGGTGCGTCACCACCTTGGAGAAGCGGCTGTTGAGGAACAGGGCCAGCCACTCGCGCGGCCCCCGGTCCCCCCTGCGCGCGGCCGGTTTGAGCGCGCGCAGCGCCAGGGTGGCCGGAGCGCCCAGCACCAGCAGGATCGGCGCGAGCATGGCCAGCATCATGTGCTGGATCATGTGCGAGGAGAACAGCACCGCGGCGTAGGTGGCGAAACCGCTGAGCTGGGTGACGACGATGGACAGCAGTCCCAGTCCGAAGAAGACGGTGCGACCGGCCGGCCAGGTGTCGCCGCGCCGCCGCAGCCGGACCACGGCCGCCCCGTACAGACCGCCCGCGACCGCGACGAACATGATGAAGAACAGGTCCGGGCGCCACAGCGTGAGCAGGTTCCACACGTCCATGGGCGGCGGCACGGGGAAGCCGAGGACCGCGGCGGCCGGGTCGACCTCGCTCTCCAGCGGCGGCGGGGGCGCGGTCCGCCCGAGCCCGACCGAGATGCCGACGACCGCGGCCATGATGAGGATCTCGACCCCCGACACCAGCAGGAACATCGACCGCTGGAACGAGGCTCCCCCGGGCCCGCCGGACGCCGCGTGGATCCTCCGGAGCGCGTACCGCCGGTTCATGTACCCGAACGCGCCGAGGACGCAGAAGAGCGTGAACTTGACGACCATGATGAGTCCGTACTCGGTGAGGACGAGCTCGTCGAGGGTGTTGAGCCGGGCCAGAGCGCTGCCGACGCCGCTGATCGCCACGCCCGTGAACAGCCACAGCGCCAGTCGGCTGAACCGGGCGACCGCCACCACCGGGTCCTGTCCGTCCACGCGCATCACGTGGTAGGTCACGGCGGCCAGACCGCCGACCCACGCGGAGATGGCGATGACGTGCATGGCCAGTGCCGTCACGGCCAGCTCGTGCGCCCCCGAGGAGGCGGAGTGGCCGGTCAGGCCCGGGGGCGTGACGGCCGCCAGGGCGGCGACGGTCAGCCAGATGCCGCCGGTGGCCGAGGTGACCGTGCGGCCGAACAGCGCGATGCCGGTCGTGATGAGGATGACGAACATCAGCGCGACGCCGCCGGAGACCGATCCCGCGTAGGCGGTGACCTCGTCGACGCTGACCTGGCCGAAGGACACGGCCAGGAACTCCGACGCCTGGAAGTACATGGTGAACACGGCGGCGACCGCCCACGCCAGCGCCGCCCACGTGGCGCCCCGCACGTAGAACTGCGCCTGCTCCGACAGACGTCCCCTGTCGGAGGGCAACAGGACCGTGGCGAGCAGCAGGAGACCGATGGTCAGGACCCCGGAGGCGTCCATCACCACCTTGGCCAGGGGAAGGCCCCAGCGCACGCCCTGGCCCGCGTCGGGCAGCCCCGGGATGAGCACGGGGAAGGCGGCTCCGCCAAGGATGAGGGTCAGGATCAGGGCCAGGACGCACAGCAGCGCCGCCGCGCCGGCGAAGAGCGGTACGCGTCGGGTCCCGGGTGCGTCCCGGTCGACCCTGGCTGGGGTCGTGTTCTGTGCGGGAGGAGCCACGCGTCACTCCGTCGTCGACGTCTCGTTGATGTCCGGCCAGCGCTGGTGGCCGCGGTGGCCGCCTCTCGGCTGTCCGGGGGCGGTCCGAAAGGGCCCGAACGGGGACACCGCGCTCCAGGTTAAACCGTCGCCCGCACGGCGCCGTCCCAGGGTGGTGCGAGCTGGAACCGCGACGCGCGGGCAGCCGTCGGCCCGCGCCCTCCCAGGCGGGGAATCGTCGTTCTCCCCTTGCGGAGGGGTTCTTCACGCTACGCTCGGGGCCAGGCGGAACCACGTCCCTCCGTCACCGGGTGCCCACGGTTCCCCGCCGTCGCACGGCGCCCGCGACCCGCAGCCCCTCTGATCGCGAGCCTTCGAAGGGACGAGCATGATCGAGTTCGACAGTGTGGTCCGGTCCAGGCGCGTCGTCACGCCGGAGGGGGTCGGTGCGCTCAGCGTCGGGATCCGCGACGGCCGGATCGAGGCCGTGGACGATTACGCCGCGCCGATGCGGGCGCGCGGGACCACCGACCTGGAGGATGTCGCCCTTGTGCCGGGGGCGGTCGACGTGGGCGCCGGCGTCCACGAGCCCGGCCGGGACCTGGCCGCGTGCTACCGGGCGGCGGGCCGGGCCGCGCTGCGCGGCGGGGTCACCACCCTGGTCGCCGCTCCCGCACCGGCACGGCCCCCGGTGAACTGCGCGGACTCTCTCCGAGTGCACCAGGGCGCGGCGGCGGGCTCGGGCGTGTCGGTGTACTTCCTGGGCGGGGTGACCCAGGGCAGCGGTCCCCTCGACCTGGCCGACCTGCGCGCGGCGGGGGCGGTGGCCTTCCACTGTTCGTTGTCCGACGGCGGCGCCCCGGACCTGGCCGCCCTGAACGACTCCCAGCTGCGCAAGGCCATGGTGGAGCTCGCCGCCCTGGACACCGTGCTGGTGGTGCACGCCGAGGACGCCGCCGAACTGGGCACGCCCCCGGTGTCGGCGGAGCAGCGCCCGGCCACGGCGGAGCGGCGCGGGATGGAGCGGGTCGTCGCGGCGGCGCGGCTGGCGGGGGCGCGCACGCACGTGTCCCCCTTCACCGCGGCCGAGTGCGCGGCGCTGCTGGCCGCGGCGGGGTCGGTCGGGGTCGGACTGACCGCGCAGACCTGTCCGCACTACCTGTGCCTGTCGGCGGAGACCCCGGGCGCGGAGCCGTGGTCGCACGTGTGCCGCCCGCCGCTGCGGTCGGCCGCCAACCGCAAGGCCCTGTGGAGCGCCCTGCTGGCCGAAGGGGCCTCACCGTGGGGGTCGGCGATCACCACGGTGGGGTCGGGGCACCTTCCCTCACACGGCCTGTTCACGCTGGAGTGGAGCCTGTCGGCGCTGTGGACGGCCGCACGCGGGCGGGGCCGCGGGTTGGCGGAC
This sequence comes from Nocardiopsis sp. CNR-923, assembly GCF_001942255.1. Lineage (GTDB taxonomy): Bacteria > Actinomycetota > Actinomycetes > Streptosporangiales > Streptosporangiaceae > Nocardiopsis. The sequence goes on from NZ_MKKC01000073.1 coordinate 9,117, forward strand.
CTGGCCCGGTGGACGGCGGGCGCTCCGGCCGAGTTGCTGGGGCTGGTGGGCAAGGGGCGGATCGCGGTGGGGTGCGACGCCGACATGGTCGCCTTCGACCCCGGCCGCCGGGTCGCCGTGCCGTCGACGGACCCTGGGCCGTACGCGGGCCGGGAGCTGACGGGGTCCGTGGGTCCGGTGTGGGTCTTGGGCCGGCGCGTGCCCCGCACCGAGGCGGTTTTCGGGGGAGAGCCGACGGTCTGAGCGTGACCCTCCCACGCGTGCGCCCGTGTCCCACCCCACACACTGTCCTTACACGGTGTCAACAAGGCCGCCCACGGCCATGCATGTTGCCGATGGCGAATCGGTGCCGTCCCAGGTCACAGTGGGGATATCAACGGAGATACCAGTTGGAGGAACCGTGCGCATCGGCGTGCCCCGCGAGATCAAGAACCACGAGTACCGGGTGGCCATCACCCCCGCAGGAGTACACGAGCTGGTCCGCCGGGGCCACGACGTGGCCGTGGAGCGCGACGCGGGCGTGGGCTCCTCCATCACCGACGAGGAGTACCTGGCCGCGGGAGCCGCCATCCTCGACACCGCCGACGAGGTGTGGGGCTACGGCGACCTGATCCTCAAGGTCAAGGAGCCGATCCCGGCCGAGTACCACCGCATGCGGGCGGGCCAGACCCTCTTCACCTACCTGCACCTGGCCGCGTCGCGCGCGTGCACCGACGCACTCCTGGAGCGCGGGGTCACCGGTATCGCCTACGAGACCGTGCAGCTCCCCGACAGCTCGCTGCCCCTGCTGGCCCCGATGTCCGAGGTCGCGGGCCGCCTGGCGCCGCAGGTCGGCTCCGTGACGCTCCAGCGCCCCAACGGGGGCCGCGGCGTCCTCATGGGCGGCGTCCCCGGTGTGCGTCCTGCGCGCGTCACCGTGATCGGCGCGGGCGTGTCCGGTCTGAACGCGACCCAGATCGCCGTGGGCATGGGCGCGGACGTGACCGTCCTGGACCTCAACGTCAACAAGCTGCGTCACGTCGACGCGCTGTACCGGGGCCAAGTCAAGACCGTCGTGTCCAACGCCTTCGAGCTGGAGCGGTCGGTCCTGGAGTCGGACATGGTGATCGGCGCCGTCCTGGTGCCGGGCGCCAAGGCCCCCAAGCTCATCTCGAACGAGCTCGTCTCGCGTATGCGTCCGGGCGCGGTCCTGGTGGACATCGCGATCGACCAGGGTGGCTGCTTCGAGGACTCGCGCCCCACCACGCACGCCGACCCGACCTTCACCGTGCACGGCACCGTGTTCTACTGCGTGGCGAACATGCCGGGCGCCGTGCCGAACACCTCGACGCACGCCCTCACCAAGGACACCCTCCGCTACGCCGTGGCGCTGGCGGACAGGGGCTGGCGTCAGGCGCTGCGCGACGACGCCGCGCTGGCCGGCGGCCTGAACACCTTCGACGGTGAGGTCGTCTACGCGCCGGTCGCCGAGGCGCACGGGCTCAAGAACGTCGAACTGGACGACGTCCTGTCCCAGAGCTGACCGGGCCCGCCACGGGCCCCGTCCGGTAGGGGCCCCAGGGGCCGACCGCCCCGGCGCGCGTCGGGGCGGTCGGCCCCTCGGCGTGTGCCGGGGGCGACCACCGGGCCGATCAGGAGGTACTCGCCGCGCCGGTCGGGGTGGTCGGTCCGGTCGGGCGCGGGTACCGTCGAATCGACAGACCAGGGCCGACCGAAGCTTCCCGGCCCGGCGGGAGACCAGACACCGAGGTGGGAGAGCGTGGCACACACCGGATCGGCGACCGTGACCAGGATCGTCGAAGTCGAACTGGTCCGGCTGCGCGCCCCGTCCGGGGGGCGCGGCGCCGGTGGTCCGGTCCTGGTACGCGTGGCCGACGGCGAGGGGATCAGCGGCTGGGGCGAGATCCCGTGCGCGACCCCCGCGCAGTGGGACGGTCTGGCCGGGTCCTTCGCCCCGGCCCTGCTCGACCACCTGTGGCGACGCCCGACCGAGGTGGGCGAGGCCTGGGCCGACCTGCCGTGGGACCCCGCGGTGGTCGGCGCCCTGGACACCGCGTGCTGGGACCTGTGGAGCCACCAGCGGGGAACGCCGTTGGCGCACGCCCTGGGCGGGGAGCGGACCGCGCTGACCGCCGGGGTGACGCTGCCGCCCCAGGCCACCGTGGAGTCCCTGGTGACCGAGGTGAACCGGCAGGTGGGGGCGGCTTTCGCCGGATCAGACTCTCGGTCGGCCCCGGATGGGACTCAGACGTGGTGCACGCCGTGCGCGCCGCGTTCCCGTTCCTGGTGCTCCAGGTGGACGCGGGCGGACGCTACACCGAGGACCCCGCCGACCTCGACGCCCTGCGCGTGTTGGACGACCTGGACCTGCTCGCCATCGAGGATCCCTTCGCCCCCGACGACCTGCGCGCCCACGCGCGGTTCGCGGCGACGGCCCGGACCCCGGTGGCGCTGTACCGTTCGCTGGGTTCGGTGGAGGACCTCAGCGAGGCGATCCGCGCGGAAGCCGGTGGAGCGGTGAACGTGGACCCGTCCCGACTGGGCGGCCTGACGCCCGCCCGCCGTGCCGTGGACCGGGCCGTGGACGCCGGTTGGCGGGTCTGGTGCGGTTCCTCCGCGGTGACGGGTGTCGGCCGCGCGGCGACCGTCGCGCTGGCGTCGCTGTCGGGCGCCGCCCTTCCGGTGGAAGCTCCTCCCGCCGGGTCCCGAGGGCGTGACCTGGTATTTCCTCCGGTTCGGGCGCACGACGGAGTGCTCCCGGTGCCGTTGACGGAGAGCGGTCTGGGGCACGGCGTGGACCGGGCGACGGTGGCCGAACGAACGACGCACGCGGTGGTGGTGGACGCCCGGGGGGTGCGCGAGCTCACGGTGGACCGCCGTGAGGGGCGCGGGGCGCGCCGGGCGGAGCGGCCGCGCGGGCCCGGCCGTTCGGATGCCGCCAACCCTTAACCGAACAGCGTTAGGTAGAGTGGGCGCACCGTCCGGCCTCCCCCCGATCACCGGACCCGACCGCCAGGAGGCGCCGTGCGCGTTTTCGCCGACATCGACGAGGTGGCCGCCGCCGCGGGCGAGCACCTCGGCCACACCGACTGGATCGAGATCGACCAGGACCGCGTCGACCTGTTCGCCGACGCGACCGGCGACCACCAGTGGATCCACGTCGACCCGGAGCGCGCCGCGGCGGGTCCGTTCGGCGCCACCATCGCCCACGGATACCTGTCGCTGTCCATGCTCGCCTACTTCGCCCCTCGCGTCATCTCGGTGACGCGCAAGCCGACCATGTCCATCAACTACGGGCTGGACCGGGTGCGTTTCCTCCAACCCGTCACCGTGGGCTCGCGCATCCGGGACGGGGTCGTCCTGTCCGATGTGCGCCAGACGCCCAAGGGCGTGCTCGTCACCCTGGCCCACACCGTGGAGATCGAGGGTGCGGAGCGGCCCGCGCTCGTGGCCGACTCCCTGGGCCTGTGGGTCGCGTAGGGCCGCCGGACGGCGCGCGCGGCGGGCCCTGCGCTTGGCGTGGTCAGGCGATCTCACCGCGCGATCCGGCGCAGAACGCGGCCGGTCAGACCCGGAGTGAACCAGCGCAGCTGCGTTCGGCGCGTTTGGCCCGTGCCCGCAGCCGGTCGACGTCCGCCAGCGCCCGGTCCAGTTCGGCGCGGAGCTTCTCCGGTCGCCCAGGCGTCGGCGACTCGTCGCCGACGGGGACGACGAACTCCTCGCCGGGCATCCAGTGCGTGCCGTGCACCTGCTCGACCAGGCGGTCCAGCTCCTTCCCGGTCGCTTCGGGGTCCAGGTGCCGTGCCCGGGAGAAGGCGGTGGCGCGTTCCAACCGCAGCACTCCGTCGTCGACCCGGGTCGCGCCGGGAAGCGGCACGCCCAGAGTCCGGCCCGGCGCTTGTTCAGGGTCTCCACCAGGTCGGCCACGGCGGTCGACGTCAGCTTCGGCCCGACCGGAACCCGCAGGGCGAACGGAACCCGGTGGTCGGGTTCGGGCGCGCGCTCCACGAAGCGGACGCGGGGGTCGCCTCGGAACGTCTCCCGGACCAGGCGCAGGTCCAGGCGCTCCTCGTCCAGCGGTGAGCGCCGTTCACCGGTCAGCACGCTCCAGGGTCCGCGCAGCCACAGGCGGACGTCGGGCGTGGTCCCGTCGAGCAGGGACGAGGCGGTGGTGTCGACGTCCTCCAGGGTGTGGCCGTCCACGTCCAGGACCACGTCGGCGAAGGGCACCTCCCACACGCGGTCGGGACGCTTGCGGCGCAGTCGGAAGTCGGGCACCCGGTTGGCGACGTACGGCGACCGGAACCGCATACCCGCGTCGCGGCGGGTCTGCATCTGCGAGCGGCCCAGGTGCCAGCTGCTCGTGTCCAGGTCCGGGATGAACACGGCCCCCTGCTGGGACACCCGGTAGGCGAACTCGGTGTCACCGCCCAGCACCAGGTCGGCGTCCATACCCCCGGCCGCCTCGAACAGGCTCCGGTGCAGCGACCCCGTCGCGCCGGTGAAGACCCGGTAGGCCTGGTGGTCGGCCTCGCGCAGCCGGTCGTGGTCGGCGATCGGCTTCTCCACCCAGTGCGGATCGGCGCTCGCGCGGTCGAACAGGGTGTCGGCACGCCCCTGGCGCACCTGTCCGTGGACGTGCTCGGGCGTCATGGCCGTTGGGTCGAAGTCGACGAAGAGCTTGTGCCCCATGGCCACCCCGTAGTCCAGCAGGTGGTGCCAGCGCATCTGCGACTCCACGTGCTCGCGGTACACCACCATGTCCGCGTCCAACCGGAGGATGACCTGACCGGAAGAGGCGGCCACACCGGTGTTGACCGCGTGCGCCGACCCCCACCCCCCCACGGCCGACCTGATCAGCCGCGTGTTCTCCGGGCGCAGCTCGGGCAGGACGAGCGGCTCCGGACTGCCGTCGTCGACAACCACCACCTCCGTCAGCGCGCCGGATAGCTCTGCCCCGCCAAGGCGGCCAACACCAGCGCCAGCTTCTCCGGACCACCGTGCGCGGGAATCACGACGCTCACCGACAGCGTCGGCGTCCACGCGCCCAGAGCCGGCGGCGCGAGCGCCGAGTAGTCATTGCGCGTCAGGCGCGGCTGGTGCGCGGGGTCGGGTCCGCCGCGCGGCAGGCCGTCCCCGGATCCGGATGCGTCGGCGTCCGGCCCCAGGCCGGTGTCCAGTGTGCTCAACGGAGTCCCCCCGTGTACTCGGTGGCGGGCTGGCCGAGAGGAGACGGTTCGCCCTCCAGGAGGGCGCTCGGACGCCAGCCGAACCACTGTCGTGTGTGGTCGTGCAGGAAGAAACCCATGTCCTCGGACCACGTGTGCCCGCCGCCGGTGCGGCGGAGGACGTACCCGAGTCCGTGGGCGCGGTAGACGCGTCCGCCGCCTCGGATGACGGCGATGAGGAGTTGGGTGTCGATCGCCCGGGGCAGCGGCCGGAAGCCACCGGTCTCCTCCAGGACCGCGCGGTCGGTGAGGATGGTGCCCCCGGCGATGAAGCGGGTGTTGGCCTCGGATGTGCGACTGCGCCAGACCGTCACGTCCAGCTCCTGGAGGTACACGAAGTCCTGTCCGACGCGACCAGCTCGGCGCCGGAGTAGGTACGCGCCAGGACCAGGTCGGCCAGATGGTCGGGGCCGTACCAGTCGTCGTCGTCCCACTTGGAGACGAGGTCGCCGGAGGTCCGGGCGACGGCGTCGTTGAGCACGGTGCCGAAGATCTGGTCGCGTCGGCCTCGTGCACGATGAGGGGGGTGCCGGTGGCCCTGAAGTCGGCCACCGCCGAGGCGACCCGGGACGCCGGGAAGCCGTGCAGGGTCAGCACGACCTCGACGTCCACCCCGCGCTGCCGGGCGACCTGGGCGAGCGCGAAGCCGACCATCTCCGGACGCCGTGTGCACAGGATGACCGAGACCGTCGGCTCCGGGGGCAGCGGGACGCTCGCCTGGACGGCCAGCGCGCGCCACCGGGCGCGGTGGCCGTGCGTGCGCAACGCCGCGCGGCGCAGCCGGACGCTGTACTCCTCGCGCCGCAGCTGGTCGGCCAGGTCCGCCTCCGCGGCCTCGGTCACGAGGTCGGTCAGCGGGTCGCCCAGTCCGGCTGCCCAGGTCGGAACGGGGCCGCTGACCAGGGGGACTCCGCCGGCGGCGAGCGAGGCGACGGCACGCACGGCCGCGCTGGGCCCGGCGTGCCCCGACCAGTCCACGCGGACGCCGCGCAGGTGCCGCAGCCGGGACAGGTCGACGTCGGTGACCGTCCCGTCCGCGCCCACCGTGACGAGGTTCTTCCCCTCCTCGCGGACGACTGCGCGGCCGCCGTGCACGGTGAGGTCGCCCAGGGGTCCGTTCGCGGACCTGGTGAACCCCACGGGGTTGACGGTGGTCTCGTCGATCGGCGCGACGGCGTGCACGCGCGCCTGCGACGGAGCCGCGGCGACCGCGTTGACCCGCCGGGCGCGGCCGTGTCCGGAGTCCCCGACGATCGTCGACCACGCGTCGGCGCCGGTGACGTCCCGGTCCAGAACCGGGACGTCGGCGTCCTCCCACCGGGGGACGCCGTCGGCGGACACACGGAGCGCGACGTCGCCGTAGGGGGTCACCCGGCGCAGCGGGACGGGCCCGGCCGCCTCCACCCCGCTGGCGCCCGTGTCACCCGGGCGCCACAGTGCGCCCTCGGGACCGTTGAGGACGGCCACGGGGGCGAGGGCCGGTCCGCGGCGCCGCCCGCGGGTCCCCTGCATGAGGGCGTCGAGCACCTGCGCGGTGTCGACGGCGTTGGGGAAGAACAGCTCGCAGAGCCATCCGCGCCGGTCGAACCGGCGGATTCGCATCTCCTGGAGGTCGCGCCACTGGCCCATGCCCGGGGAGGCCGGGAGCGGCGGGTCCTGGTGCCCCGGGGTGGTCATGAGCGCGACGACCACGTGCACGGCGCGCGGCAGGTGGGTGCTCACCGTGAGCGACCGGTTCAGGTCGGTGGGGGTGGCCGCGACGACGGCGACCAGCCCGACCTCCCGTTCCGGGTCGCCCTCGCGGACCCGCACGCCCATCGGATGCGCGTCCAGGTCCACGAGGCGGTCCCCGGGCCCGAGCGGCAGTCGGGCGAGCGGAGGGAGCGCGGTCTCGTGCGCGCCCGTGTGGCACAGCACGGCGGGTTCGCGGCCGCGCATGCGCAGAGCTCTCCGGAGAGCGGTGGTGATCATCGGCTGACCTCGGATCGGTGAACGGCGGCGGGAAAGGGGGGATCCTCCGCGGGTGGCGGGGGCGGAGTCAGGCGCCCTTGCGGGTGAACACGTGCGTGCCCTTCTCCGTGTGCTCCTCGCTGCGCTGGAGTTCGGGGTGTTCGGCGAGCCAGCGGTCGCCGATGGCCCGCTCGTCCGGGCGGTCGGCGTCGTCCAGGACGATGACCGCGTCCTCGGTGCAGTGAGGGAGCACCGCGGGCACGGCCGGGTAGCGGGCGTGGCGGCCGGTGGCCTGTGGCGGACCGTCGACGAAGACCAGGCCGATCCCGTCCAGGTCGGCCAGGACCGAGGCGTCGTACCACCGGTCGGCGGTCCGGACGGTCTCGTCCCCGACCAGGACCCGCACGGACTCGACCTCGGTGAGGGGGGCGTGGCGGATCTCGATCATGTCGTCGAGGCCGTGCGCGGCGACCAGCTCGCGGCTGAGCTCGGCGTATCGGGCGTCGTGTTCGATGGCCACGAGCCGGCCGCCGCCCGCCCGCCGCAGCGCGTACCCGAGCCAGACGCTGGAGGCGCCGCTGCCGAACTCCACGACGAGGCCGGGGCGCAGGAGGTCGATCTGCCGGACCAGCACGCGCAGGACGTCCGGAGAGGCCGCCCAACCGCGCAGCGGCGGCATGAACGCGGCGGTGTCGAGGTTCTCGCGCAGCTCGGTCCAGGCGACCTGCTGCTCGTAGTCGTTGCGCCCCTGGACGGTGACGGCGTGGCGGATCTCCCTGGAGACCTTGGGCAGGGCGTGCGCGTGCACGCGGTCGACCCGCGCGCGGATCTCGTCCAGGGCGGCGGTGAGCTCCAGCCGGTCCCTGCCCAGCGCCTCGGTGACCGTGTGCGTGTGCGCCGCCACCGCCGCGGGCAGCGCCAGCACGGAACGGCGCAGGCGGATCAGTCCGAGGCCCAGGACGCAGACCAGGCCCCCGAGCCCGGCCATCGCGGTGAGGAGGACCGCGTCCGCCACGGTGACGAGCCCGAGCGCCCCCAGCGCCGCCAGGGTGGCCGTCGCCGCCACGGCGGACACGGCGGCGAGGATCCGGATCGAACGGCGGCGGAGCAGGCGCATGGTGTCGACCTCCACGGGTTTCTGACACGGTCTGGGGGATGGACGGGGGTCCGCGAGGGCGCGGCGCCGCGCGGGACGACCGGCGCCGATCGTTCTCCCAGTTTAGGCGGAAAAAGGGCGGACGGCGGTTGTGACACTAATGGTTCGGCGGAATGCCGGGCCCGTCTGAAGGCGAATCGAAACGCGAAGAACGAGCAATTCTCCGTTTGTTCACCCGACAATCACCGAAATCCCGCTCAACCGATGTCTGGAATTCTCCGGCATCGCCCGGTATCACCATTCGGTGGCCTCCAGCAGTCCCTCCTCCATCATCGGCGCGAGGGTGCGGGCGTAGGCGGCGCTCGCCGGGAGAGCGGTGCCCGACGCACTCGGCGCCCGCGAAGTCGCGGCGCGGCGGGTCGCGCGGGCCCACGACAAGGAAGACGTCGACGCCGCCGGAGACCCGGCCGAGCAGACGTGGTGGACGGCCACGGGGACCACCGCGACGGCGCGCAGACCCTCGATCTCGGGACGGAACGCGGCACCCGCGCGCACGGCGGACCGGGTGGCGAGGGAGGCGACCGGGGGCACGGCGGCAAAGACCCCGGGAACGGTGACAGACATGGGTGAGAGGACCCTTGAGCACACGTGGGAGACATCAACCGAACGGGGCACGCGTCGGGTTCGAAAAACGCGGTTTCGACGTGGCATTGTCGCTGTCCGTGACACCGCTCCGATGAATGGCCGGAGAACGCGGAGCCAACCCTGGGTCCCGTTTTCGCCGCGGGGCCGTGCCGCGATCGGGACGGAGATGACCACGGGCGTACGGGCGAAATCAACCCAGGATGTGATGATTCGACCACGCGTCCGCGGGGTACCGCGCTCTCGGCGGCTCCGCTCGCGGAGCACCGACCGCCGCCACACGTCACGGCGACCGGACACCCACGGTCAGCGACGGTCGGCCGCCCGCATCCCCAGGGCGGGGTTTATTCCCGTACCGGTGTGTAGACAGAGCGACATCGGGCCCCCGGCGCCCTGGCTGATAGCTTGCTGCCTAGCGATCCCATCGCTGGTGAACACGACGAATCGCGTCTTTGGAAAGGTGCGTCAGAGATGTCTGCGCCATACACGCTGCCCGAACTCTCCTACGACTACGCGGCCCTGGAGCCGTGGATCTCGGGCCAGATCATGGAGCTCCACCACTCCAAGCACCACGCCGCCTACGTGGCCGGTGCGAACACCGCGCTGGAGCAGATGGCGGAGGCCCGGGAGTCCGGCAACTTCGGCACCATCCCCATGCTGGAGAAGAACCTCGCCTTCCACCTCGGCGGGCACGTCAACCACTCGATCTTCTGGCAGAACCTGTCCGCCGACGGCGGCGACAAGCCCGAGGGCGAACTGGGCGCCGCGATCGACGACCAGTTCGGCTCCTTCGACGCCTTCCGCGCCCACTTCGGCGCGGCGGCCAACAGCATCCAGGGCTCGGGCTGGGCGATCCTCGCCTACGAGCCGCTCGGCCAGCGCCTCATCATCGAGCAGCTGTACGACCAGCAGGCCAACATCCCGCACAGCACCACCCCGCTGCTGATGCTGGACATGTGGGAGCACGCCTTCTACCTGCAGTACAAGAACGTGAAGGCCGACTACGTGAAGGCCTTCTGGAACGTCGTCAACTGGGCCGACGTCCAGCAGCGCCTCGCCAGGGCCCGCGAGGTGTCCTTCTAGGACGCGTTCCGTGGATGCTGCCGGTCGCGCGGCAGGGTATGCGTCCGCGGCACACGACCTGGGTCCGAGCAGGACCATGCGCCGCGGGCGCAGCGGGGGGCGGCACCATCCCGACCAGGGGTGCCGCCCTCGCTCCGTTCCGCAGCGGCGGCCCGGGCCGCCGCTGCGGGCTCAGACCACGAGGCGGACCGGGTCGTCCACGACGGGCCCGTGGCGGTCCAGCTCGCGCCACGCCTGGCTGAGCCGCCAGACCAGCTCCTCGCTCGTGGCATCGTCGTAGGCGAAGGGCAGGCGGAAGTACTCGGAGAAACGGTCGTCCTCGCTGGAGGACATCATCGGCCCGGGAACCAGCTCCACGTCGTGGCAGAGCGCGACCTGGGCGAACTCACGCGCGTTGACGCCGGGCAGGCGCACCCACAGGGCGGCTCCGCCGGCGGGACGCCGCCACTCCCACGTGGGCATGGACTCGCGCAGCAGTCCCTCCATGCGGTCCAGCGCCCTGACCAGTTGGGCGGAGCGCTCCGCGGCGAGGCGGTCGTAGTGGGGCAGCAGACGCACGGCCACCGCCTGATCCAGGAGGGGGCTGCCGAGGTCCGCGAGAACCTTGCGACGGCTGAGCCGCATGGCGATCTCGGTGGGCGCTCGCAGCCAGCCGAGCCGGAGCCCCGCCCACCCGACCTTGCTCAGCGAGTCGACGGTGATGATCTCGGCCCCGCGCGGCGCGAAGGCGGCGATCGGCGGCGGCTCGTCCTCGGCTCGGATCCCGGTGTAGGCGCTGTCCTCCAGGAGGGGGACGCCGTACCGGGCGACCATCTCCCCCAGCTCACGGCGGCGGGCCGCGGACATGAGCGTGCCGGTGGGGTTGTGGTAGGAGGGCATGACGTAGATCAGGTGCGGGGCGTGCTCGGTGATCGCGCGGCGCACGCGCAACGGTTCGATGCCGTGGTCGTCGACGCGGACGGGGAGGAAGTGGGCGCCCCGGTCGCGCATGAGGTCGAGGCAGCCCGCGAAACCGGGGTCCTCGGCGACCACCGGTGAGCCTTCGCGCAGGTAGAGCTGGGCGACGAGGGCGACGGCCTGGTGGGCCCCGGTGGTGACCACGATCTGGTCAGGTGTGGTCGGCAGCCCCTGGTCGGTGTAGCGGTCGGCGAGCGCCTGGCGCAGCACCGGGAGTCCGCGGGGGTGGTAGGTGTCCTCGGCCATCAGCGCGGGCAGGTCGCGGTCGACGACCTCGCGGACGGCCTCCTCCACGACCTCCAGCGCCGGGGTGCGCAGGCAGGCCACGGAGATGACGCGCGGAGTGTCGCGCAGGAGGTTCTGGTACATGGGATTGGCGACCGTGCCGGACGCCCACCCGTCCGAGCGCACGGGGCCGACGCTGGCGCTGACCCTGGTGCCGCTGCCCTGCCTGCTGTCCAGGACGTTCTCCGAGCGCAGGGCGTCGTAGGCCGACACGACCGTGGTGCGGCTGATCCGCAGGGCGGTGGCCAGCGCCCGTTCGGAGGGCAGCCGCTCCCCCGCGACGAGCGTGCCCTCGGTGACGAGGTCGCGCAGCGCGCCCGCGAGCCGCTCGTAGAGGGGACCGGGTTCGGAGGCCCAGGCGCCGAGCCGGTCCACGAGCGTGTCCACCTGACGAGAAGAGTCCATTTTCCACTCCATTGGATCTATCGGGGGCCTCCCGCGCCCTCGATACTGGCACCACAGCCCATCAGGCCACCAGAGCCAAAATGGACCCTTTACTTCAAGTCCATTCACAGAGGGAGTTCCGATGCCGTCCGCCGTCTCGCACACGATCCCGCACCAGCGCACCCGAGCGTCCGACGCCCGCCGGATCCGCGTTCCCGGGGCCCCGGTCCTGGTGGAGAGCCTCCTCCTGGGGGTGCCGTCAGGCGGTGACCGGGGCCTGGACACGCTCGTCGCGGCCCTGCGGGACCGCGCCCAGGGCAGTCCGGGCTACCTGGGCGAGGTCCACGTCGACCGCCCGGACGGACACCGCGGGGTGGTGGCGCTCTGGCGGTCCCCCACCGACCTGCGCTCCTTCGTGCACGCCGCGCACCCGGACCTGCTGTCCTTCCGCGCGACGGCCGGGGTGTTCCCCACCGTGGAACGGACGCTGTGGTGGTCCGCTGAGGGGGCCGCGGGCGTGACCGCCGACGACGCCGAGCGGCGCGCCGCCCACCTGCGGAAGCACGGCCCCGGCCGACGGGCCTTCACCCTGCGCTCCCCGGTGCCCGCCCCGGCCTGACCGCCGCGTCCGAACGCGCGGTGAAAGCCCTCCCAGGCCGCCGTCGCGCATCTATGATCAGAGCACAGGCCGGAATCAACGCGTAGCAGTCACCATGCTGGGGGAAGAGATGACCGCACAGCCCGTCGAGCCGCCCGAGGACGGCCCCGGAGTCGGCCGAAACCTGGACGGATACGTACTCGTCCCCGCCGCGTGGGTCAAGCACTACGAAGAACTGATCGAGGAACGGGACGACGCCGAAGCGGCCCGGATCGCCGACGAGATCCGGGCCGGAGTGCGGCAGACCACGCCGCTGTCCGAGGTGGAGTGGTGAGCCGATACCGGGTCGAGATCGACAACGAGGCCATCAAGCAGATCAAGAAGCTTGACCGCCCGATCCGCGAGCGCGTACTAGCCGCGATCGAGGCGCTCGCCGATGACCCTCGCCCGGACGGATGCGTCAAGCTCAAGCCGGGCAAGCTGAACTTGTACCGTATCCGCGTCGGCGCGTACCGTATCCGGTACGAGGTCCAGGACGGGATACTCCTCGTCCTGGTACTGAAGGCAGGGCCGCCTGGGCAGGTCTACGACGACCTGTAGCCCATCCATCCGCTTGGTCGTCCGTCACCCCGCGGACCCCGGAGCCGTCCCGGCTCAGTCCCGTGGCGCCTCCGCACACCGGGCCAGGAACACCAGCTCCCTCCCCGGCCGGTCGGGCGCGTCACGGACGTCCTCCACCACGAAGCCGTGGGCGGCCAGATCCGCCTCGACCTCGCTCCGCTCCCGGAACCGCAGCGTCGAGTCCGACGTCAGCACCTCCCCGTCCGAGGCGAACACGTAGGTCCACCGGAACGTCACCAGGGGCAGCCGGACGTCCACCAGCTCGACCCAGCTCTCCACGACGCCGGTCCCGGGGAGCATCGTCACCCGGCGCGTGGCGGCGCGGTTCCACCCCTCCCAGGCGCGCGCGGCCGGATCACGGGTCTCGAACACCAGCCGCCCGCCGGGAGCCAGCGCGTCGCGGGCCCCACTCAGGGTCGTCCGCCACGTCCCCGGGTCGACGACGGCCTGGGCGACGTTCGCGGTCATCGTCACGAGGTCGACCGTCAGCGGGGGCAGCGCCGTCACGTCGCCGTGGATCCACCGCACCCGTCCGGCGCCCGGTTTGGCCCGGGCGACGTCGACCGACGCCCGGGCCGGATCGACGCCCACGACCTCCACGCCGCGATCGGCCAACAGGAGTGCGAGGACGCCCGTCCCGCAGCCGACGTCGAGGACCCGGCGCGCCCCGGACTCGACCGCCAACCGGACGTAGGGGTCGAGGTCACCGCGATCGGGGTCGAGGAGGTCGTAGATCGCGGCGAGCCGCGGATGTCCGAAGCACTCGTCAGCCATGCGGCCGACGGTAGACGCTGCCGGGCCGATCGGCCATCCGTTTTCCCGCGCTCAGGCCGGTGCGTCCGCGGACCACCGGGCCACCTCCGCGTCCGCGTCCCACGACCCGCCCAGGCGCGGCGCCAGGCTCCGACGGGCCACGGCCGCGAACTCCGGCGCGGCCAACCGCCCGCTCCCCTCCGGCAGGGCGCCCACCAGGCCGCCCGCCCCCTCGTCGGCAGATCGGTGAGGTTGCACCGCGTGGCGAGGTCGGGGTGGAGCGGCCACGCGCCCACAACCACCCCGGCCGGGGCCAGCCCCCGCGCGCGCAGGGCCTCGGCCGTCAGCGCCGTCGCGTTGAGCGTGCCGAGACCGGGACTGGCCACCACGAGCACCGGTGCGGACACATCCGTCGCCACGTCGGCCAGCGTCCACCCCTCGGCGTTGAGCCGCACCAGCAGCCCGCCCGCGCCCTCCACCAGCACCAGGTCGTGGTCGCGGTCCAGCTCCCTCACGGTGTCGGCCACCCGATCCGCGTCCAGGGGCGCCGCGCCGCACCGCGCGGCGGCGGTCGCCGGGGCGAGCGGATCGGGGTAGCGCGCCAGCTCCACGGCGGTCACCCCCGGTGCGAGCCGCACGACCTCGTCCGCGTCCGCGGGCTCGCCGGGACCCACCCCGGTCTGGGCGGGCTTGACCACGGCCACGCGCTGTCCGGCTTCCCGCGCCAGCGCGGCGACGGCGGCCGTGACGACCGTCTTGCCGACCTCGGTGCCGGTACCGGTCACCACCAGGAGACTCATCGCTCCCCCAGGGACGCCTCGGCTGCGGCGACCATCCCGGCGGCGATCCGGGCCACGTCGTCCGCCGTGCTCACGTAGGGCGGCATGGCGTACACGTGGTCGCGGAACGGCCGCAACCACACCCCCGCCGCCACCGCCGCCCGGGTCGCCTCCCGCACGCGCACCGGCGCGTCCAGTTCGATCACTCCGATCGCCCCCAACACCCGTACCTCGCGCACGCCGGGAAGCCGCGTCGCCGGGGCCAGGCCCTCCCGCAGGCCCGCCTCCACGCGCGCCACGTCGCCCCTCCAGTCCCCCTCGGTCAGGAGCTCCACCGACGCCAGCGCGGTGGCGCAGGCCAGCGGATTGCCCATGAACGTGGGCCCGTGCGCGAGCACCGGGACCTCGCCCGCCGCGATCCCCCGCGCGACCCGCGTCGTGCACAGTGTCGCGGCCAGCGTCATGTAGCCCCCGGTCAACGCCTTGCCCAGACACATGACGTCGGGCGTCACACCCGCGTGGTCGGCCGCGAACAGCTCTCCCGTGCGACCGAGGCCCGTGGCGATCTCGTCGAAGACAGGAGCAGTCCGAACTCGTCGGCGATCCGGCGCAGTTCCCGCAGGTAGCCGGGGTGGTGGAAGCGCATCCCTCCCGCGCCCTGGACCACGGGTTCCACGATGATGGCGGCGAGTTCGTCGGCGTGCTCACGGGCCAGGGCCTCGAACCCGGACACGTACGCGGGATCGGGTTCGACGTCGAACCCCGCCGGCGGAGCGGGTGCGAACACCTGCGCGGGGAGCACGTCACCCCACAGGGCGTGCATCCCGCCCTCGGGGTCGCAGGCGCTCATCGCGTGGAAGGTGTCCCCGTGGTAGCCGCCGCGCCAGGTGAGGAACCGGCGCCGCCGCGGGCGCCCGGTCGAACGGTGGTACTGGAGGCACATCTTCATGGCGACCTCGACCGACACCGAGCCCGAGTCGGCCAGGAACACGCGGTCCAGCGCCTCGGGGGTGATCCGGACCAGCGCCTCCCCCAGTTCGGCGGCCGGGGCGTGCGTCAGCCCGCCGAACATCACGTGGCTGAACGACGACAGCTGGTCGCGCGCGGCGGCGTCCAGTCGCGGGTGACGGTACCCGTGGATCGCCGACCACCACGAGGACATCCCGTCGACGACCTCATGGGTGCCGTCCTCCGACCACAGCGTCAGCCGCACCCCCTCGGCGTCCGTGACCACGTACGGCCGGTCGGCCGCCGGCACGGTGGTGTAGGGGTGCCACAGGTGGGCGCCGTCCAGGGCGCTGACCCGGCCGGGCCCGGCCGGGAGCCGGGGTCGTGTGTGATCGGTGGAGGTCATGGATGCGTCTCGGGGCCGGGGGCGGGCCCCTTCCTCCCTACGTGGGTGTGGGCGTCAAACCGTCGCGCGGACCCATTGTTCACGGCAGGGAACGGCGGGGCCCGTGTGGTCCTACCAGGATTCCACGCCGAAGTTTGTGGGCTTCCACGGGTGACGCGGCCACCGCGCGACCGGCAGAGTCTAAGGGCGCCTTCCTGGCACGCACTGACCGGACCGACCCAGCGGGATTGGCCGCCGCTGGGTCGGTCCAGCCAGGTGTCGATCCGCCCGGGCGAGGGCAGTCCGCCACCGGCGTGAGGTGCCGCGCCGGGCGCACCCGAACGGTCCCCGGCCCCGGTTCCCGGGCGCCGGCACCGACCAGAGGAGAACCCCCGCACGTATGGAACGCCTCGCCAACCCCACCGTCGCAGTCCCCCCGCGCCCCTGGCCCCTGCGCGCCACCGACCCGAGGCGGTCCGGCCGGGCTCCGCACGAGAACGACCCCTTCGCGTGGCTGGACGGCGCGGCCAGGCACAGGGCCGAGGCCGGTCTGACCCGCCGCACGGTGCCGAGGACCCTGCGCGACGACCTCCTCGACCTGGCGGGCAACGACTACCTGGGGTTGATGCTGCACCCCGAGGTGGTGGGGGCAGCCGCCGAGGCCGCTTACCTCTGGGGGGCCGGAGCGGGTGGATCACGCCTGGTCACGGGGGACACCGAGCTCCATGGGGAGCTGGAACGCGAACTCGCCGACTTCTACGGGACCGAGGCGGCGCTGGTCTTCTCCTCCGGCTACGCGGCCAACCTCGCGATGGTCACCGCGCTGGCCGCCCCCGACCCCGGCGGCGGCCCCGCTCCCCTGGTGGTGTGCGACCGCCACAACCACGCCTCGCTCATCGACGCCACCCGGCTGGCCCGTGCCTGCGGGGCGCGCGTCGCGCTGTTCGAACACGGATCCCCCGGTCACGCCGCCACGGCGCTCGCCGGCGCGCACGGGCGCGCGCTGATCCTGAGCGACACCGTGTTCTCGGTGGACGGCGACCTCACCGACGTCGCCGCGCTGGCCCGTACCGCCCGCGCGCACGGCGCCGCACTGCTGCTGGACGACGCGCACGGGCTCGGGGTCGTGGGGCCCGGCGGCCGCGGCGCCGCCGCCCTCGCCGGTCTGGAGGGCGCGGAGGACGTGGCGGTGTCCGTGACGCTGTCCAAGTCCCTCGGCGCGCAGGGCGGTGCGGTGCTGGGATCGTCGAGGGTGGTCCGCCACCTCATGGAGACCGCGCGCACGTTCGTCTTCGACACCGGGCTCGCCCCCACCTCCGTGGGCGCGGCCCTGGCGGCGCTGCGGGTGCTGCGCGACGAGCCCGACCGGACCGAGGCGGTGCGCGCCCGCGCCCTGGACCTGGCCGAGGGGCTGTGCGAGCGGGGGCTGAAGGCCAGCACGCCGGACGCGGCCGTCGTGTCGGTCCTGGCGCCGTCGCCGGAGGCGGCCGTGGCCTGGCGCGACGCCTGTCTGGAGGCGGGCGTGCGCGTGGGGTGCTTCCGTCCGCCGTCGGTGCCGGACGGCCGGTCACGGCTGCGGCTGACCGCACGGGCCACCCTCAGCGACGCGCAGGTGCGACACGTCGTGGACGTCATCTCGGCGAACCGCCCCGGGTAGTCTGGCCTACACACGACCCGTCCGGAGATGGGAGGCGGAAGCGGCCTTGTCAGCCCCCGAAGACGACCCGTCGACCCCCGTTCCCCCGGAGACCGACTCCACCCGTCCCCCCGATCCCACGAGCCCCGCACCCGACGCGGCACGGCCGAGCGGCACCCGGCGCCGACGCCGCGCGCGGCTCGTCCTCGCCACCGCCGCCGTCCTGGTCGTGGCCCTGGTGGTCACCCTGGTCGTCCCGGCGGGGCGGGACGGTCTGCTCCGTTTGTGGTGCGAGGTCACCGACGGGGTGTGCCCGACCGAGGAACTGCCGCCGATCACCGAGGACGAGGAGATCGACTGGCGGCTCCGGATGGAGCCCCGCGAGGCAGCCCTGTGGGGCAACTACGTGGCGCTGGGCGACTCCTACTCCTCCGGCGACGGCGCCGGGGACTACGACCCCGCCACGGCCGAACCGGGCGGATGCTGGCGCTCCGCGCACGCTACCCCAGGGTGGTCGAGGAGGAGTTCTCCTTCGCCGGGGCGCTCGCCTTCTACGCGTGCAGCAGCCACAAGGGCGCCGACATGCTCTCCGAGATCGGCACCCCCGAGTCGCAGATCGAACGGGTCACCGAGCACACGTCGCTGGTCACCCTCGGCATCGGCGGCAACGATCTGGGGTTCATCCCCGTCCTGCGCACCTGCATCGTGCGGATGCCGCTCCTGGAGAACGGTGTGTGCGCGGCGCAGGAGGAGGACATCGCCGGGCGGATGGACCGGTTCGAGGAGACCCTGACCGAGATCCTCTCCGAGATCCGCGACCGCGCCCCCAACGCGCGGATCCTCGTGCTCGGCTACCCGCGGCTGTTCCCCGAGGATCCGCCGAGCATGTACTACACCCTGACCACGGACGACCAGGCCTGGCTGAACTCGGTCGGCGAACGGTTCAACGAACGGATCCGCGACGTCGCCTACGAGGTCGACGGCCGGGTCTACGGCGGCCGTGACGTGGGCAGCGTCGAGTACGTCAACGTCTTCTCCTCGTTGAACGGGTTCGAGGTCAGCGCCGAGGACGCGTGGCTGAACGGGATCGTCCTCGGCCAACTCGGCGAGGGGATCCGGGTGGACCGCGCCAGCTTCCACCCCACCGCGCAGGGGCAGCTGTCCATCGCCGAACGCGTGCGCCTGCAGATCGAGGAGGGCCCCGAACGGGCGCTGTACGTGGCGCGGGAGACTCTCGACAACGTCAACGAGGACCTTCTCGCCACCGAACTCGGCGGGCCGCTGGACCGCCCCGACGCCTCGGCCTCGCCCGAGGACGGGGAGTCCGTCGGGGAAGCCGAGGCGCGGGTCGAGGAGTAGCGCCCCGGACCCGGCGGCGGGGACGGCGCACCCGGTGCCGGTGCGCCGTCCCCGCCGGTCGCCCTACACCGCCGGGCGGGCCGTCACGCGCGCGTTCTGAGTTCGGCGAGGACGTCACCGAACCGGTCCAGACCCCAGTTGAGGTCCTCCTCGGTGATCACCAGCGGGGGCGACATCCGTACCGTGGACCCGTGGGTGTCCTTGACCAGGACGCCGTGCTCGGCCAGCCGCTGGCACAGCTCCCTGCCGCTGCCCAGCGCCGGGTCGACGTCGATCCCCGCCCACAGGCCGATGCTGCGCGCCGAGACCACGCCGTCGCCCACGAACTCCTTCAGGCGGCGGCTGAGCACCTCGCCCAGTCGGCGCGCGTTCTCCAGGTACGGCCCCTCGGTCAACATCCTGACGACGGTGCCGCCTACCGCGCCCGCGAGCGGGTTGCCCCCGAACGTGCTCCCGTGCTGGCCCGGCTGGATGACGCCGAGCACGTCCTCGTCGGCGACCATGGCCGAGACCGGCAGGATCCCGCCGCCCAGCGCCTTGCCGAACAGGTAGGCGTCCGGCACCACACCGGTGTGCTCGCACGCCCGGATCGTGCCGGTCCGGCCCAGACCCGCCTGGACCTCGTCGGCGATGAACAGCACCCGGTCGCGGTCGCAGATCTCCCGGACGCGCGGCAGGTAGTCCTGCGGGGGGACGATCACACCGGCCTCGCCCTGCACCGGTTCGATGAGCACGGCCGCGGTGGTCTCGTCGATCGCGTCCTCGATCGCCTTCGCGTCGCCGTACGGCACCGACCGGAAGCCCGGGGTGTACGGCCCGAAGCCCGTCCTGGCCTCGGGGTCGGAGGAGAAGGAGACGATGGTGGTGGTACGCCCGTGGAAGTTGGCGCCCGCCACGACGATGGTGGCCTGGTTCTCGGGAACGCCCTTGACTTCGTAGGCCCACTTGCGGGCGACCTTGATACCGGTCTCCACCGCCTCGGCGCCGGTGTTCATCGGCAGGACCTTCTCCTTGCCGACCATGTCGGCCAGGGCGCTCACCCAGGGGCCGAACTGGTCGTTGTAGAAGGCCCGGCTGGTCAGCGTCACCCGGTCGAGCTGCCGGTGGGCGGCGGCGAGCAGGTCGGGGTGGTGGTGACCGAAGTTCATGGCCGAATACCCGGCCAGACAGTCCAGGTACCGGCGTCCCTCCACGTCGGTCACCCAGGCTCCGCGGCCCTCGGCGATCACCACGGGCAGGGGTGAGTAGTTGTGCGCGGACCGTGCCCGCGCGAGGGCGATGTGCTCCTCACTGGAGAGTGCCTGTCCGCCGGGGTTTCCTGCGGAGTCCTGCTGACCCATGTTGCGGGTGTCGCTCATCTAGCCGCTCCGATCACCATTGACCGATGTCAGACAGTAGATACCCACCATCGGGCCCGGTAGAGCCCTGAGGCGGAAGTCCCCAAGAGTTGAGCAGATCATCCGGTGAGCACACAAGAGGTAAGGCAGATCACAGTTCGGGCACCGGGCCCGAAACCCGGGCACACGTCGCGCGCCGAGCCCGCTGAGCGGGGGCCTCGACACGCGACGTGACCTGGACCGAGTTCCCAGGTGACGCGCTCCACAGCCCCGACCGCGATCGCCCCCCTTCCCGCGGGGTACGGTCGGCTCATCAGCCACCCCGCCGCGGCGGTCGGCGTCGCGTGGACGCCCGGCCGAGGTCGGCCCGAGATCCGTTCCAGGGAGGTCCGGCGTGCCCAGCCCAGCGTCCCCCGACGCCCCCTTCTCCCTCCCCCGCCTGCTCACCGCCGTGACCGAGGCGGTGCCCGAACGCGTCGCGCTCGTCGCGGGACCCCGACGCCTCACCTACCGGACCCTGCACGACCGCTCCCTGCGCTTGGCCGCGCACCTGGTGGAGGCGGGTGTGCGCCCCGGGGAGCACGTGGCGATCCTGGCGTTCAACCGGGCCGAGTGGGTGGAGTCCTTCCTCGGGGTCATGCGCGCGGGCGCGGTCCCGGTGAACGTGAACTACCGCTACGTCTCGGGCGAGTTGCGGCACGTGCTGTCGGACTCCCACGCGGTCGCGCTCATCGCGGAGGACTCCCTTGCCGCGAAAGTCACCGCCGTCCGCCCCGACCTGCCCCGTCTGCGCCACGTCCTGCTGATCGAGGACGGCGGCGTGCGCGACGCCGACCTCGACGGAACCGACTACGAACGGGCGTTGGCCTGCACGTCCCCGGACGCCGCCACCCCACCGCCGACCTCCGGCGACGACCACTACCTCCTCTACACGGGCGGCACCACCGGCTACCCGAAGGGCGTGCTGTGGCGGCAGGCGGACATCTTCCGCGCCGCCCTGGAGCGCCGGGCCCCGGGCGAGCCGCGCGCCCGGACCGCCGAGGACGTCGCCGAGCGCGCCCGGCGCTGCTTCCCCCAGCGGATGCTCGTGCTGGGGCCGCTGATGCACGCCGCCGGGCAGTGGAACGCGTTGAGCATGATGCTGTGCGGCAAGCGCGTGGTCCTGTCCACCGACCGCAGCTTGCGCCCCGACCGCGTGGTGGAGCTGGCACACCGCGAGGGCGTCCACGTGGTGCAGCTGGTCGGGGACGCGATGGCCCGCCCGCTCGCACGGCACCTGCTCACCGAGCCTGGGATGTGCCCCGAGCTGGCCTCGGTGCGCTCCGGGGGCACCCCGCTCACCCCGTCCGTGCGCGCTCTCTGGCGGGCCTGGCGCGCGGACGTCGCCCTGGCCGACGCCTACGGGGGGTCGGAGACCGGCGTGTGCGGTTCGGCGTCCCCGCCCGAGGAGGACTCCGGCGGGGCCGGCGACGGCCGCAGCTTCACCATGGGCGGCAGCATCGCCGTGCTGGACGAGGCCCTGCGCCCGCTGAGCCCGGGATCGCGGCGCATCGGGCGCATCGCGCGGACCGGACGCATCCCGCTCGGCTACTACAACGACCCGATCGCCACCGCGCGGACCTTCCCCGTCGACTCCGAGGGCCGGCGTTGGGCCCTGTCCGGCGACTACGGCACCCGTGCGCGGGACGGGTCGGTGATGCTCCTGGGCAGGGGCAGCGTCGTCATCAACACCGCCGGGGAGAAGGTCTACCCGGAGGAGGTCGAGGCAGTGCTCAAGGCGCATCCCCTGGTGGAGGACGCGATCGTCGTGCCCGCCCCGGACGAACGGCTCGGCCAGCGGGTGACCGCCCTGGTGTCGCTCGCCGACGGCGCCGAGACAAGTGCCGACCAGCTGCGCTCGCACTGCCGGGGACGGTTGGCGGGATTCAAGGTGCCGCGCAGCGTCCACGTCGTGGACAGGGTCCGGCGAACGGCGGTCGGCAAGCAGGACTACCGGTGGGCGGCCTCGGTCGCGCGCGGCGGCGCGGAGGGGGACGTCAGCGCGTCCGGCGCCGCTCCCGAACACGCGGTGCACTGACCGGTCCGCGGGAGGCAGGGAGAGGGGCAGCGCCCCCCTGGTGCGGTCCTCCGCACCCGGCGTGCGGGCACACCTCATTTCGGCCACCGAGTCAAAGCAGTCAAACCCAGCCGAAACCCCGTTTGCGCCGTGTCACAGGCGGTCCGGCCCGCCACCCGCGCCGCTAGACTGACCACGCCCGGACGGCCTGAGCCCCCCGTCCCCGGTTCCGGACCACCCGGCGCACCCTCCCGGGGACCGCGCGCCGGACCGGGCACCCCGTCGGGTCCAGGAACCCGCGAGACAGTCCCTTCACGCCACCTCCGCCCGGTCGAGGTGGGTACGGTGACAGCATCAGAACGGAGGACGGCGCGCCCCCTCCCGGAGCATCCGGCACGCGCCCCACAACCCATATGGCCAAGTCAGTAGGCTCCTTCATCTTCAACGCCGTGCGCGGCGGGGCCGTGGGCACCTCGGAGGCCCTGCCCGGGATCAGCGGCGGCACGGTCGCGCTCATCGTCGGCCTCTACGACAAGCTGATCGGCGGCGCCGGCCACATGGTCAGCGGCATCAAGCGCTACGTCACCGACGTCCCGCGCGGCCGCGGCGGGGAACGCGCCCGGGAGCAGTTCCGCCTCGTCGACTGGAGCGTGCTGATCCCGGCGCTCATCGGCATGGCCGGCGCCCTCCTGCTGGCCCTGCTCCTCATCGCTCCACTGGTCGAGGAACACACGCAGTACGCCTACGCGGTCTTCTTCGGGCTGGTGCTCGCCTGCCTGTGGGTGCCCTACTCCGGATCCGGCAAGCCGTGGCGGGCCTGGCACTACCTCGTCGCGCTGGTCTTCGCGGCCGTGGCCTTCGCCCTGACGGGACTGCCCGGCGCGAACCTGCCCGCCCACCCCGCGGTCGTCTTCCTCGTCGCCGCCGTGGCGATCTGCGCCCTCGTGCTGCCGGGGGTGTCGGGTTCGTTCATCCTGGTCACGGTCGGCCTGTACGTGCCCACCAAGGACGCGCTGGAGAACCTCGACCTGGTCTACATCGGGGCCTTCGTCCTGGGCGCGATCACCGGCCTCTCCCTGTTCGTGAAGCTCCTCCAGTTCCTCCTGGAGACCTACCACCACATCACCCTCGTCGTCCTGACCGGGCTCATGGCGGGGTCACTGCGCGCCCTGTGGCCGTGGCAGACCGAGGACCGCGAGATCCTGCCCCCCACCGAGGTCCCCCTGACGGTGACCCTCATGGTGGTCGGCTTCCTCGTGGTCCTGGCCGCCATCGTCTACGAGAACCGCAAGAAGGCCCGGATCGGGATCGCCCACGAGCACCACTCCACCCCGGTCCACTAGGCGTGTCCCGTGGCTGCCGCCCGTCGCGAGCGGCGTGTCCGCCGCGGCGGTCCCCAGGCCGAGGAGGGAGTGAGGACGCGGTCCTCGCGACGGTCCAACGTGCGGACGGTCGTGCCCACACCACGCAGAAGGAGGCAGGGGCTTGCCCTCCCGCCGGAAGGCGGGGCATCCGCCCCAGACATCAGATGAGTGCGTACAACGTCGTGTCCATCGCCGGAAGCGACCCCAGCGGCGGCGCCGGAGTCCAGGCTGACCTCAAGGCGTTCTCCGCGCACGGCACCTTCGGGATGACCGTGATCACCGCGTTGACCGCGCAGTCCACGCGCGGGGTGACGGGCGTCCACGAGGTCCCGGTGGAGTTCGTGGTCCGACAGATGGACACACTGTTCGACGACGCCACGATCCACGCGGTCAAGGTGGGGATGCTCGCCACCGCCGAGATCGCCGAGGCGGTGGCGGACGCGATCGTCCGCCACGAACTGCCGAACGTGGTGGTGGACCCGGTGATGGTCGCCAAGAGCGGTGACCGGCTGCTGGCGACCTCCGCGGTCAAGGCGCTGCGCACGCGCCTGCTGCCGCGCGCGGACCTGATCACGCCGAACCTGCCCGAGGCCGCCGACCTGTTGGGCGAGGCGGAGGCCGCCGACCTGGCGACGATGCGGGCCCAGGCCCAGCGCCTGTTGGAACTGGGCCCGCGCCGGGTCCTGCTCAAGGGCGGCCACCTGGCCGGGGACGAGAGCGTCGACGTCCTCGTCTCCCGGGACGCCGGGCCGGTCGAGTTCCGGGCCCCGCGGGTGGCCACCCGCAACACACACGGCACGGGCTGCACACTCTCCTCGTCGATCGCCGCGCTCCTGCCGCAGCGCCCCGACACGGCCAGCGCGGTCGCGGACGCCAAGGCGTACCTGACCGAGGCGATCCGGCGCGCCGGCGAGATCGACGCGGGCGGCGGCCAGGGACCGGTGCACCACTTCCACCGGTGGTGGTAGCGGCACGGTCACCGGTGGCGCGTGCCGTCACCGGCGCCGCCCGGCGCACGAGAGGGGACCGCGCGGGGCGCGGTCCCCTTCGTCACGTCCTTCCCCGGAGGGTGAGCGCTACGCGCGCACGTCCTCCATGACGGAGTCCGGGTTCTTCCAGTCCGGGTGGGAGAAGAACTTGCGGGTCTCCGCCACCACGACCGGCGACAGCAGCAGGAGACCGATGAGGTTGGGCAGCGCCATGAGGCCGTTGGCGATGTCGCTGAAGAGCCACACCGAGTCCAGTGCGGCGACCGAGCCGACGTAGATGACCGCGATGAACACCAGCCGGTACGGGAGGACGAGTCGCGTCCGCCGAGGAACTCCACGCACCGCTCGCCGTAGTACGCCCAGCCGAGCAGTGTGGTGAACGCGAACACCGCGACCGAGATCGCCACGACGTAACTGCCCACCGGGGCCAGTCCGGGGCTGATCATGCCGAGCCCCGTGGTCATGGCGTCCGTGGTCAGCAGCGAGCCGTCGCTGCTGTTCTCGCCCTGCCAGACCCCGGTCGTGATGATGACCAGGCACGTCATCGTGACGACGATGATCGTGTCGATGAACGTCTGGGTCATGGACACCATCGCCTGCCGGACCGGCTGCCGGGTCTGGCGGCCGCAGCGGCGATGGCGCCGGTGCCCAGGCCCGACTCGTTGGAGAAGATGCCGCGGGCGAATCCCAGCTGGATGGCCATCATGACGCCCGCTCCGGCGAACCCGCCGACCGGGGCGGTCCCGGTGAAGGCGTCGGTGACCACGAGCACGAGCGCCGGGACGATGTTCGCCCAGTTGACGATGAGGATCAGCAGGGCGATGCCGATGTAGGCGATGATCATCAGCGGGACGAGGGCGGAGGCGACGCGGCCGATGCTCTTGATGCCGCCGAGGATGACGGCGCCCGCGAGCACCATCAGCACCAGGCCCACCATCCACGGCTCCAGCGGCGTGATGTTGGTGATCTGCTGCGAGACGGCGTTGGCCTGGGTGCCGTTGCCGATGCCGAAGGCGGCGACGGCACCGAACACCGCGAAGGCCATGCCCAGCGTGGCACCGAGCCCGCCCGGCAGGCCGTACTTGAGGTAGAACATCGGGCCGCCGCTCTGTTCGCCCTTGGCGTCGGTGCGGCGGAACATGACGCCGAGCAGCGCCTCGCTGTACTTGGTGGCCATGCCGAAGAAGCCGACGATCCACATCCAGAACAGCGCGCCGGGGCCGCCCAGGCCGATGGCGAGCGCGGCGCCGGCGATGTTGCCGACACCGACGGTGGCGGCGAGCGCGGTGCTCAGGGCCTGGTAGTGGGAGATGTCGCCCTCGACGGAGTCGTCCTCCTTACGGCGGACGAACGCCAACCACAGGGCGTGGGGCAGCCGGAGGAGCTGAAGCAGCCGCAGCCGGACGGTCAGGAAGACGCCGACGCCGAGGAGCAGCGGGATGAGGACGTACGGCCCCCAGATGATGCTGCTGACCTGCGCGGACATGTCGAGGAATTGATCCATGCGGGGATCTCCCTATTCACGATCAGGTACTGGGGGATGGCCGTGTGCCCGCGGTCGGCGGGGCGACCTTCCCGAGGGATCGGTGCCCACCGGGCCGGGACACCCAGAGAGGTGGTGTCAGGTTTGCAGCGGTTCGTCACGATGGCGTCACGGTCGACCGTCGCAACCGTTGCGGCGGCACGGGACTGGCCCTCTCACGTGTCCGCGGCGCCGTCGGACTGGGCCAGGGCGAGTGCGCTGAGAGCCGCCGCGGCGGCGTCGGGGTCCGCTCCGCGCCCCACCGCGACGCCGAGCAGGTACGTGGTGAGTGGCGCCGCGGGTCGCGCCACGGAGTGGGCGGCGTCCCTGGCCAGGTCGAGGACCCGGTCGACGTCCGCCTTCTCGACGGGCCCGTCCCCGGTCAGGTCCAGCTCGGCGCGGACCATCTCCGCCCATTCCGCGAGGGTCACCGAACGACTCCCTAGGGTTGTGCTGCGCATACGCAAGGCGATCCTATCCACCGTCGGGCCACCGGTTGGCCACGCGGTCGCACGATCGGCGTCACCGCGCGCTCGGCGAAACCACCCCTGACCTTCGGCTTCGGTTCTTCGGGGGCCCGATCACGGTTCATCCCGCCAACCTAGCGTCGGAGGCAGACATCCCCCTGGTGTTGGGAGCCCTGCCCATGTCCCCGACCGATGCCCCGAGTCGAGGCCGCGCGTCGGTGGGCGCTGCCGACCGTGGCCGTGTTCCAGACCGACCTGGCCGGGTTCGCCGGCCGGTACGGGCTGCCCGCGGGCGGGGCCGTGTGGTCGTCGCTGCGCCGGGTGCACTCCGCCGTCGACCGCACGCTGGTGCCGTCCACGGCCACCATGGAGTCCCTGGCCGACCACGGCTTCCCGCGACTGGACCTGTGGCCGCGCGGGGTGGACACCGCGCGTTTCTCCCCCGAGCACCGTGACGGGAACTGCGTCGGGGGTTCCGGCCGTGGCCCCGGGCTCCGGCGGCCCCGTGGACCTGGTCGCCCCCGAGCGCAACGGCCTGCTGTACGACCCCGACTCCGTGCGCGAGCTGCGGGTGGCGGTGGGACGTCTGGCGCACAACCGCCGGGCGCGGGAACGGATGGCGGCCGCGGCGCGCCCCTCGGTGGCGCACCGCACGTGGGAGGCGGTGGGCGCTGAGTTGGTCGAGCACTACCGGTCGGTGATCGCTCCGAGCCGGGAGCTGGCCCGCCAGGCCGACCCGCGGGGGCTGCGGCACGGCCCCCTGTCGGGCACCGCCCCCGGCTCCGCCTGAGGCGAGCCGCTGGGACCCAGCGGCGGCCGGCCGGTGTCGCCGGGAGCCCCGAGGCGCCCAGGAGAAGGCCTCCCCCGGAACGGGCCCGGGGGAGGCCGGTGGGACGCGGCCGTCTCGCCCCCTTCGCGTGACGGGCGCGGTCCGGGTCCTCAGCAGTACAGGGGCTCGGCGCCGTCCTGGCGTTCGGACTCGGCCGCGGTCGGCTCGCCGCCGACCAACGACCCCAGCACCTCCTCCAGCCGGTCCAGGTGCGCGCGGATCCAGGGCAGGGCCAGCGGGTCGGTGGCGGCCAGCGCGGCGTAGCGACGCTCCTCGGAGTCGCCGTAGAGCAGGCTGGTGGCGACCCGCATCCGCAGGGCCTCGGCGCCCTCGCCGAACTCGACGGCGGGCAGGACGCCCATGCCGTACCGGTCCAGGAGCAGACCGGTCAGCTCCGGACCGGTGGTCACCCCGTGCACGGCGGCCAGCCGTTCGCGGTGCGGTTCGAAGTCCGGGTAGAGGTAGAACGCCGCGCGCGGGGCGGCGACCGCGGCTCCCGCGCGGACGAACGCGTCCGTGACGGCGCGGGCGACGAGGCCGTGCAGGCGTCGGCTGCGGCCGATGTGGTCGACGAGTTCGGCGGGTTCGGTGAAGGCGTGGGCGGCGGCCGCCTGGACGGGCGCGGAGGGACTCGACCAGATCTCGCTGGCCAGGCCGAGCAGGCCGCCCCGCAGCCGGTGGCCGATCTCGGAGTCGGGCAGGCGCAGGACGCCGATCCGCCAGCCGCCCAGGGCCAGGTTCTTGCTCAGCCCGGTGGAGACGACGGTGCGCTCGGGCGCGAACTCGGCGGGGCTGCGCACCTCGGTCCGCGTCTTGCCTGGGGCGGGGTGGACGAGGTCGCGGTAGATCTCGTCGGAGATGATGACGAGGTCGAGTTCGCGGGCCACCTGCGCCAGGCGGCGTACCGTGTCCGGCCCGGCCACGGTGCCGGTGGGGTTGTCGGGCAGGGTCACGATGACGGCGTTGACGGTGCGGCCCTGTTCGCGTGCTCCGGTGACGGCGGCGTGCAGCAGATCGGGCTGGGGGACACCGCCCTCCCCCGTGGCCGTGGGGACCATGAGCGGCCGCTGGCCGACCAGGCGGCTCTGCGCCGCGTAGCTCACCCAACTGGGGGCCGCGATGGCCGTGTCGCCGCCGATCTCCAACAGGAGGCTGTACAGCAGCGGCTTGCTGCCGGGACCGGCGATGACCAACCCGGGGTCGGTCGCCAGCCCCCGCCGCGCCCAGTACCCGGCGGCCGCCTCGCGCAGGGCGGCGGTTCCGGCGACCGGCCCGTAGGCGTTGGCGCCGTTCCCGGCGGAGAGTTGGTCCCTCATCACCGGGTGAACCGGGAGACCTGCCTCACCGAAGCCGAGTGGCAGGACGCTGAGGCCCTGGCGGCGCCTCTCGGCGAGGGCTTCGTTGACGGCGAGGGTCGCGGAAACAGTGACGGTCATCGATGACTCATCTCCGGCTCATGATCTGGCGCTTGACCGCACCATCGGGTGACGGTCTGTCAGTCCTCAGCATGCCTGTGTACTTCCATCAGCACAAGCGAGTCTTTTCGATGGTGAGCGTAAGATGAACTTATGCTCGACCTTCGACGGCTCCACATCCTCCGTGAGTTCAGCGCACGCGGCACGATCGCGGCCACGGCAACGGCCCTCGGTTACACCCCCTCGGCCGTGTCACAGCAACTGGCGACCCTCGAACGGGAGACGGGGGTGGCGCTCCTCGACCGTTCACCCCGGGGCGCCGAGCTGACCGACGCCGGGCGGCTCCTGGTGACCCAGGCCGAGGAGATCCTGGCACTGGTGGAGGCCACCGAGGCGGTCCTGGCCGAGCAGGCCGACGTCGCGATCGGCGTGGTGACCGTGACGGCGTTCCCGACGGCGGCCGTGGCGTTCGCCCCGCTGCTCGCCCCCGCCCTGCGCGCGCACGAGAACATGCAGCTGGTGCTGCGGCAGACGACGCAGTCGACGGGCACACAGAAAGTGCGGTCACGCGAGGTGGACGTCGCCCTGGTCGACGACTGGACGGGGCAGCACCCCGGGCGCGGTCCGGAGAGCGGACTGCGCCACGTCCACCTGTTGCGCGACCCGCTGGTGCTGGCGGTACCCGAGGGCCACAGGTTGGCGGACCCGGACGTGCCCCTGGAGCTGGAGCGCCTGCTCGGTGAGTCGTGGATCGTGGCCCCCGAGGGGGAGCGCTCGCGCTACGGCACGGACCGGCTGCTGGCGGAGGTGGGCGGACTTCCGGGCGCGGCCTGGGAGTTCGAGGGGCTGGGGACGGTTCTGAGCCTGGTCTCCCGGGGTGTCGGCATCGCGGCCGTGCCGGCGCTGGCCATGGTGGGCGCCCCGGCGGGTCTGGTCTACCGGCACCTGTCCGACTCGGCGCCCGTGCGGCACGTGTACGCGGTGCTGCGCCCGGCGACTCTGCGCCGCCCGGCCGTACAGGTCACCCTGGCCGCGCTGCGGGACGCGGCCGCCGAGGTCGGCGAGCACCTGTCGGGAGGGGGATCGGCCGTTCGGGGGCCCGTGGGGGGCGTATGACCTCGCGCCTGGCCGGGCACGGACGGCCGCGGCGGAACACGCGGGCGCCGCCGTCCGGCTTTCGGCGGACACCGGGCCGCGCGAGTCTCACCGCCCGGCGGGTCAGCGCTCCGGCGCGGGGCCGGGACGCGGTCGTGGGGCGCTACCCCCGGCGCCGCGTCCGGTTCATGCGCCGCCGCAGCCTCCGGCAGACGTGGAGGGCCCGGTCGCGGTCGTCGCGGGCGTGCCACCAGCGCGCGTAGGCTTCGAGTCTCCTCCGGCGCAGGGCTTCGAGTTCGGCCTCCATCCGGACCACCCGGTGTTCCAGGTCGATGCGTTCTCGCTCGAACTCGGACATGTCGCGCTCGTGGGTGTGGGCCTCCCGTTCAGCCCTGATCAGCCGATCGGTGAGGCCTTCCGTCGCGTCGCCGACGCGAACGAGTCGGCCGACCCCGACCCGTCCGCTGATGCCCTCGAACCACACATCGTCAGGTATTTCCTGATGAGACCCGAGTTCACGAGCTACCGCGCAAAGAATACGGAAAGTGACATAACGGACATCAATCGTTGACGTCAGCTGATCAGGCGGCGACCACCCGCTCCAGGCGCAGCGGCGCGGGCGCGCCCAGACTCGCGTAGACGGACTCGAACCGCTCCAGGGAGCGGTGGTGGTCGTGCCGCAGCGCCATCTCGCGGCTCGCCTCACCCATCGCGCGGCGGCGGTCGCCGGGCCCCAGGACCGTCCGCAGGCGGTCGGCCAGCACGTCCACGCCGCCAGGAGGGAAGAGGAACCCGTTGCGCCCTTCCTCGACCAGGTGTGGCAGGGCCATCGCGTCGGCGGCCAGGACCGGCAGCCCGCTGGACATCGCCTCCAGCGTGGCGATGCTCTGGAGTTCGGCCACTCCCGCGATGGCGAAGACGTCTCCGGTGGCGAAGACCAGCGGCAGGTCCTCGTCCGGAACGAAGCCGAGGAAGCTCACGCGGTCGGCGATCCCCAGTTCGGCGGCGAGCGCGCGCAGCTCCCGCTCCCGCTGGCCGGTTCCCGCCAGGACCAACTGCGCGTCGTGCTCCGGCGCCACACGCGCAAGGGCGCGGATCGTGTCGTCGATGCGCTTCTCCACGTCGAGCCGCCCCACGAAGACGATGGTGTCGCGGTCGGGCAGACCGAACCGGGCGCGCGCGGTCGCCCTCTCCCCCTCACGGGGGTGGAAGCGCTCCAGGTCGATCCCGCAGGAGATGGCCTCCACCACCCGGGCGAAGCCCTTCTCCCGCAGCAGCCGGGCCGCGCGCGGAGTCGGCGCGGTCACGTGGTCCGCTGCGGCGGCCACGCGCACCATGTCGCGCCAGGCGATCGAACCGGCCACCGTGTGCGCCCCCTGTGGCAGGTGGGCGTGGGCGTACAGATTCTCCGGCATGAAGTGGTTGGTGAACACGACCGGCACGCCCGCCGCGCGGCCCCTGCGGAGCGCGGTCCGGCTGACCGGGAAATGGCTCTGCACGTGGACCACGTCCGGGTCCAGGCGCGCCACCAGCCGCGCCGTGTGCCCGCCGATGCCCAAAGGGACCGCCATCCGCATCGACTCCTGGAGCGGGATGGGGGCCGACCGCAGCCGGTGCTCGGTCACTCCGTTGTTGACGGCCACGTACGGGTCGCCGTGGTCGGAGGGGCAGATCACGTGGACGCGGTGTCCGCGCCCCGCCAGCCCCTCGGCCAACCGGTGGGTGAAGTACCCG
This sequence comes from Nocardiopsis sp. CNR-923, assembly GCF_001942255.1. Lineage (GTDB taxonomy): Bacteria > Actinomycetota > Actinomycetes > Streptosporangiales > Streptosporangiaceae > Nocardiopsis. The sequence goes on from NZ_MKKC01000073.1 coordinate 40,629, forward strand.
GCGCCGTTGACGTCGGGCGGGTACGTGTCCGTGGCGATGAGCACGCGCAGCACACGGTCGGTCCTGGTCATGGATACTCCTTCAACGGGTGCGAGTAGGGGCGCCACACCGCTCCCCGGCCTCCCGGGCCTCGGGGTTGCGGTGGCGGGTTCGGGCCAGGGCGATGGTTCCGGCGATCGCCAGGGCGGCGAAGGCCGCGGCCCCCGCCTGGGCGACGGTGGTCTCGGGGACCCCCTCCCCCAGCAGGAGCGCGCCGATCCCCACGCCGACGACGGGGTCGGTGATCAGCAGAGTCGCGTAGGCCGCCGCGAAGTGGCCGGTCCGATAGGCGTTCTGCATGAGCAGTGCGCCGAAGACCGCGGTGAGCGCGGCGAGCGGGGTCAGCCAGCCGAACAGGTTCGTCCAGTCGTCGACGGCGTTGGCGGCGATCACGCGGGCCAGACCGGACGTGGTGCCCATGGCCGCTCCGCCCGCCAGGGCCAGCAGCAGGGCGCGGGCGCCGCTGGGCGTCCAGTGCGCGGTGAGGTACACGGCCAGGCCGAGCCCGAGGGTGGCGCCCGCCAGCGCCAGCGCCGTCCCCGTCCGCATGACGGGCGTCTCGGCGCCGTGCGGGAAGACCCACAGGAGGCCGACCAGGCCGACCATGACGGCCATCCCGGCGATGATCTGCCAGGCGCTGACCCGCTGGTGGTTGAACAGGGCCGACAGAACGATCGCGAAGAGGAGTCCGGTGACGCCGATCGGCTGGATGAGGGTGAGCGGGGCCCCGCTGAGCGCCACGAGGTGCAGGGAGGCGCCGAGAACCGCCGCGCCGCTGCCGATCAGCCACCGGGGCTGGCGCAGCAGGTGGAGGAGGAAACCGGCCTTGGCGACCTTCTCCCCCGGCGCCCGGACGGCGTCGCGCTCCTGGAGCGCCGAGCCGAGTGCGAGGGTGAAGGCCCCCACCACGGCGATGAGGACGGACCACGGCATCAGCACCACCGCCGCCGGGTGACCCGCGCCGACGTCTGGCGCCGTGTCCGCATCGTCGCATCCCCTGACACTCGGTCCCATCCCTTCGCCGTCTCCGGATGTGGCCCTCACGCTACGGAAGGGCGACCGGGGCTGGCGATACTGACAGCTCCCGATCCGGCGGTGGTGCCCGTCCCACCCCGGTCCTGGGGCCCGTACGACCTCCCTCGCCCGCCGCCGTCGTCGTCGCGAGCCTGGTCGGGGCACCTGTTCCTACGTGTGCCGCACGGCGGGGAGCCCTAAGGGGTCGGACCGGTCAAGACTGCGTATCGGAGGGTCCAGGACACGGCCGCGGACCGGGCGCGTCGCGTCGTCGTCCCGGACCGGGGTGCGTCCCGGGATCCGTTCATGGCAGGATGTCCGCCCTTGGTCCGGACCGGATGGGAGCCCCCTCCCGTGCCCGACGCCTCCTCCCCCCGCCTCGGCGACCGGTCGATCGTCCCCCGCCCCGACCAGGCCGTCGCGGGTGACTCCCCCGGACTCACGCTCACCACGGCCACGAGGGTGCCCGCCGCCCCCGAGTCCGCGGCGGCATCTGGAGCGGCTGGACGGGGCCGGGGTGGAGTACCGGCCGTTGGAGGGCCGCGTCCGTGGCAGAGGCGGCCCGGTGTCCGGGGCCGGTGAGAGGCGCCGGTCAGAAGTAGGTGGCGACCACGTCCACGACCGTGTCCCGGTCGTCCACGACGGGAATCACCCGCCAGCGGTCGAAGGCCGTGCACGGGTGGGAGATCCCGAAGGAGACCAGGTCGCCGGGGCGCACACCCAGTTCCGGCGGGACCCGCAGGTAGGCGTGGTGGTCGTTGAGGGCGGTGACCTCCACGCCCGAGGCCCGCGCGCTCGTGCCGTCGGCACGCCGCAACACGCGGGGGATCGGGAGGCCCTGGTCGTAGTTGGCCTCGCGGCGGCCCAGGGCGGCGACGGCCCGTCCCCGCTCCGGCGCGGAGACCACCTGTGCCCACAGCTCCAGGGCGCCCACCAGGGAGCCGGGGCCCTCGGGGAGGCGGCGGTAGGGGGTGGTGCGCCGGTAGAGGCCGTCGTCGTGCGCGACGTAGGCGCCGCTGCGCAGGATCGGCAGGACGTCCTCCCGGCCGCCGATCTCCTCGGCGACCAGGTCGAACCACGCACTACCGCCCACCGTCAGCACCGGCCGCTCCAGGCCGTGTTCGGCGGCCAGGGCCGCCGCGTCGCCGCTCAGGTCGCGCAGGAACGAGCGCACGGCGTCAGCGTCGTCCCCCAAAGGCCCCTCGTAGCCCGCCACGCCCGCCAGGTCCAGGCCCGGGGCCGCGACGACGGCGCGGGCCACGGCGAGCAGATCCCCTCGGTTCCGGCAGCCGGTGCGTCCGCCGGGGACGCCGCGCTCGACCAGCACGCGCAGGGGGCGGCCGGTCGGGCGGCCGGCGAGGGCCCCGGCAGCCGCGGTCACGCCCTCGGCGGAGTCGGCGTAGAAGAGGAAGTCGAAGTCGGGGGCGCGGTCGAGTTCGTCGGCGACCCAGCGCAGCACCCTGCTGTGGAGGAGTTCGTTGGCGAGGATGATCCGGCTGACTCCGAACCGGCGGTAGTCCAGGACCTGGTTGGCGGTGGCGGCGGTGACCCCCCAGGCGCCCGCGTCCAACTGGCGCTGGATCAGGGCCGGTGCCATGGACGTCTTTCCGTGCGGGGCCAGCGGGAGGCCGTGCCGTTCGGAGAACGCGGCGAGCGCGGCGATGTTGCGGTCCAGCGCCGAGGAGCGCAGGACCATGAGCGGCCAGGTGAACGGGCCGGTGAAGAGGTGGAACCGCCGGTCGGCGAACTCCTCCAGGGTGACGGGGGCGCCCGTCCACCACAGTCCCTTGGTCCGCCAGTCGATGAGTTCACGGGGAATGTCGAGCCGGTCGGTCACGGTCGGTCCACGCCTCCTGCGCGTCTGGGCCCCGCGCCGGAACGCGGCCCGGGGCCGGGTCCGGGGCGGGGCCGGGTGTCGGTCGGTCCGATCCTCCCACCGGCGTCCGCGCGCGGGCGGGAGGGTGGACCGGGGGTGGTGTCCACGGCCTGGTTCGACCGCCGGCGTCCGCGCGCGGGCGGGAGGGTGTCAGCCGCCGGTGACGAGCGGGAACACGGGCGGCGCGATGGTGATGCGCTCGCGGCGCTCGAACTCGTCGATGGCCTGGCGGCCGACCTCCGGGAAGTCGGTGATGAACCCGTCGACGCCCAGCTCCAGAGTGGCGTCCATGACGGCGCGGTCGTTGATCGTGTACGGCATGATCTCCATCCCGGCGTCGTGGACGCGCTCCACGTAGTCTGCGTCGACGTGCCGGTGGTTGGGGTTGATCATGTGGGCCCAGCCGTACTCGGCGATCCGGTCCTCGGGGACCACGCCCAGCAGGCCGTGCGGCACCGAGGGCAGGAGGTCCTTGGACTCGCGGACGGACTCCCAGTCGAAGCTCTGGACGACCAGACGGCGGGGCCGCCAGGGACGGGCGCGCCGGAACCAGTGACCGCGACGGTCGGCCAGCTCGTCGGCGACCGCGCGCTCCAGGCCGGGATAGAGCGCGGGCTGCTTGAGTTCGAGCAGGAGGTTGAGGCCGTGCTCCTCCAAACGGTCGAGCGCCTCGCCCAGGGTGGGCACGGGCTCGCCCTCGAACTCGGCGTCGTACCAGGATCCGGCGTCGAGGCGGCGGATCTCCTCCAGGGTGAAGTCCGCGACCCGGTAGGGCGCGCGGTCGGGGAAGACCTCCTCGCGTCGGTGGTCCGCTCCAGGGTCGTGTCGTGCACGACCACGGGTTCGCCGTCCGCGGTGAGCTGGACGTCGATCTCGACGGTCACGGCGCCCAGTTCACGGGCGCGGTCGATGGCGGCGAGGGTGTTCTCCGGGGCGTGCCCCGACGCGCCGCGATGGGCGACGGCGATCAGCGGGCGTTCGAAGACGGGGTGTTGAACGGCGACGGGCTCGGCGGTTCTCAGACCCGTGATGTCGGGGGCGGGCGCCCCGACCGAGACTCCGGCTCCCGCGGTGAGGAGAAGTGAAGTGGCTCCGACGACGATTCCGATGCGGCGCACCGGACCTCCCAAGTTCGCGTGGACTGACCGACTGCCCCTCAGGTTGAGTGCGTCCGGTGACCGTTCGGTGACCGTGCGCGGAGCGTCGGGTAATGGGCGTGCCATCTTCTGGTGCAAGACAGGTCACACCCTTCCCGCGCTTTCACCCAAAGAAGCGCATGAATTACGTCATGTGCCGGTTTTGACTGGAGAGCCCCCTGTGAATCACATAGAGTCCTGAAACCATCACTAGAAGTAGTCGATGGGAAGGAACGACGATGCGCAAGCACCACACGAGGTGGGTCGCGCTCCTGGGCGCCGCCACGCTCTCGACCACCGGGCTGACAGGCCTCGCGGGGCCGGCGGTGGCGGCGGACGACAAGGACCCGCGGGTGATGGACTGGCCGATGGTCGAGCAGGCGGTCTCCTCGTACAGGCTCGACGGGTTCGAGATCGGGTACCTGCCGCCCGGGTTGGACCGATACGGGATCAACGCCTCCTCGCTCTTGGACCGGCGGGGCAACAGCCAGTCGCAGATCTCGTGGGTGCAGGGACCCGACGAGCTCTACGGGCGGGTGATGGTCCTGCGCTCGGAGCAGATCCAGAATCTGGAGGACCTGCGGGAACTGCGGTACGCCCACCTGCCCGAGCGGGGCCTGGAACGCGTGGACGCGATGGGTGACCTCCAGCGCGACGCCTACGTCTCCGAGGCCACGGGCGACATGTTCTGGTTGGTGGAACCGGGGGTGGCGGTCGCCACCCACCTGCGGCCCGAGCGCTGGGACGGCGACGAGCTCCGGCGGATGGCCGAGTCAGTGGTCGAGCTGACGGACACGGACGCGAGGAGGAGCAGGAGGAGGGCGCCGAGGGCGCCGCCCAGGAGGAGGCCGACGAGGCCGGAGAGACCGGGGAGAACGAGGCCGCCGAGGAGGGCGAGTCGCCCGTGGTGGAGGCCCCGGGTGCGCGGACACCGCGGCGGAGGAGACCGGTGAGACCCAGGGGGCCGAGGAGGCCGCCGAGCAGGACGCAGGGACGGTCGAGGGCGCCACTGGCGGGGCCGCCGAGGCACAGGGGCCCGCGCAGGACGACCAAACCGCTGATCAGGCTCCGGAGAGCGGCGCGTTCGACGGGGTCGAGGTGACCCAGACGTCGATCGGGGGCGCACCCGAGGAGGCGGCCGAGGACGCCGATGACACGTCGGAGGCGGCCGAGGAGAGCGCCGGGCAGGACACCGGGACGGCCGAGGGCGAGACCGCCGGAGCGGCGGGCACGGAGTCCGAACTGCCCGAGGGGGTCAGCGCTCGGCGCGTCAAACAGTGCCTGATCGACGAGTTCGTGGTCTTCGAGTACGACGACGCGGACCGGGAGGGGACCGGCCGAGCGCCGGGCGAGGGCGTTGAGCGTCCGCTGACCCGCGAACAGCTGACCGACCAGGAGCGGGACCAGCTGCTCGCCACCGTCTGGTACCACGGCACCGATGACGAGAAGGAGGCGGCGATCGACCTCTGCGCCGACAGCCTCGGTGTGGAGCGCACCGACGTGGAGTCCGTGCTCACCCAGATCGCCGACCTGATCGCCCAGCTCGTGCGGGATGCCGAGGAGAACGCCACCGAGGGCATGGACCAGGTGACCGTCTCCAACCAGACGCTCACTCCCGGGCTGGGCGGGGCGGGCGGCCTGGAGACCGTGGACGACGAGGAGTGGGAGGAGCTGTGGAGCTCCCTGCCCTGGTCCTTCGAGATCAAGGTCCCGTGACGCGCCCGACGTGACCTGATGAGGGGTCCCCGTGGGGTGTGCGAGCGTCCCCGCGGGGTGTAGGAGGACGCCACCGCGCGAGACGAGCAGTGGGGTGACCGCGGAGCCCGACCCTCGGACGCACCCATGGGACGTGTCCCGGGTCTCCCCGGGGACGTGACCGCGCGACGTGACCGTGAAGGCCGCCCCGTGAGGCGGTCGCCCGACGCGTGTGGCCGGTCGGACGGAGTGGGAGGCGTTCCGGCCGGCAGCACGAAGTCGTCGGGGGGCCGGGACCCCCCGAATCAATGGTGGCCCGGGATGGGGAGTGACGCCACCCCCGGGGCATCTGCCTGTGGACGACCGGTCACCGTGCGCTTCGACCCGTGGGCGACGCTCGGCGGGGCGCGCTCGTGGGATACGGTCGCAGCGACGGTCGGCCCCGGCCGCACCAGAGCCGCACGCGCCCCCGTCCGGACGCCGCCCCCGTCCGATCACCGCCCGCGACCCGCGAGGAGTGCCATGCCAGGTTTCACCACGCGCCCCCAACTGCGCGGCGACTTCGGGATGGTCGCCTCCACGCACTGGCTCGCCAGCGCCACCGGCATGTCGGTACTCGAACGGGGCGGCAACGCCTTCGACGCGGCGGTCGCCGCGGGTTTCACCCTCCAGGTCGTCGAACCCCACCTCAACGGCCCCGGCGGCGAGGTCCCGGTGATCTTCCAGGCCGCCGGGGGCTCACCGCGCGTGCTGTGCGGACAGGGCGTAGCGCCCGCCGCCGCCACCGTCGAGGCCTTCGCGGGCATGGACCTCATCCCGGGCGACGGCGTGCTGGCCGCCACCGTCCCCGGCTCCTTCGACGCCTGGATGCTGCTCCTGCGCGACCACGGCACCATGACCGTGCGCGACGTCCTCGACCACGCCATCGGCCTCGCCGAACGCGGCTACCCCGTCCTGGAGCGCATCGGCGAGACCGTCGCCGCCCTCGCCCCCGTCTTCTCCCGGCACTGGCCCGGATCCGCGGAGGTCTACCTCTCCCGCGGCACCGCGCCCAGACCCGGTTCCCGTCTGCGCAACCCCGCCCTGGCCGCCACCTACCGCCGTGTCGTCACCGAGGCCGAGCACGCCGGGGCCGACCGGGAGGCCCAGATCGAGACGGCCCGGCGCGCGTGGTCGCGGGGGTTCGTCGCCGAGGCCGTGGGCGACTTCCTCTCGCGCCCGTGCCCGACGGCTCCGGCGTGCCCCGGCGCGCCCTGCTGACCGCGCAGGACATGGCCGACTGGAGTGCCTCCTACGAGGATCCGGTGAGCGTCGCGCACGGTGTGCACACCGTGCACAAGACAGGCCCTTGGGGGCAGGGGCCGGTCCTACTCCAACAGTTGCAGATCGCCGAGGCGCTGGGCACGGCCCACGACGTGCGGGAGGGCGTCAGCGCCGAGTTCGTGCACCGGGTCACCGAGGGCGCCAAGCTCGCCTTCGCCGACCGTGAGGCCTGGTACGGCGACCCCGACCACGTCGACGTCCCGCTCAAGGAACTCCTGGGCGCCGACCACGCCGCAGGGCTCGCGCGGCTCGTCGACGACACCCGGGCCAACCTCGCGCCGCGCCCCGGGCCGGTCGAGGGGCGCACCCCCTTCGAACCGCCCGTGCACACACCCGGCACGGTTCCCGCCGACCGGACCACCGGCGAGCCCACGGTCGGCCCCACCGGCGCCACCCCCGCCGACCTGCGCGGTGACACCTGCCACGTGGACGTGGTCGACGCGCACGGCAACATGATCTCGGCCACGCCCAGCGGCGGCTGGCTCTCCAGCTCCCCGGTCATCCCCACTCTGGGCTTCCCGCTCGGCACCCGGGCACAGATGTTCTGGCTCGACCCCTCCTCGCCCAACGCGCTCGCGCCCCGCAAGCGCCCGCGCACCACCCTGTCCCCCACGCTCGTCACCCGGCAGGACGGGCAGGCGGTCCTGGCGATCGGCACCCCCGGCGGTGACCAGCAGGACCAGTGGACGTTCACCGCCCTGCTGCGGATCCTCCACGGTGTCGACGACCTCCAGGAGGCCCTGGACACCCCGATGTTCCACACCAGCTCCTTCCCGAGTTCCTTCCACCCGCGGGAGACCGTCCCGGGCCACCTGATCGTCGAACGGGGCGTCGGCGAGGACGTCGTCGCCGAACTGCTCCGCCGCGGACACCGCGTCGAGGTCGCCCGCCCCTGGACGCTCGGCCGGTTGGCCGCCGTGGCCCGCGACCCGGACTCGGGCGAGCTACGGGCCGCCGCCGACGCCCGCGCCTCGCAGGGGTATGCGGCCGGGCGCTGAACGGCGCGGGATCGAACGCCGGAGGCGATGGCCGCCGACCGTGTCGGCCCCCGCGGAGTCGAACGCCGCGGGTGGGGTCGAACACGCGGGGAACGGCTCCGAACAACCCGGACCATGCCCGAACGCCGCGTCGTCAGGGCCTGTCGCGCACACGGTCCCGGCTGATCGGATCCTCTTGCCAAATCGTCCGGGCACTGCTTATGTAGACCCTGTGCGACGGGACCCCCGGTATCGACCGGTCGTGCGTCCCCTCAGAACTCAATACCACCGAATACAGGGTGCGTGCGCTGTCTCCCCCTCCCTCAGCGACGACCCTGTCCCCCCTCCTGAACCGAGGCCTGCCTTCCCCTCCCGGCTGGGTTCTTCGGACAAGGAGAGACGAGCGGGCCGTGGTGCCACCGACGCGGTGACACCACGGCCCGCTCTTGTTCCGGCGAGGAGGGGAGCCGCGCGGGGTCAGGTCCGCACGCGCACCACGCCCGCGAAGCTCGCCGTCCGCACCTCGGTCACGCGCACGTCCAGACCGGTGCGCGGTGCCTCCAGCATCATGCCGTCGCCCAGGTAGATGGCCACGTGCGAGATGTAGTCGGGCGCGGTCGGGTCCGAGCGCCAGAAGAGCAGGTCGCCGCGCTCGGCGTCCTCGAAGTCGACGCGTTCACCAGCGTTCCACTGGTCGTGCGTGACGCGGGGGATGTCCACGCCCGCCTCGCGGAAGGCCCACTGCAGCAGTCCCGAGCAGTCGAAGCCGCCCTCGGGGGTCTGGCCGCCCCACACGTAGGGCACGCCGATCTGACTCTCAGCGTGGGCGATGACGCGCTCGATGACCGAGGGGGGAACGGTCTGGCCGGGCTCGGCCGGCGCGTCGGCGTCGGCGACCAACTGGAGGGAGACGTCCTCGCCCAGGGTGTCCGACAGAGCGTCGAACAGCGCCCACAGGTCCGCGTCGGGGGCGGACACGAGCAGCGCGTTGCCCTCGGGCATCCCCAGTTCGGCGGCGCGGTCGCGGGAGACGAGGGCGTCGATCCCGGCGATGCCGGAGGTGGCGTGCGTCCAGACCTCCAGGTCCACCTGGCCCCGGCCGCCCGCGACGCTCACCTCGCTGCCCAACGCGAGGTCGCGCTCGGTGCCGACCGTGTTCGACAGGGCGATGCGGCCCTCGGCGACGCCCTGCCAGATCTCGTCCGACTCCGCGGAGGGGGCGGGGGCGTGGTTGCGGAAGGTCGAGGGGTCGACGCCGAGCACGGAGGTGGGTTCTCCGTCGATCCCGACGCGCGCCGCGTCCACGGTCACGACGTGTTCGACGCCTTCGATGCCGCGGACCGCCCTGACCGCCTCGCGGGGCAGGCTCTCCGGGGCGACGGCGAAGTACTCGACGCTGCGTGCCTCCCGGAAGGGGGCGACGCGTGCGTCACGTCGCAGCGCGTCGGCGTCGGCGACGTCGGGGGCGCCCTCGTCAGGGGCGACTCCGCTGGGGCTCTGGTCGGCGGCGAGTCGGTCGGTGACGGGCGGCCGGTCCTCGACGACCGGCTCCGCCCACGCGGGGGTCGCCCCGAGGGCGGTGAAGGCGACCGCGAACGCGGCGGTGGTTCCCGCACATGATCTGAAACGGCTCCGCACGGGGGGATCTCACCCTTTCTGAGTACCGCCGGACGGGGATGGGGCACCCCTGGGGCAGCGGGCTGACGATACGTCCGGGTCCAAGAATGGGCGTAGCCGGGCAAGTTTGCAAGAAGTCCACGCCGTCCGGTAGCGGACACACGACGCCGCCTGTCCTGTTTCGGTCAGTGTCGTGCGTAATCGTCAGTGACGACCGTGTCCATGGGGAATCGGACCGGAGTGTCCCCGAACAGGGTGATCCGGGTGCGGGTTTCGGCGTCGGCGATGGCTCGCAGGGTCTCCCGCGCCATGGAGCAGGGAACGTGGAGGACGACCTCGTCGTGCACGAAGAAGACGATCCCGGCGCCTTCCGGCAGCGACGGCAGGCGTTGCCGGAGCGCCGCCAACAGGACGAGCGCCCACTCCGCGGCCGTGGCCTGCACGACGAAGTTGCGGGTGAAACGGCCGTGGGCGCGACGGCGGCGGTCACCGCCGGGATCGGCCACGACGGTCGGCCACGACGGCGGCGCGGGCGAGGTGCGCCCCAGCCACGAACGGACGGTCCCGCCCTCCTCGCCGGTCCGGGCCGCCCGGTCCACGTACTCCAGGGCCCGGGGGTAGAGGCGGCGCATGGTGCTCAGCAACGGGGCGGCGTCACCGGAGGTCTGGCCGTACATGGCCGCGAGCATGCCGATCTTGGCGCGCTCGCGGTCACCGCCGACGTGGGAGGCCAGCCGGGCGTAGAGGTCGTCCTCCGCCGCCGCGGCCGCCAGGGCGTCGTCCCCGGACACGGCCGCCAGGACACGGGGTTCGAGCTGACCGGCGTCGGCGCGCACGAGCACCCAGCCCGGATCGGCCCGCACCGCCCCGCGCACGGCCTTGGGGATCTGGAGGGCGCCGCCGCCACGGGTGGCCCACCGGCCGGAGACGACCCCGCCGACCACGTAGTCGGGGTGGAAGCGGCCGAGCCGTTCGCCGTGCGGCCCGAGGCGCTCACGCACCCAGGTGTCCAACCAGCCCCACCCGTTGGCGGAGTGCAGGCGGGAGAGCTCCTTGTAGCGCAGGAGCAGGGGAACCACGGGGTGGTCGACGCGTTCCAGCACCCAGGAGCGGGTCGACTCGACGGGGTGTCCGATCCCCGCCATCGCCCTGAGCACCTGTGCCGGGGAGTCCGGATTGACGTCGCGGCCGACGGTGTCGCTGATGCGCGCGGCCAGCTCGGCGAGGACGCGGGGCCGCTGCCCGGCCGGGGGCCGGGGTCCGAGCAGGACGGTGAGGATCTCGTCGTGGACGTCGGGTCGCCAGGGCAGCCCGTCGTGGCTCATCTCCGCCGCGGCCAGACCGCCCGCCGACTCCACCGCCGTCAGCAGCCTCATCCGCGACGAATCCGGTAGTTCGGCGGTGCGGCGCAGCTGGTCCTCGTGGACCTCGACCAGTGCGGCCAGGCGGTCGGTGCCCGGTGGGAGGGTGGAGCGGTCGGCCTCGAACAGGGCGGGCTGGGCGGCGGCGCCCTCCCCCGGGGGGCGCACCGGATCGTCGGGGACGGGACGGCCGTGCAACCGGGCCCAGGCCGCGCCCAGGGAGTGCGCCTCGTCGTGGCGCCCGCGGTATCCGAGGAGGAGCGCCTCGGTCAGAGCGACGTCGTGGCAGCGCGCCACGCGCACCCCGGCGCCGACCAGGTCGGGGTAGACGTCCTCGCTCGCGGACCACACCCAGCGCGGTCGCTCGGGGTGGGCGAGCTCGGCTCGGCGGACGGCGTCGGCGAGGTCGGTGACACGGCGGACCTGACCGGAGGCCTCACCGAGCTCCTGGAGCCAACCGCCGCCCTCGCCGTCGGCGACCAACGCTATCCGCATGCTTCCAGTGTGACCCGCGATACCGACATTCCGCCCATAGCGGGATGGTCAACGCGCCGGGCGGACGACGTTGGCGAGTGGCTCGCCCGTGGCCCAGCGGGCCAACTGCCGGGCCAGGAAGGCACGCGCTCGGGGGTAGAAAGCCGACGACCCGCCCGCGACGTGCGGCGTGACGAGGACACCCGGCGCGTCCCACAACGGGTGGTCGGCCGGAAGCGGCTCCGGGTCGGTGACGTCCAGGGCCGCCCGGACACGACCGTTCTGCGCCAGCAGTGCCTCGGTGTCGAGGACCGGGCCGCGCCCCACGTTGACCACGAGAGCGTCGTCCCTCAGGAGGGCGAACTCCCGCGCGCCGAACAGGCCGCGCGTGCGCTCGGTGAGCGGCGTGACGAGAACGACGACGTCCGCGCCGGGCAGCAGGGCGTGCAGTTCGTCGACGCCGTGCACGCCCTCATCGGGGCGGGCGCGGCTGGCCACCCGCACGACCTCCGTCTCGAACGGGAGCAGGCGGCACTCCACCGCCTCGCCGATGCTGCCGTAGCCGATGACCATCACCCGGGAGTCGGCCAGCGAGCGCTGCGGAACCGGCCCCCAGCGGTGGTCCCTCTGGTCGAGGGCCCACCGGGGCAGGTCGCGCTGGGCCGCCAGCATCAGGGCGAGGGCGTGTTCGGCGGTGCTGGCGTCGTGCAGTCCGCGCCCGTTGCACAGCGTCACGTGCTCCGGAACGTGGGACAGGACGTGCTCGTACCCCGAGGACAGGAGTTGGACGACCTCCAGAGCGGGCATCCGCGCGATGATGTCCAGACGCGCGTCGGCGCCCTGGGTGGAGGGGGTGTACGGCACCTGGTAGAAGGCCACCTCCTCCAGTGCGGACTCGGGCGCCGCGCCTCCCCCGTACAGGTCCACGGCGCGTGGATCGGGGGCGTTGGCCCGGTTCTGCTCCCACTGCACGAGTGCTCGACCGCCCATGTGGCTGTTCCCTCCGCTCTGCTGGCGCGCCCCCGGAAGCGGTGGGGACGCGCACCTGGGAACACGCGTTGGGGTCCTTGTCAGGCACCAGCCTAAGGCGTGTTCCGCGGACGCGTCCCCCGCTGCTCGGCGCCCCGGCACGACTACCGCCCGTTCCATCCATCGCAAGGACCCCCGCCCTCGTTCCCTACTTCGGCCTCGCGGCGGGCGGCATCCACGGCACACGCCCTGGCCCGGCCCGTGCGGCGCCGGTCACCTCAGGGACCGCACCAGTTCGTAGCAGGCGATGGCGGCCGCGGCGGTGACGTTGAGCGAGTCCACGTCCCGGTCGGCCATCGGGATGTGCACGCGTGCCGTGGCCCGGTCGAGCCAGCGTGCCGAGAGCCCCACCCCCTCGGTCCCCAGGAGCAGCCCGACCCGGTCCGACCGCACCAGTGCGGACATCGCGTCGCGCAGCGGCAGGGAGCCCTCCCCTGGGGTGAGTGCCATGAGGTGGAAACCGGCCTTCCGCAGCGTGTCCGGACCGCCGTACCAGTCGTCCAGCCGTGTGTACGGAAGGGTGAAGACCGCACCCATCGACACCTTGACGGACCTCCGGTAGAGGGGGTCGGCGCAGCGCGGCGCGAGGACCACCGCGTCGACGCCCAGACCGGCGGCGCTGCGGAAGACGGCGCCCACGTTGGTGTGGTCCACCAGGTCCTCCAGCACGACGATGGTGCGCGCCCAGGCCAGGACGTCGTCGAGGTCGGGCAGCGGGCGCCGGTGGAAGGCGGCGAGCGCCCCCCTGTGCAGGTCGAACCCGACGAGCCGGTGGGCGGTGTCCTCACTGACCACGTAGAGCGGGGCGTTGCTGTCGGCCACCACGTCATCGAGCGCTTCGGCCCGCCGCTCGGTGAGCAGGAAGCTGCGGGGCTCGAAACCGGCGCGGGCCGCGCGGCGGATCACCTTCTCGCCCTCGGCCATGAAGAGCCCGTGCTCGGCCTCCAGGTGGCGGCGCAGGTTGACGTCGCGCAACCGGGTGTAGTCGGCCAGACGGGGATCGGCGGGGTCGGAGACCCTGATGGCGCTCATGAGCCACCATTATCCCGGCTATCCCGGCTCCCCCTGGACGGGCGGCGGGCGCGGGGTCGGCGGACGCCGACCGTCGGGCCTGGACGGAGTGCGCGGCCGGCGCGGGAGTGTGTCCCCCGGAGAGGACCGCAGAGCGCGCCGGAGACCGGCGAGACCGCGCCTCAGCCGATCCGTTCGGTGAGGGGACGCAGCCGCTGCCAGCGCGCCTCCTCACAGGAGCCGGTCCGCGACAGCCTCGTCTCGACCTCCTGCCCCTCCCAGGTGCCCACGATCGTGGCATGCTGCGGACCGTACACCTGGTCGGTGCACACCGTTCCCTCACGCACCTCGGTGAACAATCCCTCGGAGACGTCGTCCAGCCCCGCCTCGACCTGGGCCAGCGCGGAGCAGGCCTCGGGGTCCCCGTCCGGGTCCCCGGTGCAGTCGAGGGTCCGCACCCACGCGCGGTCGCGGTCGCTGACCTGGACGCGCAGCTGCCCGACCGGACCGGTCTCGACCGCCTCCTCGGCGTCCTGCGCGATCGGACCGGCCAGGTCAGGGGTCATGGCCGCCGTCGCCTGCACGTCCTCCGCGGGCAGCAGCGCGGGACCCGCGAGCAGGGCGTAGGCCACCGCACCCGCGCAGCAGGCGCCGGCGAGCAGGGCGGTGCCGAGCGTGCCTCGGCTCCGGTGGTCTCGGTGCTTCTGGGACATGCCATAACCCTCGGGGGTCGGTGGTCACACGGACGTCCGCGACACGGATGCGGGAAGGGCCGCCGCGGGGATACGGGAGAGTCCCCAGCCTATCCGTGGGAACGGAGTACTGCTTCGGAGAGCACGGTAACAAAGGGGTCACCCTCGGCCGAGCGGGCGCATCACGTCGATGGTCGTCCCGCGGTCGGCGGTCGACCTCTTTCGCACCCCCGTTACCAACGAGTAAGGTCCTGACGAAGAAAGGTCCGTCACATTCGGCTGGTCGTTTGAGACTCACCCCGTGAGACGCCGCCCGCACCGCGATGGTTCGCACCCCTCACACGGGAGCCCCGACGGCACGGCTCCGTGCCGAACCCCGCCGGGCTCGCCGACGGCCCCCGTCGGCGAGCAGCGCACCGACACTCCCCGGAGAAGCCCGTTGCCCAGTGGACGTCACCGATTCCCCGCGTCGGCCGAGGCCACCGCCAGCCGGGCGGCCCGGTCTCCGCTGGGGTTCACCGTCATCGCCGTCGCGCTCATCGTGATCGCCGCGATCGCGATCCCCTTCGGTCTGGACGCGCTCGGCTGCGGCGACGTCCGGTACCTGCGCGTGTCCGCGACCCAGAGCATCGCTCCCGTCCTGCGCGAGGCGGCCACCGAGTTCAACGACCGGGAGCCCGGATACGGGGGCGACTGCGTGTACGCGCAGGTCGACGAGATCGCACCGCACCGCATCATGTCCGCGCTGGCCGGAGGTCAGCGGGACAGCTCCACCATCGCCCCGCACGTATGGGTCCCCGAGTCCTCCGTGTGGGTCGAGCTCGCACGGGTCTCGGCGGGCGGCACACACACCATCGGGACCGACCCGCCCTCCCTGGCCAGTTCGCCCGTGGTCCTCGCCGCCCCCGCGGGCGCCGAGGGGCTGCCGGAGCCCGGGGCGGCCAGTTGGGAGCTCGTCCTTCCCGGCGGGCGCGAACCGGACCGCCCCCTGGTCATGGTCGACCCCAACCGCGGCGCCGACGGCATGACCGTCATGCACGCGGTCCGCCGCATCCTGGGCGCCGACGACGCCGCCGACACCGCGATGACCGACTTCGTCCGCGACGTACAGCTCGACAGCGCCTTCGGCGAGATCGACCTGGGGACGTTCTTCACCGGCTCGCCCGCCGCGGGCCAGCGCGTGGACCCGGTGATCGTGGTCCCCGAACAGGCGGTCGCGTCCTACAACGACGAACGCTCCGCCTCGGCTCCTGAGTTGGCGGCACTCTACCCGGACGAGGGCACGGTCAGCCTCGACTACCCCTACGTCACCGCCACCGACGACCCCGCGCTCCGGTCGGCGTCCGCCGACCTGTACGAGGTGCTGGGCGAGGAGGGACACCGCACGCGCCTGCTCGACCTGGGCTTCCGCGGTCCGGGGGGCAACGCCCCGCCCGCCCTGGCCGCGCAGCCCTGGGACGTCCCCGAGGAGCCGACGACGCACGGCGACCTGACCGGGGACGCCCTGCTCGCCTCCGTCACGGACTGGAACCGGCTGTCGATGCCCAGTCGCTCCCTGGTGCTGGCCGACACCTCCGAGAACATGACCGCGGACCTCGACGGCGGACCCAGCCGGATGGAGGTCGCCCAACGAGCGGCCCTGCTGGGACTGTCCCTGTTCCCCGACGAGACCGACATGGGCCTGTGGCTGATGTCGGACGAGTACGACGACCAGGGCCGCGACGAGGCCGCCGAGATGCTCCTGCTGGGCGAGTCGGACGGGGAGGACGAGACCACCCGGCGCCAGGAGCTCATCGAAGTCGCCGAGGGGATCACGGTGCGCGGCGGCGGGTCCCGGCTGTACGACAACATCCTGGACGCCTACGACCTGGTGCGGGACAACTTCCACGAGGACAAGATCAACAGCGTCATCCTGCTCACCGCCGGGCGGGACGGCGGTTCGAGCGATATCTCGCACGCGGAGCTCGTCGCCGCGTTGCAGGACCGGTTCGACCCGGAGCGCCCGGTCAGCATGTTCATCATCGCCTTCGGGGCTCAGTCCGAGGAGGCCGAGCTGCGCCAGATCGCCGCCGCCACGAGCGGCTCCCTGTTCGTGACCGACGACCCCGACGAGATCGGAGACATCTTCCTGAGTTCGATCTCCCGGCGGCTGTGCGTTCCCAACTGCGACAACTGACCATCCGGCCCGCGTCCTGGTTCCGAACAGACGCGGGCCGGTTGCGATTCGGTATCGGATGGGCTTTTCGGTCCAGCCGAACCCGGGCACGTCAACCCAACCGATCCGCCCGAATTCCTCCAGCATGACCCGAATAGCGACCCCGATCACACCGAACAGACACCATCGGAACCCCATCGGCCCAACCGAGGCGGCCCCCGCCCGCCCCGACCGGTTGAGTACTGTTCCGACCAGTAACACCCGGCCGATCCCGACACATCGGACACCGGGCGTGTGCGAGCCGTACCAGTCGCCGGCCCCGACGCCCGTCCGTACACCACCCCCGTGAGGAAAGCTGTGGGACGTCACCGCGGAAGATACGCAGAAGAGCCCGACCGCCGCAGGAACCGGCGCCGTCGCGGGCGCGGCGGAGCCTTCGCCGCCCTGGCCGCCGCACTGGTGATCGTGGTCGGCCTGGCCGTGGCGGGCGTGTACATGTTCGAACAGGCCGACGGCTGCCGTGGTTCGGACATCGAGCTCGACGTGGCGGTCAGCCCCGAACTCGCCCCCGCCCTGGACACCCTGGCCGCGGACTTCAACGCCCAGGTGAACACCGTGGACGGGCGGTGCGTGAGCGCCGAGATCCGCCAGGTCGACTCGGCCAACGTCGCCTTCGGCATCACCGGCGCCGGAGCGACCATGGGCGACACCGACTCCGACGTGTGGATCCCGGACTCCTCCGTGTGGCCCCGGCTGGTGCGGAACCAATCCGGGGACGCCGTCATCACCGAGACCGGAACATCGGTCGCCCGCTCCCCGCTCGTCATCGCCGAACTCGCCGAGTTCGCGGACGGCGGGGCCGAACGCAGCTGGACGGACGTCGTCCCCACCACCGCCCCCGGTGAGCGGGCCGAGCGGACCCTGCGCATCGTCGACCCGGCGCGCAGCTCCACCGGGCTGGGCACCCTCTACCTCCTCAGCGGAGCGCTGGAGGAGGCCAGCGCGGACGAGAACGCCTACAACGCGAGCATGACCGCGGCCCTCCAGGCGCTGCACCAGGCGCCTCGCCCGACGAGGACGCGGCCTTCCTCGCCCTCAGCGGCGGCACCGAACAAGCCCCGCCGGCGATGCTCATGTCCGAGCAGGCCGTGTGGCGCTACAACACCACCCACCAGGACGCCAGCGCCCAGGCCAGCTACCTGGAGGGCGGGACCTACTACCTCGACTACCCCTACGTGGTGCGCAGCGAGGAGAGCGACATCACCCGCGCCGCCGACGTGTTCCGCAACGCCGTGCGCTCCGACGAGGCCCAAACCGCCCTACTCGCCCACGGCTTCCGAGGCTCCGAGGGCGAGATCGACGCCTCTGTGCTCACCGAGGACGTCGGGTTCCGCGCCACGGCCCCCCAGGAACTGCCGACGCCGCCCGAGGATTCGGTCACCGATCTGACGCGCACCTGGAACCAGCTGAAGATGGACTCCCGGGTGCTCGCCATCGTGGACGTCTCGGGTTCCATGCTCGCCGAGGTGCCCGGAACCGGCATGACCCGCATGCAGGTCACCAGCGCCGCGGCCACCGAGGGACTCCAGATGTTCACACCCACCTCCGAGCTGGGGCTGTGGCGGTTCTCCACCAACGTCAACAACGACCTCCACTACGCGGAACTGGCACCCGTCCGGGAGCTCCAGGCGACCGGCGAGCAGGGCGCCGCCCAGCGCGACGTGCTGGCGAACGCACTGTCGGGGCTGACACCGATGCCGCAGGGGGACACGGCGCTCTACGAGACCTACCTCGCCGCCTACCAGGAGATGTCGCGCACCTACCGGCCGGACCGCACCAACGTCATCCTCATGCTCACGGACGGGGACAACGACAACCCCGGCGGACTGGAGCTGGACGCGCTGCTCGCCCAGATCGAGGACATGTCGAGCCCCTCGCGCCCGATCCCGATCGTCACGATCGCCTTCGGCCCCGACGTGCGGAACCTGGAACCGCTCCAGCGGATCGCGGCCGCCACGGGCGGAGCCGCCTACATGACGGAGGACCCGACCGAGATCGGCGAGATCTTCCTCCAGGCGTTCTCCCTGCGCATCACGGGGGACGAGGAGGAGTGACCGGCTCCCCGGGCGGCCGGTACCACCCCCGGCCCCGCACCGATCGGTACCGGGGCCCCAAAGGTGACATGACCCTGTCCCGCGGACAAGGACTATGGACTTCTCGGCCGACTTGGCGTACTCAGTGGAAGACCAGGCCCGACCGGGTGCCGACCGGCCGTGCCGTGCCCGGACGCATGACGACCGGATGGGGAACTGCCATGTTCGACGCGTGGATGCCCGGTGCCGAACGGATCGACGGAGGCAACGCCCCGGGGCCCTCGGGGATCGGTGCGCCCCGCGCGGTGTGGACGGTGACCGGCTCCGGCCCCGACGCGTGGTCCGCCAAGGAGGAGGCGCGGCGGCTGGTCGACGAGGGCCGGTCGGTGCACCTGGTGTGGAACCCGGTGACGGGCGAGGTCGTGCAGTCGTTGGCCGCCACCCGCCGCAGCCGGATGCCGATGGGGCGCACGTACCGGTACGCGCTCCACGTGGACCACGGCAACGAGGGACGGGTGTGCCTGACGGTGGCGGTGGTCGCCCGCCCCGAGGAACCCTTCACCGACGGGCCGATGCTCGGACTGTCACCGATCCTGGCGTGGTTGGACTCCTGGGACGTTGCGCGCCGGTGGCCCGCGGGTCCTCCGGGGCACCGAGGCGCCCCGGCCGAGGCACTGGCGCGTGCGTGGTCGCGGGGCGGGTACTTCAGCCACGACCAGGTGCCCGGTTCATCGTCCAAGGGCCCGGGACCGCTGGACGGCGCACGGTTGTTCTCCGCGCCCGCCGATCCCGGCGTGCGGACGCCGCCCGGACCGCGACGGTCCGGGCGGCAGCCGACGGCGGTCTCCAGACGGTGAGGAACGGGACGCCAGTGGTCTCCCCCGACGCTACGACCCCTTAGTCTGTCGGCCATGGGTGGAACAATCGAGCCGGGTTGGTACGCCGATCCGCACGGCGACGCGCAGGCGCTCAGATGGTGGGACGGCCAGGCGTGGACGCGGCACACGCGTTCGCTGAGCGAACTCCAGAACCAGACCGGAACGTCGGACGGGGGACAGGCCAGCGCCGACGACGAGGGAACCGTCCGCCTGGGCCCGTCCGCCACCCCCGCCCCGGTGGGCGATGAGCCGAGCACCATGCGCATCGACCCCACCTGGGTCAGGAGCGACGCCGGCTCCGAGGACGAACCGCCGACCGCTGACCTGGGCGAAGTCGGCGCCACCATCCGCGTCGATCCGGCCGATCTTCCCCGCCCACCCCAGGACGACGACGAACTCCCGACCGCGGACCTGACCGAGGACGAGTCCCCACCTCGAACATCACCGACGCGATCAACCAGGCCCCTGGCGCTGTGGCGCTCGGTACCCAGCGGACCGACGAGACCCCGCGCACCGCCGTGTCCGACCCGGACGAGAGCGCCCATGCGCCCGGTACGGACGCCGAAGCGCCGCGCACGGCGGTCTTCAACCCCAACGACCCGGTGTTCTCCGGCCCGGTGGACGAGACCGACCCGGCCGCCGGGAGCATGGGCGGACGGTTCAACCGTTTCCTCGGCAGCCTCAGAGAGGGCTGGGCCGACCTCAGTGAGGAGCGCCGCGAGCAGCGTCACAGGCAGGAGGAGGCGGAACGCGTCCTTCGGGAGGCGGAGGCCAGGAAGCGGGCCGAGGAAGCCGCCCAGCGCCAGGCGACGGCCCCGGCCGCCAACGCTCCCTCGGGGGAGGGCCAGGGCCTCCCGCGAACGCCGCCCGTCGAGCAGCCGCGCTCCGAGGAACCCTCGGGACCTCAGGAGTCGCACCAAGAGCAGCCATCCGGACCTCAACAGCCCCACCAACACCAGCCCTCGGGACCCCAGCAGCCGTACCCGCCCCACCCCGGGCAGCCGTCGGGCCCCAACCGCCACCCTCCGGCCGCGCCCCAGCAGTATCCGGTCTCACCCCCCGCCGCACGGGTACCAGCCAACAGGCCCCGAGCGCGCCACAGCAGCCGTATCCCGGCCCCCAGCGGGGGCGGGGCGCCCCGCCTCCGCCCTACGGTCCGCCCCAGGGCGGCTACCCGCGGCCCGGGCCTTACCAGCCGGGCTACCCCCAGTACCAGCAGCCCAACGCTCCTCGTCCGGGCGAGTACAACGCCCCGCCCGGATACCCGCCGCCCGCACCCCCGAGCGCTCCGGGCCGCCCGCCGCAGGGACCGCCCGTCCCGCCGTCGCACCAGCTGAGCCGTCCCGGGCAGGGACGCCCGTCCCAGGGCTACCCCCGGCAGGCACCGCCTCCCTATTCGCCGTCCGCCGCGCCCGGGCAGCCCCCCGTGGCCGGTCAGCCTCCCCAGGGGGCGTCCGGCGGGCAGCCCGGAAACGCACCCCGCCGCTCGCGGTGGGGTCGGCGTAAGAAGTCGGGCGGAGGCGATCAGCAGCCGCCGCAGCGACCCCACCCTCCACCTGAGGCGACACGGAGGAGGAAGGGCGGCTGCGGGTGCGGCTGCACCACGTTCCTCCTGATCCTCGCCGCCCTCGGCGTTCTCGCCTACCTCCAACTGGGGGGCGCGTACGACTGGATGTACCGGGTCTTCGCCGTCGGCTTCCCAGGACAGTTCGTCTGGTTCTGAAGGACACCGGGGGCGGTCGGTCCATCCAGGTCCGGCCGCCCTTCGCCATACCCGGCACTCACGACACGGCCTAAGCTGGCCGGTATGAACGACTGTCTGGTGTGGATCGACTGCGAGATGACGGGGCTCGACCTCGACAACGACGCGCTGATCGAGGTGGCGTGCCTGGTCACGGATGGCGAGTTGAACATCCTCGACGAGGGTGTGGACATCGTCATCAAGCCCCCGCAGGCCGCGCTGGACCAGATGGGCGACTTCGTCCGGGACATGCACACCACTTCGGGCCTCCTGGCGGAACTCGACAAGGGCGTGTCCCTTGAGGAGGCAGAGGACCGGGTCCTGGAGCACATCCGCCACCACGTGACGGAGCCGCGCAAAGCCCCGCTCTGCGGCAACTCGATCGCCACGGACCGCACTTTCCTGGCTCGTGACATGAAGCGCGTCGACGATTTCCTGCACTACCGGATGGTCGACGTGTCCTCCATCAAGGAGCTGCTGCGGCGCTGGTACCCGCGCGTGTACTACGCGAGCCCGGACAAGAACGGCGGTCACAGGGCCCTCGCCGACATCACCGAGAGCATCCGCGAGCTGCGCTACTACCGCGCGGCCGCGTTCGTGCCCGAGCCGGGCCCCAGCTCCGAGACGGCACGCGCCATCGCGGCCGACGTGGTGGCCGGTGGCACTGGCGTTTCCGCCCGCGAGGCCGCGGCGCAGCGCCGAAACGTTGATAACTGATCGAAGCAGTGCTCAGAGTCCGCTAGGATTCTGGATGTACGCAGGGTCGCACAGGCCGGGCGGACATGGTGGGTGTAGCTCAGCCGGTAGAGCACTTGGTTGTGGTCCAAGAAGTCGCGGGTTCAAGTCCCGTCACTCACCCCAGAGCCGACAAGGCCCTGACCAGCGCAAACGCGCAGCGGTCAGGGCCTTTCGCATGCCCGGGGGTGCACCAGCGGGTGCACGGGGGCAAAGATCCGCCCGGCGGGTGTGCACCACCCACCCCGTCACTCACCCCCGGACGGGGGTGCACGGGGGGTGCACGGACCGGGGCGTCAGCCCGACATCCCGCGCAAATGGTGACGTACCGGCTGTAGTGGCGTCCGGGGCCAAGGTTCTCGAAGATCTTTCACCGATTCCCTTCGCTTCGCCGCCCACCCAAGCGATGGTCCACGCATGGCAACCATCAACCAGCGCACACTGGCCGACGGGCGCACCCGGTACTGGGTCAAATGGCGGCTCGGCGGCACCCGTGGCGGAGCGCCCCAGTCCGAGCCGTTCGACGTTCACGCCGACGCCCACACCTTCCGCCTGCATGTCGAAGCCGCCGGCCATCAGTGGCCGGAGAACTGGATCCCCCGCCACGGGTGGGCACAGGGGTGGGTCCCCCGGCAGGGATGGGCGCAGGGGTGGGTTCCCGGACACGGGTGGGTCAAGGTCGAGGAGGACGACTCCGAGCCGGAGGCGGAGCCGGTGCTGTTCGCCGACTTCGCCCGTGAACTCATCGACTCGATGACCGGCATCGAAGAACGCACCCGCGCCGACTACCACCGCGACCTCAAACGTCACCTGCTCCCCACCTTCGGGAGCGTGAACCTGCGCGACACGTCCCAGCTCAAGCCGAAGGACGTGCGGGCCTGGGTCAACCAGCTGCGCACCGGCACTCCCGACCCCACAGCCCCGTACCGGACCGGCACTCCCAGCCGAGGCCGCAAGAAGGAACCGGGATGGCTGCGCAAGCCCCTGTCCCCCAAGTCCATCCACAACCTGCACGCGCTGCTGTTCACCATCTGCGAGGCCGCCGTCCGAGAAGACCCACCCATCCGCCCGTCGAACCCGGCCTCACGCACCCGCCTACCCCGCGTCGACGACGGCGAGGGCGACTGGGAGATGTGCTTCCTCACCCGCGAAGAGTTGACCCTGTTGCGGGACTCCATGGCCGAGGACGTCCGCGACATGGTGGAGGTGTTCGCACGCACCGGGATGCGCTACAGCGAACTCACCGCCCTCCAGGTCCGCGACATCACCATCACCCGAGCCGACGGGGCCGACGGGACCACGACCGTACGCGGGTATCTGGACGTACGCAGGGCGTGGAAACGCCAACCCGACAACACCTTCAAACTGGGTGCGCCCAAGACCCGCAGCTCCCGCAGGCGCATCCCGCTCTCCCCCGGCACCATCGACCTCATCCGCCCCCGCCTGGAAGGCAAGGGACCAGAAGAGTTCGTGTTCACCACCAAGCAAGGGTCCTGGTGGCGACACTCCTCGTTCTACGGCCGCAGGTGGGTGCCCGGGGTCAAGGAAGCCCAGAAACGAGGACTCGGGAAGAAGCCGCGCATCCACGACCTGCGCCACACCCACGTGGCGTGGCTGATCGACAAGGACGTGCACGTGTTCAAGATCCAACGCAGGCTCGGGCACACCTCGATCACCACGACCATGGACCGGTACGGGCACCTGGTCACCGACATCGACGACACCATGATCGAAGCCATCGACGGCCCACCCACCGGGCCCTGGACCGACCCCGACGGTGAACGACGCCTACGACTCATCTCCTAACCGCCATCCCAAGCCCCAGGCAGCTGGTGGGGCGGGTACCAGGCCCGCCCCACCGACTCTTCTCGTTGCTTCTCCCCTACCGCAGCCCCTGCCGCCCGTAGAAGGTGCGCCGTGCGGGGACCACCACCTGCTGAGCGGCCCGCTCCACGATCAGCTCCAGATCCGTGGTGGTGAAGCGGACGTGCTTGCCGAGTCTGCGATGCGGCACCCGCCGCAACCGCACCCGCTCCCGCAACCACGACTCCGGCACCGCCAACACCCGAGC
Source organism: Nocardiopsis sp. CNR-923 (assembly GCF_001942255.1). Classification (GTDB taxonomy): domain Bacteria; phylum Actinomycetota; class Actinomycetes; order Streptosporangiales; family Streptosporangiaceae; genus Nocardiopsis. The sequence continues at coordinate 64,546 of NZ_MKKC01000073.1, forward strand.
CGCCTCCGGAATCGTCAACAACCGCTCCGGGTCCACCTCGTCAGGCCGCTCGTCCCCGGCCATGAACACCTCCCCCACACGCGTCCCGGTGGGCAGTGCGGAACTGGCGTCGTTCGTCCTCCGAGGCGCCGCCCCACACCCCATAGAGTTCGCCGCGCTTGATCGCCTCGGCCAGACAGTTGATCTGGACCGGGCACACCCGGCACACCCGCTTCGCCCGGCGCACCGACCCACCCTGGGCCGGGAACCACAGGTCCGGGTCCATCCCCCAACACGCCGCATGGGCCTGCCAGCCCCCGCCGCGCGGGTCGGGGCGTGTGGGGCCGCCAAACCGCCCGTCCGGCCCCGACACACCGCCCCGGTGTAGTGGGCGCGGGCGCGGTGTCCCCGCCGTCACATGGCCCACCAGCCGCCGCTGCCGATTCGTATCCCCCATGTCCGCCCTTTCGTGATCCATCCAGATCCGTCTCCGGATCCCTCTGACGACCTCCTAAGAAGACGCCCCCGCCGCAGATGCGACACCCGACCCGCGAGCACGAGGTGGCGATCACGCGGCGCCGCCGGTGCTCGCCCAGCGAGCCGCGAAGCAGTTCGCAGCAGCCGAGAAAAAGCGGCGCGAGAAGAAAAAGCGCGCCGCCATCGCTCTCGCCTGTCTGCGCGATCTTGGCCGCGCCGTCTGCGCCCAGAACATCAACAGAGAGCACCAATAAATGAAGGTTGTGGTGCCGCGATGACGCCCGGCTGCACCACGGAGTCCTGTGACTTCCGCGACAACCTGCGCGACTTCGACTCCGCCGGGTTCACCGTGCTCGGCATCTCCCCG
>NZ_MKKC01000074.1 GCF_001942255.1 Nocardiopsis sp. CNR-923
TCCTGCTCCTGGCCCTGCTCCTGCTCCACGGCCTGCTCCTGCTCCTGGTCCTGCTCCTGGTCCTGGTCCTGCTCCTGGCCCTGCTCCTGCTCCACCTCCTGCTCCTGCTGCTGGCCCTGCACGTTGGTGAGTTCGTTGACGTTGACGTTGGTGCTCTTCACCACGTTGTCGACCTCGATGACCCCGTGCTTCTTGATGTTGTCCTTGATCGAGATCGAGTGCTTCTTCTTCGGGGGGTGGTAGTCATAGTCGGCCAACGCGACAGACGGCGCGGTGAGAGCCACGGCCGGAGCAACGAAACCAGCGATGAGGACGCGCTTGATGGTCATCTGCATGTGGATTACCCCTTTCGGCAACGGGGCGGAATATCCGCACCCGATCCATTGGTCCGCACCCATCCCAACCGCCTCTTGGCCTCAGCGGGATATCCGTGGCGCCCCGTCGCACCGGGGATGCCACGGGCGCGGACCAGCGCCTTCTGATGGCAGCCTCCACCTCAGCGCACACCGGTCGAACACGCAAGGCATCTGTTACACCACCGACAGTATTGGCGGAATAACACAATGGCATGGGAATTCGTCGAATCAGGAGCGGCACGGATCGGGCCAGAAGAAGGGCACGCCGTGCTGACGGCAAAGGTGTAGGAAAGCCATACCGAACAGGGAACGGAAAACCTTGCGAATCCCCCGCTGTTCACCAAGGGAAAGTTCGCGCGGGGCAGGGGATTCGGCCGGGGAACACCGGGAACCCCCGGGGCTCAATTCCCCCGGGGGTTCCCGCGGCACGGCGTCAGCGGACCGGCAGACCCGTGATCGCGCGGCCGATGATGAGCTTCTGGATCTCGCTCGCGCCCTCGAAGATGGTGAAGATGGTCGCGTCGCGGTGCCAGCGCTCCACCGGGTACTCGCGGGTGTAGCCGTTCCCGCCCAGGATGCGCACGGCGTTCTGGGTGACGAAGGTGGCCGTCTCACTGGCGTAGAGCTTGCTCATGGAACCCTGCGCGTGGTCGAAGTCCTTGTCGTTGCGGGCCATCCACGCGGCGCGCCACACCAGCAGGCGAGCGGCGTCGATCCGGGTGGCCATGTCGGCCAGCAGGAAGGCCACGCCCTGGTTGTCGCCGATCGGACGCCCGAACTGCTCGCGCCGCGTCGCGTACTCCAGCGCGTACTCGTAGGCGGCTCGGGCGCAACCGACCGCCATGGCCCCGACCGTCGGACGTGAGGCCTCGAAGGTCTTCATCGCGGCCTGCCCCTTGGAGTGCTTTCCCTCACGGGCGCGGGCGAGCCGCTCGTCGAGCTTCTCCTTGCCCCCGAGCAGGCACGCACCCGGGACCCGCACGTCCTCCAGGACGACCTCGGCCGTGTGCGAGGCCCGGATGCCGTGCTTGGCGAACTTCTGCCCCTGGCTCAGCCCCGGCGTCCCCGGCGGCACGATGAACGTGGCCTGTCCGCGGGAGCCGAACCCGGGCTCCACCGACGCGACGACCACGTGGATGTCCGCGATGCCGCCGTTGGTGGCCCACGTCTTGGTCCCGTTGAGCACCCACTCGTCCTTGGCCTGGTCGTAGACCGCCCGCGTGCGGATCGCCGCCACGTCGCTGCCCGCGTCGGGCTCCGAGGAGCAGAAGGCGGCGAGCTTGACGTCGTCGGCCGTGCCGAACATCTGCGGCGTCCACTCCAGGACCTGTTCCTGGGTGCCGTTGGCGGCCACGGACACCGCGGCCAGGCCGGTGCCGGTGACGGCCAGGCCGATGCCCGGGTCACCCCAGTAGATCTCCTCGAAAGCGACGGGGACGCCCAGGCCGCTCGGCTCCAGCCACTGGTTCGCGAAGAAGTCGAGGGAGTACAGGCCGATCTTGGCGGCCTCCTGGAGGATCGGCCAGGGCGTCTCCTCCCGCTCGTCCCACTCGGCGGCGGCGGGGCGGATGACGTCGGCGGCGAACCCGTGCGTCCAGTCCCGGACGTCGCGGACGTCCTGGCTCAGTTCCAGGCTGAAGGCGGGCGCGGTGGCCTCACTCATGCGCTTACATCCTTCTGTGGTCCCTCCCGGGGGGAGGGTAGGCCGTTATATGTTACCAACGGTAACAGTCAGGCTCGGTCGGACACAATGCCCCCGCCCCCGCGGTGCGCGGGCGGGCCCGGCGAACGGCGGACCGCCCGAGCGTCGGCCCCGCGCGCGGGGCCGACGCGCACCCCGCGCGCGACCCGGCACGTCGTCCCGGCCGCTCAGTCCCGGCCGTGCTTCTCCAGGAAGGTGTAGACGTCGTGCTCGTCCACGCCCGGGAACGTCCCCGAGGGCAGGGCGGACAGCACGTGGGAGTGGGCGCGCGCCGAGGGCCAGACGTTGCCCTCCCAACGGGCGGCCAGGTCGGCGGGCGGCCGGACGCAGCACTCCCCCGTGGGGCAGTTGGACTGGGTGCGGTTGGTGGTCTCGCGGCCCCGGAACCAGCGCGACTCCTTGTAGGGCACGCCGAGGGTGATCGCGAAGTTGCGCTCCCGGCTGGGGTCGACGTGTGCCACGCACCAGTGCGTGCCGTTGGGCTTGTCGGTGTACTGGTAGTAGATCGAGTAACGGTCCGGCGAGGCGAAGACCTGCCGCCCCGACCACTGGCGGCACATGCGCTGACCCTCGATCGCGCCGGTGTCGTCGGTGGGAAAGACCAGGCCGTCGTTCTCGTAGGCCTTGTAGATGATGCCGGTCTCGTCGTTGCGGATGAAGTGGCAGACCAGGTCCAGGTGCCGGTGGGCCAGGTTGGTGAACCGGTGCGCGGCCATCTCGTAGGAGACGGAGTAGACGTCGCGCAGGTCCTCCACCGACAGGTCGCGGGCCTCCTTGGCCCCCTGCAGGTAGGAGACGGCGGTGGACTCGGGGATGAGCACCGCGGCCGCGAAGTAGTTGGCCTCGACGCGCTGGCGCAGGAAGTCGCCGAAGTCCGTCGGCTGCCGGTGGCCCAGGATCACGTGGCCCAGAGTCTGGAGCAGGATCGTCCGGGGGCTGTGCATGCCCAGGGTCGTCTCGCGCTTGAGGTAGATGCGCCGGTTGACGTGGTCGGTGAGGGAGCGCACCGAGCGGGGCAGGTCCTGCACGTACCTGAGGGTGAAGCCGTGGTGGGTGGCGATCGCCAGGATCTGCCCCTGGGAGAGGGCGCCCGCGGTGTAGTTCACGGCGGCGAGGGTCTCGGCGGCCGCCTTCTCGATGTGCTCGAAGTAGTTGCCGCGCTCGCGCATCTGGCGACGCAGGTCGGCGTTGGCCCGGCGCGCCTCCTCGGGGGTGGCGGTCGGCTTGGCGCTGCGGCGCTTGAGTTCGTCGTACAGGCCCACGATGTGTTCGAGCACGTCGTTGGGGACCCGCTTGCCCACCTTCAGGTGCGGAAGGTTGAGCCCCTGGTAGAGGGAGTCGCGCTGGGCCTCCTCGACCGCGATCTCCAACTGCGCGCGGCGGCTCGGGGGCTGCCTGGACAGGAGTTCCTCGACCGACACGTTGAGGGCGGAGGCCAGGGAGGTCAGGAGCGAGAGCTTGGGCTCGCGCTTGCCGTTCTCCAGCAGCGAGAGCTGCGAGGGGGCACGGCCGACGCGTTCCCCCAGGTCGGAGAGGGTCATTCCACGCGCGCGGCGAAGATGACGGAGTCGCTGGCCGAACGTGACGAGATCTAGGTCACCTGTCAAAGACGGTATTTCTTCAGCACCAAAGTACGCCATGCGTTCATAGTACGGAAAGAATCAAGCTTCTTCGCACGGATCCAGGTGGAAAACCCGTTGATCTTGCTCAAGAATCATAGTTACCGGCGGGGAACTTACCGCCCAGGGCTCACCCCCGGCCCTGGACCGGACCTCCCTCGACCGGTGCGAACACTTGGGGACTACACGTAAGGCGGGATCGAACATGGGCACGAGCGCTCGACGTCAGGAAGCCAGCGCCGCACTCCAGCGCGACTGGGAGACCAACCCCCGGTGGGCCGGTATCGAGCGCACCTACTCCGCCGACGACGTGGTCAAGCTGCGCGGCTCGGTCACCGAGGAGCACACCCTGGCCCGCCGTGGCGCCGAACGCCTGTGGGACCTGCTGCACACCGAGGACTACGTCAACAGCCTCGGCGCCCTCACCGGCAACCAGGCGGTCCAGCAGGTCCGCGCCGGTCTGAAGGCCATCTACCTCTCCGGCTGGCAGGTCGCGGCCGACGCCAACCTGTCGGGCCACACCTACCCCGACCAGAGCCTCTACCCGGCCAACTCCGTCCCGGCCGTCGTCCGGCGGATCAACAACGCGCTCCTGCGCGCCGACCAGATCACCTGGGCCGAGGGCGACGACAGCGCCCCCGAGTGGCTGGCCCCGATCGTCGCGGACGCCGAGGCGGGCTTCGGCGGCGTCCTCAACGCCTACGAGCTGATGAAGGCCATGATCGCCGCCGGCGCGTCCGGTGTGCACTGGGAGGACCAGCTGGCCTCCGAGAAGAAGTGCGGCCACCTGGGCGGCAAGGTCCTCATCCCGACGAGCCAGCACGTCAAGACCCTGAACTCCGCCCGTCTGGCCGCCGACGTCGCCGGCGTCCCGAGCCTGGTGATCGCCCGAACCGACGCCCAGGCCGCGACCCTGATCACCAGCGACATCGACGACCGCGACCGCCCCTTCATCACGGGCGAGCGCACCGCCGAGGGCTTCTACCGCTTCCGCAACGGCGTCGAGGCCTGCGTGGCCCGCGGTCTGGCCTACGCCCCGCACTCCGACCTGCTGTGGATGGAGACCGCGACCCCCGACCTGGAGGTCGCCCGCCAGTTCGCCGAGCGGATCAAGGCCGAGTACCCGGACCAGATGCTCGCCTACAACTGCTCGCCGTCCTTCAACTGGAAGCGCCACCTGGACGACGCGACCATCGCGAAGTTCCAGCGCGAGCTGGGCCACATGGGCTACAAGTTCCAGTTCATCACGCTGGCGGGTTTCCACTCGCTGAACTACTCGATGTTCAACCTGGCCAAGGGCTACGCCCAGAACGGGATGACGTCGTACGTCGAGCTCCAGGAGGCGGAGTTCGCCGCCGAGGCGCAGGGCTACACCGCCACCCGCCACCAGCGCGAGGTCGGCACCGGCTACTTCGACTCGATCAGCACGACCATCGCTCCCGAGGCCAGCACCACGGCTCTCACCGGCTCCACCGAGGAAGACCAGTTCTCAGCGGCTCACTGACGCTGGTCTTCGTTCCCCGACGTCTCCCTCCCCGCTTCGTGGCTGGGGCGGGGCGGGACGACCGTCCACCCCGGCCGTCGGCCGCGCGCGGTCCGTGTCACACGCGCGTGGCCGACGGCCTTCTCTTCGGCGGCGGCCGCGACACACGCCATAGAGTCGACACCGTGACTGACGAGACCCGCGAACCCGCCGCACTGACCTCGAAGGACGCGCCCGGAGCCACCGCCGACGCCGCCCTCCCCTCCCCGCGCCTGCTGCGTTGGGAGGTCGTGTGCGTCCTGGCCCTGTCCCTGGGCGCGGCCGCGGTGTCGGCGACCATCTCCTTCGTCGGCGTGCTGACCGCGCCGGAGTCCCTGGCCGAGCAGACCGCGACCCTGGTGCGTCCGCGCGCGACCAGCGGCCCTGGCTGGACCTGACCTACCAGCTCTACGCCGTGGTGTTCGCGCTCGCGCCCGTGCTGCTGGTCGTCCACCTCCTGCACCGCACCGGCGAGAGCGCCCGCACGGTGGGCTTCGACGTCCGCCGCCCGGGATTGGACCTGCTGCGCGGCGTCGCGCTCGCCGCCCTGATCGGATCGGGCGGGCTGGTGGTGTACGTGGTGTCCTGGCGGCTCGGCCTGACGGTCACCATCGACCCGAGCACCCTCGACGGCAACTGGTGGGACAGCCTGGTCCTGGTGCTCCAGGCAGCCAAGAACGGCGTGCTGGAGGAGGTGATCGTGGTCGGGTACCTGCTGCACCGGCTGGGCCAACTCGGCTGGTCGCCGTGGCGGGCGATCCTGCTCAGTTCGGTCCTGCGCGCCTTCTACCACCTCTACCAGGGCGTGGGCATGTTCTTCGGCAACCTGGTGATGGGCGCGGTCTTCGGCTGGTTCTACCACCGCTACGGGCGGGTGATGCCGCTGGTCGTGGCGCACACGGTCATCGACGTGGTGGCCTTCGTCGGCTCGGTGCACCTCATCGGCCGCGTCGGCTGGCTCCCCGTCTAGCGCGTGCCGCGGACACACACCCCGCCGCGCGCCCGGCCGCCGGTCGGGCTCGGACACGATCGGCTCGGCGTGCCCGAGCCGCCCGGGAGCGGCGACGTGGGTGTTCCTACCGGTCGGACCAGGGGGAGCGGATTCCCGGGTGGTCCTTCCGGGAAACCGGTGCGCCCGTCTCAGCCGCGCCGGCGCGCGGCGATGGCGTCCTCCAGGTAGCGGGGACGGCCCAGCAGCAGGCCCACGACCGCGTTCACCGCTACCAGGCCGAGCACCAGGAGCAGCGGAGCGCGCCAGCCGCCCGACACCTCGTGCAGCAGCCCGAAGAGGAAGGGGCCGGCCCCCGCCATGAGGTAACCCAGGCTCTGGCTGGACGCCGACATCGCGGCGGTGCCCTCGCCCGTGCGGGTGCGCAGCGCGAAGACGGTCAGGGCGTAGACGAAGCTGCCCATGCCCACACCGATGAAGGTCGTCCAGACCCACACCCCGGGCATGGGGGCGAACCACATGCCGCCGATCCCGATGACGTAGGCGGCGGCGAAGACGCCGACGAAGGGGCGCTGGTCGCGCGCGCGGGTGAGCAGCGTGGGCAGGACCAGGGACATCGGGATGCCCAGGGTGGTCAGGTAGGACAGGGCCAGTCCGGCGGTCTGGGCGTCCATGCCCTGGTCGCGGAGCATCTGCGCGTACCAGCCGAACAGGATGTAGGCGATCGAGGACTGCGTCCCGAAGTACAGCACGCTCTGCCAGCCGATGGCGGTGCCCAGGACGTCCCGCACCCCCAGGACCCGGCCCTTGCGTCCGCCGTGCTGGCCTCCGCGCAGGACCAGCAGCCACGGCAGGAGGGCGAGGACGCCGAACGCGGCGAAGGAGCCCAGGGCGATCCGCCAGTCCCCCGTGGCCCGCTCCAGCGGCACGGTGGCGGCTGCGGCGATGGCGGTCCCCGCCGCCAGCGCGGTGGTGTAGACCGTCGTCATCAGGCCGACCCGGTCGGGGAAGTGGTGCTTGACCAGAGCGGGAAGGATGACGTTGCCGATCGCGCCGCCGGCCAACGCGACGACGCTCAGCGCGAGGAACAGCCAGGGCTCGCCGACGGCGGCCCGGGCGGTGAGGCCGACCACGAGCGCCACCAGCGCGTAGACCATGAGGTGGTGGTCGCCCAGGCGGCGGGCGAGGGTCGGGGTGAGTCCGCCGAACAGGGCGAAGCACAGCACGGGCAGAGTGGTGAGCGCGCCCGCGCCCACGGCGGTCATGCCCAGGCCCGCCGTGACCTCGTCGAGCACGGGGCCGACGCTGGTGATCGCGGTGCGCAGGTTGAGCGCGGCCAGCCCGATACCCACCGCGACCAGCAGGGGAAACGCCCACCGGGGACGTGAAGGAGCGGTCTCCCGTGTCGGGTGACCGCTCGTCGAGGTGGTCGGGGGAGCTGGTGCGGCGCTCATGCGAACTGGCTCACAGATTCATAGGATGACCCAATGTACTTCATGAGGATAACGCATTGCCGATCGCCGACGATTCCTCGGCGCAACTGGTCTAAGCTCCCGCGTAACCGATCCGAACACGCACACTCGCCCTGTCATCCGGCGACCCGCCCCTAGGAGGTAACGCGTGCCCCTCGCCTCGACCCGCCGGACCGGTCTGGTGGACCAGGTCATCAGTCAGTTACGAGCGCAGATCGACTCGGGTGAATGGGGCGTCGGCGACCGCATCCCCACCGAGTCCGAGCTCTCCGACCTGCTTGAGGTCGGCCGCAACACCGTCCGCGAGGCCGTCCGCGCCCTCGCCCACGCGGGTCTGCTGGAGATTCGCCAGGCGCCGGGACCTTCGTGCGCGCCTCCAGTGAACTGGGCGGGGCCCTGCGCCGACGCCTGGAGCGCTCCCGGCTGCGTGAGAACCTGGAGGTCCGCCGCGCACTGGAGGTCGAGGCCGCGCGCCTGGCCGCGCTGCGCCACACCGACGAGGACATGGCCGACATCGACCGCGCGATGAACCTGCGAGAGGAGGCCTGGCGGGCGCGCGACATGAGCGTGTTCGTCGAGTCGGACTTCGCACTGCACCGGGCTGTGGTGAACGCCACGCACAACACCCTGCTCATCGACCTGTACGACGACATCGCCCAGGTGGTCTACGCGAGCATCGCGCACACCGCCTACGAACAGAACGACGAGGCGACGGGGCAGTCGTCGTCGGCGTCCGAGGGCATCGACCACTCCAAACTGGTCGAGGCCGTGCGCGCCGCCGACGCGACCGCGGCCGCCCGCGAGGCGACCTGCTACATCGACGAGCTGCTCTCCCTCACCGAGGAGTGAGACCGCGGCGGTCGCCGCTCACGAGGTCCCCAGGGCGTTCTCCCATCGTGTCCGCCGTACGGGGTCACGGCCCGGGTCGGTTCGCTCCCTCGCCGACCGGACCCGGGCCCTCGCCCGATGCCGCCAGTCCGCTACTCCCCGCCGTAGACGTCGCCCGCGACCCGTCGCGGCGCCACGACGCCCGGCCGCGCCCCCGAACGGCCCTCCGCGCCGCGCACGGCCTGGTCCCGGCGGGTCGTCCGGGACCGCGCGTGCCCGGACCCGCGCCGCGCGCCGCGGTCGGGCGCGCCGTCCCAACCCGCGACCCGGGAGGGGTCCAGCCCGAGCAGGTCCAGGGTGCTCTCGCCCGCGTGCACGGCCTCCACGAGCGCGCGGTCGCGCGTGATGCCGCTGACGGTGTCGGCGATGATCGTGCTCACCTGGCCGCGCGGCAGGCACACGACGCCGTCGTCGTCGGCGACGATCCAGTCGCCCCGCCGCACCGGCAGGGGGCCCGGACCGCCGGCGGCCGACATGCTGATCTGCTGGCCGACCGCGCCGCCGGCCTCGTGCCCGGCCTCGCGCACGGCGACCCCCGCGCCGAAGACGGGCAGCTCGCTGTGGGCGATGGCGGCGATGTCGCGCACGCAGCCGTCCAGGACGATGCCGACGACACCGCGCGTGCGGGCGGCGACGGCGATGATCTCGTCGACGTACCCGTACTCCGGCTCGCCCGCCACGTCCACGACCAGCGCCGACCCCGTCGCGCCTGGGCCACGGCCACGTGGATGGCCAGGTTGTCCCCCGGGACGCAGCGGACCGGGAACGCGGTCGCGGCGAACGCGGCCCCCGGCCAGACAGAGAACAGGTGGGTACCGAACGGCCGTGCGCCGTTCCTGGCCAGCGCCGCCGTGCCCGCCGCCGTCAACGTCCTCGCAAGCGCCACGTCAGCCTCCCACTACACCCGCGCCCGGTGCGGTCGGCTCGGGCCGACCCGTCTCTATACTCACGGGTAACTTAGGCGTGACGCAAGACATACGTCCCGGAAACACGTGAAAATGTTACCGGCGGTTACATTCAGGCTCGCGCCTGGCGCGCGGACCCGGGGCAACGCCCCGGGGACCGCACGCGCCGGGCACGGCCGAGCCTCAGATCGCCATCCACCCCACCGGCCGCTCGCCGCCGCGGCGCTCCTTGCGCACCGACAGGTGGTCCCACGTCTCCACGTGGGCGACCCCCGGAGCGACGCGGACCGCCTCCAGGCACTCCACCAGGTGGTGGCGGTCGGGGGCGGTGAGCGTCCCCACGACGTCGTAGCGTCCGAAACCGCTGGCCAGGAAGGACACCCGGGGCATGTTGGCCAGCGCCGCGCCGACCGTCTCGGCGTCCCCGCGGCACCGCAGGCCGAAGCCGAGCCGTTCGTTGGCGCCCACCGCCGAGGGCTCCACGATCGCCGTGACGTGCACGACGCCCGAGCTGAGCAGCCGCACCACGCGGGACCGGGCCGCCGCCTGGGACAGCCCGACCTGGCGCGCCAGGTCCGCGTAGGAGGCCCGGCCGTCCCGGAGCAGCTGGCGCACCAGCCGCCAGTCCAGGGCGTCCAGCTCCACGTCCCTCAGCTCCCGCACGCTGCTGTGCGCGTCCTTGAACACGGCGTTGGCGCGGAAGACCTCCGCCCCCTCCACTCCCGGCAGAGCGCGCAACTCGGCCAACTCCTTGGTCAGCGCGCCGTCGTCGGCCACCCGCACCTGCGCGACGGCGGGGAAGCGCCCCGCCGAGTGCGCGGCGAAGGTCACGGCCTCGCGCTCGTCCAGGGCCTCCATCAGCGGACCCACCGGGCCGCTGACCCTGAAGGACACGTGGCCCAGGACCTCCATGCCCACGACCCCGGCGTGTAGAACGCCCACGATCCTGATCGCCCCTGACTGCACGAGCTGACGGACTCGGGCGCGCACGGCCGTCCGGGACAGGCCGACCCCGTCGGCCAGTGCTTGGAACGTCGCTCTGCCGTCCCCCTGCAGCGCACGCATGAGCGCCGCGTCAACCGCATCGAGCACGATGGTGCCTTTCATTCCCATGACGCCGCCCTTCCCCCAGACGGCGCCCCCTCCTGCGGCCAGATCATCGCAGCTGTCGCGCCGGTTCACTACTGATCACGAAAGAAATCGGCTGTTTCACCCCTTCTATCGGCCCAAAAGCGCTACCCAACCCCCCAGCGACGACCTCCCCGCCACATAACAGACTTGTATAGAACATCCCTAATGAGGCGACCGCCGCGCACACAAGTCCGGCAAAGCGCCACACTGAACTGACGGGTACGAACCGTGCGTGCGAGGGGCACCCCCTCACGGCGGCGGAAAGTGCCCGTACAACTGGTCCAAGGGCGCGAACACGACCGGAACCGGAACGCGTCCTGGGATCGTCTACGTGACGGAGGCGTCCGGGTCGACCCCCGGGCGCGCGAGCGCGCCCTCCGCCCGAAACCGTGGCGGGCGCGACCGAACGGGGGTGGCGCCGCCGCCCCCCGGCTGGAGAGGAATCGCCGGTGGCAGCCGAAGAAGACCAGCGGGACCAGGCGCCCGCGCGGCCGAGCACGGGGCGTGCGCTGCTGTGGACCGTCGCGTCGCTGCCCCTGCCGGGCGTCGCCCACCTGCGGATGGGACTCCGGCGAGCGGGCACGGTGATCCTTGGGGCGTACCTGCTCGGCCTCGCCGGCATCGCGGGCTGGGCGGTGTGGATCGGCCTCCACGACACGAGTGCCGTGGCCGTCCTGGCGAGCCTGGCCGTGCAGAACCGCTGGCTCACCGGGGCCATGGTCGCGGTGTTCGTCGTGACGGTGCTGTGGCTGGCCGTCATCGTGCACTCCTGGGCCATCACCCGCCCCGTGGACGCCCCGGTCGGACGCCGCCTGCTCGGCGGCGCCGTCGTCGCCGTCCTGTGCCTGACGGTCGCGCTGCCCTCGGCCCTGGCCCTGCACGGCGGGTACACCACGCAGCGGACGCTGTCCGCGGTCTTCGGGGCTCCCCAGCCCGGCGACGAACCGCACGACGCCGCCGACCCGTGGAACGGCGCGGAGCGGATCAACGTCCTGCTCCTGGGCGCCGACGCCGCGCAGAACCGGTACGGCGCGCGCACCGACTCGATGATGGTCGCCAGCGTGGACACCGAGACCGGTGACACCGTGCTCATCGGGCTGCCCCGCAACCTGGAGAACGTCCAGTTCCCGCCGGACAGCGTGCTGGCCGAGCGCTACCCCGCGCCGTACGGCTTCGACGACCTGCTCAACGAGGTCTACCAGACGGTCACCGAGGAGCCCGACGTCCTGGCGATGAACCCGACCGTGGCCGACCCGTCCGCCGACACCCTCAAGACCGTGATCGGGTACAACATCGGCCTGGACATCAGGTACTTCGCGATGGTCGACATGATGGGATTCCGCGACCTGATCGACGCGGTAGGCGGCATCGAGGTCCTCATCGAGGAGCCCATCCCCTACGGCGTGCACGGAGGCGTCCTGGAACCGGGGCTGCGCCGCCTCGACGGCCACGAGGCGCTGTGGTACGGGCGTTCACGGGTCGGCTCCGACGACTACGGACGGATGGGCCGCCAGGGCTGCCTGATCAAGTACGTGGCCGAGCAGATCGACCCCGGGACCATCCTCACCAGCTACCGGCGGTTGGCGGGGGCGACCGAGCGCACGCTGAGCACGGACATCCCCCAGGCGAAGGTCCCCGCGTTCATCGAACTGGCGACGTGCTCGCGGGCGCCGGGACGATGAGCACCCTCCAGCTGTCCCCGCCGCAGGTGAACACGGCCAACCCGGACTGGGAGGCCGTGCGCGCCCTGGTCGCGGACGCCATCGGCGGACGGGGCGCCGGGGGCGACGCACTGCCCGCCCAACCCTCCCCTTCTCCCTCCCCCTCGGGTGAGGACGCCCTCATGGAGGAGGCCGCGCCGGAGGGCGACCAGACCGAGTGGCAGGAGTACACGGGGTTGAACGAGCCCTCCCCCGCCGACCCCGGCCGCCAGGTCGGGACCGACCCCAGCGACCTCGACGCCCTCTGCCCCTGAGCCTCGCCGGCCGAGGCGCGACGCACGGCCCCCTCTGGCCGGTTCCGGTCAGACGGGGCCGTGCGCGTTCGGCCGCCGCGCCCGCTTCCCCGCGTAACGGCGCAGGCGGGCGACGGTCACGCCGCCCCATCGCCGCTCCGGCCCGTGCCAGGGGACGGCACAGTTCACGGAATGAGTCGGCAACGGGGGAAATGCTCCGGACGCCTTCGCGGTTCACCGACTATTGGTGTGTCCGCGCCGGGTCCGGAGCCGGGCCCGGCCCGAGCGTGGAGGGGTGCGGGATGGCGGGTGCGACGCGGGGGACCGGCCGCCGCAACGGACTGATCCTGGCCGTGGCGGTCCTGGTGGCGTTCAGCGTCGTGGCCGTCATGACCGCGCGGTGGGTGCTGGAGCGGACGGGCGGTCAGGGCGTCTCCTCGCCCTGGGGACCGGAGTGCTCCGCGTGGGCGGGCGAGGAACGGTTCTCGCTGGACCGGGACCAGGCCCGTCGCGCGACCACCGCGGCGGCGGTCGCCGCCCAGGGGGAGGACGCCCCGGTCGAGGCGCCGGACACCAGTGACATCCCCGAGCCCGTGATGACGGTGTTGGCGGAGGGGCGGGGGGATTCACCAGCCCCTCGCTGACCTGCCGTTCCACCAACGAACCGGCCCTGGAGGTCCAGGAGGGGCTGGAACCGTCGGGCCTCACCTCGCGAGCCGAGGACCTCAGAATCGGCATGGAGGGCGTCTTCACCGGGCTGAGCCTGGGCGGGTACCGCCCCGGCGGGTTCGACACCGGGCACGGAGACGACTCCGCGCACTACGAGGGCCGGGCGATCGACGTCTTCTACCGGCCCGTCGGCGAGGACAACCGGCGCGCGGGATGGGTCATGGCGCACTGGCTGATCGCGCACGCGCCGGACTACGACGTGGCCGTGATCATCTTCGACGACCGCATCTGGAGCACCTCCTACCCGTCACTGGGCTGGCGCGCCTACGAGACCGGCTCCGACAACGAGATCCTGCGGCACCTGGACCACGTCCACGTCGACGTGCAACGGGGGGAGGAACCCTCCGAAACGGGCTGAGCGCGGCGCGGGACCGCCGCGCGGTGGGCGCCGACCGGGCGCGCCGAGGAGCCCCGGGCGCCGGGCCCGGGACCCCGGCGGGGCGCTCGGCTCAGTCGTCCAGGCGGAACCCGACCTTCATCCCGACCTGGTAGTGCGCGACGACGCCGTCCTCGATGTGTCCGCGGATCTCGGTGACCTCGAACCAGTCGAGGCCCCGGAGTGTGTTCGCCGCCCGGTCGATGCCGTTGCGGATGGCCTGGTCGACCCCCTGCGGCGAGGTTCCGACGATCTCCGTGACGCGGTACGTGTTGTGGGACATGAGCGACCCCCTGCGCTGTCCGTTGTCCGGTCGCGTGGACGCGACCCCCCGTTGTCCCTGCCTCCCCGCGTTCCCCGAACGCCACACCGAACGCTTCCGGCGCACGGGCGGGCGCCTGCCCGGCCGCCGCTTCGCTCTTGACCCTTTCCTGGCGTGTCGCCCACCGGCGACCGGCACGGGGCCGACCCGCCGCGGGCGCCGTTCCCGGACCTGGGGAACCGCCCTGCGACCGGACCGCGCAATGATGCCTGACCTGGGACTGAGGACCTCCGATTCGCGGGACTGTCCCGAGACAACGTCGTAACGCACTCTTGACGTACCCCCGGGGGCCTCGGTGTACATTGGTTTCTAGCGCTTCGGTCCCCCGTCGAAGCGCGCGGCGATGTTTCGAGCCCCCGTCGGAACATCGTGAGCGACGCCGGGTGGTTTGCCCCCGTAGCCACCCGGCGTCGCCCTTTTCCTCCTCTGCGACAGCATCGGTCCGCGCCGGCGTCGGCGACCACAACCGATCGTGACCGTGGCTTGACCATTCGGGCCGCACAATTCCCTGGGGGTCAGAATTGGGTAATCGGCCCGCGGAGCCCCGTTGTTCCCGCCGTGACTGCCACGCGGACGCCACCTGGGCGCTGGTGTGGAACAACCCCGCGCTGCACACCCCGGACCGCCGCAAGGTGTGGACCGCCTGCGACGAGCACCGCCAGTACCTGTCGAACTTCCTCGACGTCCGGGGTTTCCTGCGCGAGGTCGTGGCCATGGAGGAGTACCGGGAGCGCTGACCTCACCGGCCCGGGGAGGGCGGCGTCGGCCGGGCGGACGCCGCCGCCCAGATCGTCGGCCCAGCGGGCCGCGACCGCGTCCTCACCCCGGTCGCGCCGCTTTCGAGGTCGCGGCGGGCGCGGGCGAGGTCCTCGGGGGTGTCGCAGTCGAACTCCGCGCCGCCGTCGGCGAGCGCGACCGGGCGCGGCTCCAGCGGACCGAGAAGGCGGCGCAGCGACCGGCCCCGGTAGTCGGCGAGCGCGGCGCGCACGACGTCGGTGCGCCACACCCCCGTCAGCCACTGCTCACGGCCGTCCCCGTCCACGTACACGGATCCGGAGGCCGTCTCGTCGAGTGCCCCGACCAGATCGGCCAGGTGGGCGGCGGTCAGGCGCGGCAGATCGGCGGCGAGCAGCGCGAATCGGGGCGCGCGCACACGCGCGAGTCCCACGCGCAGAGCGGGCAACGGCCCGGCCCCGGGCGGGTCCTCCCGGACGTAGAGGGCGGCCGGGCTCTCCCGGGGCGGGCCGACCACGATGACGCGGGCGTCCTCGTCGTGGGCGCGGACCGCGTCGGCGACCCGTTCCAGCAGCGTGCGCCCCGCGACGGTCAGTCCGGGCTTGTCGGCGCCGCCCATGCGCCGGGCGGCGCCGCCGGCGAGGACGACCGCGTCGACTCCCCCTGTCGGTGTGCTGTCCACCCTCCCAGGATGGACCACGCGGCGCCACCGGCGCCGGTCGGCCCGGCGCACCAGCACCAGCACCAGCACCAGCACCAGCACGGAAGGCAACCGAAACGGTCCGCGCTCCGTCCAACCGGAGGACGCCCCGCGAGGCCACCGTCGGCCACGCCCGCCAGCGCCCCGTCGGTCCCGGACCCCGCCGGGGCCGAGACCGTGACGGGACCGCTTCGCCCCCGACATCATCGAGGTTCTCCCTTGCCCACGCAGGAACATGACGGAAACCCCCCGCACGAGGTCCGTGCGGTGTTCGATCCGAGCCTTCCCGACGAGGTTCGCGAGACCCTGTCGGCCGCACCCGACGCACTGCTCTCCGCCCGCGAACAGCCAGAGCGCCCAGGCTCCGGCGCCGCGGAGCGGAAGGAGCGCGCACCCCTGTCCACGGGAGGCAGGGTCTTCCTCGGCATCGCCCTCCTCGTCCTCACCGGACTGCTCAGCGGCGCCGTGCTGTGGCTCACCACGGCGCTCATGCCCCTGATCTGGTTGATCGCCGCGCTCCTGGCGCTCGTCGGCGTCATCATGGCCTTCCGAGCGGGAGGATGCTGGATCGGTCTGCTGTCGATCGTGCTCGTGGTGGCCGCGCTCGTCGTCGCGGACCTGCTCGGGAGCGCGGGTGTGAGCTGGCTGATCACGGGGGTCGTCGCCCTGCTGGGCGTACTCATCACACTCTCGGCGGTCCTCGGTGACGGCGCCAGGGGAACCGGGGGCTTCGGGATCGACGCCGCCGAGGCCGCGCGCCTGTACCACGACCGCTACGTGCTGCCCTCGGACCTGCGCGAGGCGGAACTGGGCCTGCTGCGGCGGGTGCGACGGGCCCGCCAACGCATCGAACCCGCTTCCCGGGAGCTCGGGGACGCCTTCGACGGGCTGCACGCGGACTTGGTCCTGCGTGAGCAGGAGTGGAGACTGGCCCGGCTCCTGCTCAAGCAGTCCCGCCTGCGCGCGGACCTGCACGAGCGTTCCCAGGAGGCCGTGTCCGACGTCGTCCGTGCCTCCCTGAGACCCCAACAGGACGCCGTCGACGCCTCGTGCAGGGCCCTGACCAGCCGGGTCGAAGCGATCGAGCCTACGGCGGCAAGATCGAACGAGCCGCGACCGCCCAGCGGGAATGGGTTCAGGTCGAGGCCAACGCGGCCAGGAACGACGAGTACGGCGAGCTGCTCGCGGAGGCGACCGCCGACCTGCCCGGGACCGACCACGTGCACGACGACGCGGAACTGCGGTCCGTGCGCGAGATCCGCGACGCCGCCATCCGTGAGGCTCTGGAGGCCGGTGAGTGGTTGAGCGACGCCGCCGACCCCGGCTGAGGCGCGGGCCGCCTCCCGAACCCGCCCGTGACGGCGCGCCCCCGCCGTGGGGCGCCGAGCCGGAACCGCCGGGCGACCGGGCTCCCGGCGGCGCAGGGCTCACCCCTTGACGACGCCCAGCGGCACGAGCCGGGCCACCCTGCGACACAGCCCCGCCCCGACGCTGGCGTCCACCACGTCGGTGACGTCCTTGTACGCGGACGGCGCCTCCTCGGCCAGCCCCTTCAACGACGTGCCGCGCACCGCGATCCCGTGCGCCTCCAGATCGTCCCTGAGCGCCCCGCCCCGCACCCGGCGCACTGCCTCGTGGCGGCTCATCACCCGGCCCGCGCCGTGGCAGGTGGAATGGAACGCCGCTCCGCCCGCGACACCCACCAGGACGTAGGAGGCGGTCCCCATCGTGCCCGGGATGAGTGCGGGCTGCCGACGTCGGCCAGTTCGGCCGGCAGGTCGGGGTGGCCGGGCGGCCACGCCCGGGTGGCGCCCTTGCGGTGCACGCACAGTCGGCGCCGCCGCCCCTCGACCACATGGGTCTCCACCGTCGCGAGGTTGTGGGACACGTCGTAGACGAGGTCGAGCCCGCAGCCGGCGCGGGCGTCGAAGGCCCGGCGGGCGGCCTCTCCGAGCATCTGCCGGTTGACCCGCGCGAAGTTGGTGGCCGCCGCCATCGCCCCGAGGTAGGCGCGCCCCTCTTTCGACTCGACCGGCGCGCAGGCGAGCTGGCGGTCGGGCACCTCGATCCCGTGGCGCTCCATCGCCCTCTCCATCGCGCGCACCTGGTCGGAGCAGACCTGGTGCCCGAGCCCGCGCGATCCGGTGTGGATCATGACGCAGACCTGGCCCGCGCGCAGCCCGAACGCCTCCGCGGCCCGCGCGTCGTAGACCTCGTCGACCGCCTGGACCTCCAGGAAGTGGTTGCCCGAGCCGAGACTGCGACCTGCCCGAGCCCGCGCTCGATCGCCCGGTGGCCGATCCCGCCCGGGTCGCGTCCGCCATCCGGCCGCCGTCCTCGCACCGCAGCAGGTCCCGCCGCACGCCGTGTCCGCGGTCCACCGCGTGGCACACCCCGCCTTCCAGGACCTCGCGGAGCTTGGCGGCGTCGGGCATCCGCCACACGCAGCCGCGTCTGAGACCGCGCGGGACGGCGTGGTCGAGCGCGTCCATGACCGGGCCGCGGCGCGCGGCGAACGCGTCCCGGTCCAGGTCGGCGGCCAGGAGCCGGACGCCGCAGGAGATGTCGAACCCCACCCCTCCGGGCGAGACCACCCCCGCCTCGGCCACGTCGGTGGCGGCGACGCCGCCGATGGGGAAGCCGTAGCCCCAGTGCATGTCGGGCATCGCGTAGGAGGCGACGACGATGCCCGGCAGGGTCGCCACGTTCGCGACCTGGTGCAGCGACTCGTCGGCCGCGGGGTCGGGCAGCAGCCGTCGCGACGCGAACACGATGCCCGGTACCCGCATCCCTCCCTCGCGTTCGAGACGGAACCGGTACGGGGTCTGTTCGGTGATGCGCATGACGCGCTCCCGGGTGCGTCGAAGGGCCCGCGATGTGCGGTCGGACCCGTTCCCGGACGGATGTCAGACGTCGACCGTCACGGCGCACCACCATCCCTCCGGGCCGCGCTCGCAGCGCAGCTGGTGCAGGGAGACGGCCTTGGGGACCGCGCCGACGGGCACGACCGCGTCGACGTCGGCCATCGCGAACCGCACCCGCAGGCCGGTGGGCGTGGCCCGCGCCTCGGTCGCGGTCGGGAGCAGTCCCCTGGTCTCCATGAGGTAGACGGCCTCGTCGATCACGGCGGCGAGGAGGTCGGCGTCGGTCGCGCCCTCCAGGTCGCGTTCGACGGTGGTCGTCGCGGGCGGCGGCCCGGCGCCGACGACGCTCTCCACCACCGCGGCCACGGCGTGCGCGACGCACTCCTCGCGGGTGGGCGCCCACGCCTGGACCCGCAGGTCCGCGGTGTGCGCGGCGGTCCGGTGACCGGCGTCCGTTCTCGGCATGGCCACGGCTTCCTGGTCCGGTGCGGTCGTGCCCTTCCCTTCCACTGTCGTGCCCGCTCGGACCGGTCGGCTACCGGGCGGTCAGCCGCCGATCGCCGACATCGGACGCGCCGGCTGCAGGAAGGAGGGGTCGTTGATGCCGTGGCCGGGGAGCTTGGCGGCCACGGCCGCCGTCCATCGCTCGGCGATCTCCTCGTCGGTGGCGCCGCCGCGCAGCAGGACGCGCAGGTCGGACTCCTCACGGGCGAACAGGCAGTTGCGGATCTGGCCGTCGGCGGTCAGTCGCACGCGGTCGCACGCCCCGCAGAACGGCCGGGTGACGGAGCCGATCACGCCGACGGTGGCCTGCTCCCCGTTGGGGAAGCGGGCGCCGCGCACGTGGAAGAGCTCGGCGGGGGCGCTGCCGCGGGTCTCGGCGTCGGCGGCCTCCAGGGAGAAGTCGGCCTCCAGGCGCGCGAGGATCTCGTCGGCGGTGACCATGGTGTCGCGGCGCCAACCGTGTTGGGCGTCCAGAGGCATCTGCTCGATGAACCGCAGCTCGTAGCCGTGCTCGACGCAGTACCGCAACAGGTCGGGCGCCTCGTCGTCGTTGACGCCGCGCATGAGCACCGCGTTGACCTTGACGGGGGTCAGTCCGGCCTCGGCCGCCCCGGACATGCCGTCGAGGACGTCCTGGAGGCGGCGCCTGCGGGCGAGCCTTTCGAAGCGGTCGTGGCGCAGGGTGTCGAGGGAGACGTTGACGCGGTCCAGGCCGCCTCGGCCAGGGCGGGGGCCATGCGGGCCAGGCCGATGCCGTTGGTGGTGAGGGCGGTCTGCGGGCGGGGGGTGAGCGCGGTGGTCCCGGCGACCAGACCGGGCAGGCCGCGGCGGAGCAGGGGTTCACCGCCGGTGAAGCGGACCTCGGTGATGCCCAGGCGGGTGGTGCCGATCCGGATGAGCCGCAGCACCTCGTCGTCGGTGAGCAGCTCGGGCTTGGGCAGCCATTCCAGGCCCTCCGGCGGCATGCAGTAGGTGCATCTGAGGTTGCAGCGGTCGGTGAGCGACACCCGCAGATCGGTCGCCACTCGCCCGTAGGAGTCCTCCAGCACGCGCGTCACCCTCTCCAGTCTGCGTTGCCGGACGGGCGGTACGCGGATGCTCCCGTCCGAGGGGTACCCAGTGGCAAGCGTAGAAGATCACCTTTCTTGTGGAGTAGATAACTTCGCACCATATGACGTATTTCGTTCCCGTCTACGAACGACTGCCGTCCCGCCTGGGACGGGGCTACGAACGGACGCGCGGATCGTTACGCGGCTGATGCACGGCCGCACCGGGGCCGAACCGGTTTCCCCTCCGCCACGGGCGCGACATCCGCCCCCGCACACACATGCCGCGACCGCGCCCCCCGTAGGGTGTCCCTCCCAGAGATCGTCGCAGACGAGGAGGCGAAACGCCGTGATCACCACACGCGAGTGGGCCCTTGCCGGCGGACCCGACGGATCGGGGAGGCTGGCGGCACG
The DNA here is from genome assembly GCF_001942255.1 of Nocardiopsis sp. CNR-923. GTDB lineage: Bacteria > Actinomycetota > Actinomycetes > Streptosporangiales > Streptosporangiaceae > Nocardiopsis. Next base: position 20,189 of record NZ_MKKC01000074.1, read on the forward strand.
GGCGTGGGCGCCCGCCGAGGGCGAACCGACCTGGCTGGCGGTGCTGGTCCACGGCTACGGCGAACACCTCGGACGCTACGAACACGTGGCCGCCGACCTGGTCGAGGCGGGCGCCGCGGTGTACGGAGCCGACCACCGGGGACACGGCCGCTCCTCGGGCGAGCGCGTGCTCATCGACGACTTCTCCGGGGTGGTGGAGGACGTGCACCGCGTCATCACCCAGGCGCGCACCGCCTACCGTTCCCTCCCCCTCGTCCTCATCGGCCACTCGATGGGCGGTCTCGTCGCCGCCCGGTACGCCCAGACCCACCCCGAGGCGCCGCGCGCGCTGGTCGTGTCCTCCCCGGTGCTCGGCCGCTGGGAGGTCCTGGAGGCGCTCAGCGAACTGCGGGAGATCCCGGACGTGCCCATCGACCCCGACACGCTGTCCCGGGACCCCGGCGTGGGCGCCGCCTACGCCGCCGACGACCTGGTCTGGCACGGCCCGTTCAAGCGGCCCACGATCCGGGCGATGCTCACCGAACTCGACCGGGTCCGCCAGGCGGGCCGGGTGGGGACGATGCCGCTGCTGTGGCTGCACGGCTCCGACGACTCCCTGGTGCCGATCGCCGGGAGCAAGTCGGGCGTCGACTCCCTCGCCGGCTCGGACGTGACCGTGCGCGTCTTCCCCGAGGCCCGGCACGAGCTGTTCAACGAGACCAACCGCGACGAGGCGCTGGCCGAGGTGATCAGGTTCGCCCACCGGTTCGTGCCCCAGGCCCAGGGGTGACGCCCGCCGCCCGGCGACTCCCGCCATGGGCGCGGTCCCCTCCCCGGCGCGGACGGTGACCGCCTCGGATCCCCTCGGTGACCGCCCCGGGGACGACCCGGCGCGGGCCCGCCCGCGCCGCGGTGCTCACACGAACAGCTGGCCGCGCGGTTGGACCGGATGGGCGAGGGTCTCGGCGTAGGCCGCGGCGAGCCGGTCCACCGCGTCCGCCAGCACGTCCGGCGGCTGGGTGTAGGCCAGACGCACGTACCGCTCCAGGGTGCCGTCCACGCCGAACACCGGCCCGGCCGCCGGGTGCACCCCGTGCCGGGTCGCCGCCGTGGCGAGCGCGCCCGCCACCGGGTGGGGCAGGGTCGCCCACAGCACCAGTCCGCCCCCGGGAACGCTGGGCCGCCAGTCGGGCAGGCGTTCGCGCAGGGCGAGCAGCAGGGCGTCCCGGTTGCGCCGGAGCTGGCGACTGCGCTCGGCGCGCACCCGCATCACGTCCGCCAGCAGGTGGGTGACGGTGAGCTGGTCGAGCACCGCCCCGGCCAGGTCGAAGCGCTGACGGGCCGACATCAGCCGGGCCACCATCGGCGGCGTCGTGCGGATCCACCCCACGCGCAGCCCGCCCCACAGCAGCTTGGCCACCGAGCCGACGGTCAGCACCCGGCCGTCGGTGTCGTGGGCGGCCACCGGAGCGGGCAGGTCGCCGGAGTCGATGGCCAGTTCGGCGACGGACTCGTCGATGACCAGGTAGGCGCCCGCCCGACGCGCCTCGCGGACCAGGGCGGCGCGCTCGTCGTCGTCCATCAGCGCCCCCGTGGGGTTCTGGAAGTCCGGGACGAGGTAGGCCAGCCCCGGCCTCCACTGGCGGAAGGCGTCGGCCAGGTACTCCATGTCCCACCCCTGCGGTGTCACCCCGACCGTCCGGATCCGGGCGCCCGTCCGGCGGGCGGCGTCCACCGCGTGCGGGTAGGTCGGCGACTCGACGAGGACCCCGTCGCCGGGCTGGAGCAGCAGGTCCAGGGCCAGCGCGATGCCCTGCTGGGCGCCGTTGGTCACGAAGATCTGCTCGGGGGTGGTGGGCAGTCCGCGTTCGACGTAGCGGCGGGCGATCGCGTGGCGCAGTTCGGGCAGGCCGTAGGGGTAGTAGCCCAGGCCGCCCACGTGCGCGGCGAGCTGTTCGGCGGCCCGGAAGGAGGCGGCGCGCAGCCCCTCCACCGCGGGCGGGGCGGCCACCCCGAGGTCGATGTGCTCGGCGACGGGGGTGAACGGCGCCAGCGCCCCGGTGCCGGTGTCGGGCAGGACGGTCCAGCTGCCCGCCCCCTGGCGGCTGTCCAGGAAGCGGTTGTCGCGCAGCCAGGCGTAGGCCGCGGTGACCGTGTTGCGGCTGACGCCGAGCGACGCGGCCAGGTCGCGCTCGGCGGGCAGGCGCGTGTTGGTGGGGACGCGGCCGTCCAGGATCAAGCCGCTCACCGCGCGGGCGATGGCCAGGTAGTACGGGCGCTCGACCGGCGCCTCCCCGATGAGGCGGGCCAGGAGGCGGCCGTTGATCCGCCGGCTGCCGCCTCCGGTCGGGCCGCGATCGGCCCCGCGGCGACCGCCGTGCTTCGCCATGCCGTCCTCCCGCGCCCAGGTTTCGGGCCAGTTGTTCCGATTGGCACTTCAGGATGAGCGCCACCTTCGCCACGATACCGATGTGGCACCGTTCACGGCCCCATCGAACGTGCCGCCTTCCCCGTCCCGAACCGAGAACGGAGCTCCCCGTTGTCCGATCGCCCCCGTTCCCCCGGCCGCGCCCGCCCCCGTGCGGACTCGGGACCGGCTGGCCCGACTCGTGCCCCGACCGCGGGCGCGGCGGCTGGCACAGCTGTACCTGGGACTGATCCTGTACGGGCTCAGCGGCGCGCTGCTGGTGCGCGCGGAGCTGGGCGCCATGCCCTGGGACGTGCTGCACCAGGGTCTGGCGCTGCGGACCGGGCTGTCGATCGGTGCGTGGAGTGTGATCGTCGGAGCGGCGCTGATGCTCCTGTGGATCCCTTTGCGTCAACGGCCGGGCCTGGGCACGCTGAGCAACGTGGTCGTCGTCGGAGCGACCGTGGACCTGTTCCTGTGGCTGCTCCCCTCCCCCGGGCCGTTGGCCCTGCGAGCGGCGACGCTGCTGCTCGGCGTGCTGGTGTGCGGGGTGGCCACCGGGTGCTACATCGGCGCCCGGCTCGGCCCGGGGCCGCGCGACGGCCTGATGACCGGATTGGCCGCACGCGGGTGGTCGGTACGGCTCGCCCGCACGGTGATCGAGGCGGTCGTGGTGGTCACCGGCGCCGTGCTCGGCGGGACGCTGGGGGTGGGAACGATCGTCTACGCCCTGGCGATCGGCCCGCTCGCGCAGGTCTTCCTGCCGATGATGCGGGTACCGGACGAACGGCCGGCGGTCCAGCCGCCGCCGCACCGTCGAACGGGCGGTGGTGATTGATCACCGCGTCATAACTTCTCGAACATGAAACTCTACAATTCACCATATAACTCCACGCCTGTTCCGATGCACGTGCAATCGCGGGTAGCGCGCGCCCCGGGAAGAGTGGAAGATGGTGACCGCGGTGAAGAACGGGGAACGGTTGTCGACCGGTTCCTCCGGTCCGCCTCTTTAGCCTGCCCTCACCTGGGCACATAACCGGGTATACGGGTGGCGGCAGACGGTCCGGGGAGGTGAGCCGGTGTCCCGAACGGTGCCCCTTCCCAACCCCGGACCACGTCCGGCGCCAGGTCGGGCCGTGGGTCCCCCGACGGGGCGCGACCGCGAAGGCGCGGCGTACCCCGTCCCCACACGGGTTCTCGCGCCCACCGCACAGACCAAGACGACGTGTTGGGGGTGAGCCGCGTGCCCGGCTGGATTGAGGACTACGCACTGATCGGCGACATGCAGACCGCCGCTCTGGTCGGGCGCGACGGCTCCATCGACTGGGCGTGCCTGCCGGACTTCGACTCCTCCGCCTGTTTCGCCGCCCTCCTCGGCGACGACCAGAACGGCAGTTGGGCGCTGCGGCCCGCCGACGGCGAACCCAACGCCACCCGGCGCAGGTATCGGGGAGAGACGCTGATCCTGGAGTCGGAATGGGACACCGACACCGGAAGCGTGCGGGTCATCGACTTCATGCCGCCGCGTGGCGGAGCACCCCACATCGTGCGCATCGTCGAGGGGATCAGCGGGTCCGTTCGGATGGAGACCACCATGCGGATCCGGTTCGACTACGGCCACGTCGTGCCGTGGGTGCACCGCGCCGGAACCGAGCTGGTCGCCGTCGCCGGACCCGACGCGATCTGGCTGAGCGCCCCCGTCGCCCTGCAGGGTCACAACTTCACGCACGACGCCTCCTTCACCGTGACCGCCGGCCAGCGCGTGCCGTTCGTCATGACCTGGCACCCCTCGCAGGTGGAGGAGTCCGACCACCTGGACGCGGAGAAGGCCCTGTCCCGCACCGCGCGGTTCTGGGAGAAGTGGGTCGACCAGTGCTCCTACGACGGGCCCTACCGCGAGGCGGTCGTGCGGTCCCTCATCGTGCTCAAGGCCCTGACCTACCAGCCGACCGGCGGGATCGTGGCCGCCCCCACGACCTCCCTGCCCGAGGAGATCGGCGGAGTCCGCAACTGGGACTACCGCTACTGCTGGCTGCGGGACGCCACCATCACGTTGGAGGCGCTGATCCGCTCCGGGTACAAGGACGAGGCGCTCGCCTGGCGTGAGTGGCTGGTCCGGGCCGTGGCGGGTGAACCGCAGCTGATGCAGATCATGTACGGGATTCGCGGGGAGCGGCGGCTCACCGAGTGGGAGGCCGACTGGCTTCCGGGGTACGAGGCGTCGCGCCCCGTGCGGATCGGCAACGCGGCGGTCGGGCAGTACCAACTCGACGTGTACGGCGAGGTCATGGACGTGCTGCACCTGGCCCGCCGGTCCAACATCCGCGGCGGCGACTACCTGTGGGGCCTGCAGCGGTCGTTGGTCAACTACCTGGAGTGGTGCTGGGACGAACCCGACGAGGGGCTGTGGGAGGTGCGCGGGCCGCGCCAGCACTTCGTGCACTCCAAGGTCATGGCGTGGGTGGCCGCCGACCGGGCGGTGCGCAGCATCGAGGAGTTCGGCAAGGAGGGCCCCATCGAGCGGTGGCGCGCCCTGCGCTCCACCATCCACGCCGAGGTGTGCGAGTACGGCTACGACCCGCACCGCAACACCTTCACCCAGTACTACGGCAGCAAGGAGTTGGACGCGGCGCTGCTGCTCATCCCCGAGGTGGGGTTCCTGCCCTACGACGACCCGCGCGTCATCGGCACCATCGAGGCGATCCGCAAGGACCTCATGGTCGACGGATTCGTCCTGCGCTACCGCACCGACCTGGAGACCTCCGCGGACAAGCTGCCCGGCGACGAGGGCGCCTTCCTGGCGTGCAGCTTCTGGATGGCCAACGCCCTGCTGTCGATCGGACGCCAGGACGAGGCCAAGGAGTTGTTCGAGCGGCTGCTGTCGCTACGCAACGACCTGGGGCTGCTCGCCGAGGAGTACGACCCGCACACCGGGCGGCAGGTGGGCAACTTCCCGCAGGCGTTCAGCCACGTGCCGCTGGTGACCACCGCGCTCAACCTGGCCGACCGCCAGGGCGGCTGGCGCGCGGAGTAGCCGATCCCCGGCGGCCCGCCCCCGGCGGCCGACCGCCCCCGGACTCCGGATCGTCCGAAGCGGCCGTGGTTGTCGCCGTATGCCGCTAGTGTTCTGGCCATGCCGAGCAGGGAACTGAACGAAATCATGGACAGCGGTTGGGCGAAGGCCCTGGAGCCGGTCGCCCCGCAGATCGCCGCGATGGGCGACTTCCTGCGCCAGGAGGTCGCGGATGGCCGAACGTACCTGCCCGCCGGGGAGCACGTCCTGCGCGCCTTCCAGCAGCCGTTCGACGACGTGCGCGTGCTCATCGTCGGCCAGGACCCCTACCCCACCCCGGGCAACCCGGTGGGGCTGAGCTTCTCCGTCGCGCCGGACGTGCGCCTGCCAGCGAGCCTGCGCAACATCTACACGGAGATGCAGGAGGACATCGGCACGCCCATGCCCTCCAACGGCGACCTCACCCCGTGGACCGAGCAGGGAGTGCTGCTGCTCAACAGGGTGCTGACGGTCGCTCCGGGCAAGGCCGGCTCGCACCGCGGCAAGGGCTGGGAGGCCGTGACCGAACAGGCCATCCGGGCGCTGGCCGAGCGCGGCAAGCCTCTGGTGGCCGTCCTGTGGGGCCGGGACGCGCGCAACCTGCGCCCGATGATGCCGGGCGTGCCGTGCGTGGAGTCCGCGCACCCGAGCCCGCTGTCGGCCCGCAGCGGCTTCTTCGGCTCCAAGCCCTTCAGCCGGACCAACGCCCTGCTCCAGGAACTGGGCGCCGAGCCGGTGAACTGGCAGCTGCCCTAGGACGTCACACCGTCACCGAGAACGATACGCCCGACCCTCGACCCCCCTTTGACCTGCGGACCCGGCACCCGGAACGGCGCCGGGTCCGGTCATGTCCCCCTCAGCGAGAGAGGCGGTGCCCCCTTGGCCCGACAGCTCACCTACGCCGACGCCCTGCGCGTGCTGGGCGAGAACGACTCACAGGTCCTCGACCTGGCGGAGAAACTGGCCGACGGCGGCCTGGGGCTCCTGGGGGTGCCGGACCTGTTCGGCCTGCGCGGCGAACTGGTGAGCCGGGGCCGCCAGGCCATCGAGGGCATCGGCGACAAGATCCGGGGACGCAGCCGGATGTCGCGCACCGAGCGGATCGAGGCCGCCCACCAGATCCTGGTGGTCCTGGCGTTCTTCGAGGCGGTGGAGGAGTCGCTGGAGGAGCTGGACGTCCCCTTCACCCTCGCCGACCTGAAACTGACCAAGGCCGAACAGGCCGGGCTGCTGGAGCGGGTGCTCGCCCACACGGGGACCGCCCCGGCCCTGACCCCCGGATCCGGCTGGGCTCCCCGTTTCTCACAGGACTCCCTGCTCAGGGACTTCACCACCGCGCTGACCGAACTCACCGCCGCCGACGACGATGACGCCTTCGAGGCGGACGAGGTGGTCGACGGGCTGCGACTCCTGGTCCCCGAACGCGCCGCCGAACGGTACGCGGAGTCCTACCGACGCCTGGCCGCCGACATTCCCGAGTTCGGGATGTGGGCGCACCTGCACGAGCACGACCTCACGCGCGGCGCCCTCGGCGCGGGGCTGAGCGACCTGCGGTGGCGGTTGGAGGAGATCAGCTCCCACCGGGACGTGGACGCGCGGCGCCGCGAGCTGGCCGCCGGGTACCGGGCGGTGCTGCGCCAGCCCGTGCTCCGCTCCGACGACGCTCCTCCCGGCCTCGTCCTGCCCGCCCTGGAGGACGCCTACATCGCCCCGCGCGGACGCGCCGCCCAGACGCACCGCTCCGGGTCCCCCTCCAGCGAGGAGTGGTGGGGGCGGCTGCCGGTCCTCGACGACCTCCAGCCGGTGATCGCCGCCCACCTCGTCCACCCGCTCGCCACCGAGGCGCCCACGGTCATCCTGGGCCACCCCGGCGCGGGCAAGTCCAAGTTCACCGAGATGCTGGCGGCCCGGCTGCCCGCCGCCGACTTCCTGCCCGTGCGCGTGGAGCTGCGCTCGGTCCAGCCGAACGCGCCGATCCACGTGCAGATCGAGGACGGTCTGGCCGCCGCCCTGCACACCCGGGTCTCCTGGCGCGATCTGGCCGACTCCGCGGACGGCGCGCTGCCGGTCGTGATCCTCGACGGCTTCGACGAACTCCTCCAGGCGACCGGTGTCGACCGCTCCGACTACCTGGAGCGGGTCCAGGAGTTCCAGCAGCGGCAGGACGCGATGGGCCACCCGGTGGCGGTGATCGTCACGAGCCGCACCGTGGTGGCCGACCGCGCCCGCTTCCCCGACGGCACGATGGTGATGCGTCTGGAGCCGTTCGACGACGCCCGGATCGCCCGCATGGTGCGGGTGTGGAACCGCGCCAACGCCCAGGCCCTGACCGGCTCCGGTCTGGAACCGCTCGCCCCCGACGTCCTGACCGACTACCGCGAGCTGGCCGAACAGCCGCTGCTGCTGTTGATGCTGCTCATCTACGACGCCGAGGGCAACGCGCTCCGGCACGCCTCGCGGGCCCTGTCCGACGCGGAGCTGTACGAACGGCTGCTACGGATGTTCGCGCACCGTGAGGTCCACAAGCACCGGCCCGGTCTCAACCCGGAGGCCTTCGAGGAGGCCGTGGAGGACGAACTGCGGCGCCTTGAGGTCGCCGCGCTGGCGATGTTCACCCGCCGCAGGCAGAGCGTGAGCGCCGACGAACTCGACCAGGACCTCGCCGTGCTCATGCCGGACGCGGTCGTGTCCCGGGCGGACGCCGACCCGCACGGGGGGATCGACCCGGCCGCCCGGGTGCTGGGGCGGTTCTTCTTCGTCCACGAGTCACGGGCCAGGGCCTCGGACGGACCGGCGAGCGTGTTCGAGTTCCTGCACTCCACCTTCGGCGAGTACCTCGTGGCGCGCGCGGTGCTCGCCGCGTTGGACGAGGCGGCCGACGCGCGGTCGCGCGCCTCCCGCCGCAGGGGCCGGGCCGTGCGCACCGACGACGGCGAACTGTACGCCCTGTCGTCCTTCGCCAGCTACGGGGGGCGCGACCGGGTCGTGGACTTCCTGGGGGACCTGCTCGAACGCCGCCTGTCCGAGGATCCGGGGCTGCGCGAGGAGTACGGGAGACTCCTCGTCGAACTGTTCCAGGAGGCCCGGTTCCCGGCCCCCAACCGGTCCTACCCCGGATACGAGCCGGTGCGGCTGCCCCTGGCCCTTCGCGAGGCCAACTACACCAGCAACCTGGTCATCCTGCTGTGCCTCGTGCGCGAGGACCCCGTGGACGTCCGCGAGCTGTTCCCCGACGCCGCCAAACCCGACCAGGCCCTTCAGGGCAGGGCCACCCCGTGGCGGACCCTGCCCGGCTCGGAGTGGTTCAGCATCCTGTCGACCCTGCGGGTGCGTCACCTTCGGGAGTGGCGCGGCGAGGGCGAGACCACCGTGATCGGCCTGGAGGACGGCTCGCCCGTCGACGTGGGCGAGTGCATCGGCTTCGAACTCCGGGCCAGGGCCCGCCCCGAGTTCGTGCCCAGCATGACCGACCCCTACGGCATCACCGCGCCCTTCGACTCGGTCACGTCGCGGCTGCTCCGATCAGTGGCGTTGCGCGTCAACGGGACGGCGGCGCGGTTCACGCTCGGGCTGCTGCCCTACCTGCGCCACGTCTCGACCGACCTGGGCACCTGGTTCCTGGATGAGGGGGGCGACAGGGCGTGGAGCCATCTCCACGAGGTCCTGCGGCTGCGGACGGAACCGGTCACCTACGGCCCACGGGAACGTCTGGAGGCCTACCAGCGTCTTCTGTCGACCCGGTCGCTCGGACGGATCGAACTCCTGGTGCTGCGCCAGGCGACCGAGGACCTGGCGTTCCTCGCCCCGGACACCGAGTTCCGGGAGGACCTGCTCGGCGTCCTGCGGGGATACCTGGCGAACGTGGAGTCCGTCGTGCACGGCGGCGCCCTGCGCACGGACGGGGTCAGCGCCGTCCTGGAGGCCCTCGGCGGGCACGTCTCCCGGAGCTGGGTGGACGACGTCCTGGGCCTCGTCGAGCGGGCCCGGCGCACGGAGGCGGACGCGAGGGCATTCGGGGCACCTCGGTGGACGCCGACGAGAAGGACCGCGACACGACGGAGACGACCGGCGGACGGTCTCGGGCGGCGGCGCCGCGGGCGGGCGGGAAGTCCGGGAAGAAGGCCGCCGGGCGCGGGCGCGAGCCGAAGCGGGGCACCCGGCTCGCCGACGACCAGTCCGGGCGCGGGGGCGCCGGGCGTAACCGGGCCGTCGGGCAGACGCCCTCCGGCGGCGGCGGCGGCGACGGCCCGGACCGGAACGTCCACCGGCCGGTCCCCGCGCCCGAGAGCGGCGTCAACTCCGGGCGGCCTCCGTCACCCGGCGCACGAGAGCGGGGATGACCGTGCCGATGGGGTCGCGCAGGACCGCGCTGGCGAAGTCGTCGTAGGGGGTCGGTTCGGCGTTGACCACGACCAGGCTCGCCCGTGCCATCATCGCCACGTCGCACAGACCGGCGGCGGGGTGCACGGTCAGCGACGTGCCCACCGCCAGGAACACCTCGCACTCCCGGGCGGCCCGGGCCGCCTCCTCGACGACGTCGGCGTTCAGCCGCTGCCCGAAGGAGATCGTGTCCGACTTCTGGATGCCGCCGCACTCCGGGCACCGGGGGTCGGACTCCTCGGCCAGCCGCGCCAGGACCCGCGGACTCGGGGTGCGCAGCCCGCAGGACACGCACACCACCCACAGCATGGTCCCGTGCACCTCGATCACCCGGTCGGCGGGCAGCCCCGCGCGCTGGTGCAGCCCGTCGACGTTCTGGGTGACGAGCGCGCGAAGCCGTCCGGTGGCGTCGAGATCGGCGAAGGCCCGGTGCGCGGCGTTGGGCTCAGCGGTCCAGACGCGGTGGTCCCGGCGCAGCAGCCACACCCGTCGGCGCACGTCGGCGTCGCCCATGTAGGTGTCGAAGTCGGCCATGGCCTCCGCGGCGGGGTCCTTGGTCCACAGCCCGTTCGGGCCCCGGTAGTCGGGGATGCCGGAGTCGGTGGACACGCCCGCGCCCGTGAGCACGGTGACGCGCCCCGCCGAGGCGAGCAGGTCGGCGACCCGTTCGAAGCCTCGGGGTCGGCGAGCGGTGCGGGATCCGTGGTGGTAGAGGCCATGCCCCATTGTTACAGCGGACGTGACGCTTCTTTCCTCCGGAGTTGCCCTCGGAGCGCGCTTGGGTCGCGTGAACCCCGTAGCCTCGGGGAACCTGTGGGACGTGGAGGCTAAATACCCCGCCGATGCACACGAGACGGGCGAAAGGTGCGAAAATCGACACAGTCATGAAGCAGTCGTCCTACATCCTCGTGGTCAACCGGACCACGGTGCGGCGCCCCGTCTTCGTTCTGGGCGCCCCCCACTCCGGGGTCCCCGGCATCGCCCGCGCCCTCTCCCGCGCCCCGGGGTTCCACGTCGTCGCCGGAGCCTCCGGCGTCCTCAACGCCGTCTACGCCGTCGCCCGACGCCCCTCCCTGGCCCAGGAGAAGGTCTCGGGGACGGCGAGCCTGCTGCGCGAGGCCTACGCCGAGGCCTGGCAGCTCACCCCCCTGACGTGCCCCCGCTGCCCCGGCCCGTACGCGCGCGTCCCGGCCAACGCCTCCGCCGAACCGTGCGAGCACAGCGCCGACGCCCAGCGCTACGGCGACGCCAGCCCCGACCTGCTGTTCTGCGCGGAGGCTCTGTACGCGGCCTTTCCCGACGCCCTGTTCGTCCAGGTCATCAGGGACGGCCGGGACGTGGTCGCGGGCATGCTCGACGACGAACGCGCCCTTTCCTGGCTCAAGCCCGGACTCATGTCGATCGACCAGGAGTTCCCCAACCACTTCTTCGGGCTGGAGAAGGAGTCGGACCTGGAGACCTTCCAGAACGGCTCCGACGCCGCCAAGTGCGCCATGCGGTGGCGGGGCGCCGTGCGCATGCACGCGCGGCTGCGCCAAGGGATCGGCGCCGGCCGGCTCCTGACCGTGCGCTACGAGGACGTCCGGGGCGGGGAGATCGCGACCGCGCGCCGCCTGCGCGAGTTCACCGGCGCGCGGGTGTCCGCCACGGAGCTGATGGACGGGCGGGACTGGCGCGCGGGTCGGTGGCGCGACCGGCTCTCCCGCGAGGAGTACGGGGACGTGAACGCGGTCGCCGCCGTCGAACTGTCGCGCCTGGGCTACCAGTAGTCCCCGACGGTCCTGGGGCGCGTGCCGTGGATGCCGCCCGTGGCGAGCGGCGCGTCCGGTGCTGCTGTCGCGAGGCCGAGGAAGGAGTGAGGGCGGGTCCCCGCGACTGATCGGAACGCGGCGGGATCGTGCCGGGGCCTCGCGCAGCCGGCTGTCCGTCCGCGGCACACGCGGCACGCTCCCTACGCCCGATCGGGCACCCCTGAGACGAAGGGGGTCGCCACCAGACTGTCCTCGACCTCCTCGACCAGTTCGCGCGCCTCGGCCGCCTCCAGGAGCTCGGTGCGGCCCGCGTCGGGGATCACGGCGGTGCAGACCAGCTCCACGAGCGCCTCGGCCTCCAACAGCTCGGTCACTCCCACCACCGCCATCGGCGGGTAGTAGCGGCCCATGTGGCGGCGGTAGACCGACCCCAGGGTCGCCAGGTTGACCCGGTAGGCGGACACCGCCGTGGTGTACACGCACATGGTGACCACGTGCACGGGATGGGCCCCGGCCGCGCGCAGGGCCTCGACCATGTTGGCGAGCGCGTGGTCGAACTGCTGCACCACCGTGTCGCCGACGATCCCCCCGTCTGGGCGCCGGGCCGTCTGCCCGCCCACGTGGACGGTGCGGCCGGGGGCGACCACGAGAGCGTGGGAGAACCCCACGGGCTCGGCCAGGGACAGCGGATTGACGAGTTGGTGCGGTGTCTGGTCCATCGGCTTTCCCCCATCGTTCACGTACCGCCCGCCGCGGCCGGTCCGGCACGGGCGCTCCCCTGGGGGACACCGCCGGACGTACGGCTACGATGAGCGCATGTCGATCACTTTCCTGCTGTCCGCCGTCGCCCTCGTCGCCGCGCTGGCCCTGTTCGCCGCGATCTTCGTCGCGGGCGCCGTCTACGTGGCCCGCATCCGCCGCAGGGGCCCCGAGGCCGTGCTGACCGGAGCGCGCAGGCGCCGCGAGCTGCGCGGGTCCTAGCGCGCGTTCCGCGGACGCGTACCCCGCTGCGCGACGGGCGGCATCAGCGGAACACGCCCCCGGGCGACCGCGTCCGGGGCGGGGTCCCTACTCGCCGTCGAACTCATCGGGGTCGGGGCCGAACCTGCTGCCGGCGTCGAGCCCGGTGATGCGGTCCATGTCCGCCTCGGAGAGCTCGAAGTCGAAGATCCGGAAGTTGGAGCGGATCCGCTCACGGGTCACCGACTTGGGGATGACCACGTTGCCGAGCTGGATGTGCCAGCGTAGGAGCACCTGGGCCGGGGTGCGATGGAGCTGTTCGGCGATCGCCGTCACGGTCGGGTGGTCGAGGAGCTTGCCCTGGCCGAGGGGGCTCCACGCCTCGGTGACGATGTTGTGCTTGGCGTCGAACTCGCGCATCGCCCGCTGGACGAGCAGCGGGTGCAGTTCGATCTGGTTGACCATGGGCGTGATGCCGCCCTCCTCCACGACGCGTTCCAGGTGCGGGGCCTGGAAGTTGCACACGCCGATGGCGCGGACCCGGCCGTCGGCGTAGAGCCGCTCCAGCGCCTTCCACGTCGACACGTACATGTCCCGTCTGGGCAGCGGCCAGTGGATGAGGTAGAGGTCCAGCGTCTCCAGGCGCATCCGTTCCAGGGTCGCGTCGAACGCCCGCAGGGTGTGGTCGTAGCCCTGGTCGGGGTTGGCCAGCTTGGAGGTGACGAACACGTCCTGGCGGTCGAGCTCCGACCGGCTCAGCGCCTCGCCCACCCCCCGTTCGTTGCCGTAGGCGGCGGCCGTGTCGATGCTGCGGTAGCCCGCCTCCAGAGCGGTCGACACGGCGTCGACGACCGCGTCGTCGGACACCTGCCACACACCGAAGCCCAGCTGCGGCATGCGCACGCCGTTACCTAGGGTAACGTCGGGAACCGTCATCTCGCCTCATCCCCCCGTCGGGCCGACCCGTCCTCGTCTGCACCACCGGCACCCCCGTGCCGTGGGACGTGCGCGGCGGACACGCCCTAGTCGCATACTGCCACGTCGCGCGGATCACCGCCCGAAGCCGCCCCGCCCGCGCACGGGCTTTTTACCGACGGGGCCCGCCGCCGGCCGCTACGCTGGTCGCTCCCGGAGGGGAGGTGGACCCATGGGCCGCGAGGACCGCGCACGCGTGGCCGCGGAGCTGTCCAAGGACCGCACGGCCCTGGTCGACCGGATCGTCGCCGAGGTGTACGCGGAGGTGCCCGCCTACCGGGGGCTGCACGGGTCCCAGCTCACCGAGGTCCGGGCGATCGCCGGATGGCTGGTGACGCGCTCGCTGGAACTGTGGGCGGACGGCCGCGTGCGCCTGCCACCCGAGGACCTGGAGCGGCTGCGGGCCATCGGCCGTGCGCGGGCGGCGGACGGACGCTCGATCGGGGCCGTGGTCCGGGCGCACCGGGTGGGAGCCGCCGCCGCGGTCCGCCTCATGTCCGACAGGGCCGGGGACCGCGTGACGGCGACGGACGTGTTCGCTCTGAGCGAACTGTGGCTGACCTCCCTCGACCAGATCTCCGAACACCTGGCTGCGGGGCACACCGAGGCGGCCCGCCGACTGGACGCCGACGTCGAGCGGGCCCGCCGGGCGTTCCTCGACGACCTGCTGATCGGCCGCCAGGCCTCGCTCGGCGCGATCCGCGACCGGGCCCGCACCCTCGGCCTCACCCCTCCCGACCCCGGTGTCCTCGTGGTGGCCGACCCCGGTGCGGGTGAGGACCATCCGCCCCGGGGCGGCGCGGCGTCGGCGGCGATGGACCTCGTCGAGGCGGTCGGCCGGCCCGACGCGCTGGCGACCACGCGGTCGGGACGGGTGGTGCTGCTGCTCCCGTCCGGGGCCGCCGCGCGGGTGGCCGGGGTGCTGGGGGACCGCCCCTGGCGCGCCTGCGTCCTGCGACCCCGCGCGCTCACCGACATGTCGGCCGCCTACCGCCTGGCCGACGGCGCCGTCGAGACCGCTCCCCCGCACGCGTTCGGCGGCGGGCCGCTCGGAGAGGCGGACGCGTGCGTCCTGGCCCTGCTCAACGGCGGGCCCACCACCCCGGAGACGGTCCGGCGCACGGTGCTGGGACCGCTGCTGTCGGACGGCCACGCGCACCTGCTGGAGACGCTGCGCGCGTACTTCGGCGGCGGTGCGGCCACCACCGCGGCCGACGCCCTGCACGTGCACCCCCAGACGCTGCGGTACCGGCTGCGCCGGGTACGGGAGCTGACCGGTCACGACCCCCACCGGCCCTGGCCCGGGTTCGTCCTGGAGACCGCCTGCGCCATCGCGCGTTGAGGACGGTTCGCCGACCGCGGACTCCGGGTAGGACCGCTGGGACCCCCTTCGGCACGAAAGGCAGGGCATGTCCGCCTCCTCATTCCCCCTCCTGCACGGTCCGGCCTTCGACGCTGACCCGCACCCCGCCTACCGGTGGTTGCGCGAGCACTCCCCCGTGCACCGGATCGAGCTGCCCGGCGGGGCCTGGGCGTGGCTGGTCACCCGCTACGAGGACGCCCGCGCGGTCCTGGCCGACCCCGACATGCTCAAGGACCCGGCCCGGGCCGACGAGGTGTGGCGCAGGTCCGGGATGGGCCTGCCCTTCGACCACCGGCCCAGCCTGGTGCGCAGCATGGTCAACGCGGACGGCGACGACCACGCGCGCCTGCGCGGGGCGGTCGTGGGCGCCTTCACCCCGCGCCGGGTACGGACCCTGGTGGACAGCGCCGAGCGCGTCGCGGCCGACCTGGTGGACCGGATCACCGCCGTCCCCGATCCCGACCTGGTGCGGGACCTGGCCTACCCGCTGCCGATCGCGATCATCTGCGACATCCTCGGGGTCGCGCCCGAGGACCGGGCCGAGTTCCACCGCCGCGCCGCGGTGATCGACGCCTCCGCCCCGGAGGAGATCGCGGCGATCGGCGCCACCACGGACTGGTTCGACGCCTACCTCGGCCGTCTGGTCGACGCCCGCCTGGCCACCCCCGCGGACGACCTGCTCGGGGACCTGGTGGAGGCGCACCGCCAGGGCCGGCTCACCCGTGACGAGGTCACCTCCACCGCCTTCCTGCTGCTGGTCGCGGGGCACGAGACCACCGTCGCGCTGATCGGCAACCTGTTCCTGTCCCTGCTGCGGAACCCGGAGCGGTGGGAGCGGCTGCGGGAGGACCGCGACCTGATCGCTCCGGCTGTGGAGGAGGCGCTGCGTCTGGAGAGCCCGCTCCAGAACGCGACCTGGCGCTTCCCCCGGGCGGCCACGGCCATCGCCGGGGTCGAACTGGAGGCGGGCGAACCCGTGCTGGTGTCGCTGCTGTCGGCGGGCCGCGACCCCGGGCGCTACGACGACCCGGACGCTTCGACCCCGAGCGCGGCGAGTCGCACCTGGGTTTCGGGCACGGGGCGCACTTCTGCGTCGGCGCGCGGCTCGCGCGGATGGAGGCGCGCGTGGCGGTCGAGGCGGTCCTGGACCGGCTGCCCGGACTGCGGCTGGCCGTGCCGGAGGAGGAGCTGCGCTGGTGGCCGAGCCCGATCATGCACGGCCTGTTCGCGCTGCCGGTCCGGTTCGACGCCCCCTGACCGGTCCCGGCGACGCGAAAGCCTTGCCTCGGGATGGTGTGTGTTTTCTCCTCCGGCGACGGTCCGTGTCCGAGACTGGCAGGCGGAGCGCGTCCGCGTGCGCTCCCCGTGACCCGATCCGGAGGGGGAATCCAGCCGTGACCACCCGAGAGCGCGAGAGCGCGACGCCCAAACCCCGGAGCAGCCAGCCGTGGCTGCACCAGAAGGGGGCCGAGATCCAGGAGTACGGCACCGTCCGCCAGCTCCCGGTGGGCATGTCCTACAACACGCGCATGTACTCGTGCCAGCGGCTCAACCAGGTGCTCGCGGACACGCAGATCCTGCACGCGCTCTACAAGAAGCACCACTGGCTGATGCGCGGTCTCACCTTCTACCAGCTGCACCTGCTGATGGACAAGCACGCCGGCGAGCAGACCGCGCTCGTGGACACCATGGCCGAGCGCGTCCAGACGCTCGGCGGCGTGGCCATCGGCGACCCGAGGCACGTCGCCGAGATCACCAACGTCCCGCGCCCGCCCGACGGCGCGGAGGAGGTCCCGGCGATGCTGTCCCGCCTGTTGGAGGCGCACGAGGCCATCCTGGAGGACTGCCACGACGCGGCCGCCCGGTGTCAGGAGAACGGGGACGACGGCACCAACGACGTGCTGGTCTCCGAGGTCATCCGCACCAACGAACTCCAGGCCTGGTTCCTCGCCGAACACCTGGTGGACACGCCGCTCGTGCACTCCTGAGCGCGCCCGGGGAGCGACCGCCCCGCGCGCCGGCGGCGGGGCGCGGAGCGTTCGCCTCCCACGGGCGTCAGACGAGGGTGAGCACCGTCGTGACGGTGGTGCGTGCGTCCTCGCCCTGCTCGTGCGCCCTGGCGACGCCCTCCCGGGGAAGGTCCGGCTCACGGCCGGGCGGGGCCTCCCAGCGTCCGCCCGCGCGGCGATCTCCTCCAGAGCGGCGTGGTCGGGCTCGACGTTGACCGTGGCGCCGCGCACGCCGACGGCGGCGGCCGAGGCGATCCGGTCCAGGCCGAGAGGGTTGGGCAGCCCGACTCGGGTCCCGCCCGGACGCAGCGTGCCCAGCGAGCGCTCCAGGTCGTCGCCTCCGATGCCGTCGACGACCGCGTCGACGTCGCGGACGGCCCTGGCGCAGTCGACGCGCCCACCCCTGCGTGAGCGTGGCAGTGGTGTGACTGTTGGTGCTGGTGGAAAGCTCTGGGCCACCGGCGCTGGAGCTTCCCACGAAGACGACCCGCCTTCCGAGGGGTCGATCAGGCGCTTCCGCATATTCACCACCGGTTGGGCGCACACTAGCCTCATGTGGTGGCCATCACACTCCTCGCGGCGGCGGGCCGAGCACCGGCGTCCGGGGAGCGCACGGAGATCGACCCTCCCCGGATGGCACGACGCCGACGTCTCCCCCGGAGACCCGAACGAAGGGAACGCGCCTGGTGGCCATCACTCTGGAGCAGGCTCAGGGACTGATCGACGGAGCCGTGCGTTACGCGGCCGACAACGGCCTCCAGCCACTGACCGTCGCCGTCCTCGACCCGGGCGGCGTCCTCGTCGCCCTGGCCCGTCAGGACGGCTCGGGTCTGCTCCGACCGGATCTCGCCGTGGCCAAGGCTGGGGCGTGCTCGGGCTCGGAATGAACAACCGGGCGATCGCCGCCCGTGCGGAGTCCTCCCCCGAGTTCTTCACCTCGGTCGCGTCCCTGGCCCGAGGACGGCTGCTCAGCGTCCCCGGCGGCGTGTTCGTCCGCGACGCCCGGGGCGCCCTGCTGGGCGCCGCGGGGGCCACCGGGGACACCTCGCTCAACGACGAGAGCGCCCTGCTGGCGGGGGTCGCGTCCATCGGCCTGCGCGCCGAGACCGGCGCCGAGGCCGCCTGACGGGGCCCGAGGACACCCGGTGACCGCAAGCCCGGACAACGGGACACCGGCGACGGTCGCCGCCGCGCCCACGGCTCGCGGCGGCGACCGTGTGCGGTGGCGCGGGCGGCCCGCTCAGGCCGAGGCCAGTCCCCAGCGGCCCCGCAGCGAACGGTCCGCCCAGGTGAAGAACACATCGATGAGGATGCCGACGACCAGCACGATGACGACGTAGCTCAGCAGACGCTCGGCGTCGTTGAGCTGGCGGGCCTGACTCAGAGCCCAGCCGATGGAGTTCTGCTGGTTGATGATGACGAGCAGCTCACCGGCCATGAGCGAGCGCCAGGCGAACGCCCAGCCCTGCTTGAGTCCGCCCACGAACATCGGCAGCGCCGCGGGCACGATGAGCAGCCGGTACCGCTGGACCCCGTGCAGCCCCATGGCCTGTCCGGCCCGCAGCAGCGACGGCGACACGTAGTCGATCCCCGAGACCAGTCCGCCCGCGATGGACGGTGCGGCGCCGAGGACGATCACGAACATGATCGCCGACTCGCTGATGCCGTACAGCAGCATCGCGAACGGGAACCACACGATGGACGGCATCGTCTGGAGGCCGGTGATCAGCGACCCGATCGCCACCCGCAGCGCGCGTACCTGTGCCACCGCCAGGCCGACGACGACGCCGACCATCAGCGCCAGGGCGAAGCCCGTCAGGGCGCGCCGCATGGTGACGGCCACGGCCTCCCAGAACTCCGCGGTGGCGACCTCCGCGAACAGCACGGGCAGCACCCGGTCCGGGCCGGGGAAGACCCACTCCGACCGCCATCCCGACCACACGACCGCCTGCCAGGCGACGAGCACCACGGCCACGGCGGCGAGCTTGGGCCAGGCGGACGACCAGATCCGCCGGGCCGCCTCGCCCGCGCCGCGCGCGCCGCGCTCCGGCTGGAGTTCGAGCGCGTCGAGGCCCTGGACCTGGCGGTCCCGGGTGTCGCTGTCAGGCATGGCGCGAGACCTCCTGGCGGAGTCGGTCGGTGATGACCGCGGCCTGCCCGGCGATCAGCGCCGAGTCGATCCTGCGGGGCCGCTCGCCCTCCACCGGGAACTCGTCGATCACCCGGCCGGGGCGGCTGGAGAGCAGGACGACCCGGTCGCCCAGGCGCACCGCCTCCCGGACGTGTGCGTGACGAACAGGACGGTGAGCCGCCGCTCCTGCCAGATCCGCTCCAGTTCGTCGTGGAGGATGTCCCGGGTCATGGCGTCCAGGGCGCCGAACGGTTCGTCCATGAGCAGGACGTCGCGTCCTGGGCCAGAGCGCGGGCCATGGCCACGCGCTGGCGCATGCCGCCCGAGAGTTCGTGGGGGCGCCTGCGCGCGAAGCCGGTGAGCCGGACCAGCTCCAGGAGTTCGGCGACGCGCGCGCGGCGCTCGGCGCGGGGCACTCCGTTGACCTTCATGGGGACCTCGATGTTGGCGCCCACGGTCAGCCACGGGAACAGCGCGGCCTCCTGGAACATCATCGCCACCCGGTGGCCCGCCGTGACCACGCTCCCGGTGGTCGGGCGGTCCAGCCCGGCCACCAGGGAGAGCAGGGTGCTCTTGCCGCATCCGGAGGCGCCCACGATGGACAGGAACTCGTGCTGGCCGACGGAGACGGACATGCCGTCGATGGCGGTCACGGCGCCCGTGCCCGTCCCGAAGACCTTGGAGATCGTGTCGACCTCCACGGCGCTGACGCGCGTCGGGGTGTCGGTGATGGTGGTCATGGGCCTCATCAGCCTTCCAGCCCGGAGACCGGGTCGCGTCCGTCCTCGGCGAGGATGGCGTCGAGCGGGTCCAGGGCGTAGATTCCGGTCAGGTCGACGGGTTCGAGCAGGCCGGCGGCCTCGGCGCGCTCGGCTCCGGTGAACAGCGACGGGGCGACGGGGTCGACGGTGAAGGTGATCCGGTCGAAGGCCGCGGAGGCGATCTCGTCCGGCAGCCGGGAGCCGGTGATCGCCTCCAGGTGGTCGTTGGCCGACCGCCGGGCCTCGTCGGGGTGGGCGTTGATCCAGTCGACGGTCGCCAGGTGGCCGCGCAGGAGGTCCTCGACCAGGTCCGGTTCGCGGTCGAGGAACTCGGCGCTGACCACCAGGTGGGCGGTGACGAAGGCGCCGCCGGTCTCGGTCCAGGTGTCGGCCTCGTCGACGAGCAGGTGGGCGTCGTCGCGGGTGAGCAGGCGGCTCAGGTGGGGCTCGGGCAGCCAGGCGCCGTCGATCTCGCCGAGGTCGAAGGCGTCCACGATCTCCGCGGGCGCCTGAGGGAGGATGGACAGGTCGCCGCCTCCGGCGGTGTCCACGTCCCAGCCCTGGTCGGCCGCGAACGAACGCAGCGCCACGTCCTGGGTGTTGCCGAGTTGCGGGCTGGCGACGGTGGCGCCGCGCAGATCGTCGACGTCCTCGATGTCCTCTCGGGTGACCAGGCCCGCGCCGCCGGAGGCCGCTCCGGCGATGACGTGCAGCGCCTGCCCCTCGGACTGGGCCCAGCCGTTCACGGCGGGGTTGGGGCCGACGAAGGCGGCGTCGACCTCCCCGGAGAACACGGCGTTGATCGCGTCCGGGCCCGCGTTGAAGACCCGCGTGTCGAAGGCGACGCCCTCGCCGAGGGCGTCGCCGAGGGTTCCCCGCTCCACCCCGACCAGGGCCGGGGCGTGGGTGATGTTGGGGAAGTAGCCCAGTGTCAGGGAGGGCCCGTCGTCCTCCGCGAGCGCGCCGCAGCCGGTGGCGGCCATGGCCACGCAGGCGGCGAGCGCTCCCGTCAGGCGCGAGGGCGGTCGCATGTGGGCCCCTTTCCGGCCGCTGTCGAGGTCTCATAAAACTCTACTTAATAAGTAGGTTTTGTGGAACCCGGCCCCGAGAGGCCGCGATGGTCACAACCAGCCCGAACGGCACGGGACAGCTCGCACGCACAACCCCACCCCCGAAGAAAATCGCAGGTCAGGCAGGTTGGCGAGGACGACACCCCGAGTGTGGGCCACGCGCCGCGCGACCTCGCCCGCGCGCCGAGCCCACCGACCGCCTCACAGTGATCTGCATCACACCAGAGATGGTCCCAGAACACGGGACGAGGGCGGCGGAGCCGGGGAGCTCCGCCGCCCTCGCGGGGGCACGGTGGGGCGCGGGGCGCCCGTGGTCGTTACTCGGCGGCCGGGGCCGCGGCCTCCACGACCGCGCCGTCGGCGTCGACCGGGAGGACGACGCCCTCCCAGGTGCTCTGCACGTACGCCAGGACGCGCTCGTCGTGCAGGAGCTCGACCAGCTGGAGGATCCGCTCGTCCTCGGCGTTCTCCGCCAGGGTCACCAGTCCGTTGGCGTAGGTCTCGACGTAGTCCCCACCCTCGGGCTCCCAGGCCAGGATGTTGGCGTCCTCGGTCAGCCCGGCCCCGATCGCGTAGTTGCCGTTGACGACCGCGGCGTCCACGTCGGCGATCGAACGCGGGAGCTGGGCGGCCTCCAGCGGGGTGACGACGAGGTCCCGGGGGTTGTCGGCGATGTCGTTCTCGGTGGCCGTCTCGCCGGCCTCCGGGTCGACGGTCACCAGCCCCTCGGCTTGGAGGATGCGCAGGGCGCGGTTGAGGTTGGCCGGATCGTTGGGGACCGCGATCTCGGCGCCCTCGGGCAGGTCGTCGACGGACTCGACGTCCTGCGAGTACAGACCGAGCCGCTCGATGTGCACGTCGGTGACGTAGGCGAACTCCGCGTCGGGGCCGTTCTCCCGCCACTCGGCGAGGAAGGCGCGGTGCTGGAAGTAGTTGGCGTCCAGCTCGCCCTCGGCCAGGGCGGCGTTGGGGGTGTTGTAGTCGGAGATCTCCTCGATCCGCAGGTCCAGACCGGCCTCCTCGGCCAGGTTCTCGTCGACGAAGGAGAGGATGTCGCCGTGCGGCACGGGGCTGACACCGATCCGGAGCGCCCCGTCCTCGGCGGCCTCGCTGGCGGCCTGCTCGCTGGGGGCGCCGCAGGCGGAGAGCGCCAGGGTGACGGCGGTGGCGATGACGGTCGGGGTCATGCGCATGGTGCGCTCCTTCGTGATCATGGGGTGGCGGATCGGGGAGGGATCCGGGGTCGGCGGGAGTCCGGCCGCCCGTGCTGCCCGGACACCTGTGGGCGTGCCTGGAACGAGGCTATCCCACCGTTTTGGTAGGAAATTACGTTCCACCCGACACGGAAGGTGGGATGTCCCACACGAGGACGACCCGATGAGGGGCCCACCCCTGCGGCCACCGCGGCACCGACCGCGACTTCCGGCCCGCGCGGCCTCGGCCCCGCTGGCCGGGGTAACGCACCGCTGGAGGCGGCGACGCGTCGGACTGGAGGACGCCGTCGACGCGCATCCGTTGGGGCGGGGACGCAAGAGTCACACCACTCGGCGGGGCACCATCCGGTGAGAGGCGGAGCATGCACGCTTCTGTACATTCGACCGATGACGTCTTCACACCCCCCAGCGAGAACAGTGAGCATGCACGACACCAGACTTCGGCCGCTCGGCCGCTCCGACCTGCGGGTCTCCCGGCTCTGCCTGGGCGGCAACGTCTTCGGGTGGACCTCCGACGAGACGGACTCGTTCCGCGTCCTGGACGCCTACACGGCGGCCGGAGGGAACATCGTCGACACCGCTGACTCCTACTCCGCCTGGGCCGAGGGACACCGGGGCGGCGAATCGGAGACCGTCATCGGCGCTTGGCTGGACGCGCGCGGACGCCGCGACGACCTGGTCATCGCGACCAAGGTCAGCCAGCACCCCGAGTTCCGCGGCCTGTCCGGCGCCAACGTCCGCGCGGCGGCCCACACCTCCCTCAAGCGGCTGGGCGTGGAGACCATCGACCTGTACTACGCGCACTTCGACGACCCCGCCACCCCGCTGGCCGAGAGCGCGGAGGCCTTCTCGTCCCTGGTCGACGAGGGAGTCATCCGGCACATCGGACTGTCCAACCACAGCCCCGACGGATCCGGGAGTGGCTGGAGGTCTGCGCGGACCACGGCCTGCACGCCCCGGTGTGCGTGCAGCCGCACTACAACCTCGTGGAACGCGGCATCGAGGCGGACCTGGTCCCCCTCGCGCGCGAGCACGGCCTGGCCCTGCTGCCGTACTTCGGCCTGGCCAAGGGCTTCCTCACCGGCAAGTACCGCCAGGGAGGTCCCGACGTGGACAGCCCGCGCGCGGACCGCGCCCGCGCCTACCTCGACGGCCCGCGCGGCGAGCGCGTGCTGGCGGTCCTGGACGCGGTCGCGGCCGAGCGCGGCGTGGCCCCGGCGGCCGTCGCCCTGGCGTGGCTGGCCGACCGTCCGGGCGTGACGTCCGCGATCGCGAGCGCCCGCGACCTGGCCCAAATGGAGGACCTGCTCCCGGTCGTGGGTCTGGAGCTGACCGAGGAGGAGTCGGCGCGGCTGACGCGGGCCTCCGCCTGATCCGCGCGTGCGAGGACTCCGTGGACGACGCCACGTCCACGGGTGGACGTGCTCCGGTCCGAGACGGGGCGTACGGGGAGCCCTCGGCGCGCGCCGCTCCTGGCAAGAGCCGGGGGCTCAGGCCGGTTCCGGCTCGGGCTCGGGCTCCGGCGGGTCGGGGACCGGGCCGGGCGGCCTCGGCGGTTCCGGGGCGGGCGGGGGCGTCGGCACGGGCGTCGGTGGGAACGGATCCGGCGGCATCGGGTCGGGATAGCGCGGGGCCGTGTCCCGGGGGCGTGTGTCCATGGTCCGCCCTCCTCCCTGGACGTCATGCCGGGGACGTAGGCCGTCTACCCGCGGCGCACGGCCCGGAAACACGATCGGAGTCCGCCCCGGAGGAGACCGGGCGCACGAGGGGTCCGTCTCCCGAGCGGGGGGCGGGACCCTGGAGTGTCCGGCACTCGGATGGCTGACCGGCGTGCTGGTGGCGCTGGCCGCCCGATCGCGCTGATCCTTCCCGTGGTCGCGGCCCCGAGCCTCGAAGAGGCACGCGCGTGGCGCGACGTGCGCTCTCCGGACCACTGGGACGAGGGACCGGACGGTCGGCGACACCCGACCGGATGGGAGGAGCCCGCGGAACCGGACCGGTGGACCGGGCGCGAGGACGACGATCCCCCTCCGGCCGACCGCGGCCCGCCCCGAGTCTGAGGGCGGGTCAGGAGCTCTCCGCTGCCCGGGTACGGGCGTGGTGCCGCGCGGCCTTGGCCCGGTTGCCGCACCCGGCCATGGAGCACCAACGGCGCGTTCCGTTCCTGGACGTGTCGAAGAAGTGCAGGACGCAGGCGGGGTTGGCGCATCCGCGGACGCGGTCCGGCGAGGCGAGCAGGTCGAGGTAGTCGGTGGCCGCGATCCAGGCGGGGCCCCAGGACGGATCGTCGAACCGAACGGTGACCGTCGGCGTGCCCCCGCGCAGCGCCCTGCGCACGGCGCCGTGGTCGAGGACCTCGTTGAGCCGCGCGGTGGCCCCGGCGTCGGCGGGCGCGTCCACCAGGACGCCCAGCGCGTCGCGGGCGAGCAGCGCCCGCTCCAGCGTGGCCGGGGCGGCGTCGAACCGCGCGTCCAGGCCAGCCTCGCCGAGCCACTGGCGCAGTCCCCGCACACCGTCGAGCAGGTCGTGGAGGGTCGCGCCCTCCACCCAGCGCGTGTTGAGCAGGTCCATGGCGACCGGTTCGCCGACGAGCGGCCTTCGCCTGCTGGCCGTCGGGGCCATCGTCCCTCCGCTCCGTGGGTCGTCGGTCCGCGTGCGCGGGACCGCCCGGATCGTACCAGGAAGCTGTATAACCAGTGAGAATCTTTTTGGGGGGTTTGCATCCTCCGCTGATAACCCTCGAAGTCACTTCCTCCGGCTTCCAGGTGGAGTCGGTCGACGACGTCCGTGCCAACGAGGCGCGGCTCCTGGACGCGGCCGTGGAGTTCGCCCACGACGGCGTGGTCCCGCACGGCGAGGGCGTCTCCTCCGGCGGCGCGTTCTTCCACGACCCCGACGGCATCCGCCTGGAGATCTCCGCCCCCACCGGGGTCGAGGACGCCGAGGCCCCGATGCCCGCAGCTCCGACCTGCGGATTCTTCTCGACGCTCGACAGTTCGCGCACGCGCGGCGCCCGGCGCCGCGCCCGCCGCGCAGGGACGTCGCGATGCCCACCTACCACCGGGGAGAGCGGGCGGTCCAGCGCCGCGGCGGTCTGCCCGAGGCGGACGACTCGCACGGGGCCCAGCGGTCGGTCGAGTTCGCGGTGGAGGAGGTCGTCGCCACCGCGCGCGGGGCCGCGCTCCGCCGTGGAGCCCGAGTGCTCCCGCGCCAACCCGCCGGTCGCCGTCGCCCGCTCCCGCTGGGCGCCAGGCGGGGACCCGGCGCGCGGGCCGCGTCGCCGTGCCTGACAGGATGCGGTGAACACGATCGGGCGTCGGGAGGACGAGATGGATCTGGGGATCGCGGGCAAGGTCGCGCTGGTGACCGCCGCCAGTTCCGGGCTGGGCCGCGCCATGGCCGTCGCCCTGGCCGCCGAGGGCGTCGACGTGGCCGTCACCGGCCGCGACCGGGAGCGGCTGGACGGCACGGTCGCGGCCTGCGCCGCACACGGCGTCCGGGCCACCGGGCTGATCTGGGACCTGTCCGAGCACGGCCGGGCCGGTGAGATCGCCGCGCGGGCCGCCGAGGAGCTGGGCCCGGTCGACATCCTGGTCAACAACACCGGCGGTCCCCCGCCCACCCCCGCCCTCGGACAGGACGCGCGACTGTGGCGGGACCAGTACGCGGCGATGGTCCTGCCGGTCATCGAGCTGACCGACGCGTGGTGGGCGGCATGCGCGAACGCCGCTGGGGCCGAATCATCACGAGCACGTCGTCGGGGGCGATCGCGCCGATCCCGGGCCTCGGCGTCTCCAACACCCTGCGCTCGTCGTTGCACGCCTGGTCCAAGACCGTGGCGCGCGAGGTCGCGCCGTTCGGGGTGACGGCCAACGTCATCGTGCCGGGGAGGGTGTCCACCGCGCGCACCGAGGCCCTCGACCGGGCCCGGGCCGAGCGCGAGGGGCTGACCGTCGCGCGGGTCGAGGCGGACGCTCGCTCCGCGATCCCGGTCGGGCGCTACGGCGACCCGCAGGAGTACGGCGCGGTGGCCGCCTTCCTGGCCAGCGAGCGGGCCGCCTACGTCACCGGGTCGACAGTCCGCGTCGACGGTGGACAGATCCCGACCGTCTGACCCGCCCCCGGACAGGTGAAATCCGGGCAAACGTGCAACAAGTCCCCATTTCCTCCGCTTCTCGCGCACACCCGAATGTTTCGCTGGAGTGGCACGGGACGGCGGACGCGGAGGGGGCGCCATGGCGGACACGGACGAGCGGAAACCCGGCGCGGCGCCGTCACGGCCTGCGCGCGGAGCCTGGGTCCCGTTGGGCGCGGCCACGGCGGTGATCGTCCTGCTGGTCACCGTCTGGCCGCTGCTGAACGCGATCCTTCCCGGTACCGAGGACGTCCGCGCAGGTCAGACGAGGCGGATCAGCGCCGAAGGCGGGTACGAGGCGGCGCTGACCTTCGACCGGGGCGGGTGGGCGCTGCACCCCGACGCCAGCGCGGCCGACCGGACGTACCTGTTCACCCGGGGCCCGGTCGAACTGACCGTCCGCTCCGTCGTCCCCTTGGAGGAGACGCGGCCCAGCGCCGCCGATCTCTGGCACGGGCTGGGCCGGATCGTGCGCACCGACGACCCCGCCGCCCACCTGGGCGACCCCGAACCCGTGGCCGCCGACGACGGGACACCGGGGCTGACGGGTTCCCTGCACGGCGCCGAGGAGGGGGCGGCCGCCGTCTACCCCTCGCCCGACGGAGTGTTCGCCGTGGAGATGGTTCTGGCCGGGCCGGACGCCACCTCTTCGGACCTGGCCGCGGTCGCGGACGTCCTGCGCTCGGTAACGTTCACGGAGAAGGGGTCCGCATGAACCGCGCGCCGCGCGACCACCGCGAGGCGGCGGCCGGGCTCGGCCGACCGCGCCCCGCCGGGCACACGGCCCACACCCACGCGTTCCCCGGTCGGCGCCCGCCCGGAGCCCGGCTGCCCGCGCTGGTGGGCGCCGCCGTGTTCGCGCTGGCCTGCCTGGCGGGCCTCGCCGTCCTGGTGCTCCAGCTCTGGGTGCGCGTCCTGGTCTTCCCGTGGGCGTCGGCGCTCGCCCTGGCCTTCGCGGTGGCCACGTGCGCGTTCGGGTTCTGGATCCTGCGCCGGATCCGCCCGGTGCGCCCGCCCGACACGACCGCCAGCGCGGTCGCCACCGTGTGGGGGCTGACCGCCGCCACGGGAACGGGCATCGTCGCCAACGGAGGTCTCAGCGGCATCTGGAACAACGTCCTGGGCCTGGAGGCGACGGGCGTCTGGGGTGCGGCGCTGACCGCGCCGGTCAACGAGGAGCTGCTCAAGCTCGCGGGGATCGTCCTGGTCGCGGTCATCCTCCCGCACGCGCTGCGCGGCCCCGTGGACGGCTTCGTGCTCGGCGCCCTCGTCGGGCTCGGGTTCGAGGTCACGGAGAACGTCGTCTACGGGTTCCAGGCCATCACCCAGACCGGCGCCACCGCCCCGGCCCTGTCGGTCGCGACATCGGCCGTGGTGCGCGTCGGCCTCACGGGTCTGGGGTCGCACTGGGCGATGTCGGCCGTGGCCGGTACCGCCGTAGGGCTACTGGCCGTCGCCGGTTGGCGCCCCGACCGGCGGCGCGCGGTCGGGGCGGCGCTGCTCGTGCTGCTCGCCATCGCCCAGCACTGGCTGCTCGACGCACCGCTGTTCGGCCACGGACTGGCCGCCGTGCTGGTGAGGGTCGCGCTCATCTTCGGCTGCACCATGGCCGTGTACGCCGTGGTGCGGCACTCCTACCGACGCCGGGTACGGCGCGCGCTCGCCGACGAGGGAGCGGCCGTGGGCATGCGGCCCTCGGCGGCCGTCGCCCTGGCCACGCGCCAGGGGCGGCGGCGGGCCGCCCAGGCCGTCGCGCTCCCCGAACGTCCCGCCGTGGTGGACCGCCAGGAGCGGATTTTGGCGCTCGCCGAGGCTCGGGCCGCGCGCCACGAGGGGTGAGAGCCCGCTGTGGGGCGTGCGCCGCGGACGCGTACCGCGCAGCGCGACGGGCGGCATCCACGGCACACGTCCTAGGGGCGCATCCACCGGTGCAGCAGGGTGCCGTCGCGCTCGACCACCAGCCGGGGCACCAGCGTCCGGTCCACACCGGCCCCCGAGGTCACGCGCTGTTGCACGCCCGCCGACAGGAGCGGGACCACGGTCAGGCACAGTTCGTCGAGCGTGTCGGCCGCGGCCACGTCCCTGAGCAGGCGGGGGCCGCCCTCGCACAGGATCCGCGACAGGCCGCGGGCGTGCAGCGCGTCGACGGCGGCGGGCAGGTCCACGGTGTCGCCGCCGACCACGACCACCCGGTCGGGGCCCAGAACGCGGCGCGCCCGGTCGAGCGCGTCCGTCCCCGCTCCCGCGCACGTGACCAGGAGGGCGTCACCGTGGTCCGGTTCGTCGGCGGCGAGCAGCGGCGGCACCTGCGCCGCTCCGCTGACCACGGCCGTCACCGGGCAGACCGGCCGTCCCTCGGCGGCGGCCCGCTCCCGGAAACCCGCCGAACGGGCGGGGGTGCGCCGGTATCCCTCGGACCGGGCGGTCCCCGCCCCGACCAGGATCACGTCGGCCAGGTCGCGCAGGAGCGTGTAGACGACGAGGTCGCGTCGGTGTTGATGGAGCCGGTGCGGCCGTCGTTGCCCGCGGCGGCGCCGTCGAGGGTCGCCACCATGTTCGCCCGCACCCACGGGCGCCGGTCACGTCGGGGTAGGCGTAGAGCCGGTCCAGTTCGTCGGGGCCCAGTGTGTCGCCGGGTTCGGCCACGCCGGGGGCGACGTCGTTCAGAAGGAGGCGCACGACCACACCGCCACGAAGTAGGTGACGCCGAAGGGGGCGTCGGCGTACAGCAGCTCCGACCCGACGCCTGCGCCGTTGAGCGCCGCGGCCGAGGCCATCACCTGGAGCGCGGCGCGCCCGGAGACCCGCTGCGCGGCGGCCTGGTCCACGTCCAGGTCCGTGAGCGCGCCGGTGTCGCCGTCGGCCAGGGCCCGGCGCACGACCTCGTCGACGTCGACCGGGGCGGTGTCCAGGTGCCCGGGGGCGTACACCCCCCAGCGGGCGCCACCGTCGCCCATGACCAGCAGGCCGACGCGCTCGGCCCGCCCGGCGACCGCGCGGGCGACGCGGTCGACCTCCTCCGGCGCGGCGTCCCAGGCGACGGTGGCCGTCTCGACGGGGACGCGGGCGCGACCGCGTCGAGCAGGCGCCGTGCGACGCCCAGGCTCAGCGGCAGGAGTTCGGTGTCCTCGATGTCCTCGGCGGACTCGGCGCCCCCCTCGGCGAACGCCCGGCCGCCGCCGTAGACGCGGACCGGGACCCGACCCGTCACCCGGTCGCGGGAGGCGTCGGCGCCGCCCACGACGACGACGGCGTCCAGCCGCGGGGTGGCCAGCAGTGCGGCCACCGCCGACTCGCACACCCCGCGCAGCTCGGCCGCGGGGTCCTGGGCGCCCGTGAGTTCCCTCAGCAGCAGCGGCGGGTGCGGGCACACCGCGGTCACGACGATCACGCGCTCCTCCTCACGCCAGCCCCCGCACCGTCCGGGCCGGAGGCCGCACGCCCCGGACAGCGCAGACCATGTCGAGCACCTGCCGGGTCGGGGCGACCTCGTGGACCCGGTAGACCCGGGCCCCGTGCCAGGCGCACACGGCGGTGGCGGCGAGGGTGCCGACCAGCCGCTCCCCCACCGGAAGGTCGAGGGTCTCGCCGACGAAGTCCTTGTTGGAGAGCGCGACCAGCACCGGCCACCCCGTGGCGGTCATCTCGTCGAGCCTGCGCGTGAGCTCCAACGAGTGCCAGGTGTTCTTGTTGAAGTCGTGCGCCGGGTCGATCAGCACCGACCGCGGGTCCACGCCCAGCGACACGGCGCGCTCGGCGAGCGCCACGGTCTCCTCGACCGCGGCGCGCACGACGTCGTCGTAGGCGGGGCGCAGGGGGCCGGTCCGGGGGGTGAGTCCGCCGGTGTGGGTGCACACCAGGCCCACGCCGAACTCGGCGGCGACCTCAGCCAGCTCCGGGTCGTAGCCGCCCCAGGCGTCGTTGAGCAGGTCGGCCCCGGCCTCGCAGACGGCGCGGCCCACCGAGGCGCGCCAGGTGTCGACGCTGATGACCAGGTCGGGGAACTCGGCGCGGACGGCGGCCACGAAGTCCACCGTGCGGCGCCTCTCCTCCCCGGCGTCGACCTCGTCGCCGGGCCCGGCCTTGACCCCGCCGATGTCGACGATGTCGGCGCCCTCGGCCACGGCCGCGCGCACGCGCTCGAACGCGGGCGCGTCGTCCCAGGTGGCGCCGTTGTCGTAGAAGGAGTCCCGGGTCCGGTTCACGATCGCCATGACCAGCGTCGAGTCCGGACCGTACTCCCGACCCCGCAGTCTCAGCACGCGTCGGCCGCCTCTCCCGGGACGCGCGTCCCCCCGCGGTGTTCGAGTCTCATGTCGTTCAATGCCCTCCCAGCGGCCCACCCTAGGGCACGGTCGAACCGGTGTCCGCCCGGGACAGGCGTTCGAGGGCGGTCGCGTCGAGGAACCCGGTGTGCGTGCCGGCGCTGGCACAGGCGAAGGCCCCGGCGACCGATCCGGCCCGCACGCACTCCCGCACGGAGCCGCCGCCGAGACGGTCCGGCTCCTGAGGGAGCGCGCCCAGGCGCTGTGACCGCGCCCGGACGCGCCCCCGCCGTCAGTCGGCGTCGGGCACGATGACCACCTTGCCGACCACGGTCCCGGACTCGGCCAGGGCCAGTGCCCGGCCCGACTCGCTCAGCGCGACCCGCGCGGCGATCGGCGGCGCGATCACCCCCGTGCGCAGGAGGTCGAACACCGTGCCCAGGTCCTCGGCCAGGCCGCGCCGGTACCGGTCGCGGGACCGGTACCCCTGCCACAGGTTGAAGAAGTGGGCCCGTCTGCGGTTGGGCAGCGCGTTCCACAGCAGGAGCCGGGCGGCCAGGACCAGCACGGGCGTGCGCGGGTTCCCCGGCAGGTCGCGGGTGGCCGCGGTGCCGTACGACACCAGCCTCCCGCCCGGGGCCAGGAGCCGGAAGGAGTCGGCGATGCCGGGTCCGCCCACGTGGTCGAAGACCGCCGCCGCCCCGTTCGGGGCCAGCCCGCGGATCGTGGCGTACATGTCGGGCGCCCGGCGGTCGACGGGGATCGCCCCCAGCGCGCGGACCGCGTCCATGTGGCGGGCCGAGGCCGTGCCGATGACGGTGATCCCCGCGTGCCGGGCCATCTGGGCGAGCAGGGAACCGACCCCGCCGTTGGCGCCGAGCACCACGATCGTGTCGCCCCGCCGCACCCGGGCGACCCGGTGCAGCATGCGGTGGGCGGTGAGCCCGTTGACCAGCGCCGCCTCGGCCGTGGCCGGGTCGACCCCGTCGGGTACCGGGACGAGGTCGGCGGCGGGAAGCGCCACCCGCTCCGCCCAGGCCCCGGTCTTGGTGAGCGCGGCGACACGCCGTCCGACCAGGGTCGTGTCCGTGCCCGGGCCGGTCGCCTCCACAGTGCCCACGAGGTCGTAGCCGGGCACGAACGGGAACGGCGGTTGGTCGAAGTACTTGCCGCGCCGCATCTGCTGTTCGGCGAAGGACACCCCGGTGGCCTCCATCCGGACCAGCGCCTCACCCGGGCGGAGCGGGTCCAGCGCACGGCGTCGGACGGTGAGCTCCTCGGGCGCACGGGTCCGGGCAGGACCACCTCCAGTGCGTCGCGGCGGGTGTTCTCGGTCATGGCGGTCGTCTCCTCGTGTGCGGTGAGCGGGTGGTGGGCGGTCACGGTGTTCACTCCGCCAGGTCCTGGTCGGGGATCCACGACCCGTGGACGCCCAGGGGCACGTGGTGCGGCAGCTCCACGGTCGCCACGGGCTCCCCGGTCGGGTCCCGGGCGTCCAGCACGACCAGTTCGGAGAGCCGCCTGCGCAGGTCGCTCACGATGGTCAGCAGGTAGCCGTCGTCCTCCGCGGTCGCGCCCTCGGCGGGCACGAACACCGCCTCGCCCGGGGCGCGGTCCGGTCCCGTCCCCAGGACGTGCCGCGCACCGGTGTCGCGGTCAGTTCCAGAGGCCGAGCATCACGACGACGGACAGGGTCAGGACGCTGAGGACGGACCACCAGGCGGCCTTCTCGGCCGAGCGTCGGGTCGCGGTCATGAGGGATCTCCTTCTCGATAGTTTGTGAGCGGTCACTCACTTGATGGAGCCAAAAGGACGCCCGAAGGCAAGCCACGTCGTGGACGCGGTCAGCTCCAGGCGACGAACATGGCGACGGCCAGGCCGGCCAGGGGAACCAGCGCGATCCAGCGCATCATGGTCTCGTTCACGTTTCTCACCTCCTCGGCGTGCTGGGAACGTGGCGCATGCCCGTGGTCAGGGTGCGCGCCCAGGGTGTGTCGAGGGAGTCCAGGTCCAGAGCGGTGATCAGGTGGCACAGCAGGCCCATCGCCATGAAGTACTGCACCTGGTCGCGCGTGCCCCCGGACAGCTCGTGGGCGAGGGTCACGATCCGGGCGTACCCGCCGCGCATCGCCTCCCGGATCTCGGGGACCTCGCTCGCGCTCTGGGCGTGGACCTGGAGCATGAGCAGGTCGCGGTCGGCGATGAGGTCGGCGTAGGAGTCGCCCATGGCCTCCAGCACCTGGGGCGCGGCGCACCGGCGGCCGTCTGCGCGCCCTCGCGCAGCGCCCGGTCGATGAGCTCGAAGCAGCGTTCGAGGGCCGCAGTGAACAGACCGAGCTTGCTGCGGAACAGTCGGAACACGTAGGCCTGGGAGATGCCGGCGGCGTCGGCGACCTCCGCCACGGGCGTGGCGTGGTAGCCGGCACGGGCGAACGCGGGCAGCGCCGCCCTGAGGATGGCTGCCCGGCGGGCGTCCGCGGTGGATCTGGGCGCTTCGGTCGCACTCATGTATGTGAGTACACACTCACAACGGCGCATTGTCAAGTCCGCGCGACCGGACGTCCGGGGCGGCCGCTCGGGACCGCCCCGGGGGTCAGCGCGCGTACCCGCCGGGCACGCCCTTGGTGCGGGGTCACGTACCGGAACAGCGGAACGGTCACCGCCCTCACCTCAACGCGGTGGGGGCACAGGCGCCGATCCGGTACAAAGTCTGGAGGATCAGAAGGACGCCGACTGCGCGTGGCTTCGGTGCGCGACAGGTCATCGGCGATTCATCGACCCCGACCCGCGGCGTCGCGGACGGTGACAGATCCACCGACTATCCGCTGTGGCCGACCACGTTGCCGTTGGAGCAGTGGTTCGCATGGCCGCCCACCCCATCGCCCAGGGCCGGGACCTGAGC
Organism: Nocardiopsis sp. CNR-923; assembly: GCF_001942255.1. Taxonomy (GTDB): domain Bacteria; phylum Actinomycetota; class Actinomycetes; order Streptosporangiales; family Streptosporangiaceae; genus Nocardiopsis. The sequence goes on from NZ_MKKC01000074.1 coordinate 53,543, forward strand.
CACCTCCTGCAGGCACACGGCCGCGGGGACGAAGCCCCAGCCGTCGGCCGCGTTCACCCCCTCGCCGAAGTTCGAGTCGGTGTCGGCGTGGGCGGGCGCGGCAAGTCCCAAGGCGCCCAGGGCGAGCAGAGCGGTCACCAGTGCTTTGTTCATGTGGTCATCTCATCGTCGCATCGAACACGTGCGATTACACAGAGTAGCAGCCGATGGCTCCGGGCGAGACCACGGACACTGTCGTCACAGGCAACGCGAAAGGGGCGCCCACCTGCGTGAACGCCCCTCATCTGTCGGGACGGCGGGATTTGAACCCACGACCCCTTGACCCCCAGTCAAGTGCGCTGCCAAACTGCGCTACGTCCCGTACCGCTGGCCGGAAGCCGTTCCCGGCACCGCCAACAGGTGAAACCCTATCGCATCCCCGAGCGCGCTCGGACCGCTCAGCTTCCCGTGCGGGCGCGTGGGGCGGGGCTCACTCCGTGCGATCCCGCGCGCCGTCGACGTCCGCGACCAGGTGCGCGCGAACCAGTCCGCGGCCGCGACGGCCACCTGGTCGAGCGTCCCGGGTTCCTCGAACAGGTGCGTGGCGTAGGGGACGACGTACACCTCGTGCGGGCCGCCGAGCCGCTGGGCGGCGATCTCGTTGAGCGCGAGCACCTGGCGGTCAGCGCCCCCGACCACCAGCAGGACCGGCGCGCGCACGCGGGTGAGCGCCGCTCCCGCGAGGTCGGGGCGGCCCCCTCGGGACACGACCGAACCGACCAGGTCAGGGTGGTCCGCCGCGGTCCTCAGCGCGGCGGCGGCCCCCGTGCTCGCACCGAACAGCCCGACCGGCAGCTCCCGTGTCTCCTCGCGTCCGCCGAGCCAGGTCACCGCACCCGACAGCCGCCCCGTCAGCAGGTCGATGTCGAAGCGCTGCCTGGCGGTGATCCGGTCGATCCGCTCCTCGTCCTCGGTCAGCAGGTCGAACAGCAGCGTCGCGAACCCGCTCTCCTGGAGGACGGAGGCCACCATGCGGTTGCGGGGGCTGTGCCGCGAGCTACCGGTTCCGTGGGCGAAGACCACCGCGCCGGCGGGCGCGTCGGGCGTGGCCAGGTTCCCGCCGAGCGACACCCCGGCCGTCTCCACGGCCACCTCCTGCTCGGCCATGGCGGGTTCCCCCTCCCGCGACGCCGCGCGTCCGGCCGGACGCGACCGCGTTCGTCTAACGGCTCCTGTAGAGACCGCTACCCGGCGCTCGGCCAGACCACACCCGGCCGCGGGGGTAGCGGCGGAGAGTCTTCTTCAACCTGAGCGAAAGCTTCCTGATCTGGATCAATGAAGGCAACCGGTCATGACGATCGGCCCCACCGCTCAGAGGGGCGGTTACCCGGAACGCGGACGGCAGCGAGCCCGTTTGCCGCCGGCGATCTGTACCCACGCTGCGCTGTGCCGGGGGCGAGCCCGAGAAGGCGACCAAAGACCGGCGGAGGAAGCTGGCGGGCGTGGTGCGTCAGGGCCCCGTTGCGGTTGACACGGGGGTCGATGCCCAGGGCGCGGAGTCGGCGGGCGAGTGTGGCCGGATGCAGTGGCCGTCCGGGTGGGGTGCCTCGAAGCTTCCGGACAGCGTCCCCAAGAGGTTGAGGACGAGCATCTGAGTTATCGTCTCGCCGTCTGACAGTTCACAAGAGAAGCTGTCCGGAGTTTTGATGGCCCCTCACTCCCAGGGGAAGGTCCCGGTGAACTCGGCGAACCGGCGGACCGGCGGACCAGTCCTCGTCGGGTCGTGATCGTCGTCGTGGCCAACTGACGGCTGAGCTGCTGGCGCTGCCACCCGGTCAGCATCGCGTCGTAGACCGCTTCGGACGGATGTAGCGGCACCACGCCCTCGGTCAGGACCAGGTGCGCGGCACCTTCGATAGCCACCCGTTTCACCCGAAAGACCTCCTCGCATCTGATGTGAGGAGCGTGGGGTGGAACGCAGAAAACGCAGGTCAGCGGACGTTGTCGATGCGGCGCGACGCGATAGGAGAGGAGGAGGCGGTGCCCCTGTTTGACCTGCATGGACAGCTTCACGGGGTGTGCGAATAGTGCATCTGATGCAATACGCACGCTTATCAGTACGACGAGATGTGCACGTGGTCGTAGTGGTTCTCGGTGACGCTGCCCCGGTCGTTCATCGCGACCCACTGGCGGTTCTGCGAGTGCCAGATCCGCTGTTCCCAGATGACGTACTTGACGCCGAGCCGGTCGGCGTTGTCGATCGCGTACTGGGCGATCTGGTTGCCCACGCCCCGGTTCCCGCCGGAGGGGTGGGTGCCGATGACGGCGACCATGAAGTCGCAGGCCTGCCCCGATCCGTGGTCGTCGCTGCTGTCGCGGGCACATCCGACCTCGTAGGGGACGCCCACGTTGAGGATCACCTCGTCGCGGATGGCCGCCATGCGCGGGGTCGCCCCGTCGAAGCCCCAACCGCGCACGCTGTCGGGGATGCTTCCGGTGGCCGGTGTCGCGGGCGCCTCGGGGACCTGCTGTGCCTCGTACTCCTCGATGAGCGCCTCGACCTCCTCGCGCTGCCCCTCCAGGTCGTCGATGAGCTCCTGGGCCTCGGCCAGCTCCTCCCCGGCCTCGCTCGCGATCTCCGCACGCTCCTCCTGGAGGGCGACCAGGTGGGAGATCTGGCCGGCCTGGCTCCGGCTGAGCTGCTCGACCATGGCCGCGTCCGTGAAGAAGTCCTCGGGATCGCTGCTGAACACGACGTCGAGCGCGGGGTCGAAGCCGGTGCCCATGTACTGCCCGGCGGCGATGCGCGCCACTTCGGACCGGGACCGCTCCAGCTCCTCCTCGACCTCGGCCAGGTCCTCCTGGGCGCGCTCGGCGCGCTCCTCGATCTCCTCGAACTGGAGGAGTTCGCCGTCGTAGGTCTCCGCCAGGTCCTCGGCGCGGGCGTTGAGCTCGTCGATGTCCGGGTCCTCGGGGTCCGCGTGGGCGGTCTGGGGGACCACGACCGCCGCCGCGCACAGGACGGCCGCGGCGAGGCGCGCGCCGCGCCGTGTGCGGACGGAGGGCGATCCGGGGATGCGAGTCATGTCAGCTCCATGAGTGGTACCGCTGGCGAACCCGCGCGCGGGTGGGGGTTCGGGGGCCCTCCGCGCACGTCGCTCACGGAATGGCGCCTGTGGGGCGAGGGGTACTCCGCAGACCATACGAGATGTGGGCGCCATATGCCTAATGCCGGGAATATCCACGCAGATCGCGCACATGCCACTGTGACCTGGAGGAACGCCGGAACGGCGGTGTTCACCCTACGGAACCGCGGCCCCTCCGGCGAGTCGGCCGCCCGACCAGGCCACCCGGTGCGGGCCCGTGTTGGCCAAGAACTCTTGGCCAACACCTCTTGGCCAAGAACTCTTGGGCATCTACCCTCACACCATGGACACCCCCCACGACACCCCCGTCCCCGACCCCTTCGAGAACGCCGCGGTCCTGGACGCCCACTCCCTGCGCGGGCTCGCCCACCCCCTGCGCCTGCGCATACTCACGCTGCTCCAGGTCCACGGCCCCGCGACCGGCAAGGCCGTCTCCGAACACTTCGGCATCGCGTCCGCTTCGGCGAGCTACCACCTGCGCCAGTTGCACGCCCACGGCTTCATCGAGGAGGCGCCCGAGCTCGGCACCCCACGGGAACGCTGGTGGCGCGCCCCGCACACGGGCTTCCGCCTGCCCGAACACCTGGACACCGAGGCCCCTGAGCTGAGCACGGCCGTCCGACTCGCCCTGGCCGCGCGCTGGAGCGAAGACCTCGGAGCGGCCGTCCACCTGTGGTCCTCCCAACCCGAGGGCTGGCGTGAGGCCCAGGTCATGGGCGAGCGCCGCACACAACTCACCGTCGACGAGCTCACCGCCCTGCGCGAGGACATCCGCGAGGTCCTCGACCGCTACGCGCGTGAGCCCGGAGAGCGGGCCGACGCCGAGGCACCCGGCAGCCGTGTCGTACGCGTCCACTTCGCCGCCTTCCCCAGCCCCGACCCGGACGACGCGCGGAACCGGACGTGAGCCGCCGCGCCCTGGTCGGTCTGGTCAGCGCGGAGGCCCTCGCGCTCACCGGCACCCGGATCAGCCTCGTCGCCGTCCCCTGGTTCGTCCTGGAGACCACCGACAGCCCCGCCCACATGGGTCTGGTCACGCTCTTCGAGATGGGCGCCTACACGCTCGCCCGCCTGTTCGGCGGACCGGCGCTCGACCGCGTCGGCCAACGAGCGGTCAGCGTCCGTCTGGACCTGGTGGCCGCCGCGGCACTCCTGCCCATCCCCCTCCTGCACGGCGGCGGGCTGCTGCCCTTCCCCCTGCTGTTGGCGCTCGTGACGGTGGTCGGCCTGGCCACCGGCCCCTCCGAGTCCGCCAAGGTCTCCATGGCTCCGTCCGTCGCCGCCGCCACGGGGACCCGTCTGGAGCGCGTCACCGCCCTGACCGGGACCGTGGACCGGCTCTCCCAGAGCGTCGGACCGGTGGCCGCCGGGGCCCTCGTCGGGCTCCTGGGCGCCCTGTCCGCACTGCTGCTGACCGGCACGCTCATGATCCTGGCGTCGGCGGTCCTCGCCGCGCTGGCCCCGCGTACGCGCCCGGGAGGCGACGCCGACGCAGAAGGCGGCTACCCGGCCCGCCTGCACGCGGGTTGGAGTGCGGTATGGGGCGACCGGACGCTGCGGGTCCTCGTCGTCATGATCATGGTGACCAACCTGATCGACACGGCGGTGATGACGATCGCGCTTCCCCTGTGGGTGCGCGGGCACGGCCTCGGGCCCGAGGCCGTGGGGCTCGTGGCAGGGGTGCTGGGCGGCGGCTCGGTCCTCGGTTCGCTGGTCGCGGTCGGGGTGGGCCATCGGCTGCCGCGCGGGTTGACCCTCTTCGGCGCGCTCGCGCTCACCGGCCCGCCGCGCATTCTGGTGCTGGCCCTGGACACACCGCTCTGGCTGACCGTGGCCGTGTGGGGCGTGGCCGGGCTCGGCGGCGGGCTCGTCAACCCGATCCTGGCCGCCGTCGTCTTCGAACGACTGCCCGCACACCTGGTCGGACGTGGAACAGCCATGGTGGGCGCCCTGACCCGGCTCGCCGCGCCGGTCGGCGCTCCGGTGGTCGGCGCGGCCATCGCCCTGCTCGGGATCTCCCCCGTCCTCCTGGTGTGCTCTGTCGTCTACGGCGCCGTGGTCACACTCTCGGCGTTCGGTCCGCGCACGCCGCCACCCGGTGGTGGGAGAGGGTCGTGGACCCGACCGGGGAGGCCGCGCATGCGCTGAGTCCCGTCGCCCGCACCGTCGGTTGGCTCACATCGGTGCGGGTGGGTCGCAGGAGGCGGATTCCCGATCCGTGCCGAAGCGACCGCACCGCCGGCCGCACCGTGTGTCGAGCCGCACGCCCGACCATCGCCGTGGTCGACCTCGTCTTCCGTGGTCAGGCCCGTGTGGTGACGCGGATCTTGGACTGGCCGTGCGGCCGTTCCTCCCAGTCCTCCATCAACCGGGCGGCGAGCCCGTGCCGCTCCGCCAGGGAGAGCAGCGTGCCCGTCCGGTAGTAGAAGTCCTCCCGCAGGACGTGGTGCTCCGTCCCCTCGGTGCGGTCGAAGGTGAAGTCGAAGAAGCCGCCGGGAGCGAGGACGCGTCCCACGTGGGCCAGGCACTGGTCGATCACCTCGATGGGCGAGTGCGAGAAGACGCTGTGCGCGTGTACCACGTCGAAGTGGTTGTCGGGCAGGAAGTCGAAGGTGAGGTCCCGTGTGACGGTCAGGTGGGGCAGCTTGGCCTGGAGCCCGTGTTCGACCAGTGCCTTCTTGGCCTCGATCATGATGTCGGGGGAGATGTCGATCCCGTAGTAGCCGCCCTCGTCCAGGTAGGCGATGATGTGCCATCCGGCCCTCAGGTTCCCACAACCGATGTCCAGTAGCCGGTGTTCCGGCCGCAGCCCGTGCTCGACCAGGTAGTCGAACTGCATCCTGCCCAGTGCGAGCCACCGCTCCTGGCTGTGGCTGCCCACGGCCGCCTTCGGATCGCGTGCGGTGTCGGAGGCCATCACCGCCCGGTAGTAGGCGATGTGGTCCCGGTGGATCAGCCTGAGGCGCAGGTCCCGTGCGCCACGCCGCGCGTAGGGCAGGATCCGGTTCGGATGGCGCACCGCGTAGCGGATCCTGTGAACCCAGGACGCGCGGTTCGCGCGCAGGGAGGCGGCTGTCCTCGTCGACATGTGCGCCCTTTCCGTTCGTGGTCGAAGTGCCACATCGCGTACGTCACCTCGGTTATAACGGGTGACGGGTTCGCCGCCGGGGACGCCCGGCCGCCCTCGGGTGTCGCGGGGACGGCGCCGGGTTCGACTCCCCGAAGGCTCTGGTGTCGTCGAAGGCGCACGGATGACCCTCGGGCCACGGGGGGTGAGCGGTCGCGCGGGTGAGGCGGAGGACGGGAGTGGAGCGCGAGGGGTGGTCGCGGCGAGCATGCGGCCTCGTACACCGTGGCGCCTCGACAACTCCGTGATCCTTTGGGTCCGTACCGGTTCTCGCGCGCCAGGGTCCGATCGTTGCCACGCACTCAGCTCAGGTCCGGCATTCGCGTGCTCACGGGCGAACTCAGACGACTCCGGAGTCATGGGCTGACGCCAGAGCCCGACGGATAACCGAGTTGAGTCACGTTCGCATAACAGGGACGCAAGGTGTTTGGTTTCGCCCAAACATACTGAGGGATCGCGACGACTTGGAGTTTCGAATTCCGGCATTGACCTGGCGGTTCTTCGACGACCCTCACCAGTTTGGATGCACGCAACTTCCATCACTGTCCGAATGTGGCCAGATCCTTGACCGAAGATGGTTCCCATCATATTTTTTACCCAATCGCCTGCAGGTTGAACTTGGAGGTCGAAGATTTCCTCTCATCCCCCCTCAATGTCCCCGCTGGAAGCCTATGAAAGGCTTGCCGGCCAATATGACGCGACATCGAGAACTTCCGACTACTACCGTTGGATGAATCTTTTCAGCGATCTCCTGAAAGAATTCGGCACCCCCGGAGAACGGCTGGTCGACCTCGGCTGCGGCACCGGCAACAGCTCCGTGGAACTCCAGAAGTGCGGATACAGGGTCACCGGCGTCGACCTCTCTCCCGCGATGGTGTCGGCCGCTGAGGGAAAAGAGGAGATGCAGGAGATCGATTTTTTCGTGGGAGGCTTGGCCGATCTTCCCCTCCCGTCTGCGAAATTTGATGCCGCGATCTCCGCAGGCGAGGTGTTCCACTACATCTCCGGGGACGAGGAGCTGGACGCCGCTTTCGCCGAGGCCGCGCGGGTACTGGCTCCCAACGGCCTTCTGATCGTGGAAGTGAACACCGAACTAGCCTTCCGTGTGCTCTCCCAGGCTCCCAACATCCGCAGTTCCGACGACGGGTTCATCTGCTTCTCACCGCTGGCGCCGGCCGGCTTCTCCCCCGGCGGGACCATCGACCTGAAGGTGGACTCCTTCGCGCGGGTGGAGGGTGACCTCTGGTCGCGCTCCGTCACACGGCACCGGCTGCGCCACCTGACCCATGAGCGGATCCTCGAAGGCATCGTCTCCGCCGGTCTGGAGTTCGTCTCCGTCCGAGGTTTCCACGGAGGGGCTCTGGAGGACGGTCTGGACAACGGAAGACACCCCAAGGCTCTGTACGTCGCCCGACGTGCAGACTCCGTGGTCTAACCGCGGAAATCCCCCCGTTGGAGCTGGCCTCCAGCAGCTAAGGAGAAGGCCATGATCAAGGTCGAACCCGTCGAAGAGCTGACCATCATCATCGTGTTCAGCGCCAGCTAGCATGCGGCCAGAGGAGGTCGGTCCCCGAGCGGGGCCGACCTCCTCGTTTTCACAGGGAGCAGTACTTTGAAGTACAGGTCAGCAGAGCATGTCGAATGCTACTGGGATGCATCTGGTTTCTACGCAAAGAACCCTGTAACGAAGGTAAAAATCAGCACCGACCCGGTCACCGCGAGCGTTCTCTACAGCTTTTCTGAGTCGCGATCCGTGTCTGACGTGGCACAGGAACTGGGGTTGGATGAAAACGTCCTGGAAAGTGCGGTGACATCCCTCTCATCGCTCGGGTTCCTTAAATCCGAGGAACAGGGTGAGGCCGAAAATGACACAGGGGGATTCGACGCCTGGGCACCTTGGGGAAAGGAAGGACTATCCTTCCATTTCTCCACCAGGGACGCACCTTTCACAGAGAGCACCGACGAGGTTCGGGAGGAGATCACGAAAGACCCGTCACCTCCCATTTTCAAGGAATACAAGAATGCGGACAGGATTTTTCTCCCCCGGCACCAGAAGGATCCCGGCCACTCCTACCAGGAAGTCCTCTACCGGAGGAGAACCCATCGGGACTTCGTTGGCGCGCCTGTCGGACGGGAGGTCTTCTCGACCCTCATGGCGATGACCTTCGGAGTGAAGGACTTTATCGACGCCAAGCAGTTCGGCGCGCTCATGGTGCGAACCAGCCCCGCCGGTGGCGCCCGTCACGAACTGGAGGCGTACACGGTCGTCACCGGCGTGGCCGGGATCGCTCCGGGGATCTACCACTACAACGTCCGGGAGCATTCCCTGGAGCTGCTCCGGGAGGGTGAGTTCCGGGACGGTTTGACCCGTGCGTGCGACGCGCAGTCAGGCGTGGGTGAGGCGCCCTTCTCCGTGGTCCTGACTTCGGTCGTCGCACGCCTGAGCTTCAAGTACCGGCACCCTCGCGCCTATCGGGTCATGTTGATGAACGCCGGGCACCTCGGCCAGACCTTTGCCCTGACGGCGACGGCACTGGGGCTCGGCCCCTTCCAGACCGCGGCCTTCAACGACTCGGCCGTCGAGGGGCTGCTGGGCGTCGACGGGGTCCGGGAGACCGCCCTGTACGTCCTCTCCGCCGGTGTCCCCGCCGTGGACGTCAACGGGGACCCGGTTCTCTCCCATCCGCCGATGAGTCTGGAGGGCTCCCGGAAGGCCAGGTTCGAATAGGCGCATGGACATCGACTCCTCGCACGCCGAGGACGATTCGCCGACGGCGGGGTTGGGGGGAGCCTTCCACCGCTTCTGGGTCGCGCACACGTCGGCCAACCTCGGCGACGGCGTCCTGTTGACCCTCTTCCCGCTCATGGCCGCTGCCCTGACCTCCGACCCCCTCGCGGTCTCGATGCTGACCGTGGCGGCCTACACTCCCTGGCTGCTGTTCGGCCTCCACGCCGGGGCGCTGATCGACCGGATCGACAAGCGCCAAGCCATGGTGGTCGGCAACGTCCTGCGATGCGCACTGCTCGGTGTACTGGCGGTGGTCTCCTGGTTCGGTCCGGTCCCCGTCTGGGGATTGTGCCTCTTCGTCTTCGCCCTCGCGGTCTGCGAGGTCTTCCACGACGGCTCAGCCCGGGCGCTGCTCCCCGCGCTGGTCGCACGGAGTCTCCTGATCACCGCCAACAGCCGCCTACAGGGGACCCGTGTGGTGGCCTCGGATTTCCTCGGCGGCCCGCTCGCGGGGCTGCTGTTCTCCCTATCCGCGGGAACAGCGCTCCTGTTCAACGCGGGGGCCTACCTGGTGGGGGCGCTGTTCCTGCTCTCCGTGCCCGCCGTGGCCCGTTCCCCCGGAGGGGGGAGGAAGGACCGAGGCGAGCGGGCACCGGAATCGGAGCACTCCTCACTGACCCGCGAGGCGCTGGACGGGCTCCGGTTCGTCAGGAACGACCGCGTCCAACGGGGCTTCGCCGTGGCCGCGGCCGTCTCCGGGTTCGCCACCGGCGGGGTGTCGGCCATCCTGGTGCTCTACGTCACCCGGACTCTCGGCGTCGCGGAAGCACTGTTCGGGGTCTACACGATGCTGTCCGCGGTGGGCGCGCTCGCCGCCTCGATCCTGTGTGCTCCGTTGGGGCGGTGGTGCGGCCACGGTCCTCTGCTCATCGTCGCCCACGTTCTCGGAGGAGGGGTCCTGCTGGCCATGGGACTGTTACCCAACGTCGTCGTGGGCGCCGTCGCACTCGGTGTCTTCGGATTCGCGGCGACGACGATCTCCGTCAGCGCCGTCTCCATCCTTCAGGCGGTGACGCCGGAGCCGATTCTGGGGCGCGCGTCCATGGCCCGTATGCTCCTCGCCCAGGCCTCCGTTCTCCTGGGGGTCTTCGCCGGCGGCCTGTTGGGAGGGTTCGGACTTCACACGCCGTTCGTCGCCGGAGGGGCCCTGCTCCTGGCGGCGCCTGTGGGGTTCGGCCGTGTGTTCCGGGCGGGAGCGGAGCGCGCCGCGGTGTGACCGGCTCCCGGCCAGGTTCGGCGCGACCCCTCCAGTGCCCCTCCGCGCCCTCGGCGCTCAGGTCGCGGCTCCACTTCGCCGTGCGACACGTCTTGGCGGGGCTCTCCCGGTTCCCGCGGCGGGCGGCGGGGGCTCGGTCAGAGCCCGTGGAGAGCAAGTCGCGGTCCCCACGGCGTCCGGCGTGGTCTGGCTCCCATCGGGACCGGCCGGCACGCGCCCTTGCGGGTCCGTCCGTCGCGCGTTAGCTTAATTGCATGCACATGCATAATTTCTCCACCGGAGAAACGACGAGCCACGGCGTGAGCTCGGACTGGTCGCGGGTCGCCGCCTTCGTCGCGGCGGTGGACGCGAATCTGGGCGCTTGGCTCACCGAGCACCACGGGGTCGGACTCACCGAGTTCCGGGCGGTCACGCACCTGAGCCAGTCACCCGACAAGGAGCTGCGGGTGAACGACCTCGCCCACAGGGTCAACCTGAGCCAGAGCTCGACCACGCGGCTGGTGTCGCGCCTGGAGGCGAGGGGCCTGGCGCGTCGGGACGTGTGCTCGGAGGACGGCCGTGGGGTGTACGCGGTGATCACCGAGGAAGGGGAGGCCCTGCTCCGGGCGGCCCGCGCCCCCTTCGACGAGCGCCTGGCCGGACTGCTGGCGAACGCGGCGGCGCACGACCCGCAAGGGACGCACACGGGCTGGCGCGGGCGCTCACCGCCATCGGGCGGGCGGTCTCGCCCTGAAGGCGACGAGGGAGGCGGCGGAACCACGCGGTGGAGCAATACATGCATGCACATGCAGCTATATTCACCATAGCTCGCGGCACGAGGCGCCACACTCGCCTGTCGCGCCCCGCATCGAAAGGAACCCACCATGAGCTGGATCTATCTGGGAATCGCCGTGATCTTCGAGGTCGCTACGCCCTCAGCGTCGGCGGCAGCGCCGGATTCACCGTCATCGGATGGTCGATCTCCGCCGTGGTCTTCTTCCTGCTGACGCTGTTCTCCCTCAGCGTCGCCCTGAAGCGGATCGATGTCGGGATCGGCTACGCGGCCTGGGGGGGATCGGAGCCGTCGGCGCCGCGGCCCTCGGACCCGTGTTCTTCGACAAGACGCTCACACGGGTGAGCGCCCTTCGTCTGTCGGGACGGCGGGATGTGAACCCACGACCTACGCGCGAGCATCCGCGATCTTGTCAGTTCTCCTCCGCGGAAAACCCCTTCCACCGGGAATCGGTAGAAGGGGTTGGAGGTTCCGGACCGTACGAGTTCAGCGTGTCTTAGAGCTCATCTCAAAAGCCATCAGCATGCTTTGCCAGGTGCTTGTAGCAGATGAGGGTGCAGGCGATGCCGAGCATGGCCAGGAAAGTGGAGGCCTTGCGTTCCCAGCGCACGTTCAACCTGCGGTAGGAGCCCAGCCAGGCGATCGAGCGCTCGA
>NZ_MKKC01000075.1 GCF_001942255.1 Nocardiopsis sp. CNR-923
GCCATGACGACCCCCCTGGTCCGAAGTCTAGTCGCCCAGGTCGGAAGGTTTGACGACACACCACGGCCGCCGCGACGCCAAGTCGCGGCGGCGTGGGCGACACGCGCGCGCTGGTGTGGGACGCCTCCGACCGCTCCGGTCGCGCGCCGCTGTCCGGATCGCCCGCCTGGACGGACGGCGGCGTACCCGGCCAGGCAGACTAGCCGGGGATGAGGCCGTCGTCCTGGAGCATCTCTCGCACCTCGTCCATGGTGGCGTCGGCGGGCGGGAGGATGAACTGTGAGGGCTCCAGCGCGTCGGGCGGCAGGGGCTTGCCGTCCGCACGCACCTTGGCCAACAGGTCGTGCAGGGCCTCCCGGAACCTGTCCTCGTCGCCGGACTCGATCGCCGCCTCCAACGAGGCGTCGAAGGAGTTCAGGACGTCGAGGTCGGCGTCGGTGAGGTCGAGCTGCCCCTCACCCATGATGCGGACGATCATGAGCCCTCCCGGTTGTTGCCGCCCTCGATCTGCGGCGCGGAGCCGCCGCCGTTGCCCTGCCCGAGCTCCAGCTTCATGCGCTCCAGCTCGGCCTCGACACCGGTGGAGCTGGCCATCCGGTCGAGCTCGGCCTGGATGTCGTCCTTGGCGGTGCCGGTGACGTCGTCGAGCGCCCCGGAGGCCAGGAGTTCGTCGACCGCGCCCGCGCGGGCCTGCATCTCGGCGGTCTTGTCCTCGGCACGCTGCACCGCCATGCCGACGTCGCCCATCTCCTCCGAGATGCCGGAGAAGGCCTCGCTGATCTGCGTCTGGGCCTGGGCTGCGGTGTAGGTCGCCTTGATCGTCTCCTTGCGGGTGCGGAAGGCGTCCACCTTGGCCTGGAGGCGCTGGGCCGCCATGGTGAGCTTCTGCTCCTCGCCCTGGAGGTTGGCGTGCTGTTCGCGCAGGCTCTCGATCTGGCTGCTCAGACCGGAGCGCCGCGTCAGGGCTTCGCGGGCGAGGTCCTCCCGACCCTGGGTCAGCGCCGCGCGCCCCTGGGTCTCCAGCTTGCCGGACTGCTGCTCCAGCTGCTGGATCTGCAACTCGACGCGCTTGCGGGAGGTGGCGACGTCCGCCACACCACGACGAACCTTCTGTAGGAGCTCAAGCTGTTTCTGGTAAGAGTAGTCGAGGGTTTCCCTGGGGTCCTCGACCGAGTCCAGGGCCTTGTTGGCCTTGGACTTGAAGATCATCGAAAGTCGCTGAAACACGCTCATCGGCGTGGCCGTCCCCTTCTCGGTGCGTACATCGGCTGTTCCCAGCGGGCGCTTCGCCCAACCCTACGCGGTCTGGCCCGCGGTCGCCATAAAGCTGTGACCGGCTACCCTGAGGGTGTGTTCCGACGTCGCTCCGCTTCCGCAGCCACGGATTCGCACTCATCCGAATCCGCCAGCCATGAGGCCACTGAGGCCACCCAACCTAAGGGATATACCCCCAAGAAGGGTGTCCCCACCCCAAAGCGTAAGGAATCCGAACGGGACCTGCGCCGGCCGCTCAACGCTCCGCAGTCGCGCAAGGAGGCCTACCGGGCCTACCGCGGGCGCCTCGACCGCCAGCGCGGTCGCACCGCCCGCGACGGCGGCGCCGCCAAGGGCGAGGAACGCTACTTCCGCCCGCAGGACCACGGTGCCGCACGGGCCTTCGCCCGTGACTTCGTCGACTCGCGCCGCAGCCTGAGCGAGTTCTTCCTGCCCCTGTCGGTCGTCATCGTCCTGTTGATGTTCGTGAACAACCCCACCGCGCAGATGGTCGTGGCCTACGTGTTGTGGCCGTTGATGATGGTCACGATCGTCATCGAGGGCGTCCTCGTGGGCCGCACGGTGAAGCGGCGCGCCGGCCAGTACTTCCCGGACGACCCGAGTGTGAAGGGTTCGGGCCTGTACGCGGCGATGCGCCAGATCCAGTTCCGCCGCCTGCGCCTGCCCAAGCCCCGGGTGAAGGTCCGCGAGGACCCCACGCCGCGCTACGTGCGCTGAGGCGCCCGCCCGATCAGGCGATCGGGGCCGGGTGCGCGCACCGGCCCCACCTCCTCACAGCCCGTGAGCACTCGCTTCTCCTGCCGGACCGACCCTCGCGAGCCGACGTCTTCCACCGCTACAGTGCTCCGCATGGATTTTCGGCATCTGGGTAACAGCGGTCTGGTGGTCAGCGAGATCGCCTACGGGAACTGGATCACGCACGGTTCGCAGGTGGAGGAGGAGACCGCGGTCGCGTGCGTGCGCGCGGCACTGGACGCGGGCGTCACCACGTTCGACACGGCGGACGTCTACGCGCTCGGCAAGGCGGAGGAAGTCCTGGGCCGCGCGCTGAAGGGTGAGCGCAGGGACGGGTTGGAGATCTTCTCCAAGGTGTTCTGGCCCATGGGCGAGGGCCGGAACGACCGGGGCCTGTCCCGCAAACACGTCATCCGCGGCGTGGAGGACTCCCTCCGCCGTCTGGGGACCGACTACCTGGACCTGTACCAGGCGCACCGGTTCGACTACACCACCCCGCTGGAGGAGACCATGCGGGCCTTCGAGGACCTGGTCCGCCAGGGCAAGGTCCTCTACGTCGGGGTGTCCGAGTGGCGGGCGGAGGAGATCGAGCGCGCGCTGAGGATCGCCGACGAGATGGGCTTCGACCGGATCGTCTCCAACCAGCCGCAGTACAACATGCTGTGGCGGGTCATCGAGTCGGAGGTCGTCCCCGTGTGCGAGCGCGAGGGGATCGGCCAGATCGTGTGGTCGCCCATCGCGGGCGGCATGCTCACCGGCAAGTACAAGGTGGGCCGCCCCGCGCCGAGCGGCTCGCGCGCGGCCGAACCTGAGGCCGGCAGGTTCCTCAGGGACCTCACCGAGGACGAGAAGCTGCTGTCGAGGGTGGCCCGGCTGGAGCCGCTGGCGGCCGAAGCCGGTCTGAGCATGGCCCAGCTCGCGGTCGCCTGGGTCCTGCGCAACCCCAACGTGTCCGCCGCGATCGTCGGCGCCTCGCGCCCCGAACAGGTCCGCGACAACGTCGGGGCCACCGGCGTGAAGCTCGACGACGACCTGGTCGCCCGCGTCGACGAGATCCTGGGTGACAGCGTCCAGCGCGACCCGGCGCTGACCAGGAGCCCGGAGAACATCCGCGCGTAGGGGTCGCGGTGGGAGTCCCGGTCGTCCTTCGGCGCCCGGGGCTTCGCCGTCTCCGGGGCCGAGCCGCTCAACGCGCCATGTCCCGGGCCGGGTGGGAGCGGTCCAGCCGCCCGGTCCGCCGGAGCCGCCACAGGGGGATGTGACGGGTTCGAGCACCGCGTGACCGCGGTGGGTGGACGTCATGCCCCGATGGTCACGTGGTGTCGGATCCGCGAACACGCCCGCTACTCGGCCGTCGCCAGCGCCATCGCGTAGACCTCCCGGTCGCCGTCCATGAGAGCGACCCGGCCCACTCCGTCCTCGGCCAGCGCCCGCCAGTTCTCTCCCAGCCAGCTCTCCGCGTCGCCCCGGGAGGTGAACGCCTCGGCGGGCAGGTCCCCGTCCGGCGGGGTCGCACCGTCGGCCCCGATGTACCGCCAGGTCCACGCCATGTCCGGCCGCCCTTCGTCGCGGTTCTCCCGGTGTCGTTCACCGGATCCCGCCCCGAGCTTAACCAAGGCTTGGCGCCCCATGCTGTTTACTTCTTCGAGTGCGTATCCGATTCCTCGGGACAGCGGGTCACGCGGGCTGGCCGGCCCCGCAGTGCACCTGCGCCTCCTGCAACCAGGCTCAGACGGAGCGCCGTCTGCCCCTGCGCGTGACCGTCGACGACCGCTTCCGCCTCCGCGAGGAGGGTCCCGTCGGTCCGGTGCCGCCCGAGTACACGGTCGGGCACACGACGGACGGCGTCCTGGTCGAGGGCCCCCACGGCGGACGCCTCCTCTTCGCCCGTCCCGAACCGGGGCCGCTGCCGGGCGGCCCGCCCGCCGAGGCCCCTGGTGGGGCCCTCGAACACTCTTCGGCGACCCCGCCCCAGCCGGTCGACATGGTGATCGTCGACGTGGTCCGGCGGCCGGAGGCGATCGGGGAGCTGCGCCGTCGCGGGGTGATCGGGGTGACGACGGCCGTCGTGGCGGTCGGCGGCGACCACCGGATCCGCTCCCCGCGCGAGTTCGCCCGACGGACCCGGCTGTGGGGCGCGTTCGCCCCCGGTGACGGCCACGTGATGTCGTGCCCGCCCTCGGTCTGGCCCGAGCCCCGCCCGCGCGGCCCGCACCGGGTGCTGATCACCGGCGGGGTGCGGTCCGGCAAGTCCACCGAGGCGGAGCTGCGCCTGCTCGCCGAACCCCGGGTGGTCTACGCGGCGACCGGTCCCCCACCTGATCCGGGGAAGGACCCCGAGTGGGCCGAACGGGTCGCGGCCCACGCCGAGCGCCGCCCGCGGTGGTGGCGGACCGAGGAGACCTCCGATGTGGTGGCACTGCTCCGGGGCGCGCACGGCGCTGTCCTGGTCGACTGCCTGGGCACCTGGCTGACCGGGGTCATGGACCGGCACGGCGTGTGGGAGGACCCGCCCTCGCCCGAGGCCGAGGCTCGGGTGCGGGCTGAGGCGTCCAACCTGCTGGAGGCGTGGCGGAGCACCTCTGCCCACGTGGTGGCGGTGTCCAACGAGGTGGGTTCCGGCGTCGTCCCGCCGACCCGTGCCGGACGGCTGTTCCGCGACCACCTGGGCAGGCTCAACCAGTGGATCGGGGCCGAGTCCGAGGAGGTCGTCCTGGTGACGGCGGGACGCGTACTGGAGCTGCCCTGACCGGCGACGCCGCCGCGGGCGCGCGGATGGCCGTGGGGACGTTCACGGTCGTGCCCGTGCGGGTGGAGCGCGCGGACCGCGCCGCCACCGGGTGGGCGATGTTCTGGGCCGCTCCCCTGGGCGCGGTGCTCGGCGCGGTCCTCGGGACGGTGGCCGCGGCGGTCTCGGAGCTGGGGCTGTCGGATCCGCTGGCCGCCCTGACGGCCGTGGGTCTGGGCGCCCTGCTCACGCGTGCCCTGCACCTGGACGGGTTGGCCGACCTCGCCGACGGGCTCGGGAGCGGCGGCCGTGCCGAGGACGCGCTGGCGGTGATGCGCAAGTCGGACATCGGACCGTTCGGCGTCGTCACGTTGGTCGTCGTGATGGCCGCGCAGGTGCTGGCGCTCGGGCAGCTGGTCGGGGCGGGGCCCGGCACCGCCGTGGTCGGCGCGTCCGCGGCGTGGTCCGTGGGACGGCTGGCGGTGGCCCTGGCGTGCACGCCGCGCGTGCCTCGGCCCGGTCCGAGGGGCTGGGCGCGTGGGTGGCGGGGACCGTGCGCCTCCCGCTGGCCGCGGCGGCGTGCGCGGTCGTGGCGGCGGTGTGCGCGACGGGCCTGCTCGTCTCGCCGTGGTCGGCGGCGGGGTGTGCCGCGGGCGCCGTGGCGGGGCTGTCCGCGGCGGGCGCGGTGCTGCGGCGGTCGGTGCGGCGGCTGGGAGGGATCACCGGGGACGTGTTGGGGGCGCTGGTGGAGTGCGCGACCGCGGCGGCGCTGGTCGTGGCGGCGGCCGTCGCCTCCTGGGGCTGACGGAGCGGCTCGTGGAGGGGACCGTTCCGTACCGGTGTCCGACTCCCGGACGGGCCGATGTCACCATCATCACATTTTTTCACATCGATTTTCGCGGCCCGTCCGCGCGGACGGCGGCCACCACTCCGGGCGATCCCGTGCGACACCCCCCACCGGCGGCCAGAGGGCCCCTCCCAGCGCGCGGCGGGCCTGGTCGCCCGGGGGAACGACCCTGATCCCGCGGTGCGCGGAGTGCCGCGTCAGGGCCCGCGGGGGCGCGGGGCGCCGCGTCGCCGCCGTGTTCACGGGGCGACTAGCATCGGGAACGTGAGCACGTCGTTGTCAGTACATACGGAGTCCCCCAGTTCGCTCGACGCCGACGCGGTTGTCGTCGGTTACCACTCCGGAGGCGACGCTCCGAGCCCGCGTCGGGCGCTCATGACGTCGACGCCGCCTTCTCCGGCGGCCTCGACGCGACACTGTCGCTCCTGGGAGCGAGCGGCGAACCCGAGGAGGTGCACACCCTTGCCTCCCTCGGAGCCGTCCCGGCCCCGGTCGTCGTCGCGGTCGGTCTCGGCCCGGCGCCCGCCGACGGTCCCGTCGACTCCGACACCCTGTCCCGCGCCGCCGGCGCCGCCCTGCGTTCGCTGTCCTCGCGCCCCGGGGGCGCCGGTCGCGTCGTCCTGGCCCTCCCCGCACAGACCGCCGACCAGGCGGGCGCCGTGGCGCTCGGAGCCCAGTTGGGCGCCTACTCCTTCGACCGGTACCGCACCGGCGAGAAGGCGCGCACCCGCGCCGAGCACACGCTCGACCTGACCGTGGTCTCCACCGCCGCCGGCGCCGCCGAGGCCGTGGAGCGGTCCCGGGTCCTGGCCGAGGCCGTCGCCCTCACCCGTGACCTGGTCAACGCCGCCCCCGCCGACCTGGTCCCCGAGGACCTGGCCGCGGCGGCCCAGGACGTCGCCGCCGCGACCGGCCTGCAGATCGAGGTCCTGGACGAGCGGGCGCTCGCCGAGGGCGGCTACGGCGGTCTGACCGGGGTCGGCCAGGGGTCGGCCAACCCGCCCCGGCTGGTCCGCCTGGCCCACACCCACCCGGAGGCCACGAAGACCGTCGCCTTCGTCGGCAAGGGCATCACGTTCGACTCCGGCGGCCTGTCCCTCAAGCCGGCGGCTTCGATGGACTGGATGAAGTCCGACATGGCCGGCGCCGCCTCCGTGCTCGCCGCCATGCGCGCCATCGCCGCGTTGGAGCTGCGGGTCAACGTCGTGGGCTACCTGGCCGTGGCCGAGAACATGCCCAGCGGCACCGCGCAGCGCCCCTCCGACGTCCTGAGCATCTACGGCGGCAAGACCGTCGAGGTCCTCAACACCGACGCCGAGGGCCGCCTGGTCATGGCGGACGCCTGGTCCGCGCGCACGAGGACGAGCCGGACCTGATCGTGGACATCGCCACGCTGACGGGCGCCCAGCTCGTCGCGCTCGGCACCCGGGTGTTCGCCGTCATGTCCAACGACGACGCGATCCGCGACGAGGTCGTCGCCGCGGCCGGCGCCGCCGGTGAGTCCGCGTGGCCGATGCCGCTTCCCTCCGAGCTGCGCTCGGGCCTGGACTCGTCCGTCGCCGACATCGCCAACGTGGCCGGAGAGCGCTGGGGCGGCATGCTCTCCGCGGGCGTGTTCCTCAGGGAGTTCATCGAGGACGGCGTCAGGTGGGCGCACCTCGACATCGCCGGCCCGTCCTTCAACCAGGGCGGACCGCACGGCTACACGGCCAAGGGCGGCACGGGTGCGGGCACGCGCACCCTGGTCCGCATCGCCGAGCAGTACACCACCGAGTAGCAGGACCCGGGGAGGGGCGGCGCCCCTCCCCGGTCCCGCGGACCGGGCGCCGTCCCCCCACGCGTGCCGGTCGCGCGGCCCACCACCCGGAATCACCAGCCACAAACAAGGAGTTCGTTCCCGTGAGTGAGAGCGGCGGCACATTCGACCTCGTCGTCCTTGGCGGCGGCAGCGGCGGCTACGCGGCGGCGCTACGCGCGGCGGAGCTCGACATGAGCGTCGTCCTGATCGAGAAAGACAAGCTGGGTGGGACCTGCCTCCACCGTGGCTGCATCCCCACCAAGGCGCTCCTGCACTCGGCCGAGGTCGCCGACTCCGCTCGGGAGAGCGAGAACTTCGGTGTCAAGGCCACCTTCGAGGGCATCGACATCGAGGCGGTCCACACCTACAAGGACAAGGTGGTCAACGGCCTGCACAAGGGCCTGACCGGGCTGGTCAAGTCCCGCAAGATCACCGTCGTCGAGGGTGAGGGCCGCCTCACCGGACCGGACGAGGTCACCGTCGACGGCGCCGTCTACAAGGGCCGCAACGTCCTGCTCGCCACCGGTTCCAAGCCCAAGACCCTGGGTCTGGACATCGACGGCGAGAAGGTCATGACCAGCGACCAGGCCCTCGGCCTGGACCGCGTCCCCGGCTCGGTCATCGTCCTGGGCGGCGGCGTCATCGGCGTGGAGTTCGCCAGCGTCTGGCGATCCTACGGCGCCGACGTCACCATCGTCGAGGCACTTCCCCACCTGGTCCCGGTGGAGGAGGAGTCCAGCTCCAAGCTGCTGGAGCGGGCCTTCCGCAAGCGCAAGATCAAGTACGAGCTCGGCACCCCCTTCGAGTCGGTCAAGACCACCGACTCCGGTGTGACGGTCACGCTCAAGGGCGGCAAGACCCTGGACGCCGAGGTGCTGCTCGTCGCCATCGGCCGCGGCCCCGTCTCCGAAGGCCTCGGCTACGAGGAGCAGGGCCTCACCCTGGACCGCGGCTTCGTCAAGGTGGACGAGAACCTGCACACCGGTGTGGGCGACGTCTACGCGGTCGGCGACCTCATTCCGACCCTCCAGCTCGCGCACGTCGGTTTCGCCGAGGGCATCTTCGTCGCCGAGCGCATCGCCGGGCTCAACCCGCCCGCGATCGACTACGACGGCGTCCCGCGCGTCACCTACTGCGAGCCCGAGGTGGCCTCGGTCGGCCTGACCACCAAGGCGGCCAAGGAGCGCGGCCACGACGTGGTGGAGGTGAACTACAACCTGGCGGGCAACGGCAAGAGCCAGATCCTCCAGACCCAGGGCGCCGTGAAGGTCATCGCCGAGAAGGACGGCCCGGTCCTGGGCGTCCACATGGTCGGCAGCCGCGTGGGCGAGCTCATCGCCGAGGGTCAGCTGATCTACAACTGGGAGGCGCTCCCCTCGGAGGTGGCCCAGCTCATCCATCCGCACCCGAGCCAGTCCGAGGCGCTGGGCGAGGCGCACCTGGCTCTGGCGGGCAAGCCTTTGCACGTGCACGACTGACCGCACCACCCGGGGGCGGGCCGCCGCGGCCCGCCCCCGCCACACCCGCGCCGCCCAGTCAAGGCGCTGGGCAGATTCCGCGCCCAGATCCAACGAGGAACCCATGCCGACTTCCGTTTCCATGCCCGCCCTGGGTGAGAGCGTCACCGAGGGCACCGTCACCCAGTGGCTGAAGAACGTGGGCGACACCGTCGAGGTGGACGAACCACTCCTGGAGGTCTCCACCGACAAGGTGGACACCGAGATCCCGTCCCCGGTCGCGGGCGTACTCACCAAGATCCTCGTCGACGAGGACGAGACGGTCGACATCGGCGCCCAGATCGCGATCATCGGCGGCGAGGGCGAGACCGCCGCGCCCGAGGCCCCGGCCCCGAAGGCCGAGCCCGAGCCCGCTCCGAAGGCCGCCTCGCCGACGGCCACCGCCCCGGCCGCCAGGTCCCGCGGTACCGACGAGGTCCCCGCCGTGGACATCGAGACGCTCAGCGGCACCGGCCGCGCGTCGGGCACCGACGCCGTCGCCGAGGCGTACGTGACCCCGCTCGTCCGCAAGCTCGCCGCCGACAACCGCGTGGACCTGGGCCGGGTCAGGGGCACCGGCGTCGGCGGACGGATCCGCAAGCAGGACGTGCTCCGGGCCGCAGAGGAGCAGAAGGCGGCCGCCGCGCGGGCCGCGTCCCCCGCCTCCCCGTCCACGACGGCGCGCAAGGGCGCCACGGACACCTCCCTGCGCGGACGCACCGAGAAGATGAGCCGCCTGCGCCGGTCAATCGCCGACCGCATGGTGGAGTCGCTCAACACCGCCGCCGAGACCACCCAGGTGATCGAGGTCGACGTCACCAAGATCGCGCGCCTGCGCGAGCAGGCGGGCGCCGACTTCGCCCAGCGCGAGCGCGTTGCGCTGGACTTCTTCCCCTTCTTCGCACTCGCGGCGGTGGAGGCCCTGGGGAGCCACCCGAAGCTCAACGCGGTCATCGACGGCGACAACAACGACGTCAGCTACCACGACGTCGAGAACCTCGGCGTCTCGGTGGACACCGACCGCGGTCTGCTCGTCCCGGTGATCCGCGACGCGGGCCGCCTGGGCCTGACCGACCTGGCGCGCAACATCACCGCGCTGACCGAGCGGGCGCACACCGGTCTGCTGAGCCCGGACGAGCTCGGCGGCGGCACGTTCACCATCGCCGACACCGGGAGCAGCGGCGCCCTGTTCGGCACGCCGATCATCAACACCCCGCAGGTGGCGATCCTCGGCACGGGCGCGGTCGTCAAGCGTCCGGTGGTGATGGAGGACCCGGCGATGGGCGGTGAGGTCATCGCCGTGCGGTCGATGGTCTACCTGTCCCTGTCGCACGACCACCGCCTCATCGACGGCGCCGACGCGGGCCGTTTCCTGCAGGCCGTGAGGAAGCGCCTGGAGGAAGGCGCGTTCGAGGCCGAGCTGGGCCTGTAGACCCTGGTTCCCGCCGTTCCCGCCGTTCCCGCCGGGCCGGACGCCGTTCGCGGTGTCCGGCCCGGCGGCGTCCGGGACCCGCGCGGGGAACCCCGCGTTGCCCTCAAGGCGGCTTGAGGTTCTACCGTGGACGCCGTTCGCCCCCGACCAGTGGACACAAGGACGTGCATGGACAAACTTCGTATCGCGGTCATCCTGGGCGGTAACCGGAACGGTCTGACGGGTCCGGCGGTCACCCGCTGGTTCCTCGACCGGGCGCGAGGGCACGGTGGCGGCGAACTCGACGTGCTGGATGTCGCCGACCTCGATTCCGGCCAGGGCCACGGCGAACCGCTCCGCGACTTCGGCGCCCGGATCGAGGCCGCCGACGCCTTCGTCGTCCTCACCCCCGAGTACAACCACGCGTTCCCCGGACCGCTGAAGGCGGTGATCGACTCCGCCCGCCACGAGTGGACCGCCAAGCCGGTCGGGTTCGTCTCCTACGGCGGGCTGTCCGGCGGTCTCCGGGCGGTCGAGCAACTCCGGCTGGTCTTCAGCGAGCTGCACACGGCGACCCTGCGCGACACGGTGAGCTTCCACAACGCGCAGACGCTGTTCGCCCCGGACGGCTCTCCCAAGGAGGACATGTCCGGCGCCGAGGCCGCCGTGGACACCCTGCTCGACCGCCTGCTGTGGTGGGCGCGGGCCCTGCGGTCGGCGCGGGGGCGCGAGCCTATCCGGGACGCCCTGACCCTCCGACCCCGATCGCCATGCGAGGGTCCGCGCGTCTCGGCGGGACGCCGCCCGCGCTGGGACCCGTGCGGCCGATGACCGTCCTGGACTCCGTCGCACGCTCCGCGGAACGCGGGACGGGCGGCGCCGATGGCGCCGCCCCGCTTTTACCCCACCAATCACCATCCCCTGATGATCCCCATCATCAAAGGTCTGAGGGCGGGCGAGCACGACCGAAACGGCGATGCGTCGCCCAAGGTATCCCCGCGCTGACGCGGAGTTCCATGTCCCATCCTCAACCTAGAAGACGGCGACGACTCCCGCAGGTCTTTCGCCGAAAAAGGCCGGAAAATTGTGGGCGCCCGCCTCATCCGCGCGCGCCCGGCGGTCCGCGGTCGCCTGCTGGGGTAGGCCTGAGGCCATGAGAGTCGCGATCACAGGAGCCTCGGGGCTCATCGGCGGCGCGCTGGCCGCGTCCCTGCTCGCGGACGGCCACTCGGTGATCCGACTGGTGCGTCACGCCCCGCGCGCGGAGCGCACCGCCCGTCTGGAGGAGGCGGAGTGGCGCCCCGAACAGGGCAGGGTGGACACCGTCGCCCTGCACGGCGCCGACGCCATCGTGCACCTGGCGGGCGCGCCGATCGCCCACACCCCGTGGACCCGGCGCAGACGGACGCTCATCCGACGCAGTCGGGTCCGGGGCACCCGGCACCTGTGCCGAGCGGTCGCCGCCATGGACACGCCTCCCCCACGCCTGCTCAGCGGATCTGGACTGCACTTCTACGGGGACACCGGAGGGACCGTGGCCACGGAGGCCTCCCCGCCCGGCACCGGATTCCTGTCCGAGGTCGCCCAGGCCTGGGAGGCCGCCACCGTTCCCGCCGAGGAGGCGGGCCTGTCGGTGGCGCACCTGCGCACGGCGGCCGTGCTGGACCGCTCCGGGGGCCTGCTGCGGTCGGTCCTGCCGCTGTACCAGGCCGGGCTGGG
Source organism: Nocardiopsis sp. CNR-923 (assembly GCF_001942255.1). Classification (GTDB taxonomy): domain Bacteria; phylum Actinomycetota; class Actinomycetes; order Streptosporangiales; family Streptosporangiaceae; genus Nocardiopsis. The sequence goes on from NZ_MKKC01000075.1 coordinate 12,010, forward strand.
CGGACGCCTGGGGTCGGGAGCCCAGTACCTGAGCTGGATCGCCCTGCGGGACCACGTGGGGGCGCTCCGCTTCCTCCTGGAGCGCCCCGAGATCACCGGCCCGGTGAACCTGTGTGCCCCGGAGCCGGTGAGCAACGCGGCCTTCTCCGAGGCGCTCGGACGGGCGCTGGGCCGCCCCACCCTGCTCCCCGTCCCGGCCACGGCGCTGCGCGCGACGCTCGGCGACGTCGCCGCGGAGACCGCGCTGCTGGACCTGCGAGCGGCGCCGCAACGTCTTGTGAAGGCCGGTTATTCCTTCACGTTCTCCACCATCGACAGTGCGCTATCCGACATCCTGACCCGACCCCGCCGCCGCGCCGGGGCGTAAGGTGGGGGCGTGAGTGATCTCGTTTTCGCATGGATGGGCGACGCGCCAGTCCCGTTCCACCAGGGCTGGGATCTCCAGAGGCGGCTCCACGAGCGCCGTGTCGCCGACGAGGTGGCCGACACGGTCCTCCTCCTGGAACACGAGCCCGTGTACACCGCGGGCAAGCGCACCGGGAGGTGGGATCGTCCCATCACCGACCCCGGCGCCCCCGTGGTCGACATCGACCGCGGTGGGAAAATCACGTGGCACGGGCCGGGCCAGCTGACCGTCTACCCCATCGTCCGACTGCGCGACCCCATCGACGTGATCGCCTACGTCCGCATGCTGGAGGAGGCCGTCATCCGCACGATCGCGGAGTACGGCCTCACCGGGAGGCGGATCGAGGGCCGCACCGGGGTGTGGTTGGACGCCGACCCCGACCGCGGCCTGATCGAACGCAAGATCGCCGCGATCGGCTGCCGTATCGCACGCGGGGTCGGTATGCACGGGCTCGCGGTGAACTGCGATAATGACCTGTCATGGTTTGACCGGATCGTCCCGTGTGGCATCTCCGACGCCGGAGTCACCACGATCACCGCCGAGGTCGGGCGCGACGTGACCGTCGGCGATGTTCGGCCGCGTATCGAACGACACCTCGCGGACGTCCTCGGCGCGGACGGATACGGCCACACCGACGGCGTCGCGCTGCTCTCCGGCGCCACCGCCCGAGGATGACCACCCAGACCAGCCACCAGTCCCCCGCCGGGACCCAGTGCCCCCGCGAGGGGCGGAGTCGTCCCCGTCACGGGGCACAGAAGGGAACGGGTTCGCGTTGACCGTCGCTCCTGAGGGCCGCAAGCTGCTGCGCGTGGAGGCGCGCAACAGCGAGACCCCCATCGAGAAGAAGCCGCCGTGGATCAAGATCAAGGCGCACATGGGGCCCGAGTACTCCGAGCTCCACTCCCTCGTCAAGAAGGAGGGCCTGCACACGGTCTGTCAGGAGGCCGGGTGCCCCAACATCTACGAGTGCTGGGAGGATCGGGAAGCCACCTTCCTCATCGGCGGCGACCAGTGCACCCGCCGCTGCGACTTCTGCCAGATCGCCACGGGCAAGCCCACCGCGCTGGACCGCATGGAGCCGACCAAGGTCGCCAACTCGGTGAGGACGATGGGGCTGCGGTACGCGACCGTCACGGGCGTGGCGCGCGATGACCTGGAGGACGGCGGCGCGTGGCTCTACGCGGAGACGGTCCGCAAGATCCACGAGCTCAACCCGGGCACCGGCGTCGAACTGCTCATCCCCGACTTCAACGCCGACCCCGAACAGCTGGCCGAGGTCTTCGGGTCGCGTCCCGAGGTGCTGGCGCACAACACGGAGACCGTGCCGCGCATCTTCAAGCGCATCCGCCCGGGCTTCCGCTACGAGCGCTCCCTGGAGGTCATCACCCGCGCCCGCGAGGACGGCCTGGTCACCAAGTCGAACCTGATCCTGGGCATGGGCGAGACCCGCGAGGAGATCAGCGAGGCCATGCGGGACCTGCACGCGGCCGGATGCGACCTGCTGACCATCACCCAGTACCTGCGCCCCTCCAAGCTGCACCACCCGATCGACCGCTGGGTCAAGCCGGAGGAGTTCGTGGAGCTGGGCGCGGAGGCCGAGGAGATCGGCTTCGCCGGAGTCATGTCCGGACCCCTCGTGCGCTCGTCCTACCGCGCCGGACGCCTGTACAAGCAGGCGAGGGAGAAGCGTGACGCACAGGTCGTCTCCGGGACGGACGAGTAGGGTTCGGACGTGACGGCACAGTCGTAACCAAGCTGGAACGGTGGCCCTCGGGTCACCGTTCCGGAGTCGTGGGGCCGCCCGCCTATCCTGGTGGGGAGAGGCGCCCCGCCGGCGGCGCCGGATGGCGCCGCACGTAGTCGACCGCGAAGAGGAGGCAAGGCAGCCCAGGGACGCCGTTTCCCCGCCGACCCCGTCGGCGCGCGCTGCCTGAGAGCACGATGGCGAAGAAGCCCAAGGGTTCCGAGAAGACGACCCCCGCCAAGGGCCAGGCCGACAGGCAACCCGGTCGGTTCAAGCAGATCGGCATGGTCGCCAAGGTCGTCCACCAGCAGAGCCCGCGCAGTATCCCGATCGCCGTGGCCGTCGCGGTCGTCGTCCTCGCCGTCGCCGTGGGGATCGCGCCTGGACCGGCTCCTGGCTGGTGTGGACGCTCACCGGCCTCCCCGTGGCCTTCCTGGCCGGCTTCATCGTCTTCACCCGTTCGGCCCAGCGCGTCCAGTACACGATGCTCGACGGCCGTCTGGGCGCGGGGATGGCGATCCTGGAGAACATGCGCGGCAACTGGGTCGTCGAGCCCGGCGTGGCCGGGAACAAGCAGATGGACGTCGTCCACCGCGTGGTCGGCCGTCCCGGCGTGATCCTCGTCGGCGAAGGCGACCCGGGCCGTCTGCGCCCGCTGATCGCGGGTGAGAAGAAGCGGGTCGCGCGCGTGGCGCACGACATCCACATCTACGACTTCAAGGTCGGCAACGGCGAGGACCAGGTCCCGCTCGACAAGCTCCAGCGGACGCTGGTCAAGCTGCCGAGGCTGTTGGACAAGCCGGACATCGCCGAGCTGAACTACCGGCTCAAGGCGCTCCCGCCCGCCATGCAGATGCCCAAGGGACCGATGCCCAAGGGCGCCAAGCTCCCCAAGGGGATGCGCGGCCGGATGGGCTAGGGCGGTCCCGGACCTTCGAGGGGGTCGTCCCGAGGCGGGACGGCCCCCTCGCGCGTCCGGGTGATGGGGTTCCCGGGCAGAATCGGCGGTCAGTCGCAGGAGACCCGGTCGGCGGCGGACCTGCTGTCCAGCCCGTCGAGCGGGTCTCCTGCGTCTTCGCCCGAGCCCGCCGTACACCACCGCGTGGTTGATCTGGTCCCGGCCGCCGGACCACCCGGAGGAGCCGTCCACCGGATGGCAGACCGGGATGTCCACGATGAGGTCGCGCGGCACGTTCACCATCGTCACCTCGCCCGCGTCGACGTTGGCGTTGACGATGACCAGGACGTCGGGCCGGTCGCCGCCCGACTCGGTGTCGACGCCGAGGAGCAGGATGTTGCGGACGCCCTCGACGCTCACGGGGCGATCGCCCCAGGCGTCGGTGTCGATCTCCTCGGTCTGGATGTCGCGCGCGGACGCGTAACCCGCGTAGGCGGTCAGGCTGACCGCGATGAGCAGGGCCGTGAACGCGCACGCGAACCACGGCCCGGCGGTCATGATCGGGCGCGGGGCGAGGAGGGGGACACGCGTTGGGGAGCCATGGGGGGCACCGATCTGGTAGGGGACGGGGAGGGGTGTCCGACGGGGGATCTGCGCCCGGCACACGAGAACGGATATATCGGACGGATGCTCGTCGACCGGCACGGCCGCCACGCGGGTCCATCCGAAGCGGTCCTCTTCAGCCCCGCGTCAGCAGGGGCTGTCCTGCGCGGCCTCCGCCGTGGTGCCGCCCAGTTCGTCCGTGACGGAGGCCTGCGACTCGGCGTTCTCCCCGCCCCCGACACCGTCCCAGTCCTGTCCGAGGACCAGTTCGAGGTCTGCGGTCAGCCCCTCGGCCTGCTCGACCACGGCCTCTCCCACGGCCTCGGCCAGGACGGACGCCGCGGCCTCCTGGCCGGGCGCGTGGTAGACGGTGGTCACGCCCGGGAAGCGCGCCTCGGGGTTGCCGGTGTTGGTGACGTCGAAGCCCTCCGATTCCAACTGCGCCTGGACCTCGGTCGCCAGACCGGTGACGCCGGTGTTGTTGCGGACGTCGACCGTGATCTCCGAGGGAGCGGGGGCGCTCTCGTCGCCGGAGTCGTCGGTCTCCTCGGGCTCCTCCTCGTCGGCGCCGGTGAGGTCCTCGCCGTTGTTGATCGCCTGGAACAGCTCCGAGGCGTCGGGCTCGCGCATGCTGAGGCGGTTCGGGTCGCTGCGGTTCTGACCGTTGGGGACCGTCACGAACTGGACGTTGCCCAGATCGACCTCGCGCATGGCGATGGCGAGGTCGGTCATGATGTCGACGGTCAGCTCGCCGTCGGTCGAGATCGAGTCGGTGACCGCGCCGAGGAAGTTGGTGACGGTGACCGGGCTCGTCATCACCTCACTGCTCAACACCTGGCGCAGCATCGCGCCCATGAACTCCTGCTGGCGCTCGATCCGGGACAGATCGCTGCCGTCCTCCGTGCTGTAGCGCGAGCGCACGAAGCCGAGCGACTCCTCGCCGTCCAGGGTCTGCAGTCCGGCGTCCAGCTCCAGGTGGGCCTTGGGGTCGGCGATCGGTTCGGGGATGCACATCTCCACACCGCCGACGGCGTCCACCATGTCCCTGAACCCGGTGAAGTCCATCATGACGAAGTGGTCCAGGTGCACCCCCGTGACCTGCTCCACGGCGCTCCACTGGCAGCCGACGCCACCGAAGGTCATCGCGGAGTTGAGCATGGCCGTCTGGGCGATCATCCCGTCGTACCCCTCGGCCGGCTCGCACCCGGGCAGCTGCACGACCAGGTCGCGGGGCAGGTTCACCAGAGTCGCCGTCCCGTCGTCCACGTTGATGCTGGCGATGAGCATGGTGTCGGGGCGCTCGCCCTCGGCCTCGCCGTAGTCGGCGTTCTCCCCCGAACGGATGTCGGAGCCCAGGATGAGCAGGTTCACCACGCCCTCGACGCTCACCGGCCGGTCCCACGCGTCGGTGTCCACGTCGTGCGTGGTGATGTTGCCGACGATCCCCTGATACCACCCGTATCCGCCCAGACTGACGGTGACGGCCAGCGCGGTGGCCGCGCACGCCACCCACTGACCGGCGGACATCCGCGCAGGGTCGAGCACACGCGGGGAGCGGGGGGCGGAGCGTCTTCCAGCCATACCAACCTTGATGGTGCGTTGCGGCCCGTCGAAGGGCGGGGTCATGGGACCCATGGGTCGAAATCGTTCCCAGGGAGAGTAATGAACGGATGTTAACAGCAGCTAAGAAGGGGTGCGTCCCTCTCTGCGCCGATTTTCGGACAGGAGTGCGCGCGCTCGGACGCCCCTGCGACGCCCCCGGACGTCAACGGCGGTGGAAGCACTGGCGAGAGCGGTGGGACGGTGCGCAGAACCCGCGTCGGCCGACCGCGGAACCGGAGGATTCCTTAACAGGATGCTCACAAGCGCGTCGCCACGGTGCCCGCGGCGCGGTCGTGCAGGCCACGGGTGTCCCGGTCGTAGACGACCGCGGGGACGACCAGGCACAGCAGCAGGGTGCGCACGGTCATCGACACGAACCACGGCCAGGAGCGCTCACCCGTCGCGGTGATCGCGACCCCGACCATGCGGCGGCCCACGGACGTGCCGAAGAGTGTGAGCGACACGATGCTGGTGGCGGCGTACACGACCAGGGCCGTGTTACTGATCAGCGGGGCGACCTCAGCCTCCCCGGACAGGCCGGAGCCGATCAGCCCCGCGCGGTAGGCGGCCCAGGCGAGCAGTAGCGCCAGCGCCCAGTCGAGCGCCAGACCGGCCAGCCGACGGCCGACGCCGGGCACCGAACCGGAGCCGCTCTCGGGCAGTCCCAGGCGGTTGCCCCGGTAGCGGAAGTCGTCCTCGGCCGTGCCGCCGCCCCTGTCGTCGCTCATGCCCTCACGGTATCGGCCCGGTCGACGGGGCGATGCCGACCGCGGTGGTTAGCGGGCCGCACACGGCGCGCACAGGCGTGGCCCCGGTCACGGGAACCCTCCGACACACGCCCTGATTCCTCCCGTTCCGGGGTGGAATCACCGGGTAACACGGGTTGGTCTGCGAAAACGGCGGACTCCGTAACCTGCAGGAAACAATCGAGACATGGCGTGGAAACCACCCGCTCCTAGCTTCGATGGCGAAGCCGGGAGGCGGCGTGCGCTCCAGGACATCCGCGACGGAGCGGACGGGGAGCCGGCCGTCTCAGCCACCTGCACGGAGGTTCGTTTTGTTCAGCAGCGTCGACGAGGTGCTCGCCTACATCCGAAACGAGGACGTCAAGTTCCTCGACGTCCGGTTCACGGACCTGTTCGGAGGCGTGAACCACGTCACCCTTCCGACCGAGAACGTCGACGAGTCGACGTTCACCGATGGCCAGATGTTCGACGGGTCCTCGATCCGCGGTTTCCAGGCCATCCACGAGTCCGACATGCTGCTGCTCCCCGACCTGAGCACGGGCGTGGTGGACCCGTTCCGCAAGCACAAGACGCTGAACATGACGTTCTTCGTGCACGACCCGCTGACGCTGGAGTCCTACAGCCGCGACCCGCGCAACGTCGCCCGCAAGGCCGAGGCTTACCTGCGCGGCTCGGGCGTCGCGGACACCGCCTTCTTCGGCCCCGAGGCCGAGTTCTACATCTTCGACGACGTCAAGTTCGAGACCCGGGCCAACACCGGCTTCTACGAGATCGACTCCATCGAGGGCGCCTGGAACACCGGGTCCTCGATCGAGGGCGGCAACCGCGGCTACCGTCCGCGCTACAAGGGCGGCTACTTCCCCGTCGAACCGGTCGACCACTACAGCGACCTGCGCTCCGACATGGTCCGCGCCCTGATCGACTCCGGCCTGGAGGTCGAACTCCAGCACCACGAGGTCGGCACCGCCGGCCAGGCCGAGATCGGCATCAAGTTCGGCACGCTGCTCCAGCAGGCCGACCGCGTCCAGCTGTACAAGTACATCGTCAAGAACGTCGCCAACGCCGCGGGCAAGACGGCCACGTTCATGCCCAAGCCGCTGTTCGGCGACAACGGCTCCGGCATGCACTGCCACCAGAGCCTGTGGAAGGACGGCGCCCCGCTGTTCTTCGACGAGTCCGGCTACGGCCAGCTCTCCGACACCGCCCGCTACTACATCGGCGGTCTGCTCAAGCACGCGTCGGCGCTGCTCGCCTTCACCAACCCGACGGTGAACTCCTACCACCGCCTGGTGCCGGGCTACGAGGCCCCGATCAACCTGGTCTACAGCCAGCGCAACCGCTCGGCCTGCATCCGCCTGCCGCTCACCGGTTCGAACCCCAAGGCCAAGCGCATCGAGTTCCGCGTGCCGGACCCGTCGGCCAACCCGTACCTTGCCTTCTCCGCGATGCTCATGGCGGGCATCGACGGCATCAAGAACAAGATCGAGCCGCCGGAGCCGGTCGACAAGGACCTCTACGAGCTGCCCCCGGCCGAGGCCCAGGCGATCAAGACCGTGCCCGCGTCGCTGGACGTGGCCCTGGAGGCCCTGGAGGCCGACCACGAGTTCCTGCTCGAAGGCGGTGTCTTCACCAAGGACCTGCTGGAGACCTACGTCGACTTCAAGCGCACGGAGGAGATCGACTCCCTGCGCCTGCGTCCGCACCCGCGCGAGTTCGAGCTCTACTACGACATCTAGGTCGTCGGACAGCTCCCGGGGGTGACGCGCCCGGTGCGCGCACCCCGCTCGGGGCCGTATCCGCTCGGATACCGGCCCCGCCCCGGTTCCGGGGTCCGCCCGGCTACCGTTGACGCGTGGCAAGGGACGGAAACACCAACATGACAGCAGGCGCGCTGGCCAGGCGTGGCTTCAGCGACAGCACCCGGGCCCTGCGCCTGGTCGGGGAGGCCGGTCTGGACCCCCGGACCGACACCGACGTCATCGACGCCCTCGCCGTGGCGCCGGACCCCGACCAGGCCCTACTCGGCCTGATCCGAGTCCTGGAGACCGCCCCGGACGCCGAAGAGGTGCTGACGGTGCTGCGCGAGGACCCGGACCTGCGCACCCGGCTGTGCGGCGTGCTCGGCACCAGCACCGCGCTCACCGACCACCTGGTCCGCCACCCGGGTGACTGGCGGGAACTGCGCGGCGCCGACGCCGCCCGCTCTCCCGAGCCCGAGGAGCTGCGCCGGGGCCTGCTGCACACCGTCGGCGCCGACCCCGACTCCCGCGCGCCGACCGCCGCCGTGTTCGACGGCGGTTCGCTGAACGGCCTCCGGCACGCGCTGCGCGTGGCCTACCGCAGGCGGGTCCTGCGCCTGGCCGGACGCGACCTGTCCGGCCTGTGCACCGTCGACGAGGTCGCCGCCGAACTGGCGGACCTGGCCGCCGCGACCCTCGACGCGGCGCTGGCCGTCGCCCGCGCCGAGCGCCCCGAGGACGCGGCCAGCTGCCGTCTGGCGGTGATCGGGATGGGCAAGTGCGGCGGCCGGGAGCTGAACTACGTCAGCGACGTCGACGTGGTGTTCGTGGCCGAGCCCGCCGTGGTCCCCGACGGCGAGGAGCCGGTGGACGACCAGGCGGCGATGCGCGCCGCCACACGGCTGGCCACCGCCATGATGCGGATCCCGTCCGAGACCGACGCCGAGGGCGTGCTGTGGGAGGTGGACCCGGCGTTGCGCCCGGAGGGCAGGAACGGCCCCCTGGTCCGCCCGTTGTCGGGCCACCTGGCCTACTACGAGCGGTGGGCCAAGACCTGGGAGTTCCAGGCGCTGCTCAAGGCGCGCCCCATCGCGGGGGACGCCGAGTTGGGCGCGGCCTACCAGGCGGCGATCTCGCCGTTGGTCTGGGAGGCGGCCGGGCGCGAGACTTCGTGGAGGACGTGCAGGCGATGCGCCGCCGCGTGGTGGCGCACATCCCGGCCGGGCAGGCCGAGCGCGAGCTGAAACTGGGGCCGGGCGGGCTGCGCGACATCGAGTTCTCGGTGCAGCTGCTCCAGCTGGTCCACGGACGCACGGACGATCGGCTGCGGTCGGGGCACACCCTGGACGCGTTGGCGGCCCTGTCCGCGCACGGGTACGTGGGCCGCAAGGACGCGGCGGGCCTGGCCGACGCCTACCGGTTCCTGCGCCGGGTGGAGCACCTGCTGCAGTTGGAGCGGCTTCGGCGCACGCACATGATGCCCGACCCCGCCAGCCCCGACGGTCCGGGCCAGCTGCGTCGGCTCGGCCGGGCGCTGGGCTACACGGCGGACCCGGTGCGCGAGCTGACCGAGGCCCGGCGCAAGGTGTCCGCCGAGGTGCGACGGCTGCACGAGAAGCTGTTCTACCGTCCGCTGCTCAACGCCGTCGCGCGCTGCCGGAGGAGGAGGCGCGGCTCTCGCCCGACCAGGCGCGTGCACGGCTGGAGGCGCTGGGATTCGCCGACCCGGGCGGGGCGCTGCGGCACCTGGAGTCGTTGACCTCGGGGGTGTCCAGGCGTGCGGCGATCCAACGGACGCTGCTGCCGGTCATGCTCGGGTGGTTCTCCGACGCGCCGGACCCGGACGCGGGTTTGCTGGGCTTTCGGCAGGTGAGTGATGCCCTGGGAACCACCCCCTGGTACCTGCGGCTGCTGCGCGACGACGTGCGGGTGGCCGAACGGATGGCCTGGCTGCTGGGCACCAGCCGGTACGTCACCGACCTGCTGCTCCGGGCCCCCGACGCGGTCGCGACGCTGGCGGACGACGCCGACCTGGAGCGCCGGCGGCCCGAGGTGCTGGCGGCGGAGGCCGAGGCGGCGCTGCGGCGCTACGACTGGTCGGAGGAGTCGGTGTCGGCGGTGCGGGCGCTGCGCCGCCGCGAACTGCTGCGGACGGCCGCCGCCGACCTGTTGGAGGTGTCGTCGGTCCAGGAGGTGGGCGCGGCGCTGACTGACATCGCCGCGGTGACGATCGAGGCGGCGTTGAGGGCGGCGTGCAACAGGGTGGTCGCCGCGTCCGGGGACGAGCCGCTCACGCGGGTGTGCGTGGTCGCGATGGGGCGGTTCGGCGGCGGAGAGCTCACCTACGCCAGCGACGCCGACGTGATGTACGTGCACGATCCGCTGCCCGAGGCCGATCCGGTCGCGGCGACGCGGCAGGCGCTGGCGATCGTGCGCGAGCTGGCCAGGCTGCTGGAGATGCCCGCCGCGGAACCGCCGCTCAAGGTCGACACGGACCTGCGCCCGGAGGGGCGGAGCGGTCCGGTGGTGCGCACGCTGGACTCCTACGCCGCCTACTACGGGCGCTGGTCGCAGGTGTGGGAGAGCCAGGCGCTGCTCAGGGCGCGGCCGATCGCGGGCGACCCGCAGCTGCGCGCCGCGTTCACCGCGTTGATCGACCCGATCCGGTACCCGGCGGGCGGCCTCGACGCGTCCGCGGTCCTGGAGATCCGCAAACTCAAGGCCCGTATGGAGGCCGAGCGGCTGCCGCGCGGCGCGGACCCGACGCTGCACACGAAGCTGGGCCGGGGCGGGCTGTCGGACGTGGAGTGGGTGGCCCAGCTGGTGCAGTTGCGGCACGCCCACGCTATCCCGACCTGCGCACCACGAGCACGCTGGAGGCCTTGGAGGTGGCCGTGGCCCACGGGTTCCTGGGCGCCGACGACGGGGCTGTCCTGGAACGGGCCTGGCGCTTGGCGTCGCGGGTGCGCGGCATGGTGATGCTGGTGCGCGGTCACGGCGGTGACTCGCTGCCCACCGATCTGCGGGTACGAGCGGCGATCGCGGAGGCGATGGGGTGCAGCGGCGGCGCGGAGGGCGAGGACGTCGAGGAGGTGGCCGAGGGGCCCGCCGAGCGGTTGACCGAGGTGTACCTGCGGACCACACGGCGGGCGCGGTCGGTCATGGAGCACGCGTTCTACGACGACTGAGGGGCCGGGGCGGTCAACGCCAGTACTCGGTGAAGACCTGGGTGCAGCCGCCGCCGCTGTCGTCTCCGGTGGCCACGCGGTTGCCGCCGGTCTCCCACACGACGTTCCCGGCGCCGTCGATCTTCACGTACTTGTACTCGAACAGGGCGCCGACGGGGAGTCGGGTCGACCCCGTCCACCAGGGGTAGGAGCCCTGGTCGGTGCTGAGGCGGACGCCGTGGGCCGGGTTCCAGGAGCCCAGTTCGGGGATGGAGCCCACCAGGTACAGCTCCTGGCCCCAGTAGGTCTCGGCCCGGACGTGGAACTCGGCGGGCACGGTGGCGCAGTCGTCGCCCCCGCACTCGCCGGGGTCGTCGCACACACCGCCGACGTGCAGTGCGACGGCTCCGTCCGCCGGGACGGTCACGGTGACCCGACCCCCGGAGACGGTGAACGCGCCCTCCCCGGCAGCGTTCTCGTAGGCGCCGTCGGGCAGATCGGTGTGCGCGGTCAGGTTCCAGGCCGCGCCGCTGGCGTTGAAGGCGGCGAAGCCGCGGGAGCCGCGGTCGAAGGCCAGGCGGGAGTCTCCGTCGGTCGCGCGCGGGACCACGTCGCGTCCGCGGTGGCGTTGCGGAAGGCGGCCATGCCGGCGACCGTGGGGTGCCGGTGCTCGCAGACCCAGGCGGCGCTGGAGCAGTCGGTGTCCTCGGTGATCCATCCGGCGGGGTCGCCCTCGACCTCCCCGACGCTGGGCGGCCCCTGGGCCTCGTCGGCGAAGTCGTAGCTCGACATCACCACCGGGTGCCCGTAGGGGTGGGCGAGCATGAAGGCGGTGGCCAGGTGGTACCGGTCCCCGTCCTTGAAGGTCAGCGTGGGGTGGGACCGCTGGGTGTCGTGGTTGTCGATGAAGACGGTGGCCTGGTCGTCGGTGAGTCCGCCGTAGTCGGGCAGGGCCGCCAGTCCGGAGACGGCGCCGTCGGCGAACCGCGCGGCGATGTCGCGCTGGTAGTCGAAGTTGGTGACGCGGTCGCCGTCGAACGCGTACTGGGTGTAGGGGATGGTCGCGTCGCCGTAGACCTCGTGGTAGACGTCGGGTTCGCCACCGAATCCGGGCACGTCGTGCAGGCCGGCGAAGATGTCCTGGACGTGGGCCTCCGGGACGTGCTTGGCGGCGTCCACGCGAAACCCCGCCACGCCCATGTCCACCAGGGCGTTGAGGTAGCGCCGGATGCGCTCACGGACCCGGGGGTCGGCGGTGTTCAGATCGGAGAGCTCCAGGAGTTGGCAGTTCTGCACCCGCCACTTGTCGTTCCAGTCGGAGACGGGCTCGTAGCAGGGACCGAAGTCGGCGTGGCGGTAGGCGGCCGACCCGTCGCCGAACAGGTCGGGGTAGGCGTAGTACCGCCATTCGGTTCCCGCGCTGCCGGTGCCGGAGCCGGGGCCGGTCATGTGGTTGATCACGGCGTCGACGTAGATCCGCACGCCGTTGTCGCGGCAGGTGTCGACCATCGACTGGAACTCGGCGGCGGTGCCGCGCCGGGTGTTGTCGATCCGGTAGGAGACGGGCTGGTAGTCCTGCCACCAGGGGTACTGGCCGCCCTCGGCCGAGGGGATGACCACGTGCTCCTGGGGCGGGGAGACCTGGACGCGCCGAACCCCCGGGGGCCGAGGAAGTCCTCGCATTCGGCGGCCACGGAGTCCCACGTCCACTGGAAGAGGTGGACGATCGTCTCGCCGTTGGCCTCGGCGGAATCGAAGGTTTCGCGGGGGACCGAGGATGGCGTCTGGGCGGCCGCGGGGGTCGCGGCCGGGACCGGGGCGGCCAGTGCGACGCCGAGGAGGAGGGCGAAGGCGGCCCCGCCGAACCGGTGCCGTGTCGAGGTCATGCGTGCCTCCTTGGGAGGATTCCCGGCGGGGCCGCACTGCCCCGCCGACGCCCTCTTGCGTAAACTGCAAGAGTTTTCTATAGGGTGATGAACCTAACAGACCCGATGGGGCTTGTGAACGGGGCGTTGTTGTCGTGTTTCTTCCATGACAATCGGTGATTACACCGGCTGTGAACTGCCATAACGTCGAGATCATCGCGTGAACGAGACGAAGGTGCGCGCCCTGACCTGCGGCGGAAGCACGGAGCGCTGAGCGCAAAAACCCGGAAGGTTTACGCAAGAGTCTGCAAGGGGGCACAAAGAACCGGCGACCGCAGGGGGCCACACCCCGCCGCCGCCGGCGCACGCACGGAATCGGACGCCCCGGAGGGGCCCGCCCCTACCAGAAGACGGCCACGCCGATGTTGAGGATCGCGAGGACACCGGCGGCGGCGGCCAGCCGGTTCGAGGGTTTGCGCAGGTTGAGCACGCCCAGGACCACCACCGCCAGGGCGATGACCAGCTTGACGCCCACCTTGACGTGGTCGAGCTCCGCCCCCCCGGCCGTCTCGGCCACGCCGACGAGGGCCAGTCCGGTGACGAACTGGAGGAGGGAGCTGTGCAGCAGGACCTTCGCCGACTTGGGGTGACCGGAGATGACCTGCATGAGGAAGCCCGCGATGATGCCCGCCAGGCCGATCATGTGCAGGAAGACGAGCGCGGAGTAGAAGATGTCCATGGCGCCAGGCTACTACGGCGTGTAGTTTTAAGACCCCTTTTAATGACACACCGACGTAACGATACGCACGGCGCATCGGCGCCGTGCGCCCCGATCCGCCTCAACAGCGCGACCTGCGCACGCGCCACAACGACCAGATCAGGGCCAGACCGAGCAGCGCGCCCGCCACCCGCACCGACCCCGCGCCCACGAACGCGTTCACCCGGGACAGGACCGTGGGTTCGCCCACGACCAGAGCGCCGGTCGCACAGGAGGTGGGATCGCGTCCCGGACGAGCAGGAGGCACGCCGTGCTCATGAGCCGGTTCCCGCGTCGGCGCCTCCGGGCACGCGCACGCGCAGCACGAACTCGGCCACCTCCCCCTCGGCCACGTCCACCCGCCAGTTCGCGATACCCCCTTCGAGCACCCCCTCGCCGCCGACCTCCACGATCTCCAACTCCTCGGGCACGTGCTGGGCGAGCAGCGCCCCCTCCACCGGTGACACGCCGTCGTTGGCCACGGTCGCCCGGAACTCCGCCTCCTCCCCCGGCAGCGGGTACTCGTCCGGCGCGGTCAACACCAGGCGCACGAGCGCGGCCCGGTCGAGCTCGGCGAGGACGGACCCGCGCCCCGCGGCGTCGTCCCCCTCGTCCGCCCACGCTGGCCCCCCGGACACCGCGACGGCCAGCGCCGTGGTCGCCGCCCATCGGCTCCCCCGCGCGATCCAACCCATGTCTCCCCCTCGTTCGCACTCCTCGACAGCACCAGACAACTACGGGCGGCCGTCCAAACACGTGCGGTGACACGCCCGGGTGGCGACGCACGTTGCTCGCCGCCGCCGTGCTCCGTCCCCGACCGGCGTCGGTCCCCGAACCGGCCCCGTCTTAGACGGGTCTTAGGGTTCGGCGGGCCGCCGTGCGGACAAGACTGGGATTCCTCCCCATGCGCGCCGGGTGTTCTTAGGGCGATCGTTGACTCCAGACGCGGAACACCGGGTTCCGCCGGACGGGGAGAGAACCACCGTGCTGCACAGCGAGCTCATGTACGCCAACGCCCAGTCCATGACGAAGGAGCGGCTGCGGGAGATCGAACACGTCCGGGCCGCGCGCGCGGCCCGGGCCCGGGAGCGGACCAGACTCCGGGAGGAGCGCCGCCGCGGCCAGCGGACCCGACAGGACCGCGAGGGACGCTTCGGTCGGGCCGCGTGATCGCCGAACGGCTTGGGGCGCAGAGCGCTGGGACCCGCCCGGCCGTGGCACCTGCCCGGGACCGCGGTCCGGTCTGAGCACCGGCCGGGGACGCTCGTGCGCGCGCGAGTCCGGGGAGGGACGACGCCGGTCGGTGCGGACGCCGACGGCATAATGGGCGTTATGCCCCTTCTCGTACAGCCCAACGCCACTTTCGTCGGCAGGGAGAGCCAGCTCCGTCTCCTCCGGGAGCACGCCCGACGAGCGCACACACAGGCGCCGGGGACGGTCCTGGTCGGCGGGGACGCCGGGGTGGGCAAAAGCCGTCTGGTCAGCGAATTCGTCGCCACCCTCCCGGAGGGAACGGTCTTCGTCGGCGGCTGCCTCCAGCTGGGCGTCGACGGGCTGGCCTACGCGCCGTTCACGGCGGTGCTGCGCCAGTTCCTCCGCGAGCGCGGGCGCGCGGTGTTCGAGGCGGCCGCCCCGGGCGGGGTCGGCGAGTTCGCCCGGCTGCTGCCGGAACTGGGCGAGGTCGCAGTGGAGCGGCCGGAGGGCCGGGGCATCCTCTTCGAGCAGATACTGCGGCTGTTGACCCAGGCGGCGCGGGACGGCGGCGTCACCGTCGTCCTGGAGGACCTGCACTGGTCCGACAGCGCCACCCGCGACCTGATGGTCTTCCTGGTCCGCAACCTGGACGAGCCCGGGGTGCAGCTGGTGGCCACCTACCGCAGCGACGATCTGCACCGCACCCACCCGCTGCGCCGACTCCTGCCCGAACTCGAACGGCTTCCGGGCGTGCACCGCCTCCGGTTGGAACCGTTGAGCCGGTACGAGGTCGGCCTCCAGGCGGCGGCGATCCGCGGCGCCGAGCTGACGCCGGACGAAGTCGACGGGCTCTATCGGCGCACCGACGGCTTCCCGCTCTTCGTGGAAAGCCTGGCCGGTGCGGTGGATCTCTCCCACGGAGAGCGTCCCGACGTCCCGGACCACTTCCGCGACCTTCTCCTGGAACCGCTGCACCGGCTCGATGAGACCGCCGTGTCGGTCCTTCGGGTCGCGTCGGTGGGCGCGGTGTCCGGCGACGTCGAGCACGAGATGCTCTACCACGCCGCCGAACTACCCGAACGCGACCTGGAGGACGCGTTGCACACGTTGGTCGACGCCAACGTCCTGCGTGCCGGCCGCACCGGCTACCGCTTCCGGCACGCCCTGCTGCGCGACGCCGTGCACAGCGAACTGCTGCCCGGCCCGCACGCCCGGCTCCATCTGCGCTTCGCCCAGCTCATCGACGCCTATCCCGAATCGGTGCCCGCCGACCGCCGCGCCGCCGAGCAGGCCCACCACTTCATGGCCGCCCAGGAGCTGCCGCACGCGCTCCAGGCGTCCTGGTGGGCGGCCGTGCGCGCCGGGGAGGCCCTCGCCGCCGGTGAGGAGCTGGCCATGCTGGAGCGCGTCCTGAGCCTGTGGGCCCGGGTTCCGGACGCTCGGGAACGGGTCCAGGGCCGCACCTGGGCGGAGGTGATGAGCCTGGCGGCGGGGGCGGCCCTGGGCGCCGACCGTCACGCTCGGGCCCTGGAACTCGCCGACGAGGCCCTGGCCGTCCTGCCGCACGACGAGGACGACCACACCCGGATGGTCCGGGCCGTGCTGCTGCGCCGACGCGGCCAGGCGCGCGCCCACGACCCCGACGGCGGGGGCGTCCTCGACCTGGTGCGGGCACTGGAACTGCACCCGCCGCACATGCCGGGGTACGGGCTGTTGCTGTCCATCCTGGCCCGCGAGAGCCTGCTCTACCGCGTCGACCGCGAACCGGGGCCGGACCAGCGGCGGCTGGCCGATCTGGCCGAGGCCGGACTGACCGCGCAGGAGCTCGCGGAATCGGCCCTGCGGCTCGCCGAGCGGTCCGACTCACCCGGCGACAGCTGCGCGGCCACCGACGCCAGGATCACACTGGGCGGACTGTTCATGTCCACGGGCGACCCGGAGCGGGGGCGGCCGATGCTCCAGGAGGGCATCCGTCGGGCCGCGGCCAACGCCGACCCCGGGCTGGAGGCCCGCGGCGCGGGCAACCTCGGACACTTCCTGCGTGAGCTCGGGCGACACCGGGAGGGTCTGGAGGTGCTGGAGGAGTCGCTCGCGCGGCACGCCGCGCTCGGGTGGGCGTCGGTGCACAGCACGTTCAACAACCAGAACCGGGCCGAGATCCTCTTCGAGCTCGGTGACCTGGCCCGGGCCCGCGAGATCGTCACCGCCACCAGGCACGTCGGTCGCGGTTCCAAGAACCGCTGGTACATCCAGCCCGTGGCGGCCAGGACGGCCGCCGCCATGGGGGACCTGGCCGCGGCCCGGCGGGCGGCCGGCCCGGAGGAGCGATCTCGGGTCCTGACCGCCCAGCGCATGAACCTCGTCCAGTTGTCGGCACTGGCGCAGCTGGAGACTGATCTGGCGGAGGGCGCCGTGGACGAGGCCCTCGACCTGTCAGAGAAGGTGCTGGAGAAGGTGGCTCTGGCGGCCGGTCCGGGGTATTCGTGGCCGCTGGTGGAGGTGATGGCCGAGGCGGCGCAGCTCGGCCTGGATCCCGGCAGGCCCCCCGGGACCGCCGACCGGGCCCGGCGGGTGCGCGCGCTGGCGGGCGAGGTCGCGGCCGCGATGCCGGTCACCGGGCCGGTGCAAAGGGCCCACGCCGCCTCGTGCGCTGCCCGCTTCGCGGTGATCGACGGCGCCGAACCGGGGCGGGCCCTGACCGCTTGGCGCACGGCCGTGACGGACTGGGAGCGGACGCCGATGCCGCTGTACCTGGCCCGCGCACGTCTGTGCGCGGCCGAGTGGGCCGTACGGGCCGGCGACCGGTCCGGTGCGGCGCGGGACATGCGCCAGGTCCACGCCGCGGCCGTCGCCCGCGGCGCCGAGCCGCTCGCCCGCGCCGCCGCCGACCTGGCGCGCAGGCTCGGCACGGCCCTGTCCGAGGGGGCGGGACCGCCCGCCGCTCCGGCCGGGCTGACCGCACGCGAGACGGAGGTGGCGCGGTTGCTGGCGGTCGGGAGCACCAACGCCCAGATCGCGGAGGCGCTGTTCATCGCCCCCAAGACGGCAAGCGTCCACGTGTCCAACATCCTGGGCAAGCTGGGGGTGGCCAACCGGGCCGCGGCCGGTGCGCGCGCCCGCGAACTGGGACTGGTCTGACCGCACCCCAGTGGGGGGGAGACCCGCCGACGGTCCGCACACGGCACGGCCGCGCCAGGACCGACGCGGGAGGGACGGGTGCGTGCCCCCGCACGCACCCGCCCCTCAATCGTTCGGACCAGGTCAGCTCGGCTCGGTCACGAAGGCCAGGACCTGGCCGGGCCCCCACAGGACGACGTCGTCCACGAGCCACTCGTCACCGACCTCGTCGCGCCCGGCGTGCGCACCTCACCGGACTCAGACGTCGGGTCCTGACGGTACTCGACGATCTCCTGGTCGATCTCGGCCAGGGTGGTCCGCAGTTCCCCGACGCTCATGTCGCTGAGGTCGACGCCCTCCAGGGCCTCGCCCGCCTCGGTCGGCGCGTTCGAGCTGTCGTACTGCTCGTCGGGCTGCGCCTTGCGGCCGAACACCAGCTCGATCGGGTCGGCGTAGTCCTGCGGGATCTTCACGCCGACCGGGCAGGCGCCACCCGAGACGATGGTGCACTCGGACGACTCGATGACCTCCACCTGCCGGTTGTCCGTCTCCTCACCGGCGGTGTCGCCATCCATGTACACCAGGGTGCCTTCGAGCGTGGGCGAGGCGGGCACGAAGCGCAGGTCGACGTCGAGGCCGTGCTCGGCGAACTCGGCGGCGTAGCGCTCGGCGTCGGCGGTCGGGTCCAGGACCTCGGCGACGACCAGGCCGTCGTCCACGCTGATGTCCAGGACGGCGGCGTCGGCGGTGGACGGCCCCAGTCCGGTCCCGTCCTCGGACGGGGAGAGCAGGACGGTGGCGGCGACGGCGCCGAGGGCGAGGGCGCCGGTGATCGGCGCGGCGATGAGGAGTCGTCGGGTTCGGGGGGGCATGGGCACGGTGGCCTCCTGTGTGTGAGTGGTGATCATCGAACGCAACTCCCGCGCGGCGGGCGCCGCGGGGTCGAACGACGCGTCCACCGCCGGGCGGAGCCTGGCCACGGCTCGGTCGGTCCGGTCGTCGGTCATCACACCGCTCCTCTCGCTGTGACGGTTGGTGGAGGGGTCGCCGTGTCGAGGTGGCCGAGGTCCACCCCGGCCTTGCGCAGGGCGCGGGCGAACCGGCCGCGCGCCTGTGCAGGCGAACGCGGGCGGTGCCGCGCGAGCACCCCAGCACCACGCGATCTGTGCGGCGTCCAGGTGCTCCCATCCCACGAGGGAGAGGATCTCCTGGTCCCGCTCCGGCAGGGAGCGGAACACCGCGCCGATCTCGCCGAGGTCCGCGTCGCGGTTTTCGGGCGGAGCCACGGTCACGGCACGCAGGTCGGTCCGCAGCCGGGCGGCCAGCGCGTTGCGGCGCCGGACGCCGCGGCGGTGGTTGGAGAGCACGTTGCGCGCCACTCCGAAGACCCACGGCCGGGCCTGGTCCCCGGGGGGGACGTCGTCGATCCGCGTCCACACCGCGGTGAAGACGTCGGCGACCAGGTCGGCGGCGTAGTCCGTGTCCTCCGTGCGGCGGAGCAGGTAGCCGAGCACGTCACCGAACGTGGTGTCGTAGAGCTTCTCGAAACGCGCGACTGCCTCACGTCCGGAACGGCCCGGGTGTTGTCGGGGCAACGCGACCCCTCTTTCATCGGTGGTGGTGCGTCCTTCACCACCACACATGTCCGGACCCGGCGCGGCGTTACGGGCAAGCGGAAAGAACCGGAGAACTCCATCCGGATCTGGTCGAGGAGAGGCGTGGGCTCAGACCGTCCAGCGGTTGGTGATGGGCAGCCGACGGTCACGGCCGAGGTTGCGGGAGCTGATCTTGGTCCCGGGGGCGGACTGGCGCCGCTTGTGCTCGGCGCGGTCGACCAGGCTGATGACCCTGCGGACGAGGTCCGGGGCGAAACCGGCGAAGATCAGCTCGGCCTCGCCCTTGTCGGTGCCGATGTAGGCGTCCAGGACCGCGTCGAGGAGGTCGTAGTCGGGCAGTGCGTCACTGTCGAGCTGGTCGGGCCGCAGTTCCGCGCTGGGGGGTTTGGCGATGGAGTTCTCCGGGACGGGCGGGATCCGGCCGTGGCGCGCGGCGTCGGCGTTGCGCCAGCGCGCGAGGTCCCACACCAGGGTCTTCCAGCAGTCCTTGATCGGCGCGAACCCGCCCACGGAGTCTCCGTAGAGGGTGGAGTACCCGGTGGCGGACTCGCTCTTGTTGCTGGTGGCCAGGACCAGGTGGCCCTCCTGGTTGGACAGGCTCATGAGCAGGGTTCCGCGCACACGTGCCTGCAGGTTCTCGGCGGCGAGTCCGTCCAGCGGCGCCCCCACGTCCGCCGAGGCCCGCTCGTAGGCCGTGACCACGGGGGCGATGGGTACGGTCCGGGTGGTGAACCCCTGCCGTCTGGCGAGCTCCCGCGCGTCGCCGACGGAGTGTCCGCTGGAGTGCGCGCTGGGCAGCAGGAGGCCGTGGACCCGGTCGGCGCCCAGCGCCTCCACGGCGATGGTCGCGACCAGCGCGGAGTCGATGCCGCCGGAGACGGCGACCAGGACGGAGGAGAACCCGTTCTTGGCCACGTAGTCGCGCAGTCCCACGACCAGCGCGCGGTACACCTCGCCGATGTCGGACAGCGGATCGGGCCTGGGCGTGACGGTGTTCCCCCGTGGAGGGTAGGGGGTGACCGGCGTGTCGGAGAGCGTGTGGCGGACCACCCGCAGACCGTCGACCCGGGTGCCGTCGGGCGCCCCGGCCTCGGACCGGTCGGGAAGGTCGAGATCGGCCACGAGCAGGGTCTCGTCGAACTGGGGGGCGCGCGCCAGGAGCTCGCCGTCGGCGTCCACGACCAGGGAGTCGCCTTCGAAGACGAGGTCGTCCTGGCCGCCGACCATGTTCACGTAGGCCAGCGCGGCGCCGGTCTCGCGCGCGCGCCGCTGGCACAGTTCGAGGCGCACGTCGTCCTTGTGCCGCTCGTAGGGCGAGCCGTTGACGGAGAGCACGAGGTCGACACGGGCGGCACGGGCGGCCGTGACCGGTCCGGCCTCCCGCCACAGGTCCTCGCACACGACCAGGGCCACGTCGACCCCGTGGACGCGCAGGACGGGCAGGGTGTCGCCGGGGACGAAGTAACGGAACTCGTCGAAGACGCCGTAGTTGGGCAGGTGGTGCTTGGCGGAGGAGAGCACCGACCGCCCCCGGTGCAGGACGGCGACCGCGTTCTGCGGGGCTCCGGCGGGCAGACCTCCGTGCGGCGCGAACCCGGTGGGCGCCGCCCCCTCCCGCCGGGAGAGGTGTCCCACGACGACCGGGAGGTCCCCCAGTCCCGCGCGGTCCAGGTCGGCGGCGAGTTCGCGGGTGGCACGGATGGAGGCGGACACGAAGGAGTTGCGCAGGGCCAGGTCCTCGACCGGGTAGCCGGTGACGACCATCTCGGGCAGGGCCACGAGGTGGGCGCCCTCCTCGGCGGCCCGCCGGACGGCCCCGACGACCATGCGGCGGTTCCCCGCCAGGTCGCCGACGGTGGGGTTGACCTGGGCGAGTGCGATCCTCAGCTGTGCCACGCCTTCGAGGGTAGCCGCCGCGTGGCGCGCACGTGGACTGCGGTTCCGCCGACCCGGGAGCGGTCATAATGCGAGTGCGGGGGCACGATGTCACCGCCCCCGGCGGCACGTGCGGAAATACCCCGGAAATATGCGCACGGCAGACTGGGTCTGGGACACTGTGTCCGGCTTGGCTCCGCGCTGGCGGACCGGGATCGGGACTGACCGGCATCGAGGAAGGTTGATCGTGAATCGACAGCAGGAATTCGTGCTCCGCACGTTGGAGGAGCGCGACATCCGGTTCGTGAGGCTGTGGTTCACCGACGTGCTCGGGTACCTCAAGTCCGTGGCCGTGGCTCCGGCCGAACTGGAGGCCGCCTTCACCGAGGGCATCGGTTTCGACGGCTCGGCGATCGAGGGCTTCGCCCGTGTGTACGAGGCCGACATGCTCGCCCAGCCGGACCCCTCGACGTTCCAGGTGCTGCCCTGGCGCAACGAGCCGCACGGCACCGCCCGCATGTACTGCGACATCCTGATGCCGGACGGCTCGCCGTCGTCGGCGGACCCGCGACACGTGCTCAAGAGACAGCTGGGCAAGGCCTCGGACCTGGGGTTCACCTTCTACACCCATCCCGAGATCGAGTTCTACCTGCTCAAGAAGTTCCCCGAGCACGGGGAGTTCCCCGAGCCGAACGACTCGGGCGGCTACTTCGACCACACCCCGCACAACAGCGCGCACGACTTCCGGCGCAACGCCATCAACATGCTGGAGGCCATGGGCATCTCCGTGGAGTTCAGCCACCACGAGGGCGGCCCGGGCCAACAGGAAATCGACCTGCGCTACGCCGACGCGCTCACCACCGCCGACAACATCATGACCTTCCGGCTCGTGATGAAGGAGGTGGCGATGGAGCAGGGCGTGTACGCCACCTTCATGCCCAAGCCGTTCACCGAGTACCCGGGGTCGGGCATGCACACGCACCTGTCCCTGTTCGAGGGCGACCGCAACGCCTTCCACGAGCCGGGCGCCGAGTACCAGCTGTCCAAGGTGGGCCGGGGGTTCATCGCCGGTCTGCTGCGGCACGCCGACGAGATCACCGCCGTGACCAACCAGTGGGTGAACTCCTACAAGCGGCTGTGGGACGACCCGGCCGCCTCCGCCGGAGCCGGCGGCGAGGCGCCCGCCTACATCTGCTGGGGCCACAACAACCGGTCCGCCCTGGTGCGGGTCCCGATGTACAAGCCCGGCAAGTCCAACTCCAGCCGGATCGAGATCCGCTCCATGGACACCGCCTGCAACCCGTACCTGGCCTACGCGGTGATCCTGGCGGCCGGGCTCAAGGGCATCGAGGAGGGCTACGAACTGCCCCCGGGCGCCGAGGACGACGTGTGGGCGCTCACCGACTCCGAACGCCGCGCACTGGGCATCCGCCCGCTGCCGCAGAGCCTGGACGAGGCGCTGCGCATCATGGAGAACAGCGAGTTGGTCGCCGAGACCCTGGGCGAGCACGTCTTCGACTTCTTCCTGCGCAACAAGAGGGCGGAGTGGCACTCCTACCGTCGCCAGGTCACCCCGTACGAGCTCCAGCGGTACCTGCCCACGCTCTGAGTCCGCGGCCGCCTCCCGGGGCCCTGCGCCCCGGAGCGGGGGCGGATTCAACGGGTCCTCGCAACACCTCGTTGATCAGACGAGCGTACGCAGACGCTCGGCTGGAGTCTTCCAGCCGAGCGTCTTGCGTGGACGCCCGTTCCGGACGACGTGGTCCGCGTCGCTCCTCACCCAGCGCGAAGTGGATACGGGTGGGGGTATGTTGTGATCAACGGATCTGGTCGACAGTGGAACTGAAGCCGGAGACGGTCAAGGACGCGCTCACCCGGCTGCGCCGCGCACAGGGGCAGCTGAACGGCGTGATCTCGATGATCGAGGAGGGCGAGGACTGTGCGGACGTGCTCCGGCAGCTCGCCGCGGTGTCCAAGGCGCTGGACCGCGCCGGGTTCACGACCGTGGCCACCGGCATGCGACACTGCGACGCCGCCCGGGAGCGCGGAGAGGAGCCGCCCATGACCGAGACGGAACTGGAAAGGCTCTTCCTGGCACTGGCCTGACGGCCGGGGCGTCTCCGTCGACACCCGCGCCGGCGGACACGACGGGGATGTGCCTACCCCCGGGTGTATATCTCGCTCGCTCGCCGATACCCCGGGAGTGTTTCCGGCACGAGGAGCGTCGATGATCTTCGCCCAGTACTACCTCGACTGCCTGTCCCAGGCCTCCTACCTCGTCGGCGACGAGACGACCGGCAGGGCGGTGGTCGTCGACCCGCGCGTCGACGTCGACGAGTACCTCGACGACGCGCGCGGGCAGGGCCTGACCGTCGAGGGTGTGATCAACACGCACCTGCACGCCGACTTCATCTCCGGCCACTTCGAGATCGCCGAGCGCACCGGCGCGTGGATCGGCTACGGGGACCGGGCCGAGACCCGCTTCCCGGTCCGGCGCCTCGCCGACGGCGAACGCGTCGGCCTCGGCGACGTCACCCTGGAGATCCTGCACACCCCAGGGCACACACCCGAGTCCATCAGCGTCCTGGTGTACGAGCACGCCGGCGACGCCGTCCCGTACGGGGTCCTGACCGGGGACGCGCTGTTCGTCGGGGACGTCGGCCGTCCGGACCTGGTCGCCTCGTTCGGCCACGCCCCCGAGACGCTCGCCCCGATGCTCTACGACTCGGTGCACCGCAAGCTCATGTCCCTTCCGGACCGCACGCGCCTGTTCCCGGCCCATGGCGCGGGCAGCGCGTGCGGGAAGAACCTGTCGACCGAGCGTTGGTCCACCATCGGCGACCAGCGAGCGAGCAACTACGCGTGCCAGCCGATGGACGTCGACACGTTCGTCGCGCTGGTCACCGAGGGGCAGGAGGCCGTCCCGGCCTACTTCCCCTACGACGCCGCCCGCAACCGTGAGCTGCGCGCACCGGTCGACCTGGACGCCCTGACCCGCCCTCTGGGACGGGACGCGTTCCTGCGCCCCCGCGCGCAGGGCGCGGTCGTGGTCGACGCACGCGACCAGCGGGCGTTCGCCGCCGGACACCTGCGCGGAGCGATCAACATCGGGATCGACGGCCGCTTCGCCGAAACCGCCGGGATGGTCGTCGAGCCCGGCCGGGACATCCTCATCGTGGCCGACCCGGGCCGCGAGCGCGAGGTCGTCACCCGTCTGGCCCGCGTCGGTCTGGAGACCGTCGCCGGATACCTCGCGTCACCGGAGGCCGCCATGGCCTCGATCCCCGGCCAGGTGCAGCGCGCACCCCGTGTGGAGGCCGCCGACCTGCTCCGCCGCCTCGGGGAGCCCGACGCGCCGCTCGTGCTCGACGTGCGCGGCGCGGCCGAACGGGAGTCCGGAGCGATCAAGGGGTCCGTCCACATCCCGATGGCGGAACTGGCCTCCCGCGCGGACGAGCTTGCGAGGGACCGCGCCACGGTGGTGCACTGCGCGGGGGGCTACCGTTCCAGCGTCGCCGCCAGCTACCTGCGCAGCCGGGGCCGCGACGGTGTGTCCGACCTCATCGGCGGGTTCGAGGCCTACCGGGCCGTCGCGGCCTGAGAGAGGGAGGAGGGTCGGGCGCCCGATCGACGCCGATACCGGCGCCGTCCTCCTGGACGTTCGCACCCCGGCCGCGTACGAGACCGCCCCCCGTCCACGGCCCCGTGAACCTTCCCCCGGGTCTGGTCCGACGCCATCCGGCGCGGTCCGCACGCTCGTGCTGGGCGCCTCGGCGACCAACGGCTGCGACCTGGACGACGCCCGAACGCTGGGCCGGGGGCGCGACGTGCTGTCCGGGGACGTGTGCCGTGACCCGCCGCGGACGTCAGCCGACGCCGAGTTCGCGGGCGCGCACGGCGGCGGCGTTGCGGTTGGACACCCCGAGTTTGGCCATGAGGTTGGTCACGTGCACGCTGACCGTCTTGGCCGAGATGGACAGCGCCAGGCCGATCTCCCGGTTGGTGCCGCCCTTGGCGACCTCGGCGAGCACCTGCGCCTCGCGCCGGGTGAGTCCTGCGGGCGGGACCGACGCCGCGCGCGCCGGACGGGCGCCGCTCTCCAGTGCGCGCACGGCCCCGTCCACCAGACCGTGACGCACCCGCAGGAGCGCCGCCTGACGGCCCACGAACGTGAGACCGCAGCGCGCCGCCGTCGCGTCCGCGTCGGCGAGGTGGGCGGCGGCACGGCGGCGGTCACCTGCGCGCAGGGCGGCACGGACGGCCGCCAGCAGGATCTCGGCACGGTGCAGCGTCCGCCCCTGTGCCGCGGCCAACTCCAGTGCTGCCGCGCAGGACGCCAGAGCCTCCTCGTGGTCCTCGGCGACCAGTCCGCCGAGGTGCTCCGCGGCCAGTCCGCGGCCGGGATGGTCCCGCTGCGTGCGCAGGCGGTCCCGAGCCTCGCGTGCCGACGTGAGGATGTCCCCCACCTCCTCGCGCCGCCGCGCGTCCTCGGCGACAACGACCGCGACCTCGGCGATGTGGGGGAGCGTGAAGGCGTACAGGTCCTCCGGGAGGCGCCACAGGTAGGCCGTCGCGCGGTCCAGCAGGTCGCGGGCGAGTCCGAGTGCCTCCTGCGGGCGCCCCTCGTGCAGGGCCAGCCGCATCGAGTTCACGTGGAAGGGCAGGTATTCGGTCGGTGAGCTGCTGCTCTCGGGCAGCAGCCGACGGAACTCCGCCATGGCCGCCCGCAGCCGGTCCACGTCCCAGCGGTGGAAGGCGACCTCCATCACCACGGTCAACGCCCTGGACTGGACCACGGAGTCGCCGGTGATCCGGTCCAGGAACGGCTCGACCTCCTCCAGGCGTCCCTCGGTCAGGCGGGACACCGCCATAGCGTAGAGGAACGGACCGCTCTGGGTGCGCGCGAGTCCCGACTCCGCACAGCGCCGCAGCCCCTCCACCGCGTTGGCTGCGGCCTCCTCGACGCGGCCGAGGTGCTGGAGCGCGCCGCCCCGGTTGACCAGCCCGCGCAGCTCCACCGTGACGAAGCCGTGCTCACGGGCGAGCGCGACGCCCTGGTCCAACAGCTCCAGCCCCTGTCCGCCGTCCCGGGACTGGGCGAGGGTGCCCAGGGTGATCAGCGCGTCCGCCTCGCTTCGGCGATCGCCCAGGACCCGGGCCAGGGAGAGCGCACGGGCGGCGGAGCGTCGTGCTTCGTCGGCGTGGCCGCGCATCATCAGCGTGGCGGCAAAGGTGGCTCCGATCGCGGCCCGGCGCGGATGCCCGGGTGGAATGACCATGAACGCGTCGCCCAGGTCCTCCAGGGCGCCGTCCCGACCCAGCTCCTTCAACGCCTGGGCGCGCGCGTGCCGGAGTCCGGCGATGAGTTCCGCATCGGCCGGGCGGGGCGCTCCCGAGTCGTGCAACCCCGTGACCCCGAGTTCGCGCAGACCGTCCGTCGCGTGGGCGACGCGCGGCGCAGCGAGCCGGCCACCAGCGACACCTCGGCGGCCCGGCGCAGCACCTCTCCCCGCGGCTGGCCCACCCGCTCCGCGGCGTCGGGAACCCTGTCCCACAGCTCCAGGACCCGTTCGAGCAGCGCCAGGTGCTCGGGGTGGCCGACCGCGTCGGCCGCGTGGTCGGCGGCACGCCATGCGCAGGTCAGCGCGAGCGGCTGGTCGCGCGCCTCGTGGGCGTGGTGGGCGAGCTGGATCGCCCGCTCCGCCGCCGACAGGCCGACCACGCCCCGTTCCAGGGCCTCGGCGTAGCGGCGGTGGGCGCGGACGCGCTCGCCGGGCATCATGTCGGTGTGGACGGCCTCGGCGAGCAGGGCGTGCCGGAAGGAGTACCCGGTCGCGGTGGCGCGGAGCACCTGGGCGTCGACGGCTGGCCGCAGGGCTCGGTCGAGGTCCTCCTCGCTGGTGCCCGCCCGTCGCGCGACCGCCGCCAGAAGCGTGTGCTCGACGTGTTCGCCTCCGGTGGCGACCAGGCCGAGCAGGCGGCGCGTGGCGTCGGGCAGTGTCTCGACCGCGGCGAGCAGGAGATCACGGGGGCCGTCCGGGAGACCGGCTCCGATGAGGTCGGGGACGGCCAGGAAGGATTCGACGAACAGCGGGTTGCCGCCGCTGCGTTCGTAGAGCAGGTCCACGTCGCCGGGGGCGAGCGCGTATCCGCGCAGCACGGCCGCCTGGGCGGCCACCTCGTCGCGGGAGAGCGGACCGAGGTCGAGCCTTCCGACCCGGGGCAGGCGCTGGAGCTCGGGCAGCAGACGGCGCAGGGGGTGGGTGCGGTGCAGGTCGTCGGTGCGCAGGCTCACCAGCAGGTGGAGGGGGGCCGGGCCCAGGTTGCGCAGCAGGAAGACGAGCAGGTCGCGGGTGGAGGCGTCGGACCAGTGCAGGTCCTCGACGGCCACCACGAGGCCGTCCGGGCGGGCGCACTCCTCCAGGAAGGTGAGAACCGCCTCGAAGAGCCGGGCGCGGTTCTCGTCAGCGGGGTCCGGACGCTCGCCGAGTTCGGGGACCAGCCGGGACAGTTCGCGGTTGTGCGCGGTGGACGGCCGCTCCTCCTCCTGCCGGGCGAGCTGGCGCAGCAGAGTGGTGAAGGGCGCGAACGAGACACCGTCCGTGCCCATTTCGAGGCATCCGCCGACGGCGGCGCGGGCCAGCGGGGTGCGACGCAGGTACTCGTCGACGAGCCGGGTCTTGCCGACCCCCGCGTCGCCGCGGATCAGCACCGCCCTGGCCCCGTCCTCGCGGGCGCGGCGCGCGTCGTCGGTGAGCCGGGCAAGGTGGTGGTCGCGGCCTACGAAGGCCGAGGCGTGGTGGTCCAGCATGCCGCCCAGTATGTCGGTTTCGTACACCGGACGGCACTGCCTGGACCGCACCGGACACGGCGCGCTTCGCGTCCGGCTCCGGCTTGGCCGAACTCAGTCGAGGCCGAGCCACAGGTCGGGGCCGAACACCTCGTAGTGGACGCTGCGCGCCGGTACGCCCGCGGCCAGCACCTGGGCGCGCACATCGCGCATGAACGGCAGCGGGCCGCACAGGTAGACCTCGCAGTCCTCGGGCAGGTCCACGCCGCTCAGGTCCATGCGCCCGGACCCGTCTGCCTCCCCGCTCTCGTACCAGGTGAGCAGGTCGGCGCCGGCGATCCGTTCGGCCAGGGCCGCCGTCTCCTCCCGGTGCGCGTGGTCGTGCGCCGACCGGTCGGCGTGCAGGACGAGGACGCGCCGCTCCGGGTCGTGTTCGGCGATGTGGCGCAGCATCGCCAGCATGGGGGTGCAACCGATTCCGGCGGATGCCAGCACGACGGGGCGGGCGTCGTCCGAGAGCGTGACGTCTCCGGCGGGGGCGGACACCTCCAGCGCCTCCCCGACGCGCACGGTCTCGTGCACGAGGGTGGAGACCTCCCCCTCGGGGACCTCCCGTGCGCGTACGCGCTTGACGGTGATCGCCCGCCGTCGCCCCTCCGCGCCGGTCAGGGTGTACTGGCGTGCCTGCCGGACGCCGTCGGGCATCCGCAGCCGCACGCTCACGTACTGGCCGGGACGGAAGTCCGGGGCGGGTCCGTCGTCCTCGGGTTCGAGGGTCAGGGAGATCGCGTCGCGGGTCAGTTCCCGGCGCTCGACCACGCGCCACACGCGCCACACGTCGCCTCCGTCGAGGCCGGCGCGCGCGTACAACCGGGCCTCCAGAGCGGTGAGGGCGCCGGCCATGAGCCAGTACACCTCGTCCCACGCGGCGACCACCTCCGAGGACGCCGCGTCGCCGAGGACCTCGGCGATGGCGCCGAACAGGTACTTGTGCACGATGACGTACTGGTCGTCGGTGACGCCGACCGAGACGTGCTTGTGGGCGATCCGCGAGAGCAGGGCGTCCGGCCGCTCGTCCGGGTGCTCCAGGAGCGCGGTGGCGAACGCGGCGATCGATCCTCCGAGCGCCCGGCGCTGTTCACCGGTGGCCTGGTTGCCGCGGTTGAAGAGCCCGTCGAGCAGTTCGGGCCGGTCGCCGAGCATCGACGCGTAGAAGCGGCTGGAGATCTCGTCCATCGCCTCGGTTACGACCGGGATGGTGGCCCGGATGACGGTCGCCGACTCGGTGGAGAGCATGGGTCCTCCGTAAGTTGTCAGGTGGCCCGGGCAGGACGCCCGGACACAGAAAATTAGCATCTGAGATGCATATTAAAATCGCTCCGCGGACATCGCGCACCGGGGTCCACGAACCCGAGAAGAAGCAGCTCAGAACGGGCTTCGAGGAGGATCCAACAGGGTCAGGACGTCGTGGGTCGGCTGCGTCACGAGGGATTGCACGCTCACGCCGTCCAGCGACGCGTAGAAGGCCTCGCGGGCCTCACGCAGGACCGAGCGCAACCGGCACGCGGCCCTGAGGGGGCAGGGCGGGTCGTCCTCGCAGCCCGCCAGGTCCCCGTAGCCCTCCAGGTCCCGGACGATCTCGCCCACCGACGCGCGTCGTCCCCGATCGGTGAGCAGCAGGCCGCCGCCCCGGCCCCGGCGCGCCTCCACGATCCCCGTCTCGGACAGGCGGGCCACAGCCTTGGCCATGTGGGTGTAGGGCACGGCGAGCATCCCCGCGACGGTCCTGGTGGTCAGGAGTTCGCCCTCCCCGGCCACCGCGAGCCGCATGACGAGTCGCAGGGAGACGTCGGTGAAGGCGGTCAGGCGCATGCCCCCACGGTAGTCGCGACCGGCTCCCGCCGCCCACGCCGCGTCAGCCGGCGGACTCCTCCCCGCGTCCGTGCGCGACCACCGCCGACCGTGTCCGCCCCTCGGCGGGCTGGTGGCGGCCGACCTCACGCGGCATCCAGATGAGCACCACGGCCAGACCGAGCAGTCCGATCGTCAGCGAGACGAGGGCGGCCAGGTGCAGCCCGGACATGAACGCCTCCTCGGCCGGGGCCACGAGTGCGCTGCCCTGCTCTCCGGCGTGACGGGCGACCGCCAGGGTGCCCTCGATCGACTCCCCCGCCGCGTGCAGGTCCTCGGGGCGGGTGTCGGCGGCCCCCTCCGCGAACGCGTCGAGCGCGGGAGAGATCTCAGCGCGGTAGCGGGTGGAGATCACCGCGCCCAGGACCGCGACCCCCAACGCCGTCGCGATCTGCCGGACCGTGTTCTGCACCGCCGAGGCCGCGCCGGCCTTGCCCGGCGGGACCGCGGACATGATCGCGTCGGTGGCCGGGGTCAGCACGCTCGCCATCGCCGCGGTCTGGAGGAAGAACACCACGAGGATGAGCGGGACCGGTGTGTCCTGGCTGAGCCGGCTGAAGAACACGAAACTCCCGCACGCCACCAGGACGCCGATCGCGGCGACCCAGCGCGGACCCGCCCACCGCACGAGCGTCGGGCTCAGCGGAGCCATGATCATCTGGCTCACGGCCGAGGGCAGCACCAGCATCCCGGCGACGAACGGCGTGAACTCGCGCACGCTCTGCCAGTAGAAGCTGAGGAAGAAGATGATCCCCGCCATGCTGAAGAACAGCACCATGACGACGGCGATCGCGACACTGAACCGGGGCTCTCGGAAGAACCGCACGTCCAGCGAGGGGTCGGGGGTGCGCGACTCGTGCACGAGGAAGGCCGCGAGCAGGGCCGCACCCGCCAGGAGCGCTCCGTACACGTCCCAGTCGGCCAGCGACGCCCGCTCGCCCGCCGTGATGATGCCGTAGACGAACAGCACCAGGCCCGGAACGGACAGCACCACGCCCACCACGTCCGGCCGTCCGGGGTCCGGGTCGCGCGACTCCGGGATGAGGAGGAACGCCAGAGCCAGCCCCAGCAGGACGAACGGCACGTTGATGAGGAAGATCGACCCCCACCAGAAGTGCGCCAGCAGCAGTCCGCCCGCCGTCGGTCCGATCGCCAGGGCCAGACCCCCCGCACCCGCCCAGATCCCGATCGCCCGGCCGCGCTGCTCGGGCGGGAACACGTGGGTGACGATCGACAGCGTCTGCGGCATCACCATGGACGCGCCCAGCCCCATCGCGGCCCGGGCCAGGATGAGTTGGTCGGGTGAGACCGCGTAGGCCGAGCCGGCCGACGCCGCCCCGAACACCACCAGGCCGCACACCAGCAGGCGGCGGCGCCCCCAGCGGTCGCCCAGCACCCCGAAGGTGAACAGCAGACCGGCGAAGACCAGCGTGTAGGAGTTGATCGCCCACGCCAGTTCCGACTGGCTCGCCCCGACCCCGATCTCGGGGTCCGACAGCGTCCGCAACGCGACGTTGAGGATCGTGTTGTCGGCGACGATCACCAGCAGACAGATGACGAGCACCGCGAGGGCACCCCACCGACGACGATACGCGGTCTGTTCGTCCACGTCCCACCTCCACCCAGGGCTCCACGGAATGATCCCATGCGCCGATCCGGTTGTATCCCAAGGAATGCGGCGAATCGGCGGCATGCGATGATGCTGGCGTGCGGCGCCGGTCGCCCACCGCACGGTGGTGCGGCTCCCGCTCCGCACGTGCGGGGTCCCGCTGGGACCCACCGGCCCTCAGGGCTGCCCCGCGTGCGCGCGGGACGATCTCATCCACACGTCCGGGGACACCACACGGTGCTTCGAGACCACGGAGGAAGAACATCATGACCACCTCAGTCCAGCCCCCCTCTGACGGCAAGACCCTGTACGGCGGGGTCACCAGTCGGCGCGTCACCGTCCGCGACCTGGCCGCGGCCAAGAGGCGCGGCGAGCGCTGGCCGATGCTGACCGCCTACGACGCCCTCACCTCCCGGATCTTCGACGATGCGGGGATCCCCGTCCTGCTCGTCGGCGACTCCGCCGCCAACGTCGTCTACGGCTACGACACCACGCTGCCGGTGACCATGGACGAGCTGGTGCCGCTGACCGCGGCCGTGTCCCGTTCCACGCGGCGGGCCCTCGTCGTGGCAGACCTGCCGTTCGGCGCCTACCAGGGCTCGCCCCAGCAGGCCCTGGAGTCGGCGACCCGGTTCATGAAGGAGGGCCGCGCCCAGGCGGTGAAACTGGAGGGGGGCCACGCGGTGGCCCACCAGGTCGAACTGCTGGTCTCTGCCGGGATCCCGGTCATGGGGCACATCGGCCTGACCCCCCAGTCCGTGAACACCCTCGGCGGCTACCGGGTCCAGGGACGGGGGGAGTCCGCCGCCACTCTGCTCAAGGACGCCAAGGAGCTGGAGCGGGCGGGCGCGTTCTCGGTCGTGCTGGAGTGCGTGCCCTCCGACCTGGCCGCCCAGATCACCGAACAGCTGAGCATCCCGACCATCGGCATCGGCGCGGGTCCGTCCACGGACGCCCAGGTGCTGGTGTGGCAGGACATGGCCGGCCTCAGCCCGAAGGTGGCCAAGTTCGTCAAGACCTACGCCAACCTCGCCGAGACGCTGCGTGAGGCGGCCTCGGGCTTCGCCGACGAGGTCGTGGGCGGCGTCTTCCCCGAGGAACGCCACTCCTACGCCAACTGATCCGAGCCGGATTCGGCTCCGGTCGATCCGATCCGCCGGTCGGTGCACCCGCTCCGACCGGCGGTGTCGTGTCCGATGCCTTCCCGGACCCGCTTCCAGAGTGTGAGGCGGGCTGCTTTCCGAACGGTACTCGGTAGTACAGTCGCTGCGTACCCAGCACCGACACGGGCCGGGGACCGGCCCTCCGGGGAGGACAGATGCGCATTTCCATGCCGCTCCAGTACGCGGGCGAGCCCAAGGCCGCCGTGGAACAGGTGGTCGAACTGGAGAAGGCCGGCCTGGACACCGTGTGGGTGGCAGAGGCCTACGGGTTCGACAGCCCCACCCTCATGGGCTACATCGCCGCCCGCACCGAGACGGTGGCGATCGGGTCGGCCATCCTTCCGCTGTACACCCGTACGCCGAGCCTGGTGGCGATGACCGCCGCGGGACTGGACGACCTCTCCGGGGGCCGCGCCATCCTCGGCCTGGGCGCGAGCGGCCCCCAGGTGATCGAGGGATGGCACGGCGTCCCCTACACCAAGCCCCTGGCGCGCACCCGCGAGACGATCGAGATCTGCCGCAAGATCTGGGCGCGCGAGGAGCGCCTCACCCACGACGGATCCGTCTTCCAGCTCCCGCTCCCCGCGACCGAGGGCATCGGGCTCGGCAAACCCCTCAAGATCATCAACCACCCCGTGCGCCCCGACATCCCCATCTACGTCGCGGCGTTGGGTGAGAAGAACGTCCAGATGACCGCGGAGACCGCCGACGGCTGGCTGCCCCACCTGTTCGTCCCGGAGAAGTCCGAGCAGGTGTGGGGGGAGGCCCTCGTGAAGGGGCGCTCCAAGCGCGACCCCTCCCTGGGAGACCTGGAGATCGCGGCCGGAGGCCTGCTGGCCATCGGCGAGGGCGAGGACACCAAGCGGCTGCTCGACTTCGTGCGCCCGATGATCGCGCTGTACGTGGGCGGCATGGGCGCCAAGGGCAGGAACTTCTACAACACCCTGGCGCGCCGGTACGGCTACGAGGAGGCCGCGGAGACGATCCAGGACCTGTACCTGGACGGGCGCAAGGACGAGGCCGCCGCGGCGGTGCCGGACGAGTTCGTCGAGTTGACCAACATGGTCGGTCCGGAGTCCTACGTGCGCGAGCGCGTGGAGGCGTTCCGGGCGGCGGGCGTGACCCAGCTCAACGTGACCCCGATCGGCGAGAACCCGACGGCGCTCGTCGACAAGGTCAAGGGCTGGGTGTCCTGACCCACCGCCGGACCGCCGCGCGCACGCGGCCGGTCGGGTCCGGACCCGACCGAACGTCCGTGGGGCGTTCGGTCGGGTCGAACCCGCGATCCTCGCACGTCCCACGGCGGGAGGAAGCCCGTCGATCGCCTCCCTTCGGGGAGGGGACGGTCAAAGCCCCGTGATCCGAATGCCCGCGTGCGTCCTGTACCGGCGGTTGACCGCGATGAGGTTGGCGGTGAGCGCCTCGACCTGGTGGGCGTTGCGCAGCCTGCCGCCGAAGACACCGCGCACACCGGGGATCCGCTCGGCCAGGGCCCGCACCTCGTCGGTGGCCGTGCGGTCCTCGCCCAGCACCAGCACGTCGAGGTCGACGGTGTCCACGTCCGGGTCGAGCAGGACCACCGCGGACACATGGTGGAAGGCGGCGGTCACCCGGCTGTCCGGCAGCACGTCGGCGGCCTGCTGGGCGGCGCTGCCCTCGCGGACCTCCAGCGCGTAGGGGCCGCGCCTGTCGAAACCGAGCGGGTTCACGCAGTCCACGACGATCTTGCCCGCCAGGACGTCCGCCAGGCCGACCAGCAGTTCGCGGTGTCCGGCCCACGGCACGGCGACGATGACGATGTCGCCGGCCGCGGCGGCCTCGGCGTTGGACAGGCCGCTGACGTCGATCTCCCTCTTCTCCGCCGCGACGAGTTCGGCGGCGGCGGTCGCGGCCCGCTCGGCGCTGCGGGAGCCGATGAGGACGGTGTGCCCGGCCAGGGCGAACCGGCGGGCCAGCCCCCGCCCCTGGTCACCCGTGCCACCGAGGACGGAGACCGTCCTGTCCGCGATGTCGGCGCCCTCTGGCGTGGTCGGTTCGGTCATGGGGTTTCCTCCCGGACGGGGCGGTCGGTGTCGGGCCTGGGCGTCGCGGCGCACGCCGCGACGCTCCCCCGCCGTGCGCGGCGGGGGTCACGCGCCGATCCTGCCAGAGGTGGGCGCGGCCGGGCACGCGCGACCCCGCCCCTCTCAGCGGTCCTCCCCGTCCTCCCACTCCTCGTTGCGCTCGGCCGCGATGGCGAGCGCCCGTGCCGCCGTGGTCTCGTCCTCGTAGGGCCCCATGCGCTCCCGGTTGGGACAGCCCGCCCCCTGTTCGACGCGCATGTGCTTCAGGCAGTACCACCAGTCACCCGTGTGCGGTTTGCTCACCGTCACCCGCCTCCCGTCGTCCGTGCCCCGCACCTACCCGTCGCGGGGCACCCCTCACACCCGTGGGCACCGGATCGCCGAACTCGGACGGTGGTGGGCACGAACTACAATCTGTGCCCATGACTCCTCCGCTGGTTCCTGGGCGCATCTCGCCACAACGTTCGGTTCCCTCCCACATCGTCCGGCCGGAGTACGTCGGACGGAAGCACCCGGTCGAAGGTGTCCTGGGGGACGTGCAGACGCCCGAGACCATCGAGCGGATGCGCGAGACGGGACGGATCGCCGCCCGGGCGCTCCAGGAGGTCGGCAAGCACGTGCAGCCGGGGGTGACCACGGACGAGCTCGACCGGATCGGCCACGAGTTCCTGCTCGACCACGGCGCCTACCCCAGCACCCTCGGCTACAAGGGCTACCCGAAGTCGCTGTGCTCCTCGCTCAACGAGGTCATCTGCCACGGAATCCCCGACGACACCGTGATCTCCGACGGCGACATCGTCAACATCGACATCACCGCCTACAAGGACGGCGTGCACGGCGACACCAACGCCACGTTCCTGGCGGGGGACGTGTCCGAGGAGAACCGGCTGCTGGTGGAGCGGACCCGCGAAGCGACCGCGCGCGCGATCAGGGCGTGCCGTCCGGGCCGCCGGATCAACGTCATCGGCCGGGTCATCGAGTCCTACGCCAGGCGCTTCGGGTACGGCGTGGTCCGCGACTTCACCGGTCACGGGGTGGGCCCGGAGTTCCACTCAGGCCTGGTGATCCCGCACTACGACGACCCGCGCGCGGACACGGTCATGGTGCCGGGCATGACCTTCACCATCGAGCCCATGATCACGCTGGGCGGAGTGGAGTACGACATGTGGGACGACGGGTGGACCGCGGTGACGGCCGACCGGTCGTGGACGGCCCAGTTCGAGCACACGCTCGTGATCACCGACTCCGGCGCGGAGATCCTCACCCTTCCCTAGGCGGGCCGCGGACCCATACCCTGCTGCGCGACGCCCCGGCACGACTCTCCCCGCGTTCTCCCCAGTCGCAAGGACCCCGCCCTCACTCCTTCTTCGGCCTTGCGCGAGCCGCACCGGACACGCCGCTCCCTACGCGCGGCGGCCACGGCACACGCCCCGGTGAGTGGGCCACGGACGCGCCCGGCCGCGCGAGCCCCAGCACGGCTCTGGCCGTGTGCCCGCCGACCGCCGGCGCCCCCCGGCACGCCGCGCGTCCCCGAGGACGTGCCTCGGTCCGACGAGTGCCCCGGGTGCCCCGAGCCCCGGGGCGCCGTCGTGTCCGGGACGCCGCGGATCCGTGTCCGGGAGCCCGAGGAACGGCGTCGAGCTGTCACTTTTCCGACAGTTCAGACCCCAAATACCCCCATACCGCCACATACTTGGTCAATCCGGTGACAAAGTGCGCATATCGGGACACGATTGGCGCATCCTCATAGTCGTGCCGCTCGAACGAGCGGGAGCGGCCGGTGCGAGGGCACCGGTCCACACACAGGGAGGAGATCCCAGATGAAGACCATCTCGCGAATCCTGATCACCGCCGTCGCCGCGCCGACCATGGTGCTGGGTCTGTCGAGCGCCGCGTTCGCGAACAGCTTCTACGAGGCCAACTCGACCTTCGCCGGCCCGTACGGCGCCGGCTCGCAGAGCGTCTGTTCCGCCGCGATCAACGACGGCTTCGGTTTCGGCTTCGGCGGATTCGGCGGATTCGGCGGCTTCGGCCGCGGTCCCTGTGACGACCGCGTCGGCCCCTGGATCTGGTAGATCACGACAGCGGCGAGCGCCGGACGCCATCCGGATCGCGAGCCTGGCGCCGGGGAGCACAGCCTCCCCGGCGCCTTTCACGCGTCCGACCCCCGTGAAGCACTCCCCGCCCCCAGAGAAACGGCCGTCGAGCTGTCACCCCACCGACACTTCAGGCCCCAAATCACCACTTCTCACCGCACACTTCGTCAATACGGTTACAAAGCGCGCATATTCGGCCACAATCTGCGCATCCTCATAAACGTGCCGCTCAACAGAGTGGACCGGCCGGACCGTCCCGGGGCCACGGAGACAAGTACGGGGGCTAAGGAGCCTCCGTCGACCCGGACCACGGCGGAACGGTCGGAAGGGACCGGAGCGAACGCACCGATCCACACACAGGGGGGAGATCCCATGACGAAGTCCATCTCGCGAGTTCTGCTCACCGTCGTCGCCGCCCCGGCGCTGGCTCTCGGCCTGCCGGCCGCCGCCTTCGCCGACAGCTTCTACGAGGCCAACGCCACCTTCGCCGGCCCGTTCGGCGCCGGTTCGCAGAGCATCTGCTCCGCGGCGTTCGACCGCGACCACTTCGGCTTCGGCTTCGGTGGCGGCTTCCGCGGCGACCGAGGCTGCGACCGCGGCTTCGACCGTCCCTGGTTCGACTAGTCGGACAGACGGCGAGCACCGGACGCCTACGTCCGGATCGTGAGCCTGGTGTCGGGGAGTCCCGAGCTCCCCGGCACCACAGGGCGCGCCTCCACACCCGGAACCCGGGTGCGGAGGGCACTTTCGTGTGCGCGGCGTCGCGCCGGATCCCCCGCTCCGTGGATATCCCGGGGCCGGAGGGTTAGGGTCGCCGCATGAGGATCCTCGTCTCCGCCGACATGGAGGGCGCCACCGGCGTCACCTGGCCCGCCGACGTCGAGCCCGGAACCGAGCAGTGGCAGCGCTGCCGGGCGATGTTCACCGGCGACGTCAACGCCGCGGTCGCGGGCCTGTTCGCGGGCGGAGCGAGCGAGGTCCTGGTCAACGAGGCCCACGCCACGATGCGCAACCTCCTCCTGGAGCGCCTGGACGAACGCGCCAGCATGATCACCGGCCGCCACAAGGACCTGTCGATGGTCGAGGGAATCCAGCACGGCGACTGCGACGGCGTGGTCTTCCTCGGCTACCACTGCGGCGCCGGGGACGACGGGGTGCTCGCGCACACCTACCTGCCCAACGCGGTGACCGGGGTCTGGCTGGACGGCGAGCCCGCCAGTGAGGGGCGGCTCAACGCGGCCGTCGCCGCCGAGTACGGCGTCCCGGTCATCCTCGTCACCGGCGACGACCGCGCGTGCGGGGACGCCGCGAGCTACGCGCCGTTCGCCCGCACGGTCACGGTCAAGGAGCACGTGAGTCGCTACGCGGCACGCTGCCTCCCGCCGGCGCGCACGGCCGGGGACATCCGCGACGGAGCCCGGGCCGCCATGGTGCTCGCCGGACGGCTCGACCCCGAGGAGCCCCGGACGCACGCCGTCGAGGTGGAATTCGACGCCGCCCACCTGGCACAGGCGGCCGACGTCGTACCCGGAGTGACGCGCACGGGTGTGCTGCGGGTCCGCTACACCTCGCCGAGCGCCTACGAGATGATCCGCTGTTTCAAGGCGGTGACCACGCTCGCCGCGCGGGCGGTGGAGGAGGACTACGGATGACGGGCCGCGCCGTCGAAGGGCGTCTTCTGGGCCGCTGACCGATGCGGCTGTGTACGGTGAGACCGTGGCGCGGGTCACCGTGATCACACCCGTATCACCGGGCCCCAACGACCCCAGTCGAGAGCGAGGCCGCACCCGTGGGCGACCCTTCCGACGCGACGTACGACCTCACCGCGGCGGGGGACGACGCAGTCCACCTGGCCCGCGAACTCGTCCGCAGGGACTCCACCAACCTCGGCGGTGGGAAGGGCGACGAACGGGCCGCCGCCGAGTTCGCCGCCGAGGCGCTGACCGACGCCGGACTGACTCCGCGGCTCCTGGAACCCGCGCGGCGGCGGTCCAACGTCGTCGCGCGCGTGCCCGGCACCGACCCCGACGCCCCCGCCCTGCTGGTCCACGCCCACCTGGACGTCGTCCCCGCCCGTGCCGAGGACTGGTCGGTACCGCCCTTCGGGGGAGAGATCGCCGACTGCCCGGTCACCGGCGCCCCGTCGCTGTGGGGTCGCGGGACGGTGGACATGAAGAACACCGTCGCCATGGCCGCGGCCGTCGTCCGCCACTGGGCGCGCAGCGGACTGCGCCCCAGACGCGACATCGTGCTGGCCCTGGTCGCCGACGAGGAGGACAGCGCCGCCTTCGGCGCCGACTGGCTGGTGCGCGAGCACGCGCACCTGTTCGAGGGCTGCCGGTTCGCGGTCGGCGAGCGCGGGGGCCACACGGTCCACGCCCGCACCGCCACGGGCCGTCCGGTCCGCCTCTACCCGGTCGCCGCGGCCGAGCGCGGGAGCGCCTGGCTCAGCCTGCGCGCCCGCGGCACGGCCGGTCACGGCTCCCGGCCGCCCGCGGACAACGCCGTCGGCGCCCTGGTCGCCGCGATGGCCCGGATCGACGCCCACCGCTGGCCCCTCCGTCTGACACCGGTGACCCGCGCCGCGATCGACGCGATCGCCGCCGCGCTGGAGGTCGAGCGCGTGCCGGGGGACACCGACACCAACGAGGCGGTCGACGCCCTCGTGGCCCGGTTCGGCACGGCCGCACCGCTCGTGGCCCCGACGGTGCGCAACTCGGCGACGCCCACGACACTGTCGGCCGGATACAAGGTCAACGTGGTGCCGGGAGAGGCGGTCGGCGGGGTGGACGGGCGGGTCCTGCCGGGGGCCGAGGAGGAGTTCGCACGCACGATGGACGCGCTCACCGGCGACCGCGTGGACTGGTCCTACGACCACGTCTCTCCCCCCGTGGACGCGCCCCTGGGCACCCGCGCCCTGGCGGCGATGCGGTCCGCGCTGGTGGCGCACGACCCGGAAGCGCACGTGGTCCCGGTGTGCATGGCGGGCGGCACGGACGCCAAGGTGTTCGCGCGGCTGGGCATCGACTGCTACGGGTTCTCGCCCATGCGGCTGCCGGAGGGGATGGACTACCCGGGTCTGCTGCACGGAGTGGACGAGAGGGTTCCTCTGGAGGGACTGAGATCCGGGGTGCGCGTGCTGGACGCGTTCCTGCGGTCCTGACGGGACCGCGCCCCGGAACGGGGCGTGGACGGAGCACGTCCCACCGGAGACGGCGGCGACCATGGACGGTGACGGGTGGGGAAGACGATGACCGAGGTGCGCGGGGCCCGGGAGGCCGTGACCGGAGCCGTGAGGAGCGCCCGGGGCGTGCGGGAGCTGGTCCGGCCGCCTCGGCTGCGCGAGGGGGACCGGGTCCGCCTGGTGGCGCCGTGCAGCCCGGTGCCGCCCGCCCGGCTGGCGGCCGCGGCGGAGGTCGTGCGTAGCTGGGGGCTGCGGGTGGAGTTCGGCGCGCACGTGCGCGAGCGCCACCCCCGACTGCCCTACCTCGCCGGTCCGGACGCCGCGCGGGCCGCCGACCTCCAGCAGGCCTGGTGCGACCCGGGCGTGGCGGCGGTGTTCTGTGTGCGCGGCGGCGACGGCGCGCACCGCACCCTGGACCTGCTCGACTTCGAGGCGATGCGCCACGCCGTCCCAAGGCGCTGGTCGGGTTCAGCGACATCACGGCGCTGCACGAGGCCCTCGCCGTCGAGCTGGGGGTGGCGACGGTGCACGGTCCCGTGGTCGGGACGCGGTACTTCGTGGGCGATCAGGTGGCCCAGCACGAGTTGCGCACGACCCTGTTCTCGCCGGAGCAGCGGACGGTGCTGACGTCGGCGGGGGCGCACGCGCTGGCGCCGGGACGGGCGCGGGGGGTGACCTTCGGCGGGAACCTGAGCCTGCTCAACGACGGGCTCGCCACACCCCACAGCAGGCTGTCTGCGGACGGGGGGA
The DNA here is from genome assembly GCF_001942255.1 of Nocardiopsis sp. CNR-923. Lineage (GTDB taxonomy): Bacteria > Actinomycetota > Actinomycetes > Streptosporangiales > Streptosporangiaceae > Nocardiopsis. The sequence continues at coordinate 52,905 of NZ_MKKC01000075.1, forward strand.
TCCTGCTGCTGGAGGACGTCGGGGAGGACGTGGCGCGGATCGACAGGATGCTCACCCACCTGCTGCGCACCGGGTGGATGGACGGGGTGGCCGGGGTGGCGCTCGGGACGTGGACGGACTGCCCGCCCGACCTGGGGGTGATCGCCGACCTGATGCGCGACCGGCTGTCGCCGCTGGGGGTGCCGGTGCTGTGGGGACTGGAGTTCGGGCACTGCGCGGCCCAGCTGACCGTCCCGTTGGGGGTACCCGCGTGGATCGACGCCGAGAACGGCACGCTGGAGCTGGCCGTCCCGGGCCTGGCACAGGGGAGCCGAAGGGCTTGACCCCGACTCAGCTTGAGGTCGCGGAACCTCCGCATGGCCGCGAAAGACAGCAAAGCACTCCTGTCCCACCACACGATGCGAATCACCGAGGGCCATCTGGAGGGGGAGGCGGCGGCCACCGCGCGGTGAGGGCCACCGGACCTACCTCGACGACGACCAGCACCAGGTCGCCGTCGCCCCGGAGACGGCCGGTCGCGCTCGTGCGGGCGATCCCCTGGGGGGCCTGAATTCGACCACGGGGTCTCCCCCACCCGGGTTCCCACCAGCCCTACCGGTATGATTGTACCTGACACGGGCGCTGGGGCGTGTGCCGTGGCTGCCGCCCGTCGCGCGGCGGGGCGAGTGTCCGTGGCACACGTCCTAGACTCCAGGCATGGTTCGTGAACCGTTGAGCGCCGACCAGATCGAGCGGGGCCGCCTGCTCGGATCCCTGCTGCGGAGTGCCCGCGGCGACAGGACGATGGTCGACGTCGCACGTCAGGCCGGGATCTCGGTGGAGACCCTGCGCAAGATCGAGGGCGGTCGGATCCCCACCCCGGCCTTCTTCACCGTGGCCGCCGTGGCCACGGCGCTCGACCTGTCCCTGGACGACCTCCTGCGCCGTGTGCACGAGGCGGTCCCGGAGACCGCCGCCGTCTGACCACCCCTCGGCGCGTGCTTGCCTCCCCCGCCCACCGTGGGAGCCGCCACACCCGTGGTCACGGCGTGTTCCCGACACTCCCGTGTCCGGCAGTGGTACGAAAGTGGCCGCGCCGTCGAGCACCACCAGGGAGAGACATGAGCGACCGGGCACTGCGCGTGGACGAGGCCGAACTGCGCGGCCTGCTGGACGGACGTTGGGCGTGGGCCCGCGAACGCGCCCGCGACCTCCTCCAGGGCGAGGAGTTCGCCCCGGTCCACGGCCTGTCCGTGGACGCGCACCGCGCCCGCGTCCTGACCCAGCTCAAGGCGCTCGCCAGGACCGAGATCCCGGCCTACGGGTTCCCGGAGTCCGTCGGCGGCCGGGACGACGTCGGCGCCTCGGTCGTCGCCTTCGAGATGCTCGTCGCCGACATGTCCCTCATGGTGAAGGCGGGCGTGCAGTGGGGACTGTTCGGCGGGGCGATCCGCGCGCTGGGCACCGAGCGCCACCACGCCGAGTACCTGGCCGACGTGCTGAGCGTCGACCTCCCCGGCTGCTTCGCGATGACCGAGACCGGCCACGGCTCCGACGTGCAGCACCTGCGCACCACCGCCACCTACGACCCCGCGACCGAGGAGTTCGTGGTCCACACCCCCGACGAGTCGGCGCGCAAGGACTACATCGGCAACGCCGCCCGCGACGGCCGCGTGGCCGTGGTCTTCGCCCAACTGAGCACCGGCGGCACGGAGCACGGCGTGCACGCCCTCATGGTGCCGATCCGCGACGGGGACGGCTCACCCGCGACGGGCGTGCGGATCGAGGACTGCGGAGTCAAGGCCGGGCTCAACGGCGTCGACAACGGCCGCCTGTGGTTCGACCAGGTGCGGGTGCCGCGCACCAGCCTGCTCAACCGGTACGGGGACGTCGCCGCCGACGGCGCCTACTCCAGCCCGATCGACAACGAGAACCGGCGCTTCTTCACCATGCTCGGCACCCTCGTCCGGGGCCGCATCAGTGTGGCCGGCACCGCGGGCTCGGCGACCAAGGCGGCCCTGACCATCGCCACGCGCTACGCCGACACCCGGCGCCAGTTCATCCGGCCCGCCTCCGACGGCGAGCCCGAGCACGAGGTCCGCATCCTGGACTACCTCGCCCACCAGCGCAAGCTCCTGCCCGCGCTGGCGCGCACCTACGCGCTGCACTTCGCCCATGAGGAGCTGGTCACCCGCCTGAGCGAGCTGTCCCGCGCCACCGAGCGCGACGAGCACGCCCAGCGCGAACTGGAGTCGCGGGCCGCCGGGATCAAGGCGGTGGCCACCTGGCACGCGACCCGCACCATCCAGACCTGCCGTGAGGCGTGCGGCGGTGCCGGATACCTGGCGGAGAACCGCATCCCCCAGCTCAAGGCCGACTCCGACGTCTTCACCACGTTCGAGGGCGACAACACGGTCCTGCTCCAGCAGCTCACCAAGGGTCTGCTGACCGACTTCCGGGAGTCCTTCGGCGACCTGGACCAACTGGGCCTCGTGCGGTTCATGGCGGGCCGGGTGTTCGAGGGCGTCATCGAGCGCACGGCGGCCAAGCCGCTGATCGACCGGCTGATCGCCGCCGCGCCCGGGCGCGGCGAGGAGGCCGACCTGTACAACCGGGGCTGGCAGCTGGAGCTGCTGGAGGACCGGGAGAAGCACGTGGTCGAGGGGTTGGCCCGGCGGCTGCGCAGGGCGCGGCGGGACGGCGGCGACGCCTTCGAGGTGTTCAACCGGGCCCAGGACCACGTCTTGACGGCGGGACGGGCGCACATGGACCGGGTGGTGCTGGAGGCGTTCGTGGCGGGGATCGACCGCTGCGGCGACCAGGCGACCGCCAAGCTGCTCAACCGGGTGTGCGACCTGTACGTGCTGTCGGTCGTCGAGGAGGAGCGCGCCTGGTTCCTCGAACACGAGCGCCTGTCCGCGACCCGGGCCAAGGCGGTCAGCCAGGCGGTCAACGAACTGTGCCGGGGGTTGCGCCCCTACGCGGTGACACTGGTGAACGCCTTCGGTCTACGCGACGCCTGGCTGGGCGCGCCGATCGCCCTGGGAGCCGAGCACGCGCGCCAGGGCGACGCCGCGCCGGCCCGGGACTGAACGGTGTCGGCGATCAGACTGCTGGTGTTGGGCGCGGTCCGGCTGCACGGCCGCGCGCACGGGTACCAGGTGCGCGCCGACCTGGAGCACTGGGGCGCGCACGAGTGGTCCACGGCCAAACCCGGGTCGGTCTACCACGCGCTCAAGCAGTTGGCCCGGCAGGGACTGCTGGTCGCGCACGAGGTCGCGCCGTCCACCGCCGGCGGGCCGCCGCGCACTGAGTACGGGATGACCGAGCGGGGGACACAGGAGTATTTGTCCCTGTTGCGCGCGGCGCTGTCCAGCCACGACCAACGGCTGGACGCGCTGTCCGCGGCGCTCGGGTTCATGGTGGACCTGCCGCGCGAGGAGGTCCTCGGGCTGCTGCGCCGACGCGTCTGCGGCCTGGAGTCGTGGCGTGCGGGCGTGCTCGACCACTACGACCCGGAGCGGGGGCCCGAGGGGGACGGCCACATCGGCGAGATCATGGACCTGTGGACGCACACGGCGGAGTCCGACGCCGAGTGGACCCGTGCGCTGATCCGGCGGATCGAGGGCGGCGCGCACGCCTTCGCGGGCGAGGGCGGCGCGCCGTTCGAGGGGCTGCTGGCCGGGGACGCGTAACCGGCCGGGGCAGGGGCCGCCGGGACCGGAGCGACCGTCAGGGACTGCCGACCGTTCCGTCGTCCGGCCCGCCCGCTCCCCCGTCCAGCCAGAGGCGCAGGTCATCCGCATTGCGCAACTCCGCCTCGACCACGCGGCGCTCCTCCTCGGTGAGGGCGGTGCCGCGCAGTCGGCCGAGCCAGTCCGCCGCGTCCTCGTGCTCGCCCAGCGCGGTGGACAATTCGACCAGCATCGCCAGAGCCGTGGCGCGCTGCACGTCGGTGGCCCGGTCCCCGTGTCTGCGCAGGGCCGACTTGATCTGCCGGGACGCCGACAGATCGTCGGTCTTGAAGTCGCGCAGGATCCGGGCGCTGTCCAGGGCCCGAGCGAGCGGCGGCAGATCCTTGGAGCCGCCGTACTCCAGCTCCTCCGGCTCGTCGCGCTGGATGACGATGATGGAGTTGCCGGAGGGATCCATCAGGGTGAAGCGGCTCGCGCCGGGCCGGTACCGGGTGACGCGGGGGAGACCGCGACCAAGGACCCTGCCGTAGGTCCGGCGCATGCCCTGGGTGACGGCGGCGTGGTAGGCGGCGACGTCGTCGACCATGACCAGGCACCCGCCGGTGTGCTCCATCGCGGGGTCCAGGCCCTTCGGCGGGCGGCCGAAGTGCAGGTCGAAGCCGCTCCAGCGCAACGCGAGGTAGAGGTAGGGCCTGCGCTGGTCGTGGGTGACCTCGAAGCCGATCGCGCGGAAGAACTCGATCGTCGCCTCAGGATCGAAACAGTGCAGCACCGGGACGACCCTCTCGTTGGCGCGCACGCCCGTCGACCGCCGCTCGGGGCCTTGCTCGCGCTCGGTGGGCGACGTGCCCACGTACTCGTCCCCCGTCGTCCCGACGCGTCCGACCATGACCCGACCCCCAATTGATCAAGTTTGACTACTCAGCGAGCGTAGGCCGCACGAGTACATCTAGTCAAACTTGACTACTGAGGCGGCTCCGGGATGCCCGAGGCCCGCGCACTGGGGCTTCCGCGACACCCGGAAGACCCCTGACATGAGGAGGACTCACGTCAGGTTCGGCTGGGCGACACCTTCGGCTTCGGGTTGGCGCGCGCGGACCACGCGACCGCACGCCGGACCGAGAGCCCGTTCGGCTGGTACCGGGACGTCATCGCGCGCGACCGGCGATCGCACATCGGCCGCCCGTTCCCCGGACCTGACGAACGGCGCGCTTCGCCCGGCGGGGCTACTCGCTCCCGACTGCGTCGAGGGGCCCGCTGTCCGCGGCGGCGCCGTCGGCCTGGCGGGCCGGTTCCCACCACCACCAGTGCGACTCCGGCACCCACGCGGGCACCTCCTCGCCGCTGGGCGAGCTGGCGTCGGCCGCCACCGCGGCCAGGGCGTCGTCGATGCGCGGGACGGCCTCCAGATCGACGGGCCTCAGGAACCGGTCCCAGGGGACGAACGCGTCACCGAGGATCTGGAGCATCGACCGCCGCCAGCAGGCGGGCCGGTACCCCTCGTGCCGACCGTTCTCGGCGGCGGTCTGGGTGCGCACCACGTAGAGACTGAGCCGGGCGGGGTTGTTCCCGCTGACCAGCAGCTCGGCCAGGGTCGCGTTGAAGTTCCGCCCCGCCGGGGAGCTCCGTTCGCCCGGTGTGGTCGCCCGGTACAGCTCGAAGAGCGCGGCGAACGCGGCGTCCATCAGGGCGTCGCGGTCCCTGCCCCGCGCCGAGCTCTCCGTGAACGCGTCCAACGCCTGCCTGGCGAGGCCGGGCAGGTCCCGGCCCGATTCCGCACCCACCGTCACACCGTCCGTCCGGTCTCGTCCGCGTTCATCCCAGGGCCGGGCCGAGCCCGACCGGTTCCGATCATAGACACCCGTGGACGCGCGCACGCCGCGCGGAGCCGGGTGCTCACCCGTGGCTCCGCCCCAGAGCCTGGTCGAGCATCCGCGCCCACTGACGCACGATCCCGCTCCGACGTGCCCTGTCGTCGCTGAGCAGGTTGGCCAGACCCAGTCCGCGCGCCAGGTCCAGGGTCGCCTGGACGGCCTCCCGCACCCCGGGAACCGACTCGTCCGCCCCCAGGAGCTCGACCGCCGCGCGGTGGATCTGGCGTCCCACCCGTTCCTCCATCGGAATCACGCGGTCACGCAGCGCGGGGTCGCTGGCCGCCCCGGTCCACAGCTGGAGGGCGGCGTGGAAGTCCTCGCCGCTGAAGGCGTCCACCACCGTCTGGACGACCGCCTCCGTGCGCCCGGGCCCCTCGGGAACCGCCGTCGCGCCCCGCCGCAGCTCCTCGCCACGGCTGTCGACCATCCGGTCCAGCGCGGCCAGGAAGAGATCGTCGCGGGTGGGGAAGTGGTGCTGGGCGGCGCCTCGGGACACCCCGGCCGCCTCGGCTACCGCACCGACCGTCGCCCCCGCCACTCCTCGCTCGGCCAGGCAGCGCACGGCCGCGTCCAGCAGTCGGGCGCGGGTGGCCCTGCTGCGTTCCTGTCGCGGCTCCCGGTCGAGCTCGGTGCCCACGTCGCGCCCCTCCACTGCGGTGTGCGCGCCGTGCCCCGGACGGGGAACGGCGCGCACCATCGGTCCGGTCAGTACGACTTGGGCAGGCCGAGGGACTGCTGTGCCACGTAGTTGAGCACCATCTCCCGGCTGACCGGGGCGATCCGGGCCAGGCGTGCGGTGAGGACGGCCGCTCCCAGGCCGTACTCGCTGGCCAGGCCGTTCCCGCCGAGGGTCTGGACGGCCTGGTCGACCGATCGCACGCACGCCTCGGCGGCGGCGTACTTGGCCATGTTGGCCGCCTCGCCCGCCCCCGCGTCGTCGCCGGAATCGTAGCGGAGCGCGGCGTGCTGGGTCATCAACCGGGCCTGCTCCGTCTCGATCTTGACCTGCGCGAGCGGATGCGCCAGCCCCTGGTGGGCCCCGATGGGCGTGTCCCGCCAGACCGCGCGCTCCTTGGCGTAGGCGACCGCCCTGCCCAGGGCGTGCAGGGCGCTCCCGGTGGCCAGCGACGCCGCCATGATCCGCTCGGGGTTGAGACCGGCGAACAACTGGAGCAGCCCCGCCTCGGGGTCTCCGACCAACGCGTCCGAGGGCAGCCGGACGTCGTCCATGAACAGCTGGAACTGGTGGTCGGGGCTGACCAGGTCCATCTCGATCGGGCGCGCCTCAAAACCCGAGGTGTCGGTGGGCACGACGAACAGCGCCGCGCTCAGGCGGCCGGTCGCCTCGTCCTCGATCCGGCCGACGACCAGCACCGCGTCGGCCACGTCGACGCCGGAGATGTAGGTCTTGCGACCGTTGAGCACCCAACCGTCGCCGTCGCGGCGGGCGGTGGTGGTGATGCGGTGGGAGTTGGACCCGGCGTCGGGTTCGGTGATGGCGAAGGCCATGATCGCCTCGCCGGTGGCCAGGCCGGGCAGCCACCGGTCGCGCTGGACCGGGGTGCCGAAGCGGGACAGGACGGTGCCGCAGATGGCCGGCGAGACCACCATCATCAGGGTGGGACACCCCGCGGCGCTGAACTCCTCCAGGACGGCGGCCAGGTCGCCGATGCCCCCGCCTCCGCCCCCGTACTCCTCGGGGATGTTGACGCCCAGGTATCCGAGGCGGCCCGCCTCCTCCCACAGTTCGGTGAGGTAGGCGCCCTCCCGGGCACGGGATCTGTAGTAGTCAGACCCGTACTTCTCGGCGAGCGCGGCGACGGCGGCGCGCAGTTCGCGGCGTTCGGACGGTTCGTCGAAGATCATGGCCCCGGTCACGTGTGCGTCCCTTCGTGCTGGTAGTCGAGTACGGCGAGGGGCGCCCCGGCGGGCACCCGCTGTCCCGTCGCGACCGGGAGGTCCCGGACGGCACCGGCGGCGGGAGCGGTGACGCGGTGCTCCATCTTCATGGCTTCCAGACGCAGCAGGGTCTGTCCCGCGCGGACCCGGTCGCCCACGGCCACGTCCACGGCGGTGACCGTGCCCGGCATCGGCGCGGGCAGCGCCCCCGGGTCGACGGCGGCCTCGGGGGCCGGCAGGGGGTCGACGGCGGTGAGGGTGACCGATCCGAGGGAGGACTCGACGTGGATGTCGGGGTCGCCGTCGGCCCGGTGGACGGCGAACGGTCGGCGCAGGCCGTCGACCTCCAGCACCACCAGGTCCGGGGCGGCGGACAGGACGCGCACGCCGGGTTCGTCGGTCGCGTAGCCGCCGCGCGCCGTCCGGTAGGAGATGGTGATCGGGCGCCGTCCGCCCCGGCGCGCAGGTGCCGCCGGGTGTGGGCGGCGGAGGGGACGTTGCGCCAGTTGGCGGGGACACCCACGGGAACGGGGGTCGCGGCGCGGGCGGCCTCGGCGTCGGACAGGCTGGCGGCCAGAGCCGCCAGACGCGCGGTGTCGGTGTCCGCGAGCGGTCGGGCGAGAGCGCTGAGCCTGTCCCCGCCCAACAGGCCGGTGGTCAGGTGCGCCCGCCGGGCGGGATCGGGGTGGTCGGCGTCGGCGAAGGCGGGGTGGCGCAGGGTGCGCACGAGCAGGTCGCGGTTGGTTCCCACACCGTGCACGCGGGCGGTGGCCAGGGCGGCGGACAGGCGGCGCAGGGCGTCCCGGCGGTCACGGCCGAACGCGATCACCTTGGCGAGGAGGGGGTCGAAGTCCGCGCCGACGGTGTCGCCCGGCTCGACACCGCTGTCCAGACGCACGCCGGGCGCGGTGATCGGGGCGAAGGCGGCGGTCGCGGCGGGCACGTCGAAGGTGCGCAGCGTGCCGGTCCGGGGCCGCCAGTCCCGGCCCGGGTCCTCGGCGTACAGGCGGGCCTCGATCGCGTGGCCGCGCGGAGCGGGCGGGCCGGAGCCGGGCAGGGGCTCGCCCTCGGCGACGCGGATCTGCCACTCGACCAGGTCGAGCCCGGTGACGCACTCGGTGACGGGGTGTTCGACCTGCAGGCGCGTGTTCATCTCCAGGAAGACCGGGTCACCGGGGCCGTCGTCACGGACGGGGACGAGGAACTCGGCGGTTCCGGCGCCGACGTAGCCGATCGCGCCCGCCATGGCACGGGCGGCCTCGTGCAAACGTGCGCGCAGGTCGTCGGGGAGTCCGGGGGCCGGTGCCTCCTCGATGACCTTCTGGTGGCGGCGCTGGACCGAGCAGTCGCGTTCGCCCAGGGCCCACACCGTGCCGTGGGCGTCGGCGAGGATCTGCACCTCGACGTGACGGCCGTGGTCGACGTAGGGCTCGCAGAACACGGTCGGGTCGCCGAACGCGGCGGCGGCCTCGGCGCGGGCGGAGGCCGCGGCCGCGGGCAGGTCGGCGAGGTCGCGGACGACGCGCATGCCGCGGCCGCCGCCCCCGGCGGCGGCCTTGACCAGGACGGGCAGGTGGCCGGGGGTGACCTCATCGGGGTCCAGTGCGGCGGCGACGGGGACCCCCGCCTGACGCGCGATGTCCTTGGCGCGCGTCTTGGAGCCCATCGCGGCGATGGCCTCCGGGGGCGGGCCGACCCAGGTGAGTCCGGCGTCGACCACCGCTCGGGCGAGTTCTGCGCTCTCGGACAGGAACCCGTAGCCGGGGTGGACGGCGTCGGCGCCGGCGGCAGTGCGGCGTCGACCAGGGCGCCGGGGTCGAGGTAGGCGGCGGCCGGTCCGATCCCGTCGGGGACGGGGAGCCGGACCGCGGTGTCGGCCTCGGCCACGTGCGCGGCGGCGGCCTCGGCCGGGGTGTCGGCGTGGACGGCGACCGTGGCGACGCCGAGGGCGCGACAGGTGCGCAGGACCCGGCGGGCGATCTCGCCTCGGTTGGCGACCAGGAGGGTGGACACGGGGGTGGCGGCGGGCGGCGGTTGGGGGCGGTGCACGTCGGGTCTCTCCTTTCCTCGCCCGGGTTCACATCCGAAAGACGCCGAAACGGTCGGAGCCCCGGACGGGGGCGTTGTGCGCGAAGGACAGGCACAGTCCCAGGACGGTGCGGGTGTCGCGGGGGTCGATGACGCCGTCGTCGTAGACCGGCCGGACAGGAAGAGGGGCAGCGACTCGGCCTCGATCTGGCGCTCGACCATCTCGCGCATCGCGGCGTCCTGGTCCTCGTCGTAGGGCTGGCCCTTGGCGGCGGCGGACTGGCGGGCGACGATCGACAGCACCTGCGCGAGTTGGCGCGGACCCATGACGGCCGACCGGGCGCTGGGCCAGGCGAACAGGAACCGGGGGTCGTAGGCGCGGCCGCACATCCCGTAGTGACCGGCACCGTAGGAGGCGCCGATGAGCACGGACAGGTGCGGCACGGTGCTGTTGGAGACGGCGTTGATCATCATCGAGCCGTGCTTGATGATGCCGCCCTGCTCGTACTCGCGGCCGACCATGTAGCCGGTGGTGTTGTGCAGGAAGACCAGGGGCGTGTCCGCGCGGTTGGCGAGCTGGATGAACTGGGCGGCCTTCTGGGCCTCGGCGCTGAACAGGACCCCGTTGTCGTTGGCGAGGATCCCGACCGGGTAGCCGTGCAGGGTGGCCCAGCCGGTGACCAGGCCGGAGCCGTAGGCGGGCTTGAACTCGTCGAACTCCGAGCCGTCGACGATCCGGGCGATGACCTCGCGGGGGTCGACGGGGACCTTGAGGTCGGGCGGCATGACGCCCAGCAGTTCCTCCGCGGGATGGAGGGGCTCGACGACGGGCCCGGTCGGGGCCGGGCCCGGTTTGCGGCGGTTGAGGCGGGCGACGACGCGGCGGCCGATGCGCAGGGCGTCGCGCTCGTCCTCGGCGAGGTGGTCGGCGAGACCGGAGACCTCGGCGTGCATGCGGGCGCCGCCGAGGGACTCGTCGTCGCTCTCCTCCCCGGTGGCCGCCTTGACCAGCGGCGGGCCACCGAGGAAGACCTTCGAACGGTCGCGGACCATGACGACGTGGTCGCACATGCCCGGAATGTAGGCGCCCCCGCCGGTGGAGTTGCCGAAGACGATGGCGATCGTGGGCACCCCGGCGGCGGACAGACGGGTGAGGTCGCGGAAGGTGCGTCCGCCGGGGACGAAGACCTCCTTCTGTGTGGGCAGGTCGGCGCCGCCGGACTCGACGAGGTTGATCAGCGGCATGCGGTTGTGCTCGGCGATCTCGGCCGCGCGGGCGGACTTGCGCAGTGTCCACGGGTTGCTGGACCCGCCGCGCACGGTGGGGTCGTTGGCCACGATGACGCACTCGACGCCGGACACGACGCCGACGCCCGTGACGACGCTGGCCCCGACCTGGAAGTCGCTGCCCCATGCGGCCAGGGGCGAGAGTTCGAGGAAGGGGCTGCCCTCGTCCAGGAGGAGTTCGATCCGCTCACGGGCGAGCAGGCCGCCGCGCGCCCGGTGCCGTTCGACGTAGCGCCGACCGCCGCCGGCCACGGCCTTGGCGTGCTCGGCGTCGATCTCGTCGAGTGCGGCGAGCATCGCGTCGCGGGCCTGGGCATAGGCGGGCGCGGCGGTGTCCAGCCGGGTGGGCAGCACCGTGGCCGCACGGCGCCGGCCGGGGGCCGCGGGTGAGGGGCGGCAACTCATGGGCGCGCCGCCTCCTCCAGCAGCCGCTCGGGGATGGGCACCCGCTGGGCCCGCAGCCACTCCCCCAGTCCCTTTGCCTGGGGGTCCAGGCCCTCGCGTCGCGCGGTGCCGGGGGCGAGCAGGCCCTCGATCCAGAAGTTCACCGCGCGCAGGTTCGGCAGCTGGTGGCGGGTGACCGTGAGGTCGGCGGTCTCGGGGAGCAGTCGGCGCAGGAGGTCGACGGTCAGGGTGTGGACGAGCCACCGCCAGCCCTCGTCGGTGCGCGCCCACACGCCGAGGTTGGCGTCGGCGCCCTTGTCGCCGCTGCGTGCGCCGAGCACCAGCCGAGCGGCGCGGAGGTGGCGGG
>NZ_MKKC01000076.1 GCF_001942255.1 Nocardiopsis sp. CNR-923
TCCCACTACGCCCCCGACGACCACGCAAAGTGACCGCAGGAGGTGGGGAGGGGCGAATACCGACTACTCGATCACCGGCCCCCGCCAGATCCGCCCCCCTTGGTCGGCATCGATGAGATCTCCCGCGCCGCCGAACTCAGCGGTCGCCGCCGACCAGTATCGCCTTGCCGACATCCTTCCGAGGCGGGGCCGACCGCAACACCGGATCGGATCCGGGTGTCGGTGGAGGCCACCCCGAACTGCGGTGAACACACAGCGAGAGGGCCCCGACGCGCCTACCCCCCAGTACGACAACGTCAGGGCCTCTCCGGACGCCTCACCAGGCGCGTCGCGATCATAATCAGAATGAATCAATAAGTCCTAATTGATGACTCTCATGCATACTAACGGCGTTGCCGATCCGGACATGAGAGGCCCACGGTGGACATTGCTGCTCTGGCCGACCTGATTCCCTGGGCAGACCTCGGTCTCGCAGGGCTCGTCAGTCTGGGTGTCTACCTCATCCTCACCGGCCGTCTCGTCCCCCGGTCCACGGTCGAAGACCTTCTCCAGGCTCGCGACGAGAGACTCGCCGACTACATCACCGCCAACGACGACCTCAAGGAGTCGGGGCGGCTGAAGGACGAACAGATCAGCGAACTGCTGGAACACTCCCGCACCAGCGTCCACGTCCTCCAGGCCCTGCGCGATGTCGGCACTGATTCCGACCGCAGCGAGATCGACCTCCCGCAATCCGGCGAGGAGCCAACACCATGACCTGGTCCTGGAACCGCAAGCGTCAACACCCCGAACCGCTGGTCACGGCGGAGCAGTCTGCCGAGGCACGCCGCGAAGGAGAGGAAGACCTGGCCAGCACCCGCGCCCGCGGAGGCGAGGTCACCCGCCTGTCCAACCATCTGCGCCGCGAACGCTGCGAGAACCACTTCAGCGCGCTCGTCCTGCGCGCGATCCAGGAACGCCGATGAGCGCCGACATCGTGACCTTGATCGGCGACATCGCCCTTGTGAGTGTCACCGCTCTGCTGTGGACCTTCGTGGTCCTGTACGGCGTCACCGCCCGATGGGAAGCCACCGAGGCAGGCCCTGGCCTGCTGTTCATCTCCCTCATCAGCGCGCTCATCCTCACCCTCGGATGCATCCGCCTAGCTGTCGCAAGCGGGCCGGTGCTGGAAGTGGCCCGCACCCTGCTCTACCTGGCGGCTCTGCTCGCCCTGACCCGCCTCATCCTGTTGTTCCTTCGCGCCCAGCGTGTCGGCAAGCGACCCAAGGAGTGAACCCCGATGCCCGAACCCACATTGCTCGTATGGCGGTCCGAGCTCGGCTGGCCCGCCGAGTCCCCAGCCGACTACGCCAACCCCAAGAAGGGCCTGGTCGTCCACTACGACAGTTCTGACCGGGGCCTGCACAAGAAGGACCACGAGGCCTGCATCGAGTACTGGAACTGGTGCAGAAGGTTCCACACCGGACCCAGCAGACGGTGGACGGATATCGGCTACTCCTGGTTCGCATGCGCCCACGGGCATGTCCTCGAAGGCCGCGGACTGTTCCGCTACCAGGCGGCACAGGGGACAACGCCGGGCAACCGCGACTACTACTCCGTGACGCTGGGCAGCGGCCCCAACGACCCGATCCCCGACGCCCAGATCGAAGCGGTCCGCGAGCTCCGCGCATGGCTGATGGAACCCGCGTCCTCCATCAGCGGAAAGGTGCTCGGCCACCGGGACTTCACCTCGACGTCCTGCCCCGGGACGAAGGCGTACAGGCTCGTCCGAGACGGGACGTTCGCGAAGAAGCCCGGATCGCTCATCGTGTCGCCGCCCTCCAAGCCGAAGCCCGCACCCGACGCGGGCACCGTACCCGGCCCCAAGCACCCGTGGCCGCTGCCCTCCGGTCACTACTTCGGCCCCAAGTCGGGACCCGACAGGTCCGTGTCCGGCTGGTACCGGCGGGCCTTCAAGGGCCGCACGGACCGGCAGTGGCTACAGGAGTTCGGCACCCAGCTCAGGCGGCGCGGCTGGTCCGTCGGCAAGGGCCGCACCTACCTGCGCGCCTTCGGTAACGACGGCATCTACGGGGACGAGTACCGCAGCCTGATCACCGCGTTCCAGCGCGACCAGGGCCTGCCACGTACCGGACTGCTCGACGAGCGCACCTGGGACCAGGCGTTCACCAAGCCCATCACCTGATGAGCGGTACCGCCCGCGTCATCCCGGTCGGTGACCTGATCGAGCACGACGCCTCCACGCAGAAAGCCGACTGCGTGCCCGGTCCCACCACCCGTCCGATCGTCCGGACTGACGGATCGCTCGGGCGGGTCATCACCCACCACTCCCTCGATAGCAGGGAGCGAAGAGAAGAGGAAGGACCCCATGTCCACACCGCCCTCCCCCGCCTTCCGCGTCTTCGGCCGCGACCCCGTGCTATGGCTCGGGCTGCTGCGTGCGGCCCTCTACGTCACCTCTGTCTTCGTGCTCCCGGTCCCCGAGCACGTGTCCGCGGCGATCATCGCCGCAGCGGCTGCCGGATTCGGTCTCGTCGAATCGTCGTCGTCGCCCGCGAGAAGCTCGTGCCGGCCCTCATGGGATTTGCCGAATCCGGGTTGGCTCTCGTGCTGGCGTTCGGTGTGGACCTGTCGGCGGACCAGCTCGCGGCGGCCATGTTCCTGGTCGCCGCCGTCACATCGTTCGCCACACGCACGCAGGTCACCGCGCCGATTGACGCCGACGGCAACCACGTCCCCAAGCGCACCGTGGCGGCCTCGTTGGACGCGAACGGGTTGTTGCCGGGACGCGGACCGGCCGGACGCGGGCCCGCCGGACGGGGGCCGCGGCCACCCTCCGGACGGCTGCCTCGCTCGGCTCGCTCGGCTCGCTCGCCGCGCTGCGGACGCTCACCGCGACCGGACTGCGGTCCGGGCTTGGGAGCACCGCCGGGGCGCGGACCGGCCTCGCCGCGAGGACTTCGGGCCGGGCTTGGCGGCGCCGGGCTTCGGGGCCGGCTCGGCCTGCGGGGCGGGCTTGGCGGCCGGGCGCGGGCCCGGCTTGGGCGCGGGCCCCGGCTTGGGGGCCGCCGCGCGCGCGGAACCTCGGACGCGGCCGGGCGCGGGCCCGGCTTGGGGGACGAGCCGCTCTTCTTGCCGCCCTCGGATCCCTGGTTGAAAGCTTCTTGCAGGCGTCGAACGACAGGCGCCTCTATCGTCGAGGACGCCGAACGAACGAATTCGCCCATCTCGTTGAGCTTGGCCAGGACGGCCTTGCTCTCTACGCCGAACTCCTTGGCGAGTTCGTACACCCGGACCTTCGCCACTACTCTCCTTCAGCTTCGGTCCGGGACATGGGCACGTGCCGGACCGTCGTTAGCTCGAGTTACTCATCGCTGCGTACTCATCAGGCGCTCATCGCAATCTCGACCTGCTTCCTCATCGCTACACAACAATGGGCCGGTTCTGCGTGCCGACACAGCACCGCACGCCGACCACGGCTAGTACAACACCGTCGGCCGGCTCAGACATTCCAACCCTAACCGGAGCGGCGCCCCGATCGGCCACCCGGGGTGGCTTCGATCAGTGCCTCCACACGTGAGAGGTCCCACGCGGTGGAGCCCTCTCCGTCTCGGCTGCGGAAGGCGCGCGCCCACACCCTGCGACGCACGGCGAGTTCGAAGCACCGCCGGTCGTCGTGCAGGTAGGCGCCACGCCCTGGTCGTCGACCCCGGGTGTCGGGCGTGATGACCGTGCCCTCGGCCACCAGCCGCACGAGGTCGGACTGGACTGCCCGTGACCTGCACCCCACGCACGTGCGCACGGGTCGGTCAAGACCGCCTGCTTCCACCTTATCGCGTCGAGACACGGACGCGACCCCATTAATCGCCATCGGCCCCGTCGTCGGCCCGGTCGGCGGGTTCGGCGTCCGAGCGGATGTCGATGCGCCAACCGGTGAGCCGCGCGGCCAGACGGGCGTTCTGCCCCTCCTTGCCGATCGCCAGCGACTGCTGGTAGTCCGGCACCACGACGCGGGCGACACGGGCGGCCATGTCCAGGATCTCCACCGAGTTGACCCGGGCGGGCGACAGGGCGTTGGCGACGAAGACGGCCGGGTCGTCGGAGTGGTCGACGATGTCGATCTTCTCCCCGTGCAGTTCGGCCATGACGTTGCGGACCCGGCTGCCCAGCGGGCCGATGCAGGCGCCCTTGGCGTTGACGCCTGCGCGGTGGGACCGGACGGCCATCTTGGTGCGGTGTCCGGCCTCGCGAGCGATCGAGGCGATCTCCACGGTGCCGTCGGCGATCTCGGGCACTCCAGCTCGAAGAGCTTGCGGACCAGGTTCGGGTGGGTCCGCGACAGGGTGACCGAGGGGCCCCGGTGGCCCTTGCGGACCTGCACCACGTAGGCGCGCAGCCGCTCGCCGTGCGTGTAGGTCTCCGTCGGCACCTGCTCCTGAGGAGGCAGGATGGCCTCGATCTTGCCGAGGTCCACCAGCACGTTCCGGGGGTCCTTGCCCTGCTGGATGATGCCGGAGACGATGTCGTGCTCGCGCCCGGCGAACTCGCCGAGGGTCAGTTCGTCCTCCGCGTCGCGCAGGCGCTGCAGGATGACCTGCTTCGCCGTCGAGGTGGCGATCCGGCCGAACCCGGTGGGGGTGCCGTCGTACTCGCCGGCGACCTCGCCCTCCTCATCGAGCTCCGCCACCCACACGGTCACGTGGCCGGTGGAGCGGTTCAGCTCGACGCGGGCGCGCTTGTCGGCGCCCTCCTCACGGTGGTAGGCGATCAGCAGGGCGTCCTCGATGGCCTTGGCGACCAGCTCGACCGCGATGTCCTTCTCGCGCTCCAGGCTGCGCAGGACGCTCATGTCAATATCCACGGGGCTTCCCCTCTAGTCCGCCGCGTCGGCGTCGCGACGGAATTCCACCTGCACCTTGCCCTTGGCCAGTTCGGCGTGGGCGAAGGTTCGGGGCTGACCCTCGACGTCCAGCGTGATCCCCTGGTCGTCGGCTCCGGTCACCCGGCCGGTGACCTCGCCGCCGTCGGCGAGGGTGGCCCTCACCAGTCGGCCGCGGGAGCGCCGCCAGTGCCGCGGCTGTGTCAGGGGACGATCCACGCCGGGAGAGGTGACCTCCAGGACGTAGGGAAGCTCACCCATGACGTCGGAGGCGTCCAGGGCGTCGTCGACTCCCTGGGAGACCTCGCCCACCGTGTCCAGGTCGACCCCGTCGTCGGAGTCCACGACCACACGCAGGACCCGGCGTTTCCCGGCGGGTGTCAGCTCGACGGCCTCCAGGTCCAGCCCGGCCTTGGCCAGTACCGGCTCCAGCAGCTCGGCGATGCGCTCGTCGCGCCCCTGCGCTCCCATGTCGTGTCTGCCCCTCCAACAGCGAAATTCCGCCCGCGTTCGGGGCGGTCCAGCTCTGTACGTAGTCTGCTTATCGGTTCCGCCGCGTCCTCGTTCGGGCGCGGCTGTGCTGCAAGGGTATCCACACCTGGACGCGTTCCAGGTCGCTGGCGTGTCGGACACCGTGGAAAGATGGTCGTCGGCCGGGGAACGCGGGGGGAGAGCAGGTGGGTCTGAACGGCGTCAGTCGCCGCACGGTGCTGGGCGCGGCGGTGGTTCTGGGTCTGGCCGGATGCGGCCGCGCGGATTGGTATCCGTCGGACGTGACCCCTGAGGAGTTCACGCTCCGCGCCCTGATCCGGGAGAAGAACAGAACGGTGGCGCGCTACGAGACCGCGCTGGCCACGGGAGCGGGGCCGGAGGACCTGCTGCGCCCCATCCTGGAACGGCACCTCGCGCACCTGGACTCCCTTGCGGAGGCCCTGCCCGAGGACTCCTCCCCCGCCTCGGCCGGGCCGCCGGAGGGCGAGTCCTCCGCGCTCCCCGACGACGTCCTGGACCTCGCGGAGCTGACGGCTCTGGAGGCCGCAGCGGCGAGCTCGCGCGTGGACCGGGCACTCGCCGTCGCGATCCCGGACTGGCGCAGCTGATCAGCGGGATCGGCGCGTGCGAGGCCGGACACGCCTACCTGCTGGGCCGACACGGAGAGGACCGAGGTTGAGCGAGGGCGAGGAGCACTCCGTCGAGCCCGAGGCACTGGCCGAGGCACTGGCCGCCGAGCACGCGGCCGTGCACGGGTACGAGTTTCTGCGCGGGGTCGCCGAGAGCGCGCCCCGCCGCGACTCCGCGGGTGAGCACGCCCGCCGGCACAAGGCGCTGCGCGACACGCTGCACGCCGCCGCCGTGGACCGGGGCGTCGAGCCGGAGCCCGCCCGGCCGTCGTACCCGCT
This sequence comes from Nocardiopsis sp. CNR-923, assembly GCF_001942255.1. Classification (GTDB taxonomy): domain Bacteria; phylum Actinomycetota; class Actinomycetes; order Streptosporangiales; family Streptosporangiaceae; genus Nocardiopsis. Next base: position 6,280 of record NZ_MKKC01000076.1, read on the forward strand.
GCCGGAGGAGCGGGACCAGGCGAGCCTCGACGCCTACGCGACGGGCCTGGAGGAGACGGCGGCGCGGGCGTACCTGTGGCTGGCCGCCTCCGACGACGCCGAGCTGCGCTCGACCGCCGCCCGTGCGCTCCAGGAGACGACGGTCCGGGCCCTTCGGTGGGGCGGCGCACTCGACGCCCTGCCCGGATTCGAGCAGGCCTGACCGCTCCGGTCCCCGGCGTCCGGACCGGTCAGGAACGGGTCACGGCACCGGTCACGCCCGGCAGGCGGCCACCGCGCGGTCGACGATCTCCGCCAGCGCGACCTCCTCGCGGGCGCCGGTTCCCCGGTCGCGCAGCTCCACGACACCGTCCTTGAGCCCGCGCCCGACGATGACGCCCGTCGGGATCCCGAGCAGTTCCGCGTCGGTGAACTTCACGCCCGGCGACACGCCCCCGCGGTCGTCGACGAGGACGCGCAGGCCCCGGGCCTCAAGCTCCCGCGCGATCCGCAGCGCCTCCCCGATCTGGTCGCCCTTGCCGGTCCCCACCACGTGCACGTCGGCCGGGGCGACCTCGCGCGGCCACACGATGCCCTTGTCGTCGTGCGACTGCTCCACGATCGCGGCCACCGCGCGGGAGACGCCGATCCCGTACGAGCCCATCGTCACGCGCCTGGGTTTGCCGTCGGCGCCCAGCGCGTCCACCTGGAACGTGTCGGTGTACTTGCGGCCCAGCTGGAAGATGTGGCCGATCTCGATGCCGCGGGCCGTGTACAGCGTTCCCTGGCCGTCGGGCGACGGGTCGCCGTCGCGCACCTCGGCGACGTCGATCGTCCCGTCCGGAGCGAAGTCGCGTCCGGCGACCAGGTCGACCACGTGGTGGTCGGTCTCGTCGGCGCCGGTCACCCAGGATGTCCCCGTGACCACGCGCGGGTCGACCAGGTACCTGACCTTGTTGTCCAGGAGCGCCCGCGGGCCGATGTAGCCCTTGGCCAGGAAGGGGTTGGCGGCGAAGCCGGCCTCGTCGAGGAGCGCGACCTCGGCGGGCTCCAGGGCGGCCTCCAGGCGTTTGAGGTCCACCTCGCGGTCGCCGGGCAGGCCGACGCCGAGCAACTCCCACTCGTCCACTCCGGGCGCCCGCGTCTTGACCAGGATGTTCTTCAGGGTGTCGGCCTCGGTGAAGTCCCGGCCCAGGTCGGCGGCGTTGAGGAAGTCCACCAGGGTCTGGATCGTCGCGGTGTCCGGGGTGTGGTGCACCCGGGCCTCGGGCAGCCCCTCGATCGGCAGGGCGGGCGGCGCGGGGGTGGCGACGGCCTCCACGTTGGCGGCGTAGTCGGACCCCGTGCTGCGGACGAAGGTGTCCTCCCCGGTCGGCGCGACGGCGAGGAACTCCTCGGAGGCGGAACCGCCCATCGCCCCGGACGTGGCCGACACGATCACGTAGTCCAGACCGAGCCGGTCGAAGACGCGGATGTAGGCATCGCGGTGCGCGTCGTAGGAGGCCTGGAGGCCCTCCTCGTCGATGTCGAAGGAGTAGGAGTCCTTCATGTGGAACTCGCGTCCGCGCAGCACGCCCGCCCGGGGCCGCGCCTCGTCCCGGAACTTCTCCTGGATCTGGTACAGGATGACCGGGAAGTCCTTGTAGGAGGAGTACTCGCCCTTGACCAGCAGTGTGAAGAGCTCCTCGTGGGTGGGGCCGAGCAGGTAGTCGGCGCCCTTGCGGTCCTGGAGACGGAAGAGCGTGTCGCCGTACTCGGTCCAGCGTCCGGTCTCTTCGTAGTACTCCCTGGGGAGCAGCGCGGGCAGGAGCACCTCCTGGCCGCCGATGGCGCCCATCTCCTCGCGCACGACGCGGGACACGTTCTCCAGCACCATCTTGCCCAGGGGCAACCACGTGTAGACACCGGGAGCGGTGCGGCGCACGAACCCCCCGCGCACGAGCAGTTTGTGGCTCGGCACCTCGGCGTCCGCCGGGTCCTCACGCAGGGTGCGCAGGAACAGGTTCGACATCCGCAGTAGCACGGCCACTCCTCGTCGCTGGCGCCCGAACGGCGCACGGTGGGGATTCTCGGGAATCCCAGGCTAGGGCATGTTCGGTGGACGCCGTCCGTCGCGGAGGCAGGGCCGCGCCGTGGGCGTCGGCGGGCGGGGGGAGCCGCCGCGGACGACGGGCGGCCGGTGGAGGACCACGGGCGTCGCACCGCGGAACACGCCCTGGCCTGCCCTGTCGGGAGCGGCGAGGCGTTCGAGCGCACTGCGCGCGGGTAGGGACCGGTCGCCAGGACGCCGCGGGCGTCCCCGGGCTCCGAGAGCGAGGAGAGGCCATGCGCACCAGGACGATCGGCCACCGTACGGTGAGCGCTGTCGGGCTCGGCGCGATGCCGTTGTCCACGGGGGACCGTCCTCCCCGGGAGCAGGCGATCGCGACCGTCCACGCCGCCCTGGACGCCGGTGTCACCCTGATCGACACGGCCGACACCTACCACCTCGACGCCACCGACCGCGGGCACAACGAACTCCTCGTCGCCGAGGCCCTGCGCGCGTACGGCCGGGACGTCTCGGACGTCCTCGTCGCCACCAAGGGCGGGCACACCCGCGACGCCGACGGCGGGTGGGGGCTCGACGGCCGGCCGGAGTACCTGCGGCGCGCCTGCGAGGAGTCGCTGAGGCGGCTGGGGGCGGAGGCGATCGGCCTGTACCAGTTCCACCGTCCGGACCCGGGAGTGCCCTACGCCGAGTCCGTGGGCGGGCTGGCGGAGCTCGTGGACGAGGGCAAGGTCGAGATGGTGGGGATCTCCAACGCCGACCCGGAGCAGATCCGGATCTCGCACGAGATCCTCGGCGGTCGGCTGGCGGCGGTGCAGAACGAGTTCTCCCCCGACTTCCGGTCCAGCGAGCCGGAGCTGGAACTGTGCGCCGAGCTGGGGATCGCGTTCCTGCCGTGGAGCCCCTTCGGCGGCCGACACCGGCACGGCGGACTGTCGGAACGGCATCCCGTGCTGGAGGAGATCGGCGCCGCCCGTGGCGCGACGCCCTACCAGGTGTGCCTGGCGTGGATGCTCGCGAAGTCGCCGACCGTGATCCCGATCCCCGGAGCCTCCCGTCCGGAGAACATCCGGCGCAGCGCGGTCGCCGCCGACCTGGACCTGACCCCGCGGGAGTGCGACCGGATCGACCGCGGTTGACGGTGCCCTAGCCTGGGGGGACCGTCGAACCGGGGGGCGTGGACATGGGCAGGCGACGTGCGCGCCAGCGGGACGGGGGCCCGGCGCCGGGCGAGGCGTCGGCGCCGCCCGTACCGCCCGGCGCCGAGCTGCTCGCCGACGCCGACCGCCCCGAGTCCTGGTTCCTGGTCGTCGAGGGCACCCCGCAGTCGCACGTGGACCTCACCGACCCCACGCACCTCGACTTCTCCTACGTCCGGCGGATCGCCCACGCCGCCGACCTGGTCGCCCCCGAGGGCGAGCCGATCGACGCCCTGCACCTGGGCGCGGGCGCGCTCACCCTGGCGCGCTACGTCGCGCACACCCGCCCGGGTTCGCGGCAGCGCGCGGTCGACGTGGACGCCCCGCTGGTCGAGTTGGTACGCCGCAGGCTGCCCTGGGACCGGCGCGCCCACCTGCGCGTGGGAATCGGCGACGCACGCGAGTGGATCGCGGCCCGCCACGACGCCACCGCCGACCTCGTGGTCAGCGACGTCTTCGCGGGAGCCCGGACACCCGCTCGACTGACGTCCGCGGAGTTCTACGCCGAGGCGGCGCGCGTGCTGCGTCCCGGCGGCTTCCTCGTGGTGAACATCGGCGACGGCCACACGCTCGACCACGCGCGCGCCCAGGTCGCCACGGCCGCGGCGGTGCTGCCGCACCTGGCGCTGACCGCCGAACCGGGGGTTCTGCGCGGGCGCCGGTTCGGCAACCTGGTCCTGGTCGCCGGGCACCGGCCCCTGCCCGTCGACGACCTGTGCCGCCGCGCCCACCGCGACACGGAGACGACGCGCCTGCTCGCGGGCGGGGACCTGGACCGGTTCGCGTCGGGTCGGCGACCGGTGCGGGACGCCGACGCCGTGGACTCCCCCGCTCCCCCCGACGGCGCCTTCTGACCGCGCCCTCCGTCTCCCCCGCCGCCCCCGCGTGCTCCCGCGGGAGTACGCGCGGCGGAGAAGCCTCCCGTGGACGACGCGCGCCCCCGAGGGGCGCCCCGTACTGTCGACGGTGTGGCAGCACTACTCCCGCGCCCGACGCGCACCGACACCTGGACCGCCCTGGCCGTCCTGGCCCTCGCGCTGGCCAGCACCCTCCTGCTGGAGCCGGACGCGTTGGTCGCCACGGCCGGGGCGCCCCGCCACGCCTGGCCGTGGGGGTACGCGCTGATCGTGGTCGCGTGCGTCCCGCTGTTCTGGCGGAGCCTGCCGACACGGATCGGCACGGCCGCGTCGATGGCCGCGGCGTCCCAGTACTACCCCCTGGGGTTCCCCGACGGCCTGGTGATGCTCGCCGCGGCGGTGATGCTCTACTCCCTCGTTCGGCACGGCCGCCGGGTCTTCGGCTGGGTGCTGGGGATCGGCCAGTTCGCCTCGATGAACCTGTACGAGCTGGTCTCGTCCGGGACGGTGCGTCTGGAGGTGGTCGGCCTCGTGGCCTGGGTGCTCGTCCTGCTGTGCACGGCCGAGGTGATGCGCTGGCGGGCGGAGTACCAGCGCGCCGACGCCGCGCGCGCCGCCGAGGCCGTGCGCACCCGGGAGGAGGAGCTGCTGCGGAGGGCCTCCGACGAGCGGCTGCGGTTGGCCCGCGACGTCCACGACACCGTCGCCCACAACATCTCCCTGATCAACGTGCAGGCCGGGACGGCGCTGTACCTGATGGAGAGCGAACCGGAACGGGCCGCCGAGGCCCTGGCCACCATCAAGGCGACCAGCAAGGACACGCTCACCGAGCTGCGCGCCATGCTGGGGGTGCTGCGGTCCGCCGACGAGTCCGCGCCCCGTTCCCCGGTCCGGGGGCTGGACCGGGTCGGGGAGCTGGTGGAGGGGGCGCGCCGGGCGGGCGTCGACGTCACGGTGGTGACGGAGGGCCGCGGCCACCCGCCCGTGGGCGCGGACATGGCGGCCTACCGCACGGTGCAGGAGGCGCTGACCAACGTGGTCCGGCACTCGGGGGCCGCCTCGGCGACGGTGCGGATCCGGTACGGGGCCGCGACGCTGGACGTCGAGGTCACCGACGACGGGCACGGCACGGTCGGCCCTCCCGTGCCGGGCAACGGCGTCACGGGCATGGCCGAGCGCGCCGCCCTGGTCGGCGGCTCGGTGGACGTGGGACCGCTGGCGGGTGGAGGATTCCGGGTACGGGCCCGCTTGCCGCTGAACGGCGGCGAGCCCCCCTCCGCCGCGCTCTCGGACGAGGCCGCGACCGCCGACGAAACGGAGTCACCGTGATCCGGGTGCTGCTCGCCGACGACCAGGCCCTGGTGCGCGCCGGGTTCCGCGCCCTGCTGGACAGCACGCCGGACATCCGAGTGGTCGCCGAGGCCGGAGACGGCGCGGAGGCGGTGCGGCTGACCCGGGAGGAGCTGCCCGACGTCGTCCTCATGGACATCCGCATGCCGGGCGTCGACGGGCTGGAGGCGGCCGGGCGCATCCTGGCGGAGCGGGCGCTGGAGCGCACGCGGGTCGTCATCCTCACCACGTTCGACCTGGACGAGTACATCTTCGAGGCGCTGCGGGCGGGGGCGAGCGGGTTCCTGGTCAAGGACACCGAGCCGGGCGACCTGCTCCAGGCCGTGCGGGTCGTGCACGGGGGCGAGGCGCTGCTCTCACCGGGGGTCACGCGGCGGCTCATCGCCGACTACGCGCGCCGCCCCAGGAGCGCGCCCCAGCCGTCGACGCGGCTGAACGGGCTCACCGAACGCGAGCGCGAGGTGGTCGCGCTGGTGGGAGAGGGCCTGTCGAACGAGGAGATCGCCGCGCGCCTGGTGGTCAGCCCCGCCACGGCCAAGACGCACGTGAGCAGGGCGATGGTGAAGCTGGGGGCGCGCGACCGCGCGCAGCTGGTCGTCATCGCCTACGAGACCGCGCTGGTCACGCCCCAGTGGAGCCAGGGGGAGTGAGCGGCGCCCCCGGACCGGCGGCTCGGCGTCGGGGTCCCCTGACCCTGCCTCAGGGGCATCCCCTACCCGCCCCGGAGTAGCCGCGCGGCGGCGGCTACCACGCGGGCGTGGATTGGGTGACGCCGACGGGACGACGCGCGGAGCCGGACCCGCGTCGGATGCTGAACCCCGTCCACGGCACCCGACCCCGAGGCCCGCCCATGCTCGAAGATCCACTCCTGCTCGCGCGGCTCCAGTTCGCCCTGACGGCCGCCACGCACTACATGTTCGTGGCCCTCACCCTGGGCCTCGCCCCCTACATCCTGGTCACGCAGGCGGTCGCCGCCGTGCGCGGCGACCGGTCGCGGATGGCCGCGGTCCGGTTCTGGGGCGGCCTCTACCTGGTCAACTACGGCATGGGCGTCCTGTCCGGCCTGGTGATGGAACTCCAGCTCGGACTGAACTGGAGCGGGCTCCAGGAGGTCTTCGGCTACTCGTTCGCCGCGCCGATCGCGGTGGAGACGATGACCGCGTTCTTCGTCGAGTCCACGTTCCTCGGGCTGTGGGTCTTCGGCTGGGACCGGATGGGCCGGTGGGCGCACCTGGCGTGCTTCGCCGTGGTCACGACCACCGCCTACGCGTCCGCGTGGTGGGTGCTGGTCGCCAACGGGTTCCTGCGCCACCCGGTCGGCTTCGAGACGGTGGACGGCGTGGCGCACCTGACGGACCCGGCGGCGCTGCTGGCCAACCCGGCCTCGGCGCTGGCGTTCGGGCACGTGGTGACCGGCGCGGCGCTGGTGGGCGCCCTGGTGATCGCGGCCGTGAGCGCCTACCACCTGATGCGGCGCGACGACCCGCACGGGATCTTCCGGCGGGGCGTGCGCTACGCGGCGATCACGGTCACCCTCCTGGTCCTGCCCGTGGCGGCCTTCGGCGGGACGCAGTTCGAGTACTTCGGCGAGGCGCCGCCGACCAGCGGTCTGACCTACTCGGCCGAGGAGATCGCGGCGATCGAGGCGACGGCCGAGGGCGGAGCGGCCGAGGTGGCGGGCCTGGCCGGCGAGACGACGATGGTCCTGGCGTGGACCCTCATCGCCCTGATGGGTCCGCTGATGCTGCTGGCGTGGCCGTTCGGCGGGCTCGACCGGTGGCGTTGGTTCCTGGCCCCGCTCGTGGCGGCCCCGCTCCTGCCGTACGCGGCCAGCGCCGGCGGCTGGGTGTTCCGGGAGACCGGCCGGCAGCCGTGGGTCGTCGTCCACCACCTGACCACGGCGGACGCGATGACCCCCCTGTCGCCGGGGACGGCCCTGGTCTCCTTCTCGCTCTTCACCGGGGCGTTCGCGGTGCTGGCCTCGGTCACCTGCTGGCTCCTGGTGCGCTACGCCCGGCTCGGTCCCGACGGCGGTCCCCTCGCCGAGCGCGGGGAGACCGCGTCCGAGGAGCCCGCCGCCCCCGTCCACCCGTTCTGACACCAGGGAGCCCACCATGGACGTCCTCTCCTCCGCACTCCTCGCCCTGTTCCTCGTCGGCTATCTCGTCCTGGCCGGATCCGATGTGGGTCTGAGCATGCTCATGCCCGTCGTGGGACGCGCCCCGGGGCAGCGCCGCAGGGTGGTCGCCGCGATCGCCCCCTACTTCCTGGCCTCGGAGGTGTGGCTGGTCGCCGCCGTGGGCGTGCTGGCCGGGCTGTTCCCCGCCACCGAGCACCACGTGGTCGCGGAGCTGTGGCCGGTGCTCGTCGCCCTCCTCGCCGGGTGGCTGGTCCGCGACGCCGGACTGTGGTCGCGGGCGCGGGTCGACCGGCCGGACTGGCGGGCCGTGTGCGACGGGGCCATCGTCGCGGGCGGTTGGACGGTGGCCCTCGCGTGGGGGCTGATCGTGGCCGGCCTGCTCACCGGGGGTCCGGCCGCGAGCCCGTTCACCGTGGCGTGCGCGGCCGCCGTGGTCTGCCTGTTCGCCCTTCGGGGCGCGGCGTTCGGCGCGGAGCGCCTGGTCGGCGCGGACGAGTGCGACAGCGCGGACGCTGCGGCCCGGGCGACGCGTCCGCTGGCCAGGGCCGGGTTGGGCCTGGCGGTCGCCGCGGCCGCGGCGGCGTTCCTGCCCGGAGGCCCGACGGGCGGGGCCGCGGTGGTGTCCCTCGTCCTGGCGGCGGTCCTGGTCGGCGCGCTCGCCGCGACGAGCGGGCTGACGGGGCCGATGCTGTCCCGCCACACGTCAGCGGTCGCGATCGCGGTCCCGGGACTGTTCGTCGTCCTGGCGGCGGACCTCCCGGTGGCGGCGATCCCGGCCACGACCGGCGCGTTCGTGTGGGCGACGCTCGCTCCGATGGTTCCGGTCATGGTCATCGGGCAGGTTTGGCTCTACCGAATGACACGCCAACCGGCGCCGGAGCCGACCTTCTTCGCCTGAGCGCTCGCGCCCCACCCATCGCCGGACGTCGGAGAGGACACAGGTCACCGCTGCTTCGCGCGACGACCCGCGGGCTCCGTCCCTCCCCGGAGCGGCGGGGCGGGGGTCGCGCCGCCGGATTGGGGCGGCCGGCCAGGGGGCACCTCTTGGTCGGGACACGCGTCCGTGGCGTCCCCCGTCGGGTCAGAGGACTCCGACGGGCCACGGACGCCGCCGAGCCCGGAGGAGGGACCGTGACTCACTCCCAGACCACCACCCCCGAACTGAGCGGCTGCGGCTGCGGATCCAGTTGTGGCTGCGGCTGCCAGAGCGGCGGCTCCTGCAGCTGCGGCGGCAAGTGCGGATAGCGCTCCGCCGGACCACCACACCGACACTCCGTGGACGGGCCGCCGTTGCGGGCGCTCGTGCTCCACCCCCATGCGCCGCGACATCGAGCAACGATGGATATACCCTGTGTGACATTGCGGGGCCGCGCATCCACCCGGCGGGGGGAGATCAGCGATGTCATCGTTCACGACGCCAGCGGCACGGGGAGGGGCCGCCTCCGAACACGCGCGACTGCTGCGGTGCGTCCAGGGAATCCGGGAGCGCTCGGCCCGCGCGGTGCCGTGGGAGCCCGACACGGTCGGCCTCCCCAGCGCGGGCGGCTCCGACCGCGCCCTGGCCCGGATCAACGACGTCGCCTTCTACGCGAACGCGCGCGAGGAGGTCGCGGCCCTCGCCGGAGTCTGCGTCGACCTGTTGTTCCTGCACCGCCCCGAGGAGGACGGCGACCCCGGAGAACGGCGGTGCCTGGGCTGCGGGCTGCCATGGCCGTGCCTGACCTTCGGCGAGCTCAGGCGGCTGCTGCGCTGATCCCGGCCGCGGAGCCCTCCGGCGGCCCGACGGCCGCGACCGCGGACACGGCGCCGCCCGGCGGGGTCGGGGCGCGATCCGACCGCACCGGGCGGCGTGCACTCGCCGTCCGTTGACGCCCGATGACCGAACAACCGGGCGCCCTCACCGGGCGAGGTATACGCCGAGGCTAAACTGAAACGCGTTCTACCGCAAGTCCCCTGCTGGCCCAGAACGCCGGATTGGCCCAGCGAGCGGGGTTCAGTGGTCCCTTGGAACGTGATCTATCCGGTGATCTCGACCGGGTACTGGATCGCGGCACGGTCCGCCAACATCGGCCGGATGACGTCCAACGCCGCCTGATGCGCGGGATGGTCCCGGTAGGTGACGAAACTCGCCTCGTCGTCGACGTCGGCGACCACGGCGAAGTCGTAGGTCCCCTCACTGATCCCCGCGTCCGGGCCGAAGGCGTAGGCCCGCAGTTCGGGGATGGCGTCGGGCAGCCCACCGAGGAGCTCCTCCACCCGGGCGACCCCGGCGGGGGTGACGTCGTCCCGCCAGCGGAACAGTGCGATGTGTCGAATTCCCATACGGGAGAACCTACTCCCCTCCTCGACACGGGACCGGCCAGGCCCAGGGGCGGGGGACAGCCCCTGGGACCGACCGGGGCGGCGAGGCGCCGCGACCCGTGGACTCTCCGAGAGCAGGGCCCTCCCCAACGCGACGGGGCGCACCTCACACCACTGACGTTAACGAGGCGCCGGTAACGCGAACACCCTCCAAGAGGTAACCGGAACATCTCGATTCAGCCCGCGGCGCCGCGCGCACACCGTGCTGACCTGCGGCGACACAATGTCACACCGACGCCGCGGCACCATCTCCCCCGGTCGGCACACACGCGCCATGGGCCCCAGAAGCCCGGACGGACGCCGAACCGGCACCGGGAGGACGTGGCGTCGTCACCGCACCGCCACGAAATCCACCGGGGGTTGCAGGGGGTTGCAATTCCGACCGAATGGGGGAACAAAGAAAGCCCCGGGGGTTTCCCGGGGCACCTGGTCAACTTATGCGTGTCGCCAGTAGATACGCGGACGGGGAATCCGCGTCGACGATATGCGTGACCCTCCAGGCCTGCCCGCCGACGGTGAAGACGTCACCGACGCGAACGTCGATCATCGGCGTGGGCCGCCACTCCTTCGGACCGCCGATCTTGGCCACCGGCTGGCCGTCGTCCGCGATCCAGAACTGGCCGCCGCCGACCGGACCGCCAGCGAAACGATCGTTTCGCCCGTAACTGATCTTCTCCTGCGCACCGATCTCGTGGACCACCGTGGTTTCAGTCCCAACCCGTCTCGGAATCCATTGAAAACGCAGCCATGCGGCCCGGCAGCGTGAACGTTCACGATGCTTTCCCACCGGGCCGCTAATTCAGAAGACTAGCCCACGGAAATAATGCGCGGGCGGGACCTTGGTCCCGACCCGCGCACCGAAACAGAGGGTGTGACGCAGTTCTCAACCACGCTCGGCGGTGCCTCTACCACCCTTCAAGCGGCCCACCAGCGTCTCCAGTGCCGAGCTGAACGGGTGGTCGTGCACCATGTACGTCCACGTCATTGACGGGCGCTTGACGCCCACCTCGCTGACGTCGAGCTCACCGTCGCGCACCTCCAGCTCCTCGAAGCTCTCCGCGGCGCGCGCCCGCGCCTCGTCGAGGAAGCCCTTGAAGACCGGCACAGCCTCCCGGTTGAACTCGTCCAGGGGGTCACGGCGGCCGAGGAACCGCAGGTGGATGCCCTCCCTCAGTTCCGCGAGGAACGCGTTGTGGTCGGTCCAGCCACGGTCCAGGTGGTAGAGGGTGATCAGGCGCGCCGCCCTGGCCACGCTCTCGTCGTCGAGCTCCTCGGCCAGCTCCCTGTGCCGGTCCGGGCGGTCCGCCCTGATGTGGCGGGCGCCCTCGTCCCCGGTGAGCACCTTCTCGCGGTGCTCCAGCACCACGTCGCGCTGGACGTCGATGAGCTGGTTGTACCGCCACGTGTTGCGGTGCACCTCCAGCAACTGCCCCTCGGCGACCCGCTGCGCGTGGTCGACCATGGCCAGCCAGCCGCTGTCGGTGATCTCGCCGTCGTCGGTCGTGCGGTAGCCGGTGGTCTCCGACGCGTGGTTGACCAACAGGTCGTCGTCCATGCTGACGAGGAAGATCGAGTCGCCGGGGTCGCCCTGACGGCCCGCGCGTCCCCGCAGCTGCCCGTCCAGACGGCTGGAGGGGTAGCGGCCGAAGCCCATGACGTACAGACCGCCCGCCTTGACCACACGGTCGCGGTCGGACATGTCGCTGCCGCCGAGGCGGATGTCGGTACCGCGCCCGGCCATCTGCGTGGACACCGTGATCGCGCCGTGGGTGCCGGCCTCGGCGATGATCGCGGCCTCGTCGGCGTCGTTCTTGGCGTTGAGGACCACGCACTCCAGCCCGGCCCTGCGCAACCGCGCGGCCAGGAGCTCGGACTCCGCGACGTCCTGCGTGCCGATGAGGATCGGGCGCCCGGTCCCGTGGACGTCCTCGACCGTCGCGATGAGGGCGTCCTCCTTCTCCTCGCGCGTGGCGTACAGGCGCGTGCCGTGGTCCTCGCGCACGCACGGCTTGTTGTCGGGGATGACCGCGACCTCAAGCTCGTAGAACTCGCGCAGCTGATCGGCCACGGCCATGGCCGTGCCCGTCATCCCGGCGCGCACCGGGTAGCGCAGCACGAGCGACTGGACGGTGATGGAGTCCAGAACCTCGCCGGTCTCGCTGAGCGCGACCTTCTCCTTGGCCTCCACGGCGGCCTGGAGGCCGTCCGGCCAGCGCTGCAACAGGGCGATGCGGCCACGTGACTCGTTGATCAGCCGCACCTCGCCGTCACGCACGACGTAGTGGACGTCGCGCTGAAGCAGGACGTGGGCGTGCAGGGCCAGGTTGACCTGGGGAAGGACGGAGGTGTCGTCCTCCGAGTACAGGTCGACGCCGCCCAGGGCCTTCTCCACGGCGTCGATGCCCGCGTCCGTGAGCTGGACGTTGCGCCCCTCGCCGTCGATCTCGTAGTGCAGGCGCGGCTTGAGGGCGCGGACGACGTCGGCCATCTCGACGTCGGCGGCGACCGCCTCGGCGGCGCCGGCCAGGACGAGCGGCACGCGGGCCTCGTCGACGAGCACGGAGTCGGCCTCGTCGACGATCGCGACGGAGGGCTCGGGCACGACGCGGTCGCCGATGTCGGTGACCATGCGGTCGCGCAGGACGTCGAAGCCCAGTTCGCTCACGGCCACGTAGGTGACGTCGCAGGCGTAGGCGGCGCGGCGCTCGTCGGAGGTGGACTCCTCGTTGATCCACCCGACGGTCACGCCGAGCATGTCGTAGAGCGCCCGCATCCACTCGGCGTCGCGGCGGGCGAGGTAGTCGTTGACGCTGAGGACGTGCACCCGCTTGCCGCGCAGCGCGAAACCGGCCGCGGCGAGCGCGCCCGCGAGGGTCTTGCCCTCGCCCGTGGCCATCTCCGCGACGTGTCCGTCGAGCAGGGCCATGACGCCGAGCAGCTGCGAGTCGAAGGGGCGCTCGTCCAGGGTTCGCCGGGCGGCCTCGCGGCCGACGGCGCACAACGACACGAGGTCGTCGCGTTCGTAGGGGAGCTCGGCGTTGCCGAGGTCGATGGCGCGGTCCGTCAGCTCGGTGTCGCTGAGCTCACGCAGACCGTCCTCCTCGGCCTCGATCGCCGGCAGGAGCTTGGTATAGGGCCGCAGATCCACCGCGCCTGGCTTGCCCAGGAGGCGGCGGACGCTTTCCGCCATTCGTCCGAACACCACGCCAGGGTAACGCCGAGCACAACCCCCGGGTTCCCTTCAAGAGCCCCGTGTTCCCAACGCGCCCGAATCCGCGGGGTTTGTGCGCTCGGGCGCCGCCAGCGAGGAACGAGCGTCAGGCGAGGGAGAGCATGGGAAATCCCTGGTCCGGGGCGCCCGACGAGAGCGGACACCGCACCGAAGGCGTCCGTTCGAGGGTGCCCGCCCCGCCGGGGAGGGGCGGCGGTGGGCGGCGGGCGGGCCGAAGCGAAGCGGCGGCCCCGAAACAAGCACGGTCAGGCGAGCTGCCGGTGCGGACGCTGGCGGGCCTCCAGGGCCATGGCGTGTTTGACGAGGGTGACCAGGACCGTCACGACGGACTGGCGGTCGCGCGCGTCGCAGTGGACGATCGGCACGTCGGGGGTCAGGTCGAGGGCGTCGCGCAGCTCCTCGGCGGTGTAGGAGGCCTCGGGGTCGAAGTCGTTGACGGCGACGACGAACGGGAGGCGGTACTGCCGTTCGAAGTAGTCCAGTGCCTGGAAGGTGTCCTCCAGGCGACGCGTGTCGGCCAGGATGACGGCCCCCAGGGCGCCCCGGACCAGGTCGTCCCACATGAACCAGAAGCGCTGCTGTCCGGGCGTGCCGAACAGGAACAGGGTCAGGTCGGTCTCCAGGGAGATCCGGCCGAAGTCCATCGCGACCGTCGTGCTGGTCTTGTCCGGTGTGTGGGAGAGGTCGTCGACCCCGACGCTGGCCTCGGTCACCGCGGCCTCGGTGCGGACCGGGGGGATCTCCGAGACGGCTCCGACGAACGTGGTCTTGCCGGCCCCGAAGCCACCGGCCACGATGATCTTCGTGGAGAGTTCGGTCGCTGCCCGGACCTGTTTCGAGCTGTTGGCTGGTTGGATCACAGTTAGTCCTAGCGGAGAGTGCCGGGCGCGCACTGCGGACGGTTGGTTGGCACGACCCGGGCTTGAGGGGCGCGACGCCCCCGGATCCGTACCACCACAAGGGGCACCGCCCCTGGAACCTAGCACCGGATCGCCGTCCGTGAAGGCGATTCGGCGCAGTGTGACGCGAGACCCAACCCGCGACCCCTGGGTGGCTCGCGGCCCCCTGGACACGGCGAGGGGCCACGGGACCTGGGGAGGCGCTCCGTGGCGGGGTGTCCGCGAGCACGGACGCACCGTGACCAACCAAGCACGAAACCGTACCCGTGTGGACCGACTTTACGACTTTGTGAGCGGCCGTATTCGGCCGCTTTCGGCCGCGCCGATCCCTGTCCGCGACCGGCGGCGGAGTCTACGGTGGAGGGCAGGGCACCCGTCGGAACACGGTCGTCAGGACTCCTGGCACGAGCAGGCGGCCAGAGCGGGCGCCCCGGCGGCGCCTCCGGGCGTCCGTCCGCGCACCGACGCCTCGCTCTTCGGTGTCGGGGGCGGTCGGCGGCCCGAGGCCGACGTCAGGGGAACCCGTCGGCCCACATCCGTCCACGTGGGTCGGCGGGCCCGCCCCTCGCGGCCCCGCCGCGGACGACCCGTGCCGCGAGTCGGGTTGGCCGTAGGATGGACGCGGCCCCCTCCCGCGGACCGCCGCCCGTCGCGGCGCGCGGGAGCGAGGGCGCACGGACCCCGACGTCGATCTCTCCCAAGGGAGCCGAGAACCCCACATGTCCGAGCAGCGCGTCGTCCGCCCCACTCCCATCAGCGGTTTCCCCGAGTGGACCCCCGAGGTCCGGGCCGTGGAGCAGCGCTGGCTGGACCATATCCGGGCCGGATTCGAGTCCTACGGTTTCGCGTCCGTGGAGACTCCTTCGGTGGAGAACCTGGACGTCCTGCTCGCCAAGGGCGAGACCTCCCAGGAGGTCTACACCCTGCAGCGGCTCCAGGCGGACGCCAGGGACGACTCCGACGCCAAACTCGGGCTCCACTTCGACCTCACCGTGCCGACGGCGCGGTACGTCGCCCAGCACTTCAACGAGCTGACCTTCCCGTTCAAGCGCTACCAGACACAGCGCGTCTGGCGCGGTGAACGCCCGCAGGAGGGCCGGTACCGCGAGTTCACCCAGTGCGACATCGACGTCATCAACGTCGACTCCGTCCCGCTGCACTTCGACGCCGAACTGCCGCGCATCGCCCACGAGGTGCTCGCCGGCCTGGACCTGCCCGCCTGGACGCTCAACGTCAACAACCGCAAGGTCCTCCAGGGCTTCTACGAGGGACTGGGCGTCAAGGACCCCGTCGTGGTCATCCGCGCGGTGGACAAGCTGCACAAGATCGGCGAGGACGGCGTGCGCGGCGTCCTCATCGCCGAGGGCCTGGACGACGCGCAGGCCGACGCCTGCCTGGCCCTGGCGCGCGTGCGCGGGAGCGGCACGGACGTCGCCGGTGAGGTCGGGGCGCTCGGCGTCGCCTCCGAACTGCTCTCCGAGGGCCTGGCGGAACTCACCTTCGTCCTGGACGAGCTGTCCGACCTGCCCGAGGGCAGTGTGGTCGCCGACCTGTCCATCGCCCGCGGCCTGGACTACTACACCGGGACGGTCTACGAGGCGTCCTTCGACGACGACCCCGGCTACGGAAGCATCTGCGCGGGTGGCCGCTACGACGACCTGGCGGGCCAGTTCATCCGCCGCCGCCTGCCCGGCGTGGGCATCTCCATCGGCCTGACCCGCATCTTCGCCAAGCTCGTGGCCGAGGGGCGGATCCAGGGGGGGCGGGTCTGCCCGACCGACGTCATGGTGGTGGTGCCGAGCGCCGAACAGCGCACGGAGGCCCTGCGCACCGGGGCGCTCCTGCGCGGGCGCGGGTTCAACACCGAGGTGTTCCACTCCACGGCCAAGGTCGGCAAGCAGATCCAGTACGCGTCGAAGAAGGGCATCCCCTTCGTCTGGTTCCCGCCCTTCGGCGTGGACGGGGCCCACGAGGTCAAGGACATGACCAACGGCGAGCAGGTCCCGGCCGACCCGGCCACCTGGCGGCCTGTCGGCACCGCCGAGTAATCGGTTCCGGCATGGGCGGTTTCTGGCCGCTCGTGCCGGAACCGGCCATTCGCGAGACAGCCCCGACCGGACGATGCGAGACTGGGGGAAGGCTTTTCTCCGTGCTGCCGCGCCCGCCAGGCGTGCGCGCCTCGGGCCGATTCGGTGTCCAAGTAATCGAGGCCATGTCTCATCCCCGCCACAACCTGCCCCTGTCCGCTGGCGAGTTCATCCGGTTCGTCGGACGTGAGCGCGACATCGTCGATCTGGGCCGCCTTCTCGGGACCGCCAGGATGGTCACGCTCACCGGGACCGGCGGCATCGGAAAGACGCGGCTCGCGCTCCACCTCGCCGAGCGCGTGCTCCGCCGCTTCCCCGACGGCGTGCGCTTCATCGACCTGAGCGAGGCCTCCACCCACGACCAGGCGCTGCGCACGGTCGCCAGCGGCCTCCAGGCCGTCGAGGACGACGCCCGCACGGTGATGGAGGCGATCATCACCGCGCTGCGCACGCAGAACCTGCTGCTGCTCCTGGACACCTGCGAGCACGCCGTCGGGCCGATGGCCGAACTGTGCCAGGCCGTCCTGCGCGACTGCCCGCGCGTGCGCATCCTGGCCACGAGCCGCCAGCCCCTGCACGTGCCGGAGGAGAACATCTGGCGGGTTCCGCCGCTCTCCCTCCCCGCCCGGCCGACGCCCACCGACCCCTACGCGGCCGACCCCGCGCCCATCCCCCGCCGCGACACCCAGCGCTACGAGTCGGTGCGCCTGTTCGTCACCCGCGCGCACGCCGCCCGCTCCGGGTTCGAGATGACCCGCGAGAACTCCGGCTACGTCGCCGAGATCTGCCGGATGCTCGACGGAATGCCGCTGGCGATCGAACTGGCGGCGGCCCGCGTGCGCGTGCTGTCCGTCCAGCAGATCCTGCGCCGCCTGGACGACCGCTTCCGCCTGCTCACCAGCGACGGCTCCGACGACCTCCCCGCCCGCCAGCGCACGCTGCGCGCGGTCCTGGAGTGGAGCCACGACCTGCTGTCGGAGTCCGAACGCCGCCTGCTGCACCGGCTGTCGGTGTTCACCACGTGGTACCTGGAGGCCGCCGAGGAGGTCTGCTCCGGCGACGGGGTCGATCCCGCGGACATCCTGCCGCTGCACTTCTCGCTCGTGGACAAGTCACTCGTGGTGATGGACGCCGAGATCGACGGCACCACGCACTACCGCCTCACCGAGACCGTCCGCGTCTACGCCGCCGAGCGCCTGGCCGAGGAGGGCGACGAGGACGAGCGCTGGGAACGCTACCTGCGGTTCAGCGTCCAGCGCCTGGAGCAGATCGCCGCGGGCGTCGCCAAGCCGTTGGCCTGGGAGGAACGTCTGGGACAGCTGCGCCTGCTCGACCACCACCGCGACAACCACGCGCGGGTCACCCAGTGGGCGCTCTCGCGCGGCCGGGTGGACGACGCCCTGCGGGTGTGCGTGGCTCTGCGCCCCTACTGGCTGATCCGGGACCTGGCCGCCGAGGGCAGCCGCGCCCTGGAGAGCGTCCTGGACTCCGAACCCGACCGGCAGTCGCCCGTCCTGCGGACCCGTGCCCTGGCGCTCCACGCGGAGCTGCGCCTGGACCTGGATCCCGCGCCGCGCGTCTCCGCGCTGGCCCAGTGCGCGCTGGAGGCCGCGCGGGCCTGCCGTGAGGCGGGGGCGGCCGCCTCCGCGCTGACCACCCTGGCCGCGCTCTCCCTGCGCACGGGCGCGCTCGACGAGGGGCTGCGGTACGCCGACCAAGCCCGGGAGTGGTCCCGGAGCGTGGGCGACCCGATCACCGACGGGAGCACGCTGGGCGTGTTGGCCCAGTTGGCCCGCCGCCGCGGCGACACGGAGGGGGCCGTCCGGCACCTGGAGCACAGCATGGAGGTCGCGGAGGGTCTGGGCGACCGGTGGAGCGTGGCGCGCAGCCTGCACGGCCTGGGCTCGATCGCCGCCGAGGAACGCGACCACGACCGGGCCCGGGAACTGCTGTCGGAGGCGTTGGCGGTCTTCCGCGAGTTGGAGGCCGCTCCGGCCGCCGCCCACTGCGCCCGCACCCTGGGCAGGCTCCTGCTCAACGACGGCGACGTCCTGGCGGCCCGCGATCCCCTGTCCGCCTGCCTGCGTCTGAGCTTCACGTCCGGGCAGCGGATCGCGGTCGCCCGCGCCCTGGAAGCCCTGGCGGAGCTGGCGCTGGAGGAACGGGAGTCCGAGCGCGCGGCGGCCCTGGCGGGTGTGGCCTCGGACCTGAGGACGTCGCTGGGCCGCCCCTCCGCCGAGACCGTCCGGCTGCGGTCGGCGGTGGAGCGGCGGGTGGGCGCGGCCCGGGCCGCGGAGGCGTGGAACGCCTGGCGGGCCCTCCCTCTGGAGCAGGTCCGCGACCGTGCCCTGGCCTTCCCCCGGGCTCCCGGCCGCGCCGCGGGCCCCGAGTCCCTGACGCCCCGGGAGCGCGAGATCGCCGAACTGGTCAGTCAGGGCCTGTCCAACCGGGAGATCGCCGGACGGCTGACCATCAGTCAGGCCACCGCCGCCCGCCACGTCGCGAACATTTTCAGGAAACTCTCGATTTCGTCGAGGACGCAGTTGACCGGCCGGAGTTTCGCGGCGGACTCTGGATGAGGGTCGGCGTGTTGCCCGGAAGCACTTGCACAGTGCGCGTGCACGCGCTAAACCAGAAACTCCAAGTACCACGTCCCACCTCCCTACGTGTTCGATTCCGCCCCCTTTTCCTCCGCACTGGTGAAGACCTTCCCCGACCGTCCCTACATGTGAAGGCCATGGCACCTCTGACCGCGCCCGCGCGGCACAACCTCCCTCGGCCGGGAACCGGCTTCGTGGGCCGTGAGCGGGATCTGAGCGACCTGCTCCGACTGCTGGGTTCCAGCCGCTCCGTCACCCTGTGCGGATCCGACGGTCTCGGCAAGACGCGGCTGGCGCTGCGGGTCGCGGAGCAGTCCACCGTCTCCTTCCCCGACGGCGTGTGGATCGCCGACCTCACCGACGCGGGCACGGCCCTGGAGGTCCACGCGCGCGTGGCGAACGCGGTGGGCGTGGTCGAGGAGCCCGGACAGCCGATGTCGACGACGGTGGTCGAGGCTCTGCGTTCGCGCCGCCTCCTGCTGATCCTGGACGCGTGCGAACACGTCGCCGACGTCGTCACCGAGGTCGGCGAGGTCCTGCTCACGGAGTGCCCGTCCGTGACGGTGCTGCTCACCAGCCGGGTACCGATCCGGCTGAGCGGCGGCACGGTGTGGCGGGTGCCGCCGATGGCCCTGCCCGTTGCCACGCGCAACGCCCCGCCGCCGGACCCCGCCGGCGCCGAAGCCGTCCGCCTGTTCCTGGACCGGGCCCGCGCCCGTGACCCCCGCTTCACCGTCTCGCCCCCGGAACTGGAGTCGGTGGCGGTGCTGTGCGACCTGACCGGAGGGGTTCCGCTCGGGATCGAGGTGCTCGGCGCGAGCGCCCCCGGGCCCGGCCCCGACGCCCTCGCCGAGGACCTGCGCGCCCACCTGGCCTCGCCGGACGTGCGCCCGGGCCCGGGTCAGGCGGTGGCGCGCAGCGAGGTGCTGCCGCTGGTGTTGGACTTCGTGTACGCCAACCTGACCGAGCAGCAGCGCCTGCTTCTGTGCCGCCTGTCGGTGTTTCGCGGGTGGGACCTGGAGCTGGCCGAGCAGGTGTGCGCCGACGAGGAGCTGCCGGAGACCGAGATCCTCGATCTGCTGACCTCGCTGCTCAACCGGTCGCTCATCACGGTGACCGGTGAGTTCGAGGGGCGGGTGCGCTACCGGCTGCCCGAGGCGGTGCGCGGGTTCGCGCGGGGGCGGCTGGTCGCCCGCGGCGAGGCCGAGCGGTTCCAGGAGCGGCTGTTCACCCGGATGCTGCGGCTGGTGGAGGACCTCGGGCGGCGGTTGGAGTCGAGCCAGGCGATGCCATGGACCGAGCGGGACTCGGGGCGCCAGCGGGTGATCGCCGAGTGCTCGACGCTGCGCTCGCTGCTGCGCTGGGCGCACGAGCACGGGGCCGCCGAACCGGGCCTGCGGCTGTGCGTGGGCCTGGCCGCCCACTGGGTCAGCTACCAGTGCTACTCCGAGGGCGCGCACTGGATGGACCTGCTTCTCGGGCTGGAGGACGCCGCCAAGGCTCCCTCACGGGCCCGCGCCCTGGTCGGGCGGGCCCAGCTCGCGCGGGTGCGGCGGGACCACGACCGCGCCCTCGCCCTGGGTGAGGAGGGGCTGCGGCTGTGCCGCGAGGCGGGCGACGACGCGTTCGTGCGCACGTGCCTGAACCTCCTCGCGCTGGTGGAGGTGCGCACCCGTGCCGGGGACCGCGCCGCGGTGCGGGTGGAGGAGGCCCTGCGGATGTGCAGGGACGCGGGGGACCTGTGGGGCGAGGCGATCGCCCTGGGCACCCGGGCCGCCCTGGTCGCGCAGCAGGGCGACTACCCGAGCGCGGACCACCACTACAACGCGGCGCTGACCCTGCTGCGGGGGATCGACCACCGCTGGGGGGTCGGCGTCATCCTCATCGGCCAGGCGGGCGCGGCGGAGGCCAACGTCGACCTCATGACCGCCGACCGCTGCTACCGGGAGGCTCTGGACACCCAGCGGCTGATCGGCGCGGCGGCGGAGGAGGCCCGCTGCCTGTCCGGCATCGGGCGCGTCGCCCACGCGCAGGGGCACACCGAGCAGGCCTACGACTACCTGAGCGAGGGTCTCGGCCTGAGCCACGCCACCGGGCAGCGGGCGGAGGCCGCGCGCACCCTGACCGCGCTCGCGCGGGTCGCGTTCGCGCGGAACCAGCGTGAGTCGGCCTGCCGCCTGGCGGGCGCGGCCATGGAGGTGCGAGGCCGTCTGGGGCTGACCACGCACCCCGCGCCGTGGCCGTTCGCGGACCAGGAGCGGGTCCGCCGCCGGCGGCGGCAGCTGGTCGGGTGGTGGGAGCAGGGGCGCGTCCTGGACCTGGCCGAGGCCGTCCGGGAGGCGGAGCGCCTGTCCGAGGAGGGCCGACGACCGCCGCGGCGCCCGTCGAGCGCACGGCGGGGCGGGACTCGGGCGAAGCGGGCGGGGGTCCCCGCCGCGCCCTCGCCCGAGTCGACCAGCCCTCAACAGCGTCTGACCAGGCGGGAGCTGGAGATCGCGCGCCTGGTCAGCACGGGCAAGAGCAACCCGGAGATCGCCCGGGCGCTGTACATCACACCGTCGACGGCTGCCCGGCACGTCGCCAACATCAACCGGAAGATGGGCTTCAACTCGCGTACCCAGATCACCTCCTGGATCGAGCGGCACGGCTCACCGGGCTGAGCCCCGGTGAGGCCGAAGCGGCTGCTCCCCGGCCACGCCGCAGGCGCACGCACTCAATCTACATATGCATCTGCATCGCAACATGCATGTGCATCTGGACGTGAACACGCTAGGCTTCCAGCCATGGGACCTCGGGCCCGACACCACCCGGGGTCGGCGGAGAACCGTGTCAGGACGAAGCGCTCCCAGGGGAGGGGATCGGCGTCGGCCAACCGGCACGGTGGACCGGGCTCGCCACGTGGAGGGGGCGTGACGAGCCCGGACAGCCGAACCACCTCCGCCTGGGACGACTGGGGGTACGCATGGGGGTAGCACTGACTGCGGGAGCCGGACGGCCGGGACACCAACTGCCACGTAGGGACGACCCGATCGGTTCCCTCACGGGGGGACTGTGCGAGCGACTGCGGCTGCGCCCCGCGCGGGGAGGCACCATCCGTGGGCGGAACGGCCGGATGGACGCGCTGACCTTCGCCGCCACCGTGGAGCGGGCGGCCGCGGGACTGAGCCGCCGGGGGATGTGCTTCGGCGACGTCGTGGGGGTGCTGGCCCCCGTCTCACCCGAGCGCTTCCTGGCCACCTACACCGTGATGTCCGTCGGCGGTCGCGCCCTGCCGCTGGCGACCTCCTCCGACCTGGACACACAGAGCGCCATCCTCGCCGAGACCGACACGCGGCTGCTGCTCGTCACCGCCGATCTGGCCCAGACCGCCCTGGAACTGGCGGAGCGCTCGCGGGTGCGCCAGGTGATCGCCTTCGGGAAAGCCCTGGGCACGACCCCCTTCGACGACCTCCTCCAGCCCAGCCCGGACGGCAGCGGCTACAGCCCCACCCGAGGGCTCTTCGACAACGGCATCCTGGGCTACGAGCGCACCAGTGACGGCGTCCTGGCCACGCTCTACCCGCACAGCGACCTCATGGCGCGCTTCGGCGAACTGCGGGGCCGACTGGACCTGGCCTCCGACGACGTGGTCGCCGTGGACGAGGGCGGTGACGAGCCCACACGGGTGGCGCTGGTGGCGCTCGCGCTCTGGACGGGGGCGTGCGTCGTGGCCGGGGAGGGCTCCGCTGTGCCGGAGGGGCGTCAGGTGACGGTCCGCTGCGCCCCCGAACCGACGCGGGTGGCCCACCCGCACGCCGACTCGATGTACTGAGCCGTGTTCTCTTTGGTCCTCCGCTCGGCTTCGGACCGTGTTCGGGTGTCGGCGGGGATGCTTCGTCCCCGGCGGCGCCTGCCGCCTGATCCTCGCTCGCGGCCAGCCTCGTCTCGCGGAACCCTGCCGGCGCCCGAACCGAGACCCCCCGGGGTCACCGGTCGTCAGACGGCGTCGGGCGGTGCCGTGCCGGAGTCGTCGATCTCGAACCACGCCACGTGGGTGGCTCCGCTCCAGTACTCGCCGCTGCGGCTGGCGCAGCTGTCGACGATGAGACGGCCGCGCCCGTAGTCCTCGCCGTCCTCGCGCGAGTGCCCGTCGACGCCGTCGCGCTCGCCCTGGTCGGCGACGGCGACCCGCAGCCGTCCCGGGCCCGAGCGCAGGAACAGCGTCATCACCCCGCCGGTCTGCCCCGAGCGCGAGTGCAGGAGCGCGTTGGTGGCGAGTTCGCTGACGGCGAGTTCGGCGTCGTCCAGGGCGCTCTCGCCATGGCCCCTCCCAGAGAGGAACCCGCGTACGCGCGCGCGGATGGAGCGGACGGCTGTGAGGTTGCCCGCGCAGCTCCAGACGGTGTTGTCGGTGGCGTCGCCGGGGAGGTCTCCGAGCTCGATCGGCGGCGTGACCGGCGGTGTCGGCGCGGTGTCCTCCGGAACCTCCGCGGGCACGTGTTCCCGGAGTTGCCTCGCCTCAGCCATCCGGTCACTCCCATCACCCGCGACGGCGCGCGGGTCGCGCAGCCTGCACTCACCTTAGACAAGGGTGGGCTTGGTCCAGAACAGCACACCCGGCGTCCCGCCGTCGCGGATCGGCCACAAAACGCCGTCATGTGTCCTCCCCCGTGAGGACAAAGGAAACTGCGGACAGCCCAGAAGCACCCATGTGACGTGCAACACGTTGGCAATGCCGGCGAGTGCGGCCGTTCGCCCGCCAGGCGCCCCAATCAGGAACGATAATCGTTCTCGAACCGTGGGGTCGCGGCACGACCCTCCATCGTGCGGGTCGGAGCGCGCTCCGACCCGCACCCGACGCGAAGGACACCATGAAGATCGCGTTCGCGGGCAAGGGCGGCAGCGGCAAGACCACGCTCTCCGCGCTCTTCACCCGCTATCTCGCCGCGCGGGGCGTCCCGGTCGTGGCGGTCGACGCCGACATCAACCAGCACCTGGGCACGGCCCTCGGCGTGCCCGAACACCGCCTGGACCGCCTCCCCGCGCTGGGCGCGCACCCGACCGAGATCAAGGAGGTCCTGCGCGGGGACAACCCGCGGATCGCCTCGGCGGAGGCGATGATCAAGACGACGCCGCCCGGCCGGGGGTCGCTCCTGCTGGGGGTGACCGGCGAGAACCCGGTGCACGCCCGGTTCGGCGCACCCGCCCACGGAGCGACGCTCATGGTCACGGGACCCTATGCGGAGGAGGACCTCGGCGTCTCCTGCTACCACTCCAAGGTCGGCATGGCCGAGATGTACCTCAACCATCTGGTCGACGGGCCCGGCGAGTACGTGGTCGTGGACATGACCGCGGGCGCCGACTCCTTCTCCTCCGGACTGTTCACCCGCTTCGACATGACCTTCCTGGTGGCCGAGCCGACCCTGCGCGGCGTGGGCGTCTACCGGCAGTACGCCGACTACGCGCGCGACCACGGCGTCGAGATCCGCGTGGTCGGCAACAAGGTGCGCGACGAGGAGGACGTCGAGTTCCTTCGCGAGCACGTCGGCGACGCGCTCGCGGCGTGGATGTCGCACTCGGGGTTCGTGCGGTCGATGGAGAAGGGCCGCCATCCGGAACTGGCCGACCTGGAGGAGGAGAACGTCAAGACGCTCGGACGGCTGCGGGACATGGTCGACGCGACCGGCAAGGACTGGGCGAGGTTCACTCGGCAGTCGGCCGAGTTCCACCTGCGCTACTGCCGCAGCCGGACCGACGCGGCGGAGTTGGCGGCCCAGATCGACCCCGACTTCCTCATGGGGCCGGACGCCCTCGAAGTCAAGCGCCCCTCGCATGAAACAGACAAAACGGACAAATAACCTGTTAAACGCCACGGTTTCACTTCCCCCCGACATCGATTGGGGCACAACCTGGGCGTGCCGCGCGCCGTGAACGCCCCGTGGGCGGCATGCGCACACGACTGCGCCTGACGCCCACGGGAACCGCCCCGAAACGGCAGGCCACCAAGGCTTTGCGGCGCCGTCGCGTCCGCGCGCCGACGGCGCCCACCAGCGCCCCGCGACGTGCCCCCATGGCGGTGTCGCCCTCGCTTGACGCCTCACGGGGGTGACACAAGTATCGAAAGCAGGACCGATACCAGCCAGTACTCCCAGGCCATGCCCCTGCTCGGGCACCTGCCCAGGCAGCGGTGTCGGCCCGTCGAAGATTCCGTACCCCACACGAGGTGTCCCGTGTCGTCGCTGTCCGAAGAGCCCACGCCCGCCCGCCCGCACACACCCACCCGACGCTCCCTGCTCAAGGCCTCCGCCGCCGGCGCGGCCATCGCGCCGGTCCTGGCCGCCTGCGGCGGTGACTCGGAGCCGGACGGCTCGACCGCGGGCGGTGAGCCCCAGCGGGGCGGACTCCTTCGGGTCGGCGTCGCCGGCGGCGGGGCGAGCGACACGCTGGACGCGCATGTGCCCACCGACAACGTCGACATCGCGCGCAACCACGCCCTCTACGCCACCCTGGTGAGGTACACCAAGGACGGCGCCATCGAGATGGACCTGGCCGAGTCGCTGGAGCCCAACGAGGACGCCACCGAGTGGACCGTCGTGCTCAGGGAGGGGCTCACCTTCCACGACGACTCTCCGGTGACCGCCGACTCCGTGGCCTTCTCCCTGCGCCGCATCCTCGATCCGGACGACCCCAAGCGCGGCGCGGGCGACATGCCCGGGGTCGACCCCGAGGCGCTGGAGGTCGTGGACGAGCGCACACTCCTCATCCGCGTCGACGAGCCGCTGGTGACCCTGCCCGAGGCGCTCGCCGAGTACTACAACTGCGTGGTCCCCGAGGGCTACGACCCGGACGAGCCCGTCGGCTGCGGCCCGTTCCGCTACTCGGAGTTCGTCGTCGGCGAGTACAGCCTCTTCGAACGGCACGAGGCTACCACGTCGAGGGCCTGCCCTACGTCGACCAGCTGGAGATCCGGGACTTCCCCGAGGACGACGCACGCGTCAACGCCCTGAGCAGCGGATCCGTGGACGCCATCAGCCAGGTGCCGCACGCCCAGGTCGCCATCATCGAGGGCAACCCCGAGATGGAGATCATGGAGTCCGAGACCGGCATGTGGCTGCCGTTCACCATGCGCGTGGACCAGGCTCCCTTCGACGACGTCCGGGTCCGCCAGGCCTTCCGCCTCATCGTCGACCGCCAGCAGATGGTCGACCAGGCGCTGGCCGGGTACGGGCAGATCGGCAACGACATGTACGCCCGCATGGACCCGTCCTACCCCGAGGACTTCGAGCAGCGCGATCAGGACATCGACGAGGCCCGCCGCCTGCTCGCCGAGGCCGGGCACGAGGACGGCCTGGAGGTCGAGCTGGTCACTGGTGACATCAACGCCGGTGTGGTGGCCGCCGCCGAGGTGTTCCAGGAGCAGGCGCGCGAGGCCGGGGTCACCGTGAACCTGCGCCGCGTCAACGCCAGCGACTACTGGAATCCGGAGGAGGGCTTCCCCTACGCCTTCGGCCAGGACTTCTGGAGCGCGCGCAACTACATCACGCAGACCGCGCAGGGCTCCGTCGTGGGCGCCCCCTACAACGAGACCATGTGGGGCGAGGACCAGGAGTGGGTCGAGCTCGTCGGACAGGCGCGCCAGACCCCCGACGAGGACGAGCGCAACGAGCTCATCCGGGGGGCGCAGCGGATCGAGTACGAGGAGGGCGGCTACATCGTGTGGGGCTTCGTGAACCTGCTCGACGCCCACTCCACTCGCCTGAACGGCCTGGCGCCCTCCGTCTCCGGCCACCCGCTGGGTTCCTACGCCTTCCACGAGATGTGGATGGAGCAGTAGCGGCACAGCGGGAACCCACAGCCGAGACCGCCACCGAAAGCACACCATGACTCGACTCATCGCCGTCCGCCTCCTCTTCGGCGCGCTGACGCTCTGGGCGGTGTCCGTCGTGGTCTTCGCGGCCACACAGGCGCTGCCGGGCGACGCCGCCCAACTGATCCTGGGCCGCGACGCCACGCCGGAGCGCCTGGAGGCGCTGCGCGACCAGCTCAACCTGCACCAGCCCGTGGCGGTGCAGTACACGCAGTGGCTCCAGGGCCTCCTCCAGGGGGACCTGGGCACCTCCTTCTCCAACCGCCAGCCCGTCGCCGACTTCCTGGAGTCGCCGCTGCGGAACTCGCTGACCCTCATGGGGTTGGCGGCCCTGGTCGCGACGCCGGCCTCACTGGCCGTCGGGGCGTTCAGCGCGCTGCGCCGGGACCGGGGCTTCGACCACACCTCCTCCCTGGGGACTCTGGTGCTGGCCTCCGTGCCCGAGTTCGTGGTCGGCATCCTGCTGATCCTCGTCCTCGGGCCGGGCGGGCTCGACCTGTTCGCGTCGGTGTACTCGCGCACGGGCGGGCCCGACCAGTGGATCCTTCCCGCGCTGACCCTCGCGCTGGCGGTGGCGCCGCCGATCGTGCGCATGATGCGGGCGACGATGATCGAGGTCCTGGAGAGCGAGTACGTGCAGCAGGCGCGGCTCAAGGGACTGGACGAACGGGTCGTGCTGTGGCGCCACGCCGCGCCCAACGCGATCGGCCCGGTGGCCCAGGTGATCGCGCTCCAACTGGCCTGGCTGGCGGGCGGAGTCGTGGCCGTGGAGTTCCTGTTCAACATCCCGGGCATCGGCAAGGTCCTCATGGACGCGATCGCCAACCGCGACGTTCCGCTGATCCAGGCCGTGGTCCTGCTCATCGCGGGGATCTACATCCTGGTCAACCTCCTCGCCGACGTGATCGGTCTGGCGGCCAACCCCAAGGTCCGGGTCTCGGCCCGCCGCGCGGCCCCAAGGGCCGGGAAGGTGAAGGTGACGACGTGATGAGCGCGCCGACGACGGAACCCGTGGCCGGGGCGACAACGGCCGGAGCGACGGCGGCCGGACGTGGGCCCGGACTGCTGCGGACCGCGTGGGGCTTCGGCCGCACGAGGGTGGGCGCGGTCCTGGCCGGGATCGTCGTCCTGGTCGCCGCCCTCGGTCCGTTCACAGCCCCGTACACACCGACCGAGTTCATCGGCCTGCCGTACCAGACGGATGTGGACGGCGCCGTGTTCGGCACCGACAACCTCGCCGCGACGTGCTGACCCGGTTCCTGTGGGGCGGGTGGACGCTGCTGCTGCTCGCCGTCTCGGCCGCGGGGATCGGTGTGGCCGCCGGCACGGTGGTCGGCGTCGTCGCCGGTTACCGGCGCGGGTGGTTGGACGACGTGCTCATGCGGTTCAACGACGTCCTGCTGGCCTTCCCCCAGCTGATCGCCGCGCTGCTGGTCATGTCGATCATCGGGCCGAAGGTGTGGCTGATCGTCGCGGTCATCGCCGTGTCCCACGTGCCGCGCGTGGCTCGTGTGATCCGCGAGGCGACCCGCACGGTGATCGAGCAGGACTTCGTCAAGGCGGCGGAGGCGATCGGCCTGCCACGCTGGCGGATCATGGCCGTCGAGATCCTCCCGAACGTCACCAGCCCGCTCCTGGTGGAGTTGGGGCTGCGGCTGACCTACTCGATCGGCGTGGTCGCGGTCCTGGGCTTCCTGGGCATGGGCCTCCAGCCGCCGACTGCCGACTGGGGACTGATGATCAACGAGACGCGCCAGGGCATGGCCGTGCAGCCGTGGCCGGTGGCCCTGCCGGTGGCCGCGATCGCGGTCCTGACCATCGGCGCCAACCTCATCACCGACGGGCTGTCGCGCGCGGCCATCGGCATCGACCGGGGGGTCGAGAAGTGACGCGAAGTGAACACACCGTTCTGCGGGTCGACGACCTGACGGTGATCGGCCGTCCGTCGCACGTGGAGATCATCTCCGACGTGTCGGTCAGCGTGCGGCGGGGCGAGATCCTCGGTCTGGTCGGCGAGTCCGGCTCAGGCAAGACCACCCTCGGGCTGTCCCTGCTGGCGCACTGCAAGCGGGCGACGGCGATCGCCCGCGGTCGTGTGGAGGTGGACGGCAGCGACCTGGCCACCCTGTCGGAGAAGGGCGTGCGTCGACTGCGCGGGCGGGCGGTGGCCTACATCCCGCAGTCCCCGGCCTCGGCGCTCAACCCGGCGTTGCGGCTGCGGACGCAGTTGGGCGAGGCCCTGCACGACGCCTCCCTGTCCCGCGCGGCGGCCCTGGAGAGGGTCCGCGAGGTGCTGCGCGAGGTGGCGCTGCCCGACGACGACCGGTTCCTCCGCCGCTATCCGCACCAACTCTCCGGCGGACAGCAGCAGCGGGTGGCGATCGCGATGGCCTTCATCGGCCGCCCGGACGTGATCGTCCTGGACGAGCCGACCACGGGCCTGGACGTCACCACGCAGGCGCACGTGCTGGAGACCATCCGGCGGATGACCCGAGAGTACGGGACCGCCGGGGTCTACATCAGCCACGACATGGCCGTGGTCGCCGACCTGGCCGACGAGATCGCGGTGATGTACCGGGGACGACTGGTCGAGCGCGGCAGGACCGACGAGGTGATGGCCGAGCCCCGGCACGCGTACACCCGACGACTGCTGTCGGCCGTCCCCCTTCTGCGCACGGACGGGCACGGGCCGGCCGAGGAGACGGAGGAGCCCCCGCTGCTGCGGGTCTCCGCGCTGACGGCCGGGTACGGGCGGACACGGGTCCTGGAGGGGATCGACGTGTCGGTCTCCCGGGGCGAGTGCGTGGCCCTGCTCGGCGAGTCCGGCTCGGGCAAGACCACGCTCTCACGGTCGGTGGCGGGGCTGCACCACCAGTTCACCGGCGGGATGCTCTTCGACGGCCGACCGCTGGCGCGCAGCGCCTACCGGCGCACCCCCGAGCAGCGGCGCCGTGTGCAGTACGTGTTCCAGAACCCGTACGAGGCGCTCAACCCCCGCAAACGCGTGCGGGACCAGATCCTGGGCCCCTACCGGCACCTGGTGGGTCGCCCGGACGACCCGGAACGCGTGGTGGCCGAGGCCCTGGAGCGCGCGGCCCTGTCCTCCTCCTACGCCGACCGGTTCCCCGAGCAGCTCAGCGGAGGCGAGCGCCAGCGCGTGTGCATCGCGCGCGCGGTGGCGACGGGGCCGGACCTGATGGTGTGCGACGAGATCACGTCGGCGCTGGACGTGTCGGTGCAGGCGGAGATCGTGACGCTGCTGCGAAACCTCCAGGACGCGGGGATGGCGCTGCTGTTCGTCACGCACAACATCGCGCTGGTGTCCAACATCGCCCAGCGGGTGGCGGTGCTCAACCAGGGACGGATCGTCGAGTACGGGCCGGTCGGCCGGGTGATGGCCGAGCCGAGGCACGAGTACACGCGTGCGCTCATCGCCGACACCCCGGACTTCCAGCCATCCTTCGCCGCGACCGCGGACCAGGTGCGTTGACCTGAGGAGGTGGGCGAGGCGCCCGAGCCGAGTGAGTGCCGCGCCGCGGGCGTCCCATGAGGCCGGTGGAGGGATACGGGCGGGACGAGGCAGGCACGGCGTCCCGGCCCGCCCCCTCAGAAGAGCACCGACATGTGCTCGCCGATCTGGCGGAAGCCGACGCGGCGGTAGGCGGCCCGGGCCGGGGTGTTGAAGTCGTTGACGTAGAGCGTGACGCGCGGCGCGATCTCGGCGAGGGCGTACCTGACGACCGCTGCCATGCCCGACGCGGAGTAGCCCTGGCCGCGCAGGTCCGGGTGGACCCACACACCCTGGACCTGGCAGGCGTGCGGAGTGACCGCGCCGATCTCGGCCTTGAACGCCACCCGGCCGCCCTCGATCCGCGCGAACGCCCGGCCGGTGCGCACCAGTTCCTCGATCCGCGCCCGGTACAGGGCGCCGCCGTCGCCGGAGTCCGGCGGCACGCCGACCTCCTCGGTGAACATGGCCACGCAGGCCGGGACCAGGGTGTTCAACTCCGCCGGCCGGACGCGGCGCACCTCCGGGTCGGCGGGCACCGGTGAGGGAGCGTCGATCTCCAGAACGGGCTGGCTGGTGCGGATGACGCGGGCGGGTCCCCACGCGGGAGTGACCTGCTCCCAGAATTCCCGGACCGCGTCGACGGGCCCGACGATCGAGGAGCACCGGCGCCCGCGCCACCGGGCGTGGTCGGCGAAGCTGCGGATCGCGGCGGGTCCGGCGTTGACCGGGACCAGGTTGGCGCCGGAGTAGCACAGGGCGGTGAGATGGCCGTCCTCGACGTGCCCCCACACCTCGGTCCCGCTGAAGCGCGAGGAGATCCCGGTCGTCATCAGGCGCGACGCGACGAAGACGTTGCCCACGGGGTCGGTGTCCAGAAGCGCGCGGACGGCCGCCCGGTCACGCTCTCCGAGGATCCGTACCGGCGAGGTCCGAAGCATCGCTTTCTCCCCCAACGTCCAGTCGGCCCCCGGTGGTTCCGGAGGATTCGACCCGATCCAGTTCGCGCCGGTTACAGACTATTCGACGGGTTATCCGCGCTCACCGGGCAGATCGGCGATGATCGCGGCGACGCCCTCCGTCGCCGCCCTGAGGTCCTCGCGACGGGAACTCGGGCGCGGCTCGGCCCGGCTCTCGCAGGCGACGTCGGGGCCGCTCGCCCTCCTGACGGGTAGGGATCCGTGCAGCAGGTAGGCTGCGACGATCTCGTCGACGCACATGTTCCCGGTGAAGGCGACGCCGTGCGTGTGGCCGCCCTCCTCCATGACCAGAACCGAACCGGGCAGCCGGTCGCGCAGGGTGTGGGCGCCCTCGACGGGGGTGGCTCCGTCTCCGGACGCGTGCACGATGAGGGCCGGGCCGTCGAAGGCCCGGTGTTCGTGGGGCGCGTCGCCGACCTGGTACCAGTTGCCTGAGTCGGCGCCCCAGTCCAGACACGGCGCGTTGTACCAGGCGTTGTGCCAGCCGACGAAGGGCGCCTCCTCGTGTGCCATGCGGGCGTCGGTGCGCCAGGCGGACCAGTCGGTCGGCCAGTGCGCGTCGGTGCACTGGACAGCGAGGTAGCCGCCGTAGCTCCGGTCGCTGTCGGCGTGGTCGCCGTAGGTCCGGTGGAGGGTGAGCAGCCCGGTGTCGTCGCCGTCGTTGATCCAGGCGGACAGCGCTCGGGCCACACCGGGCCAGGTGGATTCGGCGTAGGCGACCACCAGGACGGCGGTCTCCAGTTCGGTGGGCCCGACGGTGGCCTCGATCGGGTCCGCGCGCAGCTCGGAGCGCAGGCGGTAGTAGGCCTCGGCCACCTCGTCGCCCGTCCGGCCCAGGCGGTAGGTGGCGTGGTGGCGGGCGGCCCAGTCGAAGAAGTGCTGTGCGGCGCGCTGGAGGGCGCGGCTCTGGACGTGGTTGCTCTCGTACCAGGGGTTGTCCGGGTTGACGACGCTGTCGAGCACGAGCGAGCGGACCCGGTCCGGGTAGAGCGAGGAGTAGACGGTGCCCAGGTAGCTGCCGTAGGAGTAGCCGAGGTAGTCGATCCGCTCCTCGCCCAGGGCGCGGCGGACCGCGTCCATGTCGTGAGCGGTGTCCTCGGTGCGGGTGTGGGACAGGAGGCGCCCGGTGTTCTCGGCGCAGGCCCGTGCGTAGGCGCGTGCGTCGGCGCGCAGGACGGCCTCCTCGCCCCCGTCGGCGGGCACGGTGTCCGGGCGGACCGGGGTGAAGTAGTCGGGGTCGCACGTGATGGCGGGGGTGGAGGCGCCGACGCCGCGCGGGTCGAAGGCGACCACGTCGTATACCTCGCGCAGCTCCTCGGGCATGCGCCCGTGGGTCATGGAGGCCCAGCGGCGGGCTCCGCTGCCGGGGCCGCCGGGGTTGACGATGAGGGTGTGCCGCGTGGTTCCGGTCGCGCGGACCCGGGAGAGCGCCAGTTCGACGGTCTCGTCGGCGCCGGGGACCCGGTCGCCACCCGCGGTGCGCACGAGCGGGACGGTCAGGGTGGCGCACTCCAGGACCTCGTCACCACTGGGTTCGAGGTCCTTGCAGGGACCCCAGTCGAGCCCGGTGCGGTCGACGCGCGTCGCGGGTCGGGCGGTGTCGGCCAGGGCGGGTACGGGGACGCCCACGAGCGAGGCCAGGAGGGCCCCGGCGGTGACGGTGGCCCGGATTCGTCGTCGCACTCGCGTTCTCCCCCTGTGTGTCCTGATGTCAAGAGGCATTGTCTCCGTTACCGAACGTGACATGCGGAAGCGACACGGGCCCCATGTGGTACCTCCTCGGTAACATGTGCCCTGGTTAGGTCAGACTGGGACATAAGGGGCACAATGCGTCTGGATCGTGTCGACGAGCGCATCATCGCGATACTCGGCGCGGACGCGCGGATGAGCTTCGCCGAGATCGGCGGCGAGGTCGGGCTGAGCCCCTCGGCGGTCAAGCGCCGCGTGGACCGGCTGATCGAGTCCGGCGCCGTGCGCGGCTTCACCGTGGTCGTCGCACCACGTGTGGGACATGCAGATCGCGGCCGGAGCGTCCGGGGCCTCCCCCTCCAGGAGGTAGGTGCCCCGGGTCATGCGGTCGGTGAGCGTCATGCTCATGACGTCGCGGCCGGTCCTCGGGTCCTTGTCCCGCCAGAACGCGCGGTCCACCGGCACGAACAGCTTGGAGGACTCCATGTGGTGGGTCCGCTCGATCGCGGTCCAGTGGTCGACCGGCAGCAGGCTCTCGTCGCAGTCGATCATGGACAACTGCCAGAAGCCCATGTGACGACGCACCCCCGTCCCGCGCGCGTGGCGCGGGACGGGGGTGCGGGTGGGCGGGGTCAGGCCCGGACGCCCACCAGACGCGCGAAGCGCTCGGTCCGCGCACGGCGGCCCCAGGCGAGCAGGGCCATCGGGACGAGGTAGGCGAGCGGGATCAGCGCGAGGACCGGCTCGGCCACCAGCAGCTGGGTCACGGTCGCCCCCACCAGCAGGGCCGTCAGTCCCAGCGCCGCGGGGCCGCTGAGCGCCGGAACGAGGAGGGCGACCGCGCCCACCAACTCGACGACGCCGATGGCGTACATCAACCACGGGCCCAGGCCGATCTGCTCGAAACCGGCGACCGCCTGGGGGGTGCCCGCGAGCTTGGTCAGGGCCGCCATCAGGAAGGCCCCGGCCAGCAGGACCTGGAGAACCCACAGGGCGGCGTTGGCCGCGCGGCCGGGGGCGTTCTTCTTCACTGCGTGGTCGATGTGAGCGGTAGTCATGTTCCGATCCCCTTGCGTCGTGGTGGACTCTCACTCCCAGGTCGAAGGGGACCGGACGGAATCGACACGTCCGCCGGGATTTCTCGGAACGGCTGCTCACCCGGGGCCCGCGCCTCGTCCCGCCCGTCGTCACCCTCAACGGACGCCCGCTGCACGGGCGCGTTCCCAGGAACCCTGGAGCACCCGAACGGCGGGCCCCCTCGGGTGACGGCGCCGGAGGAAGGCTCACAGGGGGACGGGGTCAGCCCGCGACGGCCACCGTGGGCTCGCCCGGCTCGGCGCCGGCCTCGCCCATCTCCTCGGCGATGCGCATGGCCTCCTCGATGAGGGTCTCCACGATCTTGGACTCCGGCACGGTCTTGATGACCTCGCCCTTGACGAAGATCTGCCCCTTGCCGTTGCCGGAGGCCACGCCCAGGTCGGCGTCGCGCGCCTCACCCGGGCCGTTGACGACGCAGCCCATGACGGCCACGCGCAGCGGCACCTCCATGCCCTCCAGACCGGCGGTGACCTCCTCAGCGAGCGTGTACACGTCGACCTGGGCGCGGCCGCAGCTGGGGCAGGAGACGATCTCCAGGCCGCGCTCGCGCAGGCCGAGCGACTCCAGGATCTGCGTGCCGACCTTGACCTCCTCGGCGGGCGGCGCGGACAGCGAGACGCGGATGGTGTCGCCGATCCCCTCCGCCAGCAGGGCGCCGAAGGCCACCGCGGACTTGATGGTGCCCTGGAAGGCAGGACCGGCCTCGGTCACACCCAGGTGCAGCGGGTAGTCGCACGCCGCCGCCAGCTGCCGGTAGGCGTTGACCATCACGACGGGGTCGTTGTGCTTGACCGAGATCTTGATGTCGCGGAAGCCGTGCTCCTCGAACAGGGAACACTCCCACAGCGCCGACTCCACCAGCGCCTCGGGCGTGGCCTTGCCGTACTTGGCGAGCAGCCGCTTGTCGAGGGAACCGGCGTTGACGCCGATCCGGATCGGGACGCCCGCGTCGCCGGCGGCCTTGGCGATCTCCGCGACCTTGTCGTCGAACTTCTTGATGTTGCCCGGGTTGACGCGCACGGCCGCGCAGCCGGCGTCGATCGCGGCGAACACGTACTTGGGCTGGAAGTGGATGTCGGCGATGACCGGGATCTGCGACTTCTTCGCGATGATCGGCAGGGCCTCGGCGTCGTCGTTGGTCGGGACGGCCACCCGCACGATCTGGCAGCCGGTCGCGGTGAGTTCGGCGATCTGCTGGAGGGTCGCGTTGATGTCGCAGGTGCGGGTGGTCGTCATGGACTGGACCGACACCGGTGCGTCCCCGCCCACGGGGACGTCTCCGACCATGATCTGCCGCGACGTGCGCCTGGTCGCCAGCGGGCGCGGCGGAGCTGCGGGGATACCGAGATCGACGGTCACGCTTGTTTCACCTCGTCTGCCACCGGAGGGGCGGCACTTGATTCGTCCGGATGCGGAAAAGGGAGGGCGCCCTGCGCGGTGCCGCGTCCGGGGGGCCGGTTCCCCCGCGGCGCCGATCGCGCCGTCGTCCCGGATCGCGCTGCCCAGACTACCCGCACCCGCGGGGGCGACGGGGCGAGTATGGCGCTGGCATCACCCGAACAGCCGGACCGGGTTGAACAGGTCGGCGACGAGCAGGACCACGCTGAACACCAGGAAGCACGCCACCACCACGTAGGCCACCGGTGTCAGCATCGCCACGTCCACCGGCCCCGGGTCGGGCCGCCGGGTCAGCCTGGCCCAGCCGCGCTTGACAGCCTCCCACAGAGCGCCCGCCATGTGTCCGCCGTCCAGGGGCAGGATCGGCAGCATGTTGAAGGCGAACAGGAACAGGTTCACCCCGGCGAGGATCTGGATCATGAGCGCGGCGGTGTCGACCAGGGGCAGGCCCTGGGACATGATCTCGCCGCCGATACGGGAGATGCCGACGATGCCGACCGGGGAGTCCTGGGTGCGCTGCTCTCCGAGGAACGCCGCACCGAAGACCTCGGGCACCCTGCCGGGCAGGGCGATGAGCGCCTCACCCACGCCGACCAGCATGGTCCCCATCTCGGCGGCGGACTCGCCCAGGGTCAGGGAGGAGCGCTCGGTGGCGAACACGATGCCCAGGAAACCGACGGTCTCGGTCTGGTAGACGCGGTAGCCCTGCTCGTCGTAGACGAAGTCGCCGTCGGCGTCGGTCTCGTAGAGGATCCCGCCCTCGGCGTCGCGGGCGGGCAGCTCGTTCTCGATGACGTCGACGTCGAACGGGAGCCGCTCGCCGTCGCGCTCCACGACGATCTCGGTACCGCCGAAGGAGCCGCGGATGGCCTGGTTGGCGGCGTTCCAGTCCGGGATGGGTTCGCCGTCCACCTCCACGATAACGTCACCGGCCCGCAGGCCGGCCTCGGCCGCGGGGGTCGGCGGTTCGTCGGTGCACTCGGTGACGGACTCGCCCGCCGGGGCGACGCACTCGGTGACCAGGCCGATCGTGGTGGTGCTCTGCGGGACGCCGATGCCCATGAAGAGCACGCCGAGCAGGATCGCGGCCAGGACCACGTTCATGCCGGGACCGGCGAACATGACGATCAGCCGCTTCCACGGCGAGCGCTGGTAGAACTGCCGGTCCGCGTCCTCGGGGCCGACCTCGACGTAGGACGCCTCGCGCGCGTCCTCGGCCATCGCGCGCCAGCGGGAGAGCCTGCGCGGGCCGTCCTCACCCGTGCGCCGGGCGGGCGGGAGCATGCCGACCATACGCACGAACCCGCCCAGTGGAACGGCCTTGAGGCCGTACTCGGTCTCACCCTTGCGCACCGACCACAGGGTCCTGCCGAAGCCGACCATGTACTCGGTGCACTTGATCCCGAACATCTTGGCGGTGGAGAGATGGCCCAGCTCATGCCAGGCGATCGAGAACAGCAGTCCGAGGACGAACAGGACGATCCCGATCACGGTCATCAACGCGACCATGCACTCTCCTCAAGCCGGTGTCAGGCCCGGCCCGTCAGCAGTTCACGCGCGCGCGCACGGGCCCAGGCGTCAGCGGCGTACACATCGTCAAGGGTCAGGTCAACCGAGGAGGCACCGGAGGAGCGCTCCGACCGCTGATGCTCCGAGACTACCCGGGACACGGTGTCCATGATGGCCGGGAAAGCGAGGTTTCCGCGCAGGAAGGCCGCGACCGCCTCCTCGTTCGCCGCGTTGTACACCGCCGGGGCGGTCCCCCCCGCCGCGCCGACCTCCGCGGCCAGGCGCACGGCCGGGAAGGCCTCGTGGTCGAGCGGTTCGAAGGTCCACTCCTGGGCGCGCGTGAAGTCCAGGCCGGGGGCGGCGTCGGGCACCCTGTCGGGAGCGCCGATGCGTGGGCGATCGGGATCATCATGCTCGGCGGGCTGGCCTTGGCGATGGTGGACCCGTCCACGTACTCGACCATCGAGTGGACGATGGACTGCGGATGGACGACGACGTCGATGCGCTCGAAGGGGACGTCGAACAGCAGGTTGGCCTCGATGACCTCCAACCCCTTGTTGACCAGGGTGGCCGAGTTGACCGTGATGACCGGGCCCATGCTCCACGTGGGGTGGTTGAGCGCGTCCTCGGGGGCGACGGCCTCCAGCTCACGGCGGCCCCGACCGCGGAAGGGGCCCCCGCTGGCCGTGACCACGAGGCGGCGCACCTCGTCGCGGCGGGCGTGGGTGTGGCCCTGGGCGAGGCTGGTCAGCTCGTCCTCGGGAACGCGCGGGAAGCACTGCGCGATGGCGTAGTGCTCGGAGTCGACGGGGACGATCTGGCCGGGGGCGGCCACCTCGCGGACCAGCGGTCCGCCGATGATGAGTGACTCCTTGTTGGCCAGTGCGAGCGTGCGCCCGGCGCGCAGCGCGGCCAGCGTGGACTCCAGGCCCAGCGCACCGGTGATGCCGTTGAGGACGACGTCGCACTCGGCGCCCGCCAACTCGGCGACCCCCTCGGCGCCGGCCAGGACGGCGGCGGTGCTGCCGTGCTCGGCGAGAGCGCGCGCGAGTCCGGGGGCGCGGTCGGCGTCGGCCACGGCCACCAGACGGGCGCCGAGTTCGGCGGCCTGCTTCGCGAGCAGGTCGGTCCGACCGCCGCCCGCGGCCAGACCGACCACCCGGAAGCGGTCGGGGTTGCGTTGGACGATGTCGATCGCCTGGGTGCCGATCGAGCCGGTCGAGCCGAGGACCACTACGGTTCGCTGCTGTTGTTGTCGCACGTCTACATTCTTCCGCACGGCGCGCACCGGCTTAGGCTTCTGCTGGGTTGCGGGGACTTTACAAGCGGGTGTCCGTGGTTTACCTTACCCGTTAGTAAGTTACCTCACGGTACGGAATGCCTTCCGTCACACCGTTCTGTCGGACCGAAGACCGACCCCGCGACCCGATGGCGATGGCGCGACCCGTCGGGCGTCTTCACTTCCCCCAACCATCCCCGAGGATCCCCCGCATGCGTCGAACAGACACGCCCGCTCCCGCTCTTCGCGGCGCGCGCGAGACCCCAGCGCGCGCTCGCCCGGATGCTCTCCCTCGCCCTGGCGACGGTGCTCGCCGCCGTGCTCCTGCCCGCGGCTCCCGCCTCCGCCTCGATCGGAGCGACCACCAGGTACGAGACCATCGTCAGCCACGACGGCACCGAACTCGGCGCCAAGGTGATCACCCCCACCACCCCCGGACCGCACCCGCTGCTGGTCATGCCCTCCGCGTGGGGCACGAACAACCTCCTCTACGTGGGCGCCGCCTACCGCCTGGCCTACGAGTCGGGCTACCAGGTGGTCTCCTACACCTCCCGAGGCTTCTGGGACTCCGAAGGCGAGGTGGAGATCGCCGGCCCCGAGGACCGGGCTGACGCCAGCGCCGTCATCGACTGGGCGCTGGAGAACACGGACGCGACCCCGAGCGGATCGGCATGGGCGGTATCTCCTACGGCGGGGGTATCAGCATGCTGACCGCCGCCGAGGACGACCGCGTGCGCGCGGTGGCCGCGATGAGCGGCTGGACCGACCTGATCCCGTCGCTGTACCCGAACGAGACCATCGACATGCAGTCCGTCGAGGTGCTGTTCGGCCTGGGCAACCTCACCGGCCGTCCCGGTGACGTCATGCGCGAGGTCGAGCGCGAGTACCGGCGCGGAAACGTCCAGCCCGCGCTGGACATGGCCCCGGACCGCTCGGTGGCCACCAAGGTCGACCAGATCAACGCCAACGGCACCGCGGTGATGCTGGCCAACGCCTGGAACGACGGGTTCTTCCCGCCGGGGCAGATCACCGACTTCTACGAGCAGCTCGAAGGCCCCAAGCGGCTCATGCTCACCCCGGGCGACCACGGCACCGCCGAGGCCTTCGGCGCGGCGGGCCTGCCGAACGAGATCTGGGAGGCGGCCGGCGACTGGTTCGACCACCACCTCAAGGGCGAGGCGAACGAGGTCGACGCCGAGGGATCGGTCCACGTCAAGCCGAACAACGGCCGCGGCGGCTGGACCTCGCACCCGGACTGGGCCTCGGTCACCGGCGAGTCCCGCCCCTACTACCTGGACCGGCCCAGCACCAACTGGTTCCGCTGGCAGAGCAGCGGAGACATGCTGGAGGAGCCTTCCACGGGGTGGAACTACGACTTCCGGACGGGGATCACCACGACCGCGACCAGCGGCACGGTCCTGCTGTCCGGGGCGCTCCAGCAGTTCTTCGACGTGCCCACCGGGGTCCTGCTGCCGACGGTGAACCGCTACCGCGCGGCCGTGTGGACCAGCCCCTCCTTGTCGAACGGGGCGCGCGTGGCCGGAACCCCCGAGGTGACGCTCACCCTGGAGCCCACCGACGACGAGCAGTCGGTGTTCGTGTACCTGTACGACATCAACAAGCACGGCACGGGTTCGCTGGTCTCGCACACCCCGTACACCCTGCGCGGGGACGCGGACGGGCCGGTGACGGTCACCGCCGAGCTCCAGCCGGTCGTGTGGGACGTCCCGGCGGGCCACCGCCTGGCCGTGGTCGTGGACAGCGCCGACCCCCGCTACTGGAGTGAGAGCGACTTCTTCAACGAGGTCGAGGTGTCCTCCCCCGAGAGCGCCCCGTCCCAGATCTCGATCCCGTTCGCCTAGCTAGGCACCGGGGTCAGGTCGCCCGACGACGGGCGAGCCCGGTCGGCACCGCTCCCGCGGCGTCGACCGGGCTCCTCGTCTCCGGAACGGAGAATTCTTCCCGCGACACACGGGACACAAACGCAAAGTAGTCACTGAGTTACTGAAAGTGTGCGAGGATCGGCGCATGACCTCGTCCACCGCACACAAGATCCTGGCCCCCGTCGCCGCGGCGGCTCTCGCCCTCGGGGGCATGGCCCTCCTCGACCTCCCGGCCGGAGCGGCCTCCGCCGTCACCCAGGCCGTCCACACGTCCCACCCGACCGACCCCGGGCAGGAGCGGCAACGGGTGGCGCTCTCGCGCATGGACGGGGTGTCGCACCAGAGCGCCGCCGTGACCGAGGCCCAGCGCAAGGCCGTGCTCGACTACTGGACGAGCGAGCGGATGGCCGCCGCACGGCCGATCACGAGCCTGGTCGAGGACGCCCTCGACGTCGACGCCCCCGCGACCTCCACCGGCGCCGGAACCGATCACCAGGCGGCGCCGCGCGAGGACAGCCCCGGGGACGTGTGGGGCATCGGCGGCCTGGTCACCCGAACCACCGGCAAGGTGTACCTGACCATGGACGGCCGCGACTTCACGTGTTCGGCGTCCGTCATCGACGCGAGCAACCGCAGCACCGTCGTCACCGCCGGGCACTGCGCCAAGGACGGGACCGGCTCGTGGGCGCGCAACTGGACGTTCGTGCCCGGCTACCGGGACGGGAAGAGCCCCCACGGCCGCTACACCGCACGCGACATGCTGGTCTCGCCCCACTGGTCGCGCGAGGCCGACGACAGCCACGACGTGGCCATGGTCGTGCTCAACACCGACGACGGCGCGGCCGTGCAGGACCGGGTGGGCGCGCAGCGCGTCTCGTTCTCCACCTGGTCGGACCAGCGGGTGCGCAAGGGCGTCCAGGTGTACTCCTTCGGCTACCCGGCCGCCTCCCCCTACGACGGGCGGCTGCTGCACTACTGCTCGGGCCGGACCAAGCCCGACAGCGGCGGCACCACGGCCAACGGCGTGCGCTGCCGCATGACCCAGGGCTCCAGCGGGGGCCCGTGGTTCACCGACTTCGACACGAGCACCGGCCGGGGGACGATCTCCTCGGTGGTCAGCTTCAAGTACGCCAACGACCGGAACACGCAGTACGGACCGCGCTTCGGCGAGGAGGCGCGGCGGCTCTACGACGGCGCCGCGCGGCTCTGACCCGCTCCCGCGCCGGAAGGCACGGCGCCCCGCGCGAGGCGGGGCCGCCGCACGCGTCACAGGTCGATGCCGGTGAGCACCAGAACGCGCTCGTAGGTGAGGTCCTCCATCGCGGAACGGACGCCCTCCTTGCCCACGCCGGACTTGCGGACGCCGCCGTAGGGCATCTGGTCGGCGCGGAACGTGGGGACGTCTCCGATCACCACGCCCCCGACCTCCAACTCCCGGTGGGCGCGGAAGGCGGTGGGCAGGTCACGGGTGAACACGCCCGCCTGGAGACCGAAGTCGCTGCCGTTGACGGCGGCGAACGCGGCGTCGGTGTCGGCGACCCGCTGGATCACCAGGACCGGGCCGAAGATCTCCTCGCGCACGACCTTGGCGTCGGCGGGAGCACCGGCGACCACGGTCGGGGCCAGGGTCACGCCGTCGCGGGCGCGCCGGTGAGGATCGTGGCCCCGGCCTGGACGGCCTCGTCGATCCAGGCCTCGACCCGCTCGGCCGCGGCCTCGTCGACCAGCGGCCCGACCTCGGTGGCCGGGTCGGCGGGGTCGCCCACGCGCAGGGCCTCGACCTGCTCGACCAGCTTGCCGACGAACGCGTCGTGCACCGAGTCCTCGACGATCACGCGCTGGACGCCGATGCAGACCTGGCCGGCCTGGATGTTGCCGAACAGGGCGACGCGCCGGGCGGCCCAGTCCAGGTCGGCGTCGGCCAGGACGACGGCGGCGGCGTTGCCCCCGAGCTCCAGGGTGACGTGCTTGTGCGGGGCGCGGCGCTGGAGCTCCCAGCCGAACTGGCCTCCGGTGAAGGAGATGACCGGAAGGCGCTCGTCGGTGATGAGCGGGGCGGCGCGCTCGTTGGGCATCGGAAGGACGGACAGCACGCCGCCGGGCAGGTCGGTCTCGGCGACGATCTCGCCGAGGAGGAGCGCCGTCATGGGCGTGGCCGGGGCGGGCTTGAGGATGATCGGCGCGCCGACGGCCAGGGCCGGGGCGATCTTGTGCGCGACCAGGTTCAGCGGGAAGTTGAACGGGGAGATGCCCAGGACCGGCCCCTTGGGGACCCGGCGGATGAGCGCCATGCGGCCCGTGCCGTCGCGTCGGTGTCCAGGCGCTGGAGTTCGCCGCTGTCCCTGCGGGCCTCCTCGGCGGCCAGGCGGAAGACGGACACGGCGCGCCCGACCTCGCCGCGCGCCCACGTGATCGGCTTTCCGCTCTCGGCGGTGATCGTCTGGGCGATCTCCTCGGCGCGCTCGCCGATCCGGCGGGACACGTGCGCGAGGGCGTCGGCGCGCACGTGCGCGGGCAGGGCGGCGGCCTCGCCGGCGACCGCGTGCGCGGCGGCCACGGCCGCCTCGATCTGGGCCGCGGAGGGCACCGCGACGGTGCCCGCGGGTCGACCCGTGTAGGGGTTGACGACGGTGATCTCGGTGTCGCCGGTCGCGGCGGTGCCGGCCAGCCAGAACGGACGCGTAGACATGCCAGGAACGCTAACCGCCACCGCGCTGGCGCGCCTTGTCCACCGTGGCCAAGCCGTTCCCCTGACTTGGCCACACTGGCGCACGGGACGGGCTCTCACCGCTTGCTCGGCCCTCTCCCCCGGACGCGCCGGAACCCTTGGTTCACAAGGGATACCGCGCACCGTCGGACAGGCGGCGACACGTCTAAGCTGAACGTCCCGAGATGGGATCTTTGGTCAACCGACTAGCGTCGGCGGACGCCTTCGTTCACAGTGGTTGGTGAGGGCCCAGCCTGCGCGTTCGGGTCGGCCCTCGGGTCCGCCGACACCGACGGGAAACCCGGGAGCGCTCATTGCCACTCGTCTACCGCACGCTCGTCTCGGTCCCGGAGATCGAAGGTGACCTGGTCACCGTCACGTCGACGGTCCTGTCCCGGTGGCTGAGAAAGAGGGGGAACTCGGGCGCGCGCGTGGACTTCTCCGCTTCGGGGCGTTTCGAACTGAGCAACCGGTCGCGGGCGCTGGTGGTGCGGCACGACAATCCCGACGAGGGGTTGACGTTCCTCCGGCTGACCACCGAGTCGGACAAAACCGACGGCGTCTGGCGCACCGTGGCCACCGCGGTCGTCGATCCCGAACTCTCCCCCTGGCACCACGTGTGGATCGACATGAGCGTCGATCCGCTCGACCGCGCCGACGTCCCCTCGGACGCGCCGCGCCCGGACGTCATGCCGCCCGAGGCCGCCCGGATGATCCTGGAGGCGGTCGACGCCCACGACGGCCGCTGGCCCATGCCGTCGTCCCCCCGGATCGTCCGCGGCCGGGACGACGCCGTGGTCGCGGCGCTGGTGTCGACCATCCAGGACCCGGGGCGGCGGATGGCGATCGTGGCCACGGGCGCCCCGCGCGACGTCACCGTGGCGGGCTGGCGCGGTGCCATGGCCACAGCCCTGGCCCGCTGCACCGGGATGTGCGCCGGATACGTGCTCGACGCCGCCGCGCTGGAGCGGATCGGCGGACTGCTGCCGGAGTCGCTGGACGTCCCGGCGGGCGGGGTGCGCACCTTCTTACCCGGGGTCGATCCCTCGAACGAGGCCGACGGCGCGCGCCACCCCCGGATGAGCCCGACCACGCTGGACAGTGCGCGGGACGGCGACCGCATCCGCAACTGGGTGGGCGCGGCGCTCGCCCGCAAGGTCCGGGACAACGCCGTGGGCGTGACGCTGCCCCACCCCCTGCGCGCCATCGACGCCCTTCTGACCGAGGAGACGGCGGACCTGCGCTCCCACGCCCCGCCCGTCGCGCGCGCCCCGCGCCCCCGCCCCCGGCGAACCACGCGCACCAGTCCGCCCCGGACTCGATCGCCTCCGCCGAACTCTCCGCCGTCCAGGAACGTGAGGCCAAGGAGCAGTTGACCCAACGCCTGCGCGACGAGGTCAAGCGGCTCAGCGCACGCATCAGCGAACTGGCCGACGAGCGCCAGGAACTGGTCGCCGAGACCACCGACCTCACCGACGAGCTCGACACCGCCCGCGAACAGCTGCGCGCCGCCCGCCACGAGACCCGGTGGCTGCGCGCCCAGGCCCGCGACGCAGGGCTCTACCGCCTGGCGGCCGCGTCCGCGCCACGTGACACCCGGCGTCCTCCCCCCACCTGCGTGGGCGAGCTCCTGGAACAGATCACCGACGGCTCCGCCC
This sequence comes from Nocardiopsis sp. CNR-923, assembly GCF_001942255.1. Taxonomy (GTDB): domain Bacteria; phylum Actinomycetota; class Actinomycetes; order Streptosporangiales; family Streptosporangiaceae; genus Nocardiopsis. The sequence continues at coordinate 50,586 of NZ_MKKC01000076.1, forward strand.
TGCCTCACCTGTTCTTCACCATCGAGGACCACGACACGGTGTACGAACTCTCGGACAGCCGCAAGGAGGGGCTGTGGGTCACGCGTGCCTGGGAGGCACTGCTGGCGCTCAACGACTACGCCCGCTACCAGTTCGACAACCCGGGCAGCGGGCTGGGCTTCCACTCCTACCTGCGCGAGACCCCGGACGGGTACCAGGTGATCCCGGTCAAGCGGCTGGCGTCCCAGGAGTCGGACTACGTGCGCAACCGGGGCAAGCTCAACGAGAAGCGGTTGTTCCGCGTCCCGACGGAGGTGGACCCGAGCGGTCGGGTGCCCATGTACGCCCACATCAAGCTCGACACCGAGTACGGGATCTGCCCGAGGCTGTACTTCTACCCCCACCTGGGCCCGGGGACCACCAACCGCGTCTACGTCGGCTACCTCGGCCGCCACCTGCCGGTGCAGCAGTCGAACTGACTCCGGGCGCCGCGTTCCCGGGCCCGCGCGTACCCTGGGGGCCGTGACGGGAACGACGACCGGGGCGGTGACCGCCCTCACCGAGCACGAGTGGCGCGAGCGCGCCCTTCGGCACGAGCGGCGCGTGGACACGCTGCTCGCCGACCACCTGCGGCGCCGCGCGGAGGGCGAACACCACCCGGTGGAGGACTTCCTGTTCACCTACTACAGCCTCAAGCCCTCGCGGATGCGGCGCTGGCACCCCGGCGTCGGAACCGTCCTGCTGGGCCCGGCCGCCCGCGCCCGCCTGGAGGAGCGCTTCTACACCGAGGTCCCCCGGGCCGACGGATCCGGCGGGGCCGTGGGATTGGACGTCGACGCTTTCCGCGCGGCCCGGCGCGTCGTGGACTTCGTCGAACGGCTGCTGTCGGCGGTCGCCGACCGCCCCGCCCACCTGGGGTGCTTCGGACTGCACGAATGGGCGATGGTGTACCGCGCCGACCAGGTCCGGCACGGCCGGGTGCCGTTGCGGCTCGGCCGGGAGGGCACCGACCGGGTCGTGGAGTCGCACCGGATCCGGTGCTCCCACTTCGACGCCTTCCGGTTCTTCACGGAGCCCGCCCGGCCGCTCAACACCCTCCGGCCGTCCCGCGAGTCCCAGGTCGACCTGGACCAGCCGGGCTGCCTGCACGCCAACATGGACCTGTACAAGTGGGCGTACAAGCTCGCCCCGGCGGTCCCATCCGAGCTGCTGGTGGACTGTTTCGAGCTGTCCCGGGACATTCGCGCCCTCGACATGCGCGCCTCCCCGTACGACCTGCGCGCGTGGGGGCACGAGCCGGTCCGGATCGAGACGGCCGACGGCAAGGCGGAGTACCTGGCCGCGCAACAGGGGTTCGCCGAGCGCGGCGCCGGGCTCCGGCGACGGCTGCTCGACGTCTGCGCGGCCCTGCGCCCGGCCTGACCAGCGCCGACGTGCCCGCCGCGGACCGTACCCGTACCCGGGCGGGCCTCAGGCCCCGTGCACGATGCGTTCGGCGCGCTCCTCGCTCGGCTGGATCTGGCCGGACAGGATCCTCTCCGCGTGGTGGCACGCCACCCGGTGGGTGCCCGTCTCCGGCACGCCCTCCAGCCGGCGCAGTTCCGGCCGTTCCGTGGCGCACCGTTCGTCCTGCCGCCACGGGCACCGGGTGTGGAAGCGGCACCCGGACGGCGGGTCCGCGGGCGAGGGCAGGTCCCCGGCGAGCAGGATCCGCTCCCGGGCGTCCTCCACCTCCGGGTCCGGGACGGGCACCGCCGACATGAGCGATCGGGTGTACGGGTGCAGCGGCGTCCGGTACAGGTCGTCGCTGTCGGCCTCCTCGACCAGGCCGCCCAGGTACATCACCCCGACCACGTCGCTCACGTGGCGGACCACCGCCAGGTCGTGCGCGATCACCAGGTAGGTCAGCCCGAGTTCGCCCTGGAGCTCCTCCAGCAGGTTCAGCACCTGGGCCTGGATCGACACGTCCAGCGCCGACACCGGTTCGTCGCAGATGATGAGGTCCGGTTCCAGCACGAGCGCCCGGGCGATCCCGATGCGCTGGCGCTGCCCGCCGGAGAACTCGTGCGGGTAGCGGGTGAGCGCCTTGGCCGACAGTCCGACCCGTTCCAGGGCCTGGACCACGCGACCGCGCTGTTCGTGCAGCACCAGGGTCCGGTGTTCACGGCCGCGCGGTGCCTCCCCTCCCCGGTCCGGCCCACCGATCCCGTGCGTGCGCAACCCCTCCATGAGGATCGACCCCACGTTCTGACGGGGGTTGAGGCTGCCCAGCGGATCCTGGAAGACCATCTGGAGTCTGCGCCGTTCCCGGCGCATCGACCGTGCGTCGAGCCCGGCCAGGTCCCGGCCGTCGAACCACACCGCGCCGCCGGTGATGTCCGTCAGGCGCAGCACGGCACGGCCCAGAGTGGTCTTGCCGCAGCCCGACTCGCCCACGAGCCCGTAGGTCTGGCCGCGCTCGACCGCCAGGCTCACTCCGTCGACCGCGCGCACGTGGCCGATGGTCCGGTCGATCACCACCCCCTGCCTGATCGGGAAGTGCACCTTCAGATCCTCGATCCGCAGCAGACTCATGCCCGCTCCTCCTCGTCCTCGGCCGCCCCGCCCGGCTCCTCATCCGCCGCCTCGGCGTCTGCGCGGGGGTTCACGCAGCGGTGCACGTGGTCGCCGCCGTCCTCCGTCGGCACCAGCGCGGGAGGCCCCTGGAGGCACGCCGTCGCGTAGTGGTCGCAGCGCGGAGCGAAGGCGCACCCGTCGGCCCAGGCGATGTTGTCGTTCACCGACCCCCGCACCGGTGTGAGCGCCTCGCCGCGCGGGGCGTCCAGCCGGGGGATCGAGCCGAGCAGCCCGACGGTGTAGGGGTGGGTGGGGTCGGCGAACAGCCGTGACCGGGGCGCCCGTTCCACGGCCCTGCCCGCGTACAGGACGTTGATGTCGTCGCACAGGCCGGCGACCACGCCCAGGTCGTGCGTGATCATCAGCAGGGCGGTGCCCTCCTCGACGACCAGATCGCGCAGCAGTTCCAGGATCTGCGCCTGGATGGTGACGTCCAGCGCCGTGGTCGGCTCGTCCGCGATCATCAGCCGTGGGCGGCAGGCGACCGCCATCGCGATCAGCGCGCGCTGGCGCATACCGCCGGACAGCTGGTGCGGATACTCGCGCAGCCGCCGCGTCGGATCGGGGATGCCCACCCGGTACAGCAGGTCGGCGGCCTCCCTGCGGGCCCGTCCGCCGCTCAGGCCGCGGTGGCGGGTGAGGATCTCGGTGACCTGGCGGCCGATGGGCACGACCGGGTTGAGCGAGCTGAGCGGGTCCTGGAAGATCATCGCCAGCCGGGAGCCGCGCAGGTCGCGCATCCGTTTCTGGGACAGCGCGAGCAGGTCGACGTCCCCGTCCGGCAGGCGGAGCACGGCGGAGCCGCCGACCGACACGCCCCGGTCGGGCAGGAGCCCCATCAGCGCCAGCGACGTGACGCTCTTGCCGCATCCGGACTCGCCGACGAGACCGGTGACCCGGCCCTCCTCCAGGGTGAAGGACACCCCGTCCACGGCGCGGGTCTCGTCGGCCCCGCGCCGCCGGAACACCACGGACAGCTCGTCCACGCTCAGCAGCGGCGTGCTGGAACTCATGGCTACTTCCTCAGCTTGGGGTCGAGGGCCTCCCGCATCGCCTCACCGAGGAGGGTGAAGCCGAGCGCGGTCACGATGATGCCCAGGGCGGGGTAGACCGCCAGGGAGGGCGCGCTGGACAGGAAGCGCTGGGCGTCGGCGAGCATCGTCCCCCACTCGGGGAAGGACGGGTCCGGGTTGCCCAGGCCCAGGTAGGACAGGGCTGCGGCGTCGATGATCGCGGTCGCCAGGGTGAGCGTGGACTGCACGATCACCGGCCCCATCGAGTTGGGCAGGATGTGGGTCAGCGCGATCCTGCGTTCGCCCACGCCCAACGCCCGCGCGGCGAGCACGTAGTCGCGGCCGCCCTGGGAGATCATCGCGCCGCGCAGCAGGCGGGCGAAGATCGGCACCTGGGCCACACCGACCGCCAGCATGACCGTCAGCAGGCTGGGACCGACGAGCGCGGCGACGGTGACGGCGAGCAGCAGGGTGGGCAGGGCGAGCATCATGTCGATGACGCGCATGACGACGTTGTCGAGTTGGCGGCCCCAGCGTCCGCCGAGCACGGAGGCGGCGCCGGCCGTCCCGCCGAGCAGGGCGCCCACGCCGAAGCCGACGACCGTGGCGACCACCCCGACCAGGAGGGTCTGCCGGGCGCGATCACCATACGGGAGAACTGGTCGCGGCCGAGGTTGTCCAGTCCCAACCAGTTCTCGGCGCGCGGGCCGACGAACACGTTGCGGTTGGGGAACACCTCGTCGCCCCACGTCTGGGCCACGGGGCTGTAGGGCGCGATCAGTGGGGCGAACAGGGCGATGAGCAGGAACACGACGACGATGGCGGCGCCCGTGATCGCCATCGGGCTGCGTCGCATGCGGGACAGGGCCTCCCGCCAGACGCTCGCGCCGTGGCCGTCGTCGGTCCGCTCGCCCATGAGCTCGGCGAGCCGGTCGACCTTCGCCGCCTTGCGGCTGAGAAGTGGGGAGCTGGGTGTCGTCGGCATCACTGGGCCCGCACTCTCGGGTCGAGGAGGCTGTAGGAGATGTCCACCAGCAGGTTGATGAAGACGTACATGGTGGCGATGAGCAGGATGAAGCCGGTGAGCGCCGGGTAGTCGCGCTCCTGGGTGGCGGAGTAGACGAAGGACCCGATGCCGGGAAAGGCGAAGACGCTCTCGGTCAGGACCGCCCCGGCGAAGAGGCTGCCGGTGAGCAGGCCGACGGCGGTGACCACGGGCAGCATCGCGTTGCGCATGACATGACGGGTGCGCACGGTGCGGCGGTACAGTCCCTTGGCGTCGGCGGTGCGCACGTAGTCCTCGCCCAGGACCTCCAGGACGCTGGCGCGGGTCATGCGGACGATGACGGCCAGCGGGATCGAGGCGAGGGCGAGGCCGGGCAGGATCAGATGGACGAACCCGTCCCAGAGCACGTCCCACTCGCGGGTCATGACGGCGTCGAGCAGGACGAACCCGGTGATGTCGGTCCGGGTCAGGCCCGGGGAGAGTCGGAACGCGGAGGGCAGCCAGCCCAAGGTCTCGGCGAAGACCGCCTTGAGGATGAACGCCAGGAAGAACACCGGTGTGCAGATCCCGAGGAGGGAGCCGCCGACCGCCGCGAAGTCGAGGGCCGAGCCGCGCCTGCGCGCGGCCAGGTAGCCGAGCGGGATGCCCGCGGAGACGGCGATGAGCATGGCCGTGACGGACAGCTCGAACGTGGCGGGGAACCGTGTCAGGAACTCGGTGAGCACGGGCCTGCCGGTCTGGAGGGAGACGCCCAGGTCGCCCTGGGCGATCCGCCGGAGGAAAGCGAGGTACTGGACGGTGAAGGGTTCGTCCAGGCCGAGCGCGCGCCGCAGCGCCTCGCGCTGCTCCTCGGTGGCGTCGTCGGGGAGCAGGGCGTACTCGGGGCCGCCGGGCAGCCGTTGCAGCCAGGCGAACAGCAGGATCGACAGGCCCCCCAGGGTGGGGATCAGCTGGAGGGTGCGCCTGACGATGAATCGCAGCACCTTCGCCGCCTTTCGTCAGCGGTGAGAACGATGAGACGAGCCCGGACGGGGTCGTGAGGGAGCGCCGGTGCGCACGGTGGGAGGGGCCCGACCCGGGTCGTGGTCGGGCCCCTCCCCTCCCCCCGTCAGGGGGAGGGGGCTCGGGTCACTGCCAGGAGGCCTCTCGGAACGCCTCCTGGGTCAACGGGCTCACGTTCGGCGGGACGACGTCGGGCGCGAAGGCGATGGAGGGCGGGGAGCTGGAGACGGGCAGCCCCGGCAGGATCTCCATGATCTGCTCGTTCAGCTCCTCGTAGGCGGCGATCCGCTGCCCGGTGTCCGGGTTGGAGCTGGCCTCGGCCATGGCCTCGAACAGGTCCTCGTCCCGGAGCCCGAACTCGTCGGAGGGGCCGCTGAACCAGGTGCCGATGAAGTTGTAGGCGTCGTTGTAGTCGCCGGTCCAGCCGAGCAGGTACATGTCGCAGTCGCCCGCGTTGGTCCGCGGGATGTACTCGGTCCACTCGTAGGTCGTCGGCTCCACGGTGACGCCGACGGCGTCCAGGTCTGCGGCGATGACGTCGAAGATGTCGCGCGGCGCGGGCATGTAGGGACGGGTGACGTCGGTGGGGTAGCAGAACTCCACCGTCAGGTCCTCCTGCCCGGCGTCCGCCAGCATCCGCTGCGCCAGGTCGGGGTCGTACTCGTAGGTGCGGACGTCGGACGACCAGCCGTCGAGGGTGTCGGGCATGAACTGGCTGGCCACCTCGCCGCCCTCGGGGAGGATGGTGTCGACGATCCGCTGACGGTCGACCGCGTGCGCGAGTGCCTGTCGGACCTCCAGGTCGGCGAGGGCCTCGTTGGTCTCCTGCTGGTAGGCCATGTAGAGGACGTTGAACACTCCGCGCGTGGGGACCTGGAACCCGGCCGCCTCCAGGGGCTCGACGTCGGCGGGGGCGACCAGGTCGTAGCCGTGGATGTCGCCCGCCTCCAGGGCTTGGCGGCGCGCGTTCTCGTCGGGGATGGCGCGCAGGATCATGGTCTCGAACCCCGCTGGCTCGCCCCAGTAGCCGTCGTGGCGCTCCAGGGTGACCTCGGCCTGGTCCTGGTTCCATTCGGTGACGCGGAACGGCCCGGTGCCCGCGACCGTCCCGGCCTCCTGGGTGTAGGCGGGGAGGGTGAAGCTGCCGGGCTCACCGGTGATCTCCTCGTCGGCGACGCGCTCGATCACCGCGGGGCTCATGATGCCGAAGGCGGCGAGGGAGAAGCCGCCGGGGAAGACGGAGGAGTACTCGGAGACGGTGATGACCGCGGTGAGATCGTCCGTCGCCTCGCAGGACTCGAAGCGGGGCTCGTCGAGATCCTCGTTCTCGTTCTCGGCGAACCCGCCGAAGATCGTCTGCCAGTAGTAGGAGTTGTTCCCGTCCTGGTAGGGGCCGGTCATGTTGAACCAGCGGTCGAAGTTGGCGCAGACCGCCTCGGCGTTGAACTCCTCGCCGTCGTGGAAGGTGACGCCGTCCCGCAGGTAGAAGGTCCATTCGGTGCCGTCCTCGGACTGTTCCCAGTCCTCGGCGAGACCGCCGACGATCTCCGTGCCGCCGGATTCGTGTTCCAGCAGCGTCTCGAAGACCTGCCTGCTGTAGCGGAACGTTTCTCCGTCGCTGGTGAAGAAGGGGTCGAGGGTGCTGATGTCGCCTGCGCTCGCGAAGACGAACGGCTCGGAGTCATCGCCACCCGACCCCTCACGGTCGCTCTCCGCGCAGGCAGTCGCCACCAGCACGAGTGAGGTGGCCGCGGCGAGGAGCGCGAGCGGCCTTCGGGAAGACTTCCTGAACATGGTCCACCTCGGTGTGGGCGGGGGGGTCGAGGCCCTGGTCGATAGGTCGGACCCTAAACCGCGTGAAGTCCGCCGGGGAAGATGGACGGCTGGGTATTAATACAACCGTTTCAGTTCTGTGCCGCTATCCAGAGGTTGGTTTTCCTGCGCGCCCCGTGAAGGCAACTCCCTCTATCACGCGGACCGCGAAAAAGAAACCCTTTGATGAATAATGTGGTTATTGATAGCCGAGTGTCCAGATTTAAAGGGATGATGGGACGTTCAATTTTTGTCTTCTTTGTCCACTAATGTCGCATTGGAGCCCCGGTCCAACACCGGGCGCGGCACGGGAAGTCAAGATACTCTAAGATTCCCAAAACTTCCCTGTTGACGTGGAAGATGAGGAAGGTTACATTACTCCTGTGAACGATCGTCTCTACTCCGTGGAACAGGTCGCCGAGCGGCTGGGCCTGCACGTCCGCACCATCCGCAACTACGTGCGCGACGGGCGGCTCAACGCGGTGCGCATCGGCAAGCAGTACCGGATCGCCCAGTCCGATCTGGAGGCCTTCACCGGGCGGCCGATGCCCGATCCTCCGGACGCGGCGTCCGGACCGCGGCGCGGCGAGGTGTCGAGCATCGTGGAGGTCGAAGGCGTGGACCGGGAGACCGCCGACCGGGTGAGCACACTCCTGACCAGCGTGTCGGCCAGCCCCCGCCCGGACGGCCCGCCGCTGAGCGTCAGGACGGTCTTCGACGCCGAGCGGTCGCGGATGAAGGTCGTCATCCTGGGCGGACTGGCGGACACCGCCCGGATGCTCGACTGCCTGGAGGGGGTGCTCGCGCCGTGAGCGCGATCTACCGTTCACCCGCAGGCGAGCGGGCGATCCGGGACCGCTACCGCCGCGACCTGGCCGACTGGCCGGTCCCCGTCGAACACCGGCGGGTGCCCACCCGTCAGGGCCAGACCTTCACCGTGGTCTGCGGCCCGCGGGACGCGCCCCCGATCGTGCTCCTGCACGGTTCCGGCGCCAACACGACCCTGTGGCGGGAGGACGCCGCCGCCCTGGCTCGACGGCACCGGGTCCACTGCGTCGACCTCATCGGCGAGCCTGGCCTGAGCGCGCCCTCACGCCCGCCCCTGGACTCCGACGCCCTGTCCGCGTGGCTGGACGAGGTCCTGGACGGGCTGGGGATCGACGGGACCGCGCTCGTCGGGGCGTCCCTGGGCGGTTGGGTGGCCCTCGACTACGCCGTCCGGCGCCCGGAACGGGTCCGCGCCCTGGCCCTGCTGTGCCCGGGCGGCATCGGACGACCGGCCACGGGCAGGATCCTCGGGGCCCTGCTGCTGCGCCTGTTCGGAGCGTGGGGCGCACGCCGCTCGGTGAGGGCGATGACGGGCCTGAGGGATCCGGGGCACCGGGAGGTGCTGGACTCGGTGCAGGAGACGTTCGCCGGGTTCCGGCCGCGCACCGAACGTCTGCCCGTCTTCTCCGACGCAGACCTGCGCGGTCTGGCCATGCCGACGCTGGTGATCGTGGGCGACCGCGACGCGATGTTCGACTCCCGCGAGACCGCCCGTCGCGTCCGCGCGCACGTCCCACGCGGCACGGTGACCGTCCTGCCCGGGACCGGACACGCGATCCTCGGGCAGGGAGAGACGCTCTCAGTCTTCCTGGACGAGGCGGCCGGCTGAGTCCGCCGGGTCCGCCGAGCACCAGCGGCGGACCACCGTGGTCCACAGGGCGACGTTGACGAGGATGGCGGCCAGCGCCGCCAGGGCCCCGGCGACCATGAGCGGGGTGCTGGCGATCTGGGCCGCCCGGTGCAGACCCGACAGGGCCGCGGCCATGCCCAGGAGGGCGCCCGCCTGGGACATCCGCCACAGCAGGGGCACGGCCCTGAGCACCGGCGCCGCCAGCCCGGCCATCGCCGCCCCCGCCGCGGCGGATCCGACCAGCACGGTCCACAGACCGGTGGCCACCGGGCCGGGGACTCCGGCGGCCAGGCGGTCCCAGGCCGTGTACGCCAGGTGGGCGAAGAAGGGAGCGGCGACGAACATCAGGACGCAGGCGTGCAGCACGTCCGACGGAGCCCGTTCGCCTGGGCGGCGTCCGGAGAGGAGACCGGGGGCAGGCGCGGCGGTGTCGGGGCGCTGCTCGGTGACGGAGGGGGAGGGAGCCGTCTCATCCATGCCGAACAGGGTCGCGTGCCGTGCGGGCACGGCGCAACACGGGGATGGTCCGTATCCACCCCGGGCCGAGGCCCCCAACCGCGAGCGAACAGCGTCCGCCGATCGGAGGTCGCAGGTCGCGAACGTTCCGGCGGGGAGTTCGGGCCCCGGCGGAGCGCGGCTGGCGGCCGACATGGGACAGACGCCGTGCGCCCCGTGAGCACGTCGACGTCCTCACGCGTGTCGGGCACTCCCCCGGTTTCGTCGGGACCCAGGTCTCCAGGGTGGCCGGCTGCGACTCCAGCGGCACGGGGGCATGAAGTGGCCCCCGCGGGCCATGCGCGCGCCGATCACCTCGAAGGACCCGCATCATGTACGGGAAACGCACGTCCGGCGGGCACACCCGTCGACCACTCCCACTATTGACAGCATACTGTCAACATGACAGGATGATGTCATGAACGAAGAAGCGAAGCGCATCGTCCACCTCGCCGTCTACGACCAGATGGCCGACTGGGAGATCGGGCACGCCGTCGCGCACATCCGCAACGGGCACGCCCACCAGCACCCCGGCCGCCACGACGTGGTCACCGTCGGGCTCACCGGCGCCCCCGTCACCACGATGGGCGGACTCACCGTCCTGCCCGATCTGGTCCTCCCCGAGCTCAAGCCCTCGGCCAGCGCGATGCTGATCCTGCCCGGCTCCGACCTCTGGGACGCCGACCCCGAGGCGCTCACGCCCTTCACCTCCGCCGCCGGGATCTTCCTCGACTCCGGCGTCCCGGTCGCGGCCATCTGCGGTGCGACCGCCGGACTGGCCCGCGAGGGGCTCCTCGACGACCGCGCCCACACCAGCGCCGTCCCCGAGTACCTCCTGGCCACCGGATACGCCGGGATCGCGCACTACCGGTCCGAGCTCGTGGTCACCGACGGGGACCTGATCACCGCGAGCCCCACCGCACCGATGGAGTTCGCGCGCGCGATCTTCGCGGCGCTGGACCTGTACTCGCCGCGCGTCCTCGACGCGTGGTACCGGCTCTTCGCCGACCACGACCCGGAGGCCTTCGCCGTGCTCGCGGAGGCGTCGCACGCATGACCTCAGCGGACGGGAACCACTCGAACCTGCTGTCGGGCACCGCACTCACGGTGTTCCGCCTCAACGGGCAACTCCTCAGCGTGGCCGAGAGCCTGGCCAGACCGGTGGGGCTGACGGCGGCACGATGGCAGGTGCTGGGCGCGGTGACGACGAACCCCTGTCAGTGTCGGCCATCGCCCGCCGGTTCGGCATCTCACGGCAGAGCGTCCAGCGCATGGCGGACCTGCTGGTGGAACAGGGGATGGCCGAGTACCGGCCCAACCCGGCGCACAGCCGGGCCAAGCTGCTGGCCCTCACCGGGCAGGGGGTGGCGGCGATGCGCCGCATCCGCCCTGACCACGCCCGGGTCGCGGACGCGCTGGTGGACGAGTTGGGAGAGGAGGAGACCGAGCGCGCCCTGGAGTCGCTGCGGCTGCTGTCCCAGGCCCTGGACCGGATCGAAGAGTCCTGACTTCGCCTGGATCGTCCCAGTATCGTCGGTTCCACCGGCTCGGGGGCTCCGCCCCGGAGACCGGCTCAGCCCCAGCGAGAGGACTCCGATGATCGACCTGCGCTCCGACACCGTGACCCGTCCGACCGCGGCCATGCGCCGTGCCATCGCCGCGGCCGAGGTCGGCGACGACGTGTTCGGCGAGGACCCGACCGTGCGCGCGCTGGAGGAGGAGACGGCGGTCGTTCTGGGGAAGGAGGCCGCCGTCTACGTGCCGTCGGGGCACATGGCCAACCAGGTCGCGCTGTACGTGTCCACGCGCAGCGGCGAGGAGGTGTGGGCGCACGAGCACCACCACGTCATCGGCGACGAGCAGGGCGCCACCGCGGTCCTGTCCCGGGCGCTGCCCCGCCTGTACTCCGGCGCCCCGGTTCCCGACGACGACCTCCTGACCGCGTGGACACGCGGTGCGCGCCAGGACGACGCGCACCGCGCCGAACCGGCGCTGCTGTGGCTGGAGAACACCTTCACCGGGCAGGTCGTGCCCCTGGCCGAACAGCGCCGGGTGGTCGCGTTCGCGCACGGCAACGGCATGCGCGCGCACCTGGACGGAGCACGGCTGTGGAACGCGGCGGCGGCGCTGGAGGCGTCCCCCGCGGAGGTCGCGGCCGGGTTCGACACGGTGTCGGTGTGCTTCTCCAAGGGGCTGGGCGCTCCGGTCGGCTCCGCGGTGGCCGGTGACGCCGCGACCGTCCGACGGGCCAGGCGCGCCCGCACGTTGTTGGGCGCCGGGATGCGGCAGGTCGGAATCATCGCCGCGGGCGCGCTGCACGCGCTGCGCCACCACCGTGAGCGGCTGCCCGAGGACCACAGCCGCGCCGAACTGCTCGCCGAGCGCGTCGGGGAGGCGCCGGGGCTGTCGGCGCGGGCCCGGACCAACATGGTGCTGGTTCGGACACCGGACGGGGCTGCGGACCGGTTCGTGCAGCTGATGTCCGAGCACGGTGTCGCCGCCTTCGCCATCGGCCCCTCCCGCATCCGGCTCGTCCTCCACCTGGACATCACCGACAGCGATGTCGACGCCGCCGCGGAGGGGATCGCCAAGGCCGCCGCGGAGTTGTGACCCTCCTCTCCCCGCAGGTCAGGGCAGGGGTCGAGGGCTACACTTGCCCGACCGCACGCGGAGCCGGAACGCACGCGAGGTGTGACGTGTCACATCGCGTAGTAGCATTTCGCGTATGACATTGTCGTACTAGAGAGTGGTTGCACCCTCATGCCGGGAAGAATCCAGTCGATCGAACGCGCCGCCGCCATCCTCCGGCTCCTGGCCAGCGGCGCCCGGGGGCTGAGCCTGGCGGAGATCTCCCGGTCCCTCGAACTGCCCAAGGGCACCGCCCTGGGCATCCTGCGCACCCTCCAGCACGTGGGCTTCGTCGAGCAGGACCCGGAGTCGGGGCGCTACCGGCTGGGCGGCGGCATGCTGAGCCTGGGCACGCGCTACCTCGACGGCAACGAACTGCGCACCCGAGCCCTGAACTGGGCAGACACCCTCGCCTCCCGCAGCGGTGAGAGCGTGCGGATCGGCACCCTGCACAAGAGCCAGGTCCTGGTGGTGCACCACGTCTTCCGCCCGGACTCGACCCGGCAGACACTTGACGTGGGCGACCTGCTGCCCCTGCACGCGACCGCCATCGGCAAGGTCCTCATGGCCTTCGACCCGCTCGCCACACCCGAGGAGGACCCCCCGGCCTCCGAGTCCGACGGGGTGGTCTCGCTCCCCGCGTTCACCCGTCGCACGATCGTCTCCCCGGCCGTCTTGGCGGAGCAGTTGGTCGATGTGCGCGACAACGGCTGGGCGTGGGAGGCCGAGGAACTCGTCGAGGGCGAGGTCTCCATCGCCGCCCCCATCCGCGACCGGCGGGGCGTCACGGTGGGCGGGATCGGAGTGCGCGGCGCGGTGGAGCGCCTCGCGGCCGAGGACGGCAAGCCGGACATGGAGCAGGTCTCCTACGTGCGCGACGCCGCCCGTGCCATATCCCGGGACCTGGGCGCCACCCCCTACTGACCGCCACCCCGCGCCCACGCGGCCCTCCTCCGCCGTGTCGCGCGGTATCCGCAGGTCGGAGTGGTGTGTTCCGCGCCAGCCCCCGCCCTGACACAGTTCTTGTGCACCCGGTGGCGGTCACTCTCCGTGGTGTGTGATCCACGCGACACGATTGCGTCACGCCGTCTTGACATGGGAAGGAGAGACGGATGAAACTGACGCGTACTTCATACGTCAATGTCGTACGCCGTTCGGTAGCCACCGAGTTCACCCGTCCGACACCCATCCCGGCTTCCCACCCGCAGCCGTCCACCGGAAGGCGAACATCCCGATGAGCCAGCAGTACGTCGCCGCGATCGACCAGGGCACCACGTCGAGCCGCTGCATCCTCTTCGACCGGGACGGGCGGATCGTCTCGGTCGACCAGCGCGAGCACCGCCAGATCTTCCCCCAGCCGGCTGGGTGGAGCACGACGCCGAGGAGATCTGGACCAACGTCGAGGTCGTCGTGCAGCAGGCCCTCCAGAAGAGCGACATCACCCCCGACCAGGTCGCCGCCATCGGCATCACGAACCAGCGCGAGACCACCGTCGTATGGGACCGCGAGACGGGCAAGCCGGTCCACAACGCCATCGTCTGGCAGGACACGCGCACCCACGACATCGTCCGCGAACTCGGCGAGGACGGCGGCCAGGACCGCTTCCGCGCCGCGTGCGGCCTCCCCCTCGCCACCTACTTCTCCGGCCCCAAGCTCCGCTGGCTGCTGGACAACGTCGAGGGCCTGCGCGGGCGCGCCGAGCGCGGCGAGGTGCTGTTCGGCACCATGGACACCTGGCTCATCTGGAAGTTGACGGGCCACCACGTCACCGACGTGACCAACGCCAGCCGCACCATGCTGATGAACCTCCGCACGCTGGAGTGGGACCCCGAGGTCCTGGACGCGATGGACATCCCCGCGGCCATCCTCCCCGAGATCCGCTCCTCCTCCGAGGTCTACGGCGCCGCCCGCGGCTACCTCGCCGGTACCCCGGTCGCCTCCTCCCTCGGCGACCAGCACGCGGCCCTGTTCGGCCAGACCTGCTTCGACCCGGGCGACGTCAAGGGCACCTACGGCACCGGCACCTTCCTGGTGATGAACACCGGCACCGAGCCGGTCACCTCCGACAACGGTCTGCTCACCACGCTCGGATACAAGCTGGGCGACGAGCCCGCCGTGTACGCCCTGGAGGGCTCGATCGCCGTCACCGGCTCCCTCGTCCAGTGGCTGCGCGACAACCTGGGCCTGATCTCCACCGCCCCGGAGATCGAGACCCTCGCGCGCACGGTGGAGGACAACGGCGGCTGCTACATCGTTCCCGCCTTCTCCGGCCTGTTCGCCCCGCACTGGCGCAGCGACGCCCGCGGCGTCGTCGCCGGCCTGACCGGCTACGTCAACAAGGGCCACATCGCCCGCGCCGTCCTGGAGGCGTCCGCGTGGCAGACCCGCGAGGTCGTCGACGCGATGAACGCCGACGCCCAGATCGACCTGACCACCCTCAAGGTGGACGGCGGCATGACGGCGGACAACCTCCTCATGCAGATCCTGTCCGACGTGCTCGACGCCGAGGTCGTCCGACCGATGGTCGCCGAGACCACCTGCCTGGGCGCGGCCTACGCCGCCGGGCTGGCCGTCGGCTACTGGCCGGACGTGGAGACCCTGCGCGCCAACTGGCACAAGGCGGCCGAGTGGACGCCCAAGATGGAGCCCGAGGTCCGCGACCGGGAGTACCGCAACTGGAACAAGGCCGTCGAGCGCACCCTCGGCTGGGTGGAGCACCCGCGCGACGCGAAGTAGGACGCCTCGGCGATCCCCTCTGACGACCGCTCCCAGGGGTCCCCGGCGACCGCCGGGGATCTCGGGGGCGGCCCTCGGGGCACACCGCGTGCCCCGCCCATCCCCATCGAGTGACGGGTGAGTCCGCTTGTCGCCCGTGTCCCGCGCCCCCCGGACACGGAGCGACGGACCTCCCGCACCCCGCATGCCCCACACGGGGCGGAGGTCCACATGGTTTATCTGGCAGAGTTCGTCGGTACGGCGATCCTGATCCTGCTCGGCGGCGGCGTCGTCGCGGCGTGGTGTTGGCCAAGTCCAAGGCCAACAACGCCGGCTGGATCGTCATCACGTTCGGCTGGGGTATGGCGGTCGCCATGGCCGTCTACGTCACGGGCACCACGAGCGGCGCCCACATCAACCCGGCGGTCACCATCGGCCTGGCGAGCATCGGCTCGTTCGAGTGGTCGCTGGTCCCCGGATACATCGGCGCGCAACTGGCGGGCGCCTTCACCGGCGCGGTGCTCGTGTACTTCGTCTACCACGCGCACTGGGCTCCGACCGAGGACGCCGACGCCAAGCTCGCGGTGTTCAGCACGGCCCCGGCCGTGCGCAAGCCGGTCGCCAACTTCGTCACCGAGGTCATCGGCACGGCGATGCTGCTCATCGGCATCCTGGGCATCGGCGCCAACAGCGAGCACATCCGCGACGGAGAGGTGGACCTGTCGGCCCTGTTCTCCACGGGCCTGGCCCCGCTCCTGGTCGGTCTGCTGGTGCTCGGCATCGGCCTGTCCCTGGGCGGCCCGACCGGCTACGCGATCAACCCGGCCCGTGACCTGGGCCCGCGCATCGCGCACGCGCTCCTGCCCATCCCGGGCAAGGGCTCCTCGGACTGGGGTTACGCCTGGATCCCCGTCGTCGCGCCGATCGTCGGCGGTGTGCTCGGCGCCTGGATCTGGAAGCTGACCGGGTTCGGGGGCTGACGTCCGCTCCGCCGGGGAAGCCGGGTACCGCCACGGGGGGCGGTACCCGGCTCCTTCGTCTGGCCGGGGTCCGGACCGGATTCACGCCGGCCAAGGCGTTCGACAATACCGAACACACGAAGCTCCATGCACATGATTCAACACCGAGTGCAACGAATTTCGCGCGAAATCATGGCCAGACCCCCACTAGGGCGACCACTCGTCGGTAGAGGGAGGGTCTATCTTCAACATCGTGCGGCATTGTCGTATTATGCAGATGACACCTGCCTGAAACGTCGGAGCCCGTTCAGGTACAGGCGCGGCACCCGCCATCCCTCCCGAACGGACGGAGCACCAGCCATGACCGCCAGAACCCACCAACACGACACCGCCTCCTCCCGCGCCCACACGCGCGAGGAACTCGCCAGGGGCACGTTCGACCTCCTCGTGATCGGCGGCGGCATCCTGGGCACGTCCGCCGCCTGGACCGCCACCCAGGCCGGTCTGCGCGTCGCGATGGTCGACTCCGGCGACTTCGCCGGAGCCACCTCCAGCGCCTCCTCCAAGCTCGTGCACGGCGGCCTGCGCTACCTCCAGACGGGCAACGTGCGCCTGGTAGCCGAGAACCACAAGGAGCGCCGCTCCCTCGCCTCGGACGTGGCCCCCCACCTGGTCAACCACATGCCGTTCCTCGTCCCCATCTACTCCGGAGGCCCCCACGGCGCCGCGAAGATGGGCGCGGGCGTGTTCCTGTACTCGGCTCTGTCGGCCTTCGGTGACGGCATGGGCCGCCTGCTCTCCCCCAACCAGGCCAAGCGGCTGGCGCCGGGCCTGCGCACCGACGGTCTCCGCTCGGTGGCCGCCTACAGCGACCACCAGATGAACGACAGCCGCATGGCCGTCATGACCGTCCGCGCCGCCGTCGACGCGGGCGCGGTCGTGCTCAACCACGCCGAGGTCGTGGGTCTGCGCACAACCCGCGGCCGGGTGACCGGCGCCGACCTGCGCGACCGGGTCGACGGGCAGGAGTTCGGCATCGACGCGCGCCTGGTGCTCAACGCCACCGGCCCGTGGGTCGACCGCCTGCGCGACATGGAGCAGCCCGGCGTCGCGCCGAGCGTGCGCCTGTCCAAGGGCGCCCACCTGGTGCTCAGGACCCCGGAGCCGTGGCGCGCCGCGCTGACCATCCCCGTCGACAAGTACCGCGTCTCCTTCGCCATCCCGTGGGAGGGCCGCCTCCTGCTGGGCACGACGGACGAGGAGTACACCGGCGACCCCGCCGAGGTCGGCGTGGTCCCGGGCGACGTCGACCAGATCCTCGGCGAGGCGGCGCTCGGCATCGACGCCCCCTACCTCAACCCCGACAACATCACCTACTCCTTCGCGGGCCTGCGCGTCCTTCCCGGCGGTCCCGGAGGCACCAGTTCCGCCAAACGCGAGACGGTGGTCACGCAGGGCCGGGGCGGCATGCTGTCGGTCGCGGGCGGCAAGTGGACCACCTACCGGCACATCGGCCGCGCCATTCTGGAGGAGCTGCGCAAGGTCACGGCCGTGCCGTTGGCCGAGGACATGTCCGACCCGCTCAAGACAGTGCCGCTGCCCGGCCTGGCCAGCCCCGAGGCGATCACCCACCGGATCATCATCGACCGCGATCCGGGCGCCCGCCTCGACCCGCTGGTCGCGCGGCACCTCGCCTCGCACTACGGCAGCCTGGCGATGGACATCGCCGCCCTGGTGCGCGACGAGCCCGGGCTGGGCGAGCGCATCCACCCCGACGGCCCCGACATCTGGGCCCAGGTGGTCTTCGCCCGCGACCGCGAGTGGGCGGTCACCGTGGACGACGTCCTGCGCCGCCGCACCACCGTCACCGTGCGCGGGCTGGACACCTCCGAGGTGCGCCAGCGCACCGAGGCCATGCTGCGGGACTGACCTGGACTCCGGCCGCCCCGCACTCCCTGGAGGGGCTGCCGGTCCGCGACGTCCCGGCGCCGGGCTCCTGACCCCGGCGCGGGACGTCACCGCGTCCGGAGCGTGTTCCGCGGACGCGGGGCCGAACACGTGTACGCCCGGAAGGCTGACCTTCCGGGGGCGTACTGAGTCGCGAAGCCTAGAGGGCGACGACGTTCTCGGCCTGCGGGCCGCGGGTGCCGGCGACGATCTCGAACTCCACGCGCTGGTTCTCCTCAAGGTTACGGAAACCCGAACCCACGATGGCGCTGTAGTGGACGAACGCGTCGGGCCCACCATCGTCGGGGGAGATGAAGCCGAAGCCCTTCTCGCCGTTGAACCACTTCACAGTGCCCTGAACCGTAGTGCCCTGAGCCATGTTCTCTCCTTCAGCTCGGTGTGCTCGAACGCTTACACACGCGTACGAGCAATTGCCGCGAGCCGATCGAAACCGCCCGCCGGTCACAAACTCCGCGGGCATACACCAACTGCGAAATTCAACGACTAACAATCACCATCGAACGTATCACAGCCGGACGCACCGGCGGAGGATTTCGGTGTGGCAACCCGCACGGGCGCCGCGGGAATACCCCGTCCACCCGGGCCAGCGCGCACGGCCGCCCCAGAGGTCACCGGAGTGTCACCCTCTGCTCGCCCCGGTGTCGCCGGAACGTCGTTGACGCACCTCAGAGCAGGTCTGGCCAGCACGACGGAGGGGTCCAGTCGCGCACCGTCCGTGATCACGAACGCGTGCTCCTCCCCCGACAGCAGCGTCACCGCGGCCGTGGCCACCGTGGCCGCCGGGTCGAGGCGGGCGGTCTCGACGACCGGATCCCGCAGCGGCGCGCCGACGCGGATCCGCACCCGCATATCCCTCCCACGCACGCGCGTTCGCACGTCGAATTCCGGTTTTGGGTGGTCGAGATCCCGGTCCCGGACGGAGAACCACCACGACCGTTCCCCGACTCCTTCGACGGTCGGCGACTCCCCCTCGGGCCGCCCCGGCACGCCCGCCCAGCGGCGTGGTCCGTACACCTAGCGCTGGCAGCCGGGACACCAGTAGAGGGTGCGTCCGGCCAGGTCCGCGGAGGCGACGGGCGATCCGCACACCCGGCAGGGCTCCCCCGTCCGGTAGCAGACGTAGAGCGTGTCCGGCCGGGGCACGGGGTGGGCCCCGGGGTCGAGCCGGTGCCCGGGACGGGTGGTGACGATGTACCCGTCGCGTACGCCGTCGCGGAGCAGGGCCGAGAGGTCGTCCCAGAGGGCGGTCCACTGGTCGCGGGCGAGGTCGCGGCCCGGGGTCAGCGGGTCGATCCCGGCGCGGAAGAGGGACTCGGCGCGGTAGATGTTGCCGATGCCCGCGATGACGTCCTGGCGCATGAGCAGCACGGCGACGCTCGTCCGGGAGCGGCTGATCAGGCGCCAGGCGCGTTCGGGATCGGCGTCGGCGCGCAGCGGGTCGGGGCCCAGCCTGTCCTGGACCGCCCGCTTCTCGTCGTCGGTGATCACCTCGCAGGCCGAGGGGCCGCGCAGGTCCGCCCAGCCCGAGGTGTTGACCAGCCGGGCGCGCACCGCTCCGAGGGGGGTGGGCGGCAGGACGATGCCCTCGGCGTCCCGCTCCAGTTCGCGGCGGCCCGCGCCCTCGGCCCTGGGCGCGCCCAGATGGCGCTCGCCGTCGGCGTCGCCGAAGGTCCACGCGCCGTACAGACCCAGGTGCACCCGCAGCCACTCCCCGGAGTCGAACCCGAGGAACAGGTGCTTGCCGTGCGCCTCGCTCTCGGCGAGCACCCGCCCGTCGACCCGAGCTGCGCCGTCGGCGAACCGGCCCTGGGGGCTGGAGGCGCGCACGGCGCCGCCGCCGAAGGTCTTGTCGAAGTGCGCCGCCAACCGGTGCAGCGTGTGGCCCTCGGGCACGCGTGTCTCCCCTCTCCGCCCGGCACGGCGGACGGACCGCCACCAGCCGGGCACGATGCTCCGATCAGGGTAGTGCCGCGCGCCCGCGTCCAGAACGGGCGCGCGACCGGGCTCGGGCGTGCCCCAGGGAGCGGCGTCCGCGGGTTCCCGTCTCGCTGGCGGCTGCCCCGTCCTCGCTCGCGTTCAGTACGCCGCGAGGATCTCCTCCACCAGGGCACGGGGGTCGGCCAGGCAGCGCCAGGCGGGCACCAGAACGACGGGGTCGCCGGTGACGCGGTTGAGCGCCTCGCCCCGGACGATGAGGTGGCGCAACGCGCGGCCGTCCGGCTCCCGGTCGAGCAGGATGATCAACCGACGGGCGGCGAAACGCACCACCAGGTCCACCGTCCACCCCTGGACGGTCTGGAGCAGGGCGACCGACGTGCCCGCGCCGCGCAGTTCGTCCACCAGGGCGTCCCTGGCCGGATCGGCCGAGGCCGCCACGTGCGTGCCCGACACCGACGTGTCCAGGTCGGCCAACGGTCCGTCGCCGCCGATCCAGTACCCCCGGTCGCCCACCGCCACGAGCCGCCGCCGCGTCCGGGTGAGCACCGACGACCACAGGTGCCCCATCCGCCGCACCCGGCGTTCGGCGATGGCGGGCGCGCCGGCCGCGAGCATCGGCGAGAGCACGGTGACGTCGACGGCGTCCCGGTCGGAGGCGAGCAGGTCGGGGCCGCCGACGCGCACGTCGTGGCGTGGCTGGCGCTGGCGGAGCTGGCGGCGGATCAGCGCCACCTGCGGCTGCGTGGGGGCCACCACCGCGATCACGTGGTCGGCGGGCAGCGTGGCGTCGAGTTCGTCCACCACCACCGCCACCCTGTAGGCCTCGTCGCGGTTGACGTAGGACGCGCCCGGGGCCGCCTCGCACGTGCCGTGCACCTCGTGCCACTCGAAGGCGGGGCCGCCCGCCGGATCGGGGATCGAGCGCACGGCCACGCGTCCCCCGTAGCAGTGCAGCGAGGCCGCCGCGGCGAGCGGCGGGGCCGCGCCGACGTGCTCGTCCAGCCACAGCAGCGGCGGCGCGGCCTTGTAGGCGGCCCGCAGCGCCGACCCCGCCCCGTGTCGCAGGCCCCGGTCGTCGAGCTGGTCCGCGGTCAACCCGGCGGCGGTCAGGGCCCGCCGCTCCTCGGCGGGTTCGAGCACGCTCGGCGGCCCCGGGTGGACGGGGTCCCCGAGCACGACCGCCCGGCTGGCGCGGTAGAGGGCGGGCAGCACCTCGGCGGCCCGGGTGCGCTCGGCGCCCACCACGATGACCAGGTCGTACAGGCCTGCCTGCGGCGGCAGGGCGCGGACCTGGTCGGTGCGGCACATCCAGGTGGGCAGGGTGTCCAGCAGGTTGGACACCCCGGGCCACCCGGTGCCGTGGTGCCAGTTGAGGGTCTCCAGACGGTTCTCGATGGCCGCCCGGCCACGCTGGAGCCGTGGCTCGGTCGCCGCGCTCAGACAGGCGGAGCTGGACCGGCGGTGGCCGGTCAGAGCGTCGGACAGTCCACCGGTCAGCTCGCCCAGCGGTGCGCAGCGGGTCCGCCGGTCGACGGCCGCCCGCCACTCGCTCTCCATCCGGGCGACGGCGCACAACCGGGCGAGGGTGTCGGGATCGGTGCCCACGCCCAGCTCGCGGCGGATGGCGGCGCGGTGCTGGAGACCGACGAAGCCGCCCGCCCCGGCGCGTTCGGCGCGGTTCAACCAGTACTCGGGACCGCCTCGCTCGGGGGTGAACAGCGCGTCGGGGTCCCAGCCTCCCGCGATGCTGCGCCCGCGCTCCTCCGCCAGCCGCGCGAGCGCGTGCCCTCCCGAGGCCATGGAGTCCATGGCCCACCACGCCCGGCGCACGCGCGCCCAGTCGCCGGCGAGGTCGGCCTGGGAGACGGCCGCACCGTCGGGGGGGTCGGGCGTGACCGGGGGCGGGGCACCGGCGTGGTCGAGGAGCAGCCGGCTGAGCTGGCGGATCTCGGCGGCGCGGTGTTCGGATCCGCCGACGCGCACGACCGGGTGCCCCGGCGCGATCCGGGCGCGCCGGGCGACCTCGGCGAGGTCGTTCTCCGAGCCCCCGCAGACCAGGACGCGCTGGCCGTTGCTGACGGCGGTGCGCACGAGGGCGTCGACCAGGTCGTGGACGCCGCTGCCGGGCGGGGTCGCCGCCACGGTGAGCTGTTCGCGCATGGCCGCGTCCAGGACCGCGTACTGGGACTGGTTGAGCGGGGTGGCCGAGACCGGGACCGACGCGCCGTCGCCCTCGTCGGGCTCCTCCGTGGCCGGGGTGGCGGCCTGGCGGGTGGCGCCGCCCACCTGCGGCCGCGGGCCGCGTCCGAGGAGGAGTTCGAGTGCGGTGCCGACGGCCGCCTCGGGGTCGAGACCGTCACGGTCGGAGGGATCGAGGTCGGCGAGCACGCCCTCGACCGAACCGGGCTCGTGGTCGTCTCCGGCGGACTGGGCGCCTGGCCCGGCCCGGAAGAGTACGGCGGTGTTGTGCGCTCCGTGCACGAGCGCGGTGGGAAGTCCGCGCGTGCCCAGGGGGTCGATGTCGTCGACCCGCTCGACCTCCAACCGGGTCAGGAGGGTGCGCACCTTGGCGGCGAGGTCGGCGACGGCGGCCGGGCGGGGCGCGGTGTCGGGCGCGCCGGCCCTCAGGCGGGCGCGGAGCTCGAACAGGTCGTCCGGGTCGTCTATCCCGAGGCGGGCGAGCAGGGCGACGTTGACGTCGGGCGGGCCGACCGCGCGGACCGCGGTCCCGTTCTCGGCACGCGATCCGGGATCGCGCGGCAGTCCGTCGAGGTCGTCCGCGGCGCGGACGCGGTGGTGAGCAGCGGGAGCGCGACGCGGTCGGCGCCCTCCCCCAGGACGACCAGCGGGTACCCGTACCGCAGTGCCTGGCCGCGCAGTCGGGCCAGGTGCAGGACGCGGGCGCCCCCGGGATGCAGGGGGACGGTGTCCTGGGCGCCGCTGAACAGGAGCTCCGGGCCGGGCGGCAGGCAGGCGCAGACGTCGGAGCCGAGGTGTTCGGCCCGCACGACGTGGGTCTGCACACCCTCCCTGCTCAGGCAGGCACGCAGGTAGGCGAGGACGGACCCGATGTGCTCGCGGTCGATCGAGGGTTTCCACCGCGCCGGCGCCTCCCCCACCCCGGACCTGCCGACCCGGGTGGCGGTGGAGGGCGTTCCGGGCGCCCCCGCGACCGTTCCGGGGCCGATCGGCCCGCCGATCTGCAGTTCGTCGTCGCGCAGTGACCTCACGTCGCCCCCCGGCCCGCCTTCCCGTGATCGGGTGATTACCGCCCGCCAGCAAGGCCATTCTTGTGGATCAGCCCGACCCAAGCCGGAGGAACCACGGAAACCGCACAGACTTTCACGCTGAGTGACTATTCGCGGAGTGGCCCGGACGGGGGCGCTCGGGCGGGAGCGGTCCGCGCGTGCGTCATTCGACGCCGCGCACGCGCAGGGCGATCCAGAGCTCGGCCCGGTAGTCAGGGTCGTCCAGATCCCCGGGGAGCAGGTCCCGGATCCGGGTCATCCGGTACCGCAGGGTGTGGCGGTGGACGCCGAGCGCCTCGGCCGCGGCGTCCCACCGGCCCGCACTGGCCAGGTACGCGCGCAGCGACGCCAGCAACTCCGCGCCGGTGCGCTGGTCGCTGAGCGGTCGGAGCAGGTCCTTCGCCATGCGCGCGCCCACGGGGGTCTCCGCCATGCCGAGGAGCCCCCCGGGCAGGTCGCCGACGCGGACCACGCCGCCCTCCCCCTCCAGGGCGGCGGCCCGGGCGCGTTCGGCCTCGGCCAGGGCGGTGTCCAGGTCCGCGTACCCGCTGGGCCCGCTCACCCCGATCGGCCCGTCCAGCACGTCGCGGATCACCGCGCCCGGGGTCGCCGCCTCCGCCAGGAGCAGCGCCCGCCCCTCGTGCTCGGCGACCAGCACCCCCGCGGGCGGGTGTCCGGCCCCGGCCGCCGCGCCGACGCCGACCACGACCGGCTCGCTGGGGAGCGCCTCGCGCAGGGGTGCCGCGCCCTCGTGCAGGGGGTCGAGCGCCCCGGCCAGCAGCGCGACCACGACGCCCTCGCCCGCGTGGACGGAGGGACCGCGACCACCGCGTTCGAGTTCGAGGGAGAGCAGCGACACCGCCGCGTTGACCAGCGTGCGCTCGTCCGAGCCCAGCGGCCCGCCGGCCCCCACGGCCAGGTACCCGCGCGCCCGCCGTCCCGTGGCCAGGGGCTGCACGGACACCCGCTGGCCCCCGGTCTCCACGGACGCGCTGGCGCGCACGCCCGCCTGCCTGAGCCGGGGCAACTCCGCGGCGACCACGTCCGCGTGCCTTCGGGCCGCGGCGGGCGCCGCGTGCGTGACGGCGCCGTCGCCGCCGAGCAGGAGCACCCAGGCGTGCAGGTCGCGGGCCAGCCGGTCGATGATCGAGGGCGCTCCCGCCAGTGCCGCCCGCGTCAGCTCCCGTTGCGCCGCGAAGGCCCGGGTGAGGCCCTCGTACTCCTCCTTGGCCAGCAGCCGCGAGACCTCCTTGCCCACCGCGATGAACGGCGTCTCGCGCGCCACCTCGACGAGCGGGACACCGAACTCGGCCGCGGCCTCCCGCAGCGGCCGAGGGGTCTCCTCCAGCACGACGCCGACCCCGAAGCCGAGCCCAGCCACGCGCCGATCGGCCAGTCGGCGGACGTAGTCGCGGTGGTCCGGCACGCTGTCGGTCCACCTGACGCCCGTGGTCAGCACGAGTTCACCGCCCGCCAGGTACGGGGTGGGGTCGGTGAGTTCGCTGACCGCGACCCACCCGACCCGCCGGTCCAGCCGCTCCTCGCCCGTGAGCAGGCGCAGCCTCAGGCGCGGCGTCCGCAGCAGGGCGCCCAGGGTCGGGGGCATCCGCTCTCCCTCCGTCCGCGTGTCGCACGCCTCATTGGCGCAGCTTCATGCCCCAATTATCCACCGCGTCCATGTCTGGCCAGGTCCGCGCCGCCTAGGGTCGTGGCAGTCGGATGACACCCTCACCGAGTCCGTTCACAGGAGGCAGCCGCATGGCCACGTCCGAGGTCGTCCAGTCACGTCGGATCGTCACGGAGATCCCCGGCCCGAAGAGCCGCGTGATCCAGGAGCGCCGCGAGGGCGCGGTCGCCCAGGGCGTCGGCAGTGTCCTGCCCGTCTACGTGGAGCGCGCGGGCGGCGGGATCGTCGAGGACGTCGACGGCAACGCCCTGATCGACTTCGGCTCCGGCATCGCGGTCACCAACGTCGGCAACGCCGATCCGCGCGTCGTCGAGCGCGCCGCCGAGCAGCTCGGCCGGTTCACCCACACGTGCTTCATGGTCAACCCGTACGAGGCGTACGTGCAGGTGTGCGAGGCGCTCAACCGCGTCACCCCGGGCGACCACGACAAGCGCTCCGTCCTGCTCAACTCCGGCGCCGAGGCGGTGGAGAACGCGGTGAAGATCGCCCGCAGCGCCACCGGTCGCCAGGCCGTCGTCGTCTTCGACCACGCCTACCACGGCCGCACCAACCTGACCATGGGCCTCACCGCCAAGAACATGCCCTACAAGCAGGGCTTCGGGCCGTTCGCCAGCGAGATCCACCGCGTGCCGATGGCCTACCCCTACCGTTGGGCGACCGGCCCCGAGAACTGCGGCCCCGAGGCCGCCAGGGCCGCCGTCGACCAGATCACCAAGCAGATCGGCGCCGAGAACGTCGCCGCCGTGGTGATCGAGCCGATCCAGGGCGAGGGCGGCTTCATCGAGCCGGGCGCCGGGTTCCTGCCCGCGATCGTGGACTTCTGCCGCGCCAACGGCATCGTGTTCGTCGCCGACGAGGTGCAGACCGGCTTCGGCCGTACCGGCGACCTGTTCGCCTGCGACCACGAGAGCGTCGTCCCCGACCTCATCACCACCGCGAAGGGCATCGCCGGCGGACTGCCGTTGGCCGCCGTGACCGGCCGGGCCGAGCTGATGGACGCCGTCCACGGCGGCGGCCTCGGCGGCACCTACGGCGGAAACCCGGCGGCGTGCGCCGCCGCCCTGGCCGCCCTGGAGGCCATCGAAACCGACGGCCTGGTCGAGCGCGCCCGCCGGATCGGCGAGCTGATGCTGGGGCGCCTGCGCGAGCTGGCCGCCAAGCACGACATCGTCGGCGACGTGCGCGGGCGCGGCGCGATGGTCGCGATCGAGCTGGTCAAGGACGCGGACAAGACACCCAACCCGGAGGCGCTGGGCAGGGTGCTCTCCTACGCGCACTCCCAGGGCCTGATCCTGCTGAGCGCGGGCACCTACGGCAACGTCATCCGCATGCTGCCGCCGCTGGTGATCTCCGACGAGCTCCTGAACGAGGGGCTGGACATCCTGGACGAGGCCTTCGCCCGACTGTAGGCGAACCGACCCCGGGGGCGTCCGACGACGCACGCCCCGCCCCGACAGCCCTGGCGGAATTCGCCCGGTCACGGCCTCGGGCGACGGGCCTGGCAGGCCCGCGTCCTCCGTGATCCCGCCACGGTGGCCCCGCCCGCGCGCCTCGTTGGACGCGGGCGGGGCCACTCCCGCTTCGCGCGCCTCTGCGGCCTACACGGCTAGCGCGTGCCCCAGGCGTAGGTCTGCTTGCGGAGCTTGAGGTAGAGGAAGGTCTCGGTGGAGTCGACCGTGTCGACGTCCCGAATCCGCGCCAGGATCTCCAGCAGCCGGGGATCGTCCTCGGCGACCACCTCGACCAGCAGGTCGAAGGAGCCCGCGGTGATCACCACGTACTCCACGCCCGGGATGTCGGAGATGGCGTCGGCGGCCCGGTTGAGGTCGCCGGTCGTGCGGACGCCGATCATCGCCTGCCGGTTGAAGCCCAGCATCATGGGATCGGTGACGCCGACGACCTGCACGACACCGGCCTCCAGCAGCCGTTGGACGCGCTGGCGCACCGCCGCCTCCGACAGGCCGACCAGCTTGCCGATGGACGCGTAGGACCGCCGCCCGTCCTCCTGGAGGAGTTCGATGATGCGCTTGGCCGTGTCGTCGAGGACGACGCCGTTGTTCCTGCGCGCGGGACCGGAGTCCCCCTGGTCGGTCACATGATCCTCCGCTTGCTACCGCAAGAATCCGATGAATTCTGGCTTGGCGACTTAGGGAATTCGCCGCTGCGCCAGCCAACAACGACGGATTCCACGTTACTGCACGGTTGATTCCCGGTGGAAGACTTCTGCGCGAACACGCTGTCCGACCAGGTCAGCGCTCGTCGCGCACCGAGTCCAGGGACAACAGGGCCACGTGCAGCGACAGACACGTCTCCACGGATTCCAGGTCGGCGTCGAGGATGTTGGCGATCCGTCGCAGCCGTTCGTAGAAGGCGGGCCGCGACAGGTGGGCGCGGCTGGCGGCGAGGGCCTTGTTGCGGCCCGCGCCCAGGTAGCACCGCAGCATGGCGGTGAGGTCGTCGCCGTGCCGGGCGTCGTGGTCCAGTAGCGGGCCCAGTTCACGCTCGACGTAGGTCTGGAGCCGCTCGTCGTCGCGGAACAGGTGCAGCAGCCCGCGCAGGTGCAGATCGGGCAGGCGGTAGAAGGGCCGCTGGTCGTTCTGGCGCACGGCCACGTCGCCGACCTGCCGCGCTTCCAGGAACGACCGCCGCACCTCCCGGATGCCGTCCGCCGAGGAGCCCACGGCCAGCACGGCCGCGTCCCCGGTGGTGTGCCGCACCCGCTCGGCGAGCATGTGCAGGGTCGGTTCCAACCGCTGCTTGCTCGACAGCGGCAGCAGGATGCCCACCCTCAGGTCGTCGAGTGAGCCGACCAGCGCTGGCAGCCGCAGCTCGCGGCAGGCGCGCGCGGCGCCCTCCGCGGTGTCCGACAGCCGCGCCTGGGCCGCCAGCCCGGTCCCGCTCTCGCGCAGCCGCAGGACCAGTCCGACCAGCTCGCGCTCCTTGAGCGGCACCCCGACCGCCCGGGCCCGGACCAGCGCCTCCTCGGGGTCGGAGTAGGCGCGGTCGATGATGCCGGAGATGATCGTTCGGTGCGTCTGGCGCTCCAGGCTCTCCTGGTGGCGTTCGAGCAGGCGGCCGAGGGCCAGCGTGGTGGCGGCGCGTTCGATGAGCATGCTCTGGCGCTGGGTGGGCTTGGCGCCCGCGATGAGGATCAGGCGGCCCCAGTCCTGACCGCGCGCCCCGACCGTGGTGACCAGCCAACCGGTGCTGGGCGCGTGGACGGTGTGGCTGCCCGAGCGGATCGCGCGCGACCGGCTCTCCCAGGAGGTGAGCAGCGTGCCGGGGTCCTCGCCGTTGAGGTCGCAGGCCAGCACCTGGTGGGTGAGGTTCTCCAGCACCACGGGGCACCCGGACAGCTGGGCGACCTCGTGCAGGATCTGGGCGGTGTCGGCGCCCTCCACCGAGAGCTGGGTGAAGACCGAGTGCAGCTTCTCCGACTCGCGCAGCTCCTCCAGTTGCTCGTTGACCACCCGGATGTGCACGGCCTCGGTGATCTCCACGAACCGCGCCTCGCGGTCGAGCAGGACGACGGGGACCCCGGCGTCGCGTGCGGCGTCCAGGAAGGCGGGCGGGAGTTCGGCGTGGTACTTGCGGCCGAGTTCGACCGCGATGCCGCTGACCCCGGCGGCGGCGAGGTCGTCGATGTAGCGCCGCAGGGCGTCGGGGTCGTCGGGCATGGCGATGCCGGTGCTGAGCACCAGCTCACCGCCGCGCAGCAGGTGGGCCAGGTCGGTGACCTCGGCGATGTGCACCCAGCGCACGGGGACGTCCAGACGGTCGGAACCGACCACGACGCGTGGGCGCGCACGTTTGAGTGCGGGCAGTTCGAGGACCTCGGCGAGAGTGGGAAGCACCCTGCCATTCTAGGACGCACTGTCAGGAGCAGGACGCTGGCGCCTTACACCCTGCACGCACGGCCCGTGCCCTGACCACGGCAAGCGCGACACGAGTTCGGCCTTACACGTCGTAACACCGACCGGCATGTTGTCAACATGGTGATCCTGGTCATCCGCCGGGGGCACGGAGAGACTGGGGGCATGTCGGAACTTCTCTCGCGCCACCGCGCGGTCATGCCCTCCTGGTTGCCCCTCTACTACGAGTCCCCCCTGGAGATCGTCAGCGGGAAGGGGTCCCGCGTCACGGACGCCGACGGCCGCACCTATCTCGACTTCTTCACGGGCATCGTGACCAACATGATCGGCTACGACGTGGCCGAGGTCCGCGAGGCCGTGGAGCGGCAGATCGCCAAGGGCGTCGTGCACACCTCCACCCTGTACCTCATCCGCGGCCAGGTCGAACTGGCGGAGAAGATCGCCCGGCTGTCCGGCATCCCCGACGCCAAGGTCTTCTTCACCAACTCCGGGACCGAGGCGAACGAGACCGCCCTGCTCCTGGCCACCTACGCGCGCGGTAGCGACGAGGTGCTCGCCATGCGCGGCAGCTACCACGGCCGCTCGTTCGGCACCGTGGCCGTGACCGGCAACCGGGGCTGGAAGAACTCCTCGCTGTCGCCGCTCAACGTGCACTACCTGCACGGCACCGACCGCGGCGCCCCTGCCTTTCGCGGTATGTCGGAGAAGGAGTACGTCACGGCCTGCGTCGCCGACCTGCGCGACGTCCTGGACACCACGGCGCCCAACGTCGCGTGCCTGATCGCGGAGCCGATCCAGGGCGTGGGCGGCTTCGCGATGCCGCCGGACGGCCTGTACGCCGCCTACCAGGAGGTCCTCGACGAGCACGGCATCCTGTTCGTCGCGGACGAGGTCCAGACGGGGTGGGGCCGCACCGGATCGAGCTTCTTCGGGATCGGCAACCACGGCGTCACGCCCGACGCGATGACCTTCGCCAAGGGGCTCGGCAACGGCTTCGCGGTGGGCGGCGTCGTGGCGCGCGGCGACCTGATGGACCGCCTGCACGCCCTGGGCGTGGCGACGTTCGGCGGCAACCCGGTCTCGATGGCGGCTGCCGGAGCGACCCTGGACTACGTGCTGGAGCACGACCTCCAGGGCAACGCGCTGCGCCAGGGCGCGCTGGTCATCGACGGTCTGCGCCCGCTGACCGACCTGCCGAGCGTCTCCGACGTGCGCGGCAAGGGTCTGATGTTCGCCGTGGAGATGGTCGACCCGGACACGGGAGCCCCCTCCGCGGAGCTGGCCGGTCGGGTCCTGGAGGGAACGCGTGAGCGCGGGCTGCTGGTCGGCAAGGGCGGCGTGCACGGCAACGTGCTGCGGATGGCGCCGCCGCTGACCCTGTCCGCCGACGAGGCGGCCGAGGGGCGGGACCTGCTCCTGGACGCGGTGCGCGCGGTCGACGCGGAGGCGTCCGAGGCCTGAGAGACGCCTGAGGCGAGAGGGGTCGGGCCCGGCGGGAGCGCGAGGCCCGGACGGCGCGAAGACGGGGGTCGGCGGCGGTCGAGCGCCCCGTCGTCAGTCAGCAGACACGGTGTGTCGCGAGTCCGCCAGTCGTGGACTGGGTTCCCGTGGACGGGCCGGCATTCGACGAAGAAGGAACACATGAGCGAGAACGTCACCCACTGGATCGGCGGAGCCCGCCACCAGGGTCCCGCGGAGCGCCGCGCGGACGTGTACAACCCCGCGACCGGGAAGGTCTCCGGCACGGTCGACCTCGGTGGACCGGCCGAGATCGACGCCGCCGTGCGCTCGGCCTGGGAGGCCTTCCCCGGCTGGCGGGACACGTCGCTGTCCAAGCGCGTCCAGTTCCTGTTCCGCTTCCGTGAACTGGTGCGCGCCAACACCGGCCGCCTCGCCGAGGCGATCAGCGCCGAGCACGGCAAGGTCGTCTCCGACGCCACGGGCGAGGTGCAGCGCGGCCTGGAGGTCGTCGACTTCGCGTGCGGCGTCCCGCACCTGCTCAAGGGCGGTTACTCCGAGAACGTGTCCACCGGCGTGGACGCCTATTCCCTCCTCCAGCCGCTGGGCGTGGTCGCCGGAATCACCCCGTTCAACTTCCCGGCGATGGTCCCGATGTGGATGTTCCCGGTGGCGATCGCCTGCGGCAACACCTTCGTGCTCAAGCCCAGTGAGAAGGACCCGTCGGCGTCCCTGCTGCTCGCCGAGCTGTGGGCGCAGGCCGGGCTGCCCGACGGCGTGTTCAACGTGCTCCAGGGCGACAAGGTCGCGGTGGACGGCCTGCTGGAGCACCCGGACGTGGCGGCGGTCAGCTTCGTGGGCTCGACGCCGATCGCCCAGTACATCTACGCCCGCGCGGCCGAGAACGGCAAGCGCGTGCAGGCACTGGGCGGCGCCAAGAACCACATGGTCGTGCTGCCCGACGCGACCTCGACCTGGCGGCGGACTCGGCGGTCTCCGCCGGGTTCGGCTCGGCCGGCGAACGCTGCATGGCCATCTCCGCGATCGCGGCCGTCGACTCGGTCGCCGACGAGCTGGTCGCGCGGATCCGCGAGCGGGTGGAGCGCCTGCGCGTCGGTCCGGGCGACGACGACCGCAGCGAGATGGGCCCGCTCGTCACGCGCGAGCACCGGGACAAGGTGGCCTCCTACCTGGACTCGGGGGTCGAGCAGGGCGCGTCGCTGGCGATCGACGGCCGTGTGCACCCGGTCCTGGGCGGGCAGACGGAGGGCTTCTGGCTCGGCCCGTCTCTGCTCGACCACGTCACCCCGGAGATGGACTGCTACCGCGACGAGATCTTCGGTCCGGTGCTGAGCGTCGTGCGGGTCCGCGACTACGACGAGGCCGTCACGCTGATCAACGGCAACCGCTACGGGAACGGCACCGCCATCTTCACCAACGACGGCGGAGCGGCCCGGCGGTTCCAGAACGAGATCCAGGTCGGCATGGTCGGCATCAACGTGCCGATCCCGGTGCCGATGGCCTACTACTCGTTCGGAGGGTGGAAGCAGTCGCTGTTCGGCGACTCGCACGCGCACGGCACGGAGGGGGTGCACTTCTACACGCGCACGAAGGCGGTCACCGCCCGCTGGACGGACCCCGGCGCACGTCCCGAGGGCGGTGTCGACCTGGGGTTCCCCACGAACGGTTAGGCCCCGTTACCGGAAACACCGGATGAATCTCTCTCACTGACGGTCGACGGTGGACGACACGGAGTATCGTTGGTGGCGGCCACCCTGGCGTGGTCGGCTGCGGAGGAGGCCACGGAGACCATCCTGGAAGGACGCGCTCAATTCCCCTCCTCCCCATGGAAGCGGGCGCGTCGGCGGAAGCGCTCCGGGTCCGACTCTCCCCCTGGACCCGGAGCGCGACCGCGTTCGCGAGGTCGCCCCCCACGTTCCCGCCCGACCGCGCACCCCGCCGCGCG
The DNA here is from genome assembly GCF_001942255.1 of Nocardiopsis sp. CNR-923. GTDB lineage: Bacteria > Actinomycetota > Actinomycetes > Streptosporangiales > Streptosporangiaceae > Nocardiopsis. The sequence goes on from NZ_MKKC01000076.1 coordinate 82,626, forward strand.
GACACGCTCCACCTCGGGGGCTCGCCTGGAGTGTTCCGCGGACGCCTACCCTGCCGCGCGACGGGCGGCATCCACGGCACACGCCTAGCGGACGGCGTAGACGCGGTGGCCGGAGGCCGCTGCGGGATCCGCGCCGATGATGTCCGCGCACTCATGGCAGCCGAACACACGAGCGCCGTCCGGGAGCCGACCGAGGACGCGACGGGGTCGGGGCCACTGCGCGTGGCAGACGGCGCAGGCATCCCCCACACGCTGGTCCCCGGTCAACACCTCCGGGTCGTAGACGTAGGTTTCCGAGGTGTCGTCAGGCCGTGCATCCGCTGCACACACCGTGCTCGTTCCGCGCAATGTCCTTGCTCCCCCCGTGGTTTAGGACAGTCTGGCGGGCCGATAGTTACCGGCTCTTTATCGAATCAGAGGCTCTCGGCACTGGAAAGTGCCCGGACCGATCCAAATCACTCCGTGCACGGAGATCATAACCCTAAGTAACGAACTCTGGGAAGACCCCAGTTCATAGATGTAATTTCACATGATTTGCCCGATGCCTACTGAGTGGTAGGGGTACGGGACCTCAGCCCAAGCCGCGCGCTCTGACTGCGAACCTGCGCAGGGACAGTGCGGGATTGACGGCTCGCACCTCTTCCACGCGGGCAGCCGAAACCTCAGCTGAGGCGACCGCGAACGGGTGCTCCCCCAACGCCGCGACGGCGGTCCCCATCGGGTCCACCACCATGCTGTTGCCCGCCCCCGCCGGCCCCGACTGCCCGGCCGCCGCGACGTAGACGGTGTTCTCGATCGCCCGCGCCCGGGTCAGCGTCCGCCAGTGGTCCTCCTTGAGCGGCCCCGGCGCCCACTGGGCCGCGAGCAGCAGCACGTGCGCCCCCGCGTCGGCGATCCGCCGCGTCACCTCGGGGAAGCGCAGGTCGTAGCAGGTCTGCAGACCGAAGACCACCCCGTCCACGGTGAACGTCTCCGGTTCCTCGATCGGACCCGGTCGAACCACGTCGGACTCGCGGACGCCGAACGCGTCGTACAGGTGGATCTTGCGGTAGAGCGCGGCCCGCTCACCGTCCGGACCGAGCGCGACGAGGGTGTTGGTGAAGTGTGCGGCCTCCCGGGCGACCTCGTCCGGGCCCGCCCCGTCGGCCGTCTCGTTGACTCCCAGCACCAGGTGCAGGCCCTGCGACCGGGCCGTTTCGGCGGCGGCCTCCAGGAACGGTCCGCCCAGGGGCTCGGCCGCCTCGACGTAGCGGTGGTCGGTCCGCGGCGCGGTGAACATCGCGTACTCGGGCAGCAGGACCACGTCGGCGCCCTCTGCGGCGGCCCTGGCCGCCAACTCGGCGACCGAGCGCGCGTTCTCCGCCTTGTCCTGCCCCGGCGCGAACTGGGCGACCGCGACCCGCACCATGGATGGCTCCCCTCTTCGACGCCGGAGCGTCTGGGCCGCCCCGGACCGTGCACCGCAGTCTACGGCCGCCGCGCCCGGTCCGGGGCGTGCACGCCCGGCCCCATTCCCGTCAGATTGAACAACTTGTCAGAATGCTGAACAAGCGTTTAGTCTGTTGAACATGAGTTCAGCTACGAGGAAGCCTCCGGACCGCGAGGAGGACCTCACCGCACGCGCGCGCATCCGCGACGCCGCCATCGACTGCTTCGGGCAGCGTGGGCTCAACGTCCCGGTCCGCGACATCGCCGAACGCGCCGGGGTCTCGCCCGCGCTGGTCATCCACCACTTCGGCACCAAGGCCAAGCTGCTCGCCGCCTGCGAGGACCACGTCACCCGCCTGATCCGCGAGACCAAGACCGCGTCGGTCACCGACCGCGACCACCGGACGGTCCTGCACCAGATGGCGGAGGCGGAGGAGTTCGCCCCCTACATGGCGTTCCTCTTCCGGTGCCTGCAGGCCGGAGGGGACCTGGCCCGAACGCTGTACGAGCGCATGGCCGCCGACATCGAGGCCTACCTCGACGCCGGGGTGAGGGCGGGCACCGTCCGCCCGAGCCGGGACCCCAGGGCCAGGGCCCACTGGCTCGCCGCCAACAGCGCCGGGGCGCTCCTGATGTTCGTCACACTGCGCGAACCCGGCCCCGACGTCGACTTCCGCAAGGTCATCCGCGAGTGGACGGCGGAGTTCGCGCTCCCCGCACTGGAGGTCTACAGCGAGGGCCTGCTCGCCGACCGGTCGATGCTCGACGCCTACCTCCTGTACGTGAGCGACCCACCGGAGGAACCGTCCTGAACCCCCGGCGCCCACGTTCACGATCACCACCCACCAGGAGGGACACCCATGTCAACCCCCGCCATCGACGTGCGCGGACTCGACAAGCGCTTCGGCTCGTTCACGGCCCTCGACGGCCTCGACCTCACCGTCCAGCCCGGACAGGTCGCCGGGTTCCTCGGCCCCAACGGAGCGGGCAAGTCCACGACCATCCGCGTCCTGCTCGGCCTCCTGCGCGCGGACGGCGGCAGCGTCCGCCTGCTCGGCGGCGACCCCTGGCGCGACGCCGTCGCCCTGCACCGCCGCCTGGCCTACGTCCCCGGCGACGTCGCCCTGTGGCCGAACCTCACCGGCGGCCAGGCGATCGACCTGCTCGGGAGGCTGCACGGATCGGTCAACACGGTCAAGAGGCGGGAGCTGCTCGGCCGCTTCGAGCTCGACCCCACCAAGAAGGCGCGCACCTACTCCAAGGGAAACCGGCAGAAGGTCGCCCTCGTCGCCGCCCTGGCCTCCGACGCCGAACTCCTCATCCTCGACGAGCCCACCTCGGGCCTGGACCCGCTCATGGAGTCCGTCTTCACCGACTGCGTGCGCGAGGCCAGCGCCCAGGGCCGCTCGGTCCTGCTGTCCAGCCACATCCTGGCGGAGGTCGAGAAGCTGTGCGACACCGTCACGATCATCCGCAGGGGCCGGACCGTCGAGTCCGGAACCCTCGACGAGATGCGCCACCTCACCCGTTCCACGGTCCGCGCCACCACCGACGGCGACGCGAGCGCTCTGGACGGGCTCCCCGGCGTGCACGGCCTGTCCGTCGACGGCCGCAGCGTGACCTTCGACGTCGACAACGACCGCATGGACCAGGCCCTGCGCGCCCTGACCGACCTCGGCGTACGGTCGCTCGTCAGCAACCCGCCCTCCCTGGAGGAGCTGTTCATGCGCCACTACGGCGACGAGCTGGCGGCCCTCAACGGCGAGGGGAGGGGCTCGGCATGAGCACGTTCACCGGGACCGGGCACCTGATCCGGTTCATCCTGCGCCGCGACCGCCTGCGCATGACGGTCTGGACGCTCTCGCTCAGCGGGATGCTCGCCATGACCGTGCCGACCCTCGCGGAGATGTTCGCCGACCCCGAGCAGCGGATGGCCCGCGCGGCCGTCATGGCGACGCCGACCGGCATCGTCTTCGGCGGCCCCGGGTACGGGCTCGACGACTACGGCCTCGGCGCGATGGTCGCCAACGAGATGACCATGAGCCTGCTGGTCGCGCTGGCGGTCATGAGCGTCCTGCACGTGGTCCGCCACACCCGGGCCGAGGAGGAGAGCGGGCGCGCCGAACTGCTGCGCGCCAGCGTGGTCGGCTCCAGCGCCCAGATGACCGCCGCGCTCGCCACCAACGCCCTGGTCTGCGGCGCCGTCGGAGCGCTGCTGACGCTGGTCATGGTCGGCAACGACCTGACCGTGGCCGACTCGGTGGCCTTCGGCGGCGGCATCGCCCTGGCCGGGGTCGCCTTCGGAGCGATCACCGCCGTGTGCGCCCAGGTCTCCGAGCACGCACGCGGCGCCAGCGGGTTGGCGTTCCTCGTCGTGGGCGTGCTGTTCACCTTCCGCGTGGTCGGCGACGTCGCCGAGCGCGGCGGCAGCGCCCCGTCGTGGTTCTCGCCCTTCGCCTGGGCGCAGCAGACCAGGATGTTCGATGACCTGCGCTGGTGGCCGTTGGCGCTGTACGCGCTGCTCATCACCGTGCTGTTCGCCGCCGCCTACTCCCTGGCGGGCCGCCGTGACCTGGGCGCGGGGCTGGTGGCAACCAGGCCCGGACCGGCCGGGGCGAGCCCGCTGCTCAACGGGGTGCTCGCCCTGCACCTGCGCCAGCAGCGCACGTCGATCATCGCCTGGACGACGGCCGTGGCGCTGTTCGCGCTGTCCTTCGGCACGCTCGTCTCCGAGATCGACGCCATGGTCGAGCAGAACCCCGAACTCCTGGGGCGGATGGGCCTGGACGCCGGGAACATGGCCGACGGGTTCCTCGGCATGCTCGTCCTGTACGTCGTCATGGCCACGGTCGCCTTCGCCGTGCTCTCGGTCCTGCGCACGCGGGCCGAGGAGAACGCCGGACGCGCGGAGCTCACGCTGGCCGCCGCCGTGGGCCGCATCCGCTGGATGGGGACGGCGGTCCTGGTCAGCGGCCTGGCGGCGACCCTGATGCTGCTCCTGGGCGGGCTGGCGATGGGGCTGGGCGCCGGGCTGGTCACCGGGGACGCCGACTGGATCGGCGACGTCACGGCGGCGAGCGCCGCCCAGGCGCCGGCGGTGCTGCTCTTCGTCGGCCTGACCACCCTGTTCCTGGGGACCGCGCCCCGCCTGGTCGGCCTGGTGTGGGCCTGGTACGGGTACGGACTGGTCGTGACGGTCTTCGGCATCCTCATGGACCTGCCCGACTGGATGCTGGACGCCGGGCCGTTCCAGATCCTGGCGCAGCCGCCCGCCGAGGAGTTCGACGCGGTGCCGTTCGCCCTGGTCCTGCTGACCGCGGCCGCCGCCGTCGCCGTGGGGCTGGGCGGCTTCCGCCGCCGCGACCTGGTCAGCGTCTGAGATCTCTCCGTCGCGGTCGCCCGCCCGCGGGTGCGGTTCGGTCCGCCCCGCGGGCGAGCACGTCCCGGCCTCAACCGGGCAGGAAGGACATCGCCCATGCGGGCGCGAACACCACCACGAGGAAGCGGGCGGTCCTGGTGACCCAGGTGACCAGGAAGAACTGCGCGGCGTTCTGCCGCACCACACCCGCGAGCACCGAGACCACCATGAACGGCGGGATGCTCGCGAACGAGCTGAGCGCGACCAGACCCGCGCCCCACACCGGACGTTCCTCGGCCTTGCGCCGCCAGCGCGCCACCCGCTCCGTCCAGCGCCCGGGGGTCTCGGCCCTCCTGCGCAGCCACGGCGTGGAGATCGTTCCCCGGCCCACGTAGTAGTAGGGGAGCTTGCCGAGGGCCTGCCCCAGCCCGGCGGCGACCGCCATCGCGGCGAGGGCGCCGTCGTCCACCAGGGCGACGGCGCCCACCAGGTACACCTCGATGTTGACGACCGGGACCAGGCCGGAGACAGAGGCGACCGCGAAGGCCAACAGGGTCTCGGTCACCGAACTCCCCCGGCCGCTCGGGGCCTCAGCCCTCGGCCGCGGCGAGCTGCCCGCACGCGCCGTCGATCTCCTGGCCGCGCGTGTCGCGGACGGTGACCGACACCCCGTGCGCCTGGAGCCGCCGGACGAACTCCCGTTCGTCCTCCGGACGCGAGGCGGTCCATTTGGACCCCGGCGTGGGGTTGAGCGGGATGAGGTTGACGTGCACCAGGTGGCCCGTGAGCAGCTCGCCGAGCAGGTCGGCCCGCCAGGCCTGGTCGTTGACGTCCTTGATCAGCGCGTACTCGATCGACACCCGGCGCCCGGTGGTCCCCGCGTACCGCCACGCGGCGTCCAGGACCTCGGCGACCTTCCACCGTGTGTTGATCGGGACCAGCTCGTCGCGCAGCTCGTCGTCGGGGGCGTGCAGGGAGATCGCCAGGCGCACCTGCATCCTCTCGGCGGTGAGCTTGTCGACGGCGGGCACCAGTCCCACCGTGGACACCGTGACGCCGCGCTGGGAGATGCCCAGCCCGTTCGGCACGGGGTCGGTGATCCGGCGGACGGTCTGGAGGACCCGTTTGTAGTTGGCCATGGGCTCGCCCATGCCCATGAAGACGATGTTGCTGATCCGCCCCGGGCCTCCGGCGACCTCGCCGCGCGCCAGGTCGCGGGCGCTGGCCACCACCTGTTCGACGATCTCGCCGGTGGACAGGTTGCGCGTGAGTCCCGCCTGGCCGGTGGCGCAGAACGGGCAGTTCATCCCGCATCCGGCCTGGGAGGAGATGCACAGGGTGACGCGGTCGGGGTAGCGCATGAGCACCGACTCGAACAGCACCCCGTCGAAGGCCTTCCACAGGGTCTTGCGGGTCATCCCGTTGTCGCAGGTGATGTGCCGGACCGGTGTGATCAGGGTCGGCAGCAGCGCCTCCCCGAGCCGTGCCCTGGAGGCCTCGGGCAGGTCGGTCATCGCCGAGGTGTCCGACTCCAGGTGGCCGAAGTAGTGCTTGGCGAGCTGCTTGGCGCGGAAGGGCTTCTCCCCCAGGTCCGCGACGACCTCGGCCCGCTCCTCGGGGCTGAGGTCGGCGAGGTGCCGCGGCGGCTGGGCGCGGCGGGGGGCGACGAAGGTGAGCTCGGCGGGCATAGGTATCCGTAAGGGGTGGCGTCGGTGGTCTGCGCCCGGTGTGGGGGCGGCGCGGTTGCGGTCGTTATACGACCTATACGCTGCCGCGGTGCGGCTCCGCCTGTCAGGGCACTACCGTCGATTCTACGCGCCGTCCGGGCGGATCGGGCTGGTCCGGGACGGGGGCGATGGCACGGGTGCGGCAGGCGGGAGGACCGGTGACGGGGATCGATGTCCTGCTCGACGAGGTCAGTCCCTACCAGAGCCGCCGTGTGGTCGTCGAGTGCGACTCCCGCACCACCGCCGCCTACCTGCTCGACGCGCGCGGCCGCATCCGCGTCCCCGTGTGGCTGGCCAACCACGACGTCGCCCCTCTGGCCAGCGAGGAGGGGAGCCTGTTCGAGGGCCGCGCCCCGCTGATGCCCGAGGCCTACACCAAGCACCCGCAGGGCCGACCGCGTTTGGACCCCGCGCGCCTGCGCGCGGTGTGGTTCGAGGAGGGGGACGGGGTCGCCCTGATCGACGAGGAGGGGCTGCTCGCGGTCATCCCCGGCTGGGCCGAGGCCGACAGCGGGCTCCCCGGCTACGCGCGCGAGGCGGTCGGACGCAGTGCCTTCGCCTGGGAGCTGGACTCGGTGCTCGGGCAGCTGCGGCCGAGGGTCGTGCACGCCGAGGCCTACTGGGACTGGCGGCGGGCCGCGGGCGCGTGGCGGAGCGTGCAGCGCACGGTCCTCAGCCACCTCAACCGCCGTGTGGGCGAGCCCGGCCACTACTGGGACGTGTCCGACGGGCATCCGCCGCTGCTGCGGCTGTCCGAGCGGCCGCCCACCGCCGAACGCCCGTTCACGGTGCTGTCCACCGTGGGGATGTGCGGTCAGCGGATGCCGACCCTCGACCGGTACATGGCCGACACCTCCCGGTACGCGCGGGTGGAGCTCGCGCTGGCCACGACCCTGCCCGCGCACCGGGCCGCCCGGGTCTTCCGGTGGATCGGCGCGTTCCCGTGGCGCGCGGTGACGTGGTTCGGCACGGGGCACACGGTCAAGTGGCTGGACAACCCCGAGGACCGGGCGATGCGCGGCGACGCGGGGGCGGTGCTGCTGCTGGAGGACCCGTCAGCGCTGGCGGCGCGCCCCGACCACCGGCCGCCGGACACCGCGGGCCTGTCCTTCCAGGGCGATCCGGTGCGGTGGCTGTGGATCGTGCCGATCACCCGGCCCGAGCACCTGTTCGCCAAGGAACACGACAGCGCCACGCTCGTGGAGAAGCTGGCCGCCGAAGGGCGCAGCTGGGTGCTGGGGTCACCGCCCGTCGCCTCCTGACCTTCCGCTCGGACTCCGAGCGTTGAATCCGGTGGACTCCGCGCCCCGCGCCCTGGCATCGTGTCCCGGTCGACGTGGTCGAGGCGGGGGCGGTGGGGTGTGGCGCGGGCTGACGAGGCGAGCGATCCGGACACCGGTGCCCTCCGTCCCCTCCGCCATCCGGCCTTCCGGGCCCTGGCTCTGGGCCGCTCGCTGATGTTCCTGGGCAACGGCATGGCCTCCGTCGCCGTGGCCTTCGCCGTGCTGGACGCGACCGGCTCCCTGGTGAACGTGGGGCTGGTGGTGGGCGCGCGGTCGCTGGCCAACGTCTGCCTGCTGCTCCTGGGCGGGGTGCTCGCGGACCGTCTGCCCCGCTCGCTCGTCCTGCGCGGCGGATGCGTGCTGGCGGCGGGTTCCCAGGCGGCGCTCGCTGCGGCTCTGCTCACCGGGGCCGCCTCGCTCCCGCTGATGATCGGGCTGAGTCTGGTCAACGGAGCCGCTGCCGCGGCCAACCTGCCCGCCGCTGCCGCCCTGACCCCGCAGACCGTCCCGGCCGCGCTGCTGCGTCCGGCCAACGCGGTGCTGCGGGTCGGAGTGCACGCGGGCATGTTCGCCGGGGCGGGCCTGGGCGGCGCGGTCGTGGGGGCGGCGGGCTCGGGGTGGGCGATCGCGGCGGACGCGGCGTTGTTCGCGCTGGCCGGGGTCGCCTTCACCCTCCTGCGGGTGCCGAGCGGCCCGCGACGGGACGACGGCGGTGGTGTCCTCCGTGACCTCCTGGAGGGGTGGAGGGAGTTCACCGCCCGACGCTGGGTGTGGATCGTGGTGGCGCAGTTCATGGTGGTCAACGCCACGTGGACCGCGACCACGTCCGTCCTGGGACCGGCGATCGCCGACGCCTCCTTCGGCCGGACGGAGTGGGGCCTGCTGATGGCGGCGAACGCGGCGGGGCTCCTGGCGGGCGGCGCGCTGGCCGCGCGGTGGCAGCCGCGGCGGGCGCTGGCGTTCGGGGTCGCGCTGATCCTGGTGCAGACGGTGCCGTTGTTCGCGCTGGCGGGCTCGGTCCCGTTCCTCCCGCTGCTGTTCGCGATGGTCGTGGCGGGGATCGCGGTGGAGCAGTTCGGTGTTGCCTGGGAGGTGTCGGTCCAGGAGAACGTGCCCACGGAGCGGTTGTCGCGGGTGTACTCCTACGACGCGCTGGGGTCGTTCGTGGCCATGCCCGTGGGCCAGGTGGCGGCGGGGCCGCTGGCCGAGCGCGTCGGGCCCGGACCCGCGATCGCGCTGATGGCCGGCCTCACCGTCGCCGCGACGCTGGCGGCGCTCTCGTCCCGGAGCGTGCGGACCCTGCGCCGCCGCTGACCGGCGCCCAGGGCCGCGGCACGGTCAGCTCGCGATGCCCCTGCGGTCCCGGGCCTGGTCGAGCAGCCGGTGGAACCTGGCCATGTCCTCGTCGCTGAACCGCTCGACGAAGCTGCGCAGGGTCGCCCCGGGGTCCGGCCCGGCGTTGAGCACCTCGTCCATGACGCGCGCGGTGTACTCGGCGTGCGACTCGCGCGGCCAGTACACCCAGGCGCGGCCCGACTTCTCCCGGTCCAACAGGCCCTTGTGAAAGAGGATGTTGGCGACGGTCATCACGGTCGTGTAGGCGATCTCCCGGTCGTAGACCATGGTCTCGCGGACACGGCGCACGGACAGCGGTTCCTCGGCCCGCCACAGCGCGTCCATGATGGCCGCCTCGAGTTCCCCGAGCCCCCTCACGGTGCCCACCCCCTGCTGTGTGTCCCCAGTTCGTACCGCGATCGTAGGCACGACGACAGCTCTCGCGTGGGAAAACGCCGGAGAGCGCACAGATCCGCACACCCGTGGCGTGGTTCACCGGCGTTTCGCGACCCGCGACGGCGCGGTGGGCGCGGAAGGAACGCCGTGCCGCCTCCGGACCGTGGCGGATCCGGGCGCGCGGGCTCCGCGGGGCGGGGCCCGTGTGACGCGCCACATCCGACATGGCCGAACCCGGTCATCGCGGCCGCACACCAAAACCCCTACAAACAAGTACATTCGCGACATGCCTGGCACGCTCCGCGAAGACGCCGCCACGCAGAGGCAATGCGGCTGTGAAAGATTGTTAGCTATCTCCTAGTTTCAACAACGCTCGGGTTCCCCGCTTGGAGGGCGGTACAAGTAGCCTGGGACCAGGACGAGTGCTGGCCAGGTCAGATACTCCCCGGACAGCGGGAGCCATCCCAGGTGTTCATTGAGCCCGCCTTGCCAGCAGCCACCCGTCTCCATACACATTCACTAGCGAGCTGCGGAAGTGGGCGATCTCCGCCGTGTCGTCTGAGGCGTCTCAACCCCTGACAGATTTCGGCCCCAACGAGTGGTTGGTCGAGGAGCTTTATCAGAAGTACCTGACCGATCCCAACTCCGTTGACAAGGCTGGTGGAACTTCTTCGCGGACTACAAGCCCGCGGACTCCGGCGCGAAGGGCGGAGGAGCCGCCAAGCCCGCGAAGGCGCAGCAGAGCAAGGCTCCCGCGGCCCCCGCGCCGAAGAAGTCCCCCAAGGCCGCCGAACCCAAGAGCGACGATGCTCTCCAGGTCAAGCAGGAGCGTCTGCGCGGGGCTCCCGCACGGACCGCGACCAACATGGAGTCGAGTCTGGCGCTGCCGACCGCGACCAGCGTGCGCGCGGTCCCGGTCAAGCTCCTGTTCGACAACCGCATCGTCATCAACAACCATCTGCGCCGCGGGCGCGGTGGGAAGGTCTCCTTCACCCACCTCATCGGCTTCGCCATGGTCAAGGCGCTCAGGTCGATGCCGGAGATGAACCACTCCTACGTCGAGGTCGACGGCAAGCCCGGTGTGGCCAAGCCCGAGCACGTCAACTTCGGTCTGGCCATCGACCTCCAGAAGCCGGACGGATCCCGCCAGCTGGTCGTGCCCTCCATCAAGGGCGCGGACGGGATGGACTTCACCGAGTTCTGGAGCGGCTACGAGGACCTGGTCCGCAAGGCCCGCAACAACAAGCTGGGCGTGGCGGACTTCCAGGGCACCACAATCAGCCTGACCAACCCCGGCGGCATCGGCACCGTGCACTCCGTGCCGCGTCTGATGCCCGGCCAGGGCACCATTCTCGGCGTGGGCGCATGGAGTACCCGGCCGAGTTCCAGGGCGCCTCCCAGGACACCCTGAGCGAGCTGGGCATCAGCAAGGTCATGACGCTGACGTCCACCTACGACCACCGCATCATCCAGGGCGCGCAGTCCGGTGAGTTCCTCCGCCGGATCCACCAGCTGCTGCTGGGCGAGGACGGTTTCTACGACGAGATCTTCCGGTCCCTGCACATCCCGTACGAGCCGGTCCGCTGGGTCCAGGACATCCACGTCAACACGGCCACCCAGCTCGACAAGACCACCCGGGTCCAGGAGCTGATCCACGCCTACCGCGTGCGCGGCCACCTGATGGCGGCCACCAACCCGCTCGACCACGACGTGCGCCGCCACCCCGACCTGGACGTCCTCCAGCACGGGCTGACGCTGTGGGACCTGGACCGCTCGTTCCCCACCGGGGGCTTCGGCGGCAGGCAGGTCATGAAGCTCCGCGACGTGCTGGGCGTGCTGCGCGACACCTACTGCCGCACGGTGGGTATCGAGTACATGCACATCCAGAGCCCGGAGGAGCGGGAGTGGATCCAGGCGCACGTCGAGCGCGAGCACGAGAAGCTCGACCGCGACGAGCAGCTGCACATCCTTCACCGGCTCAACAGCGCCGAGGCGTTCGAGACCTTCCTCCAGACCAAGTACGTGGGTCAGAAGCGCTTCTCCCTGGAGGGCGGCGAGTCCCTGATCCCGCTGCTGGACGGCGTGATCTCCAAGGCCGCCAGGGCCGAGCTGGACGAGGCCGTCATCGGGATGGCCCACCGCGGCCGGCTCAACGTGCTCGCCAACATCTGCGGCAAGTCCTACGCGCAGATCTTCGGTGAGTTCGAGGGCAACCTGGACCCGCGCAGCGCGCACGGCTCCGGCGACGTCAAGTACCACCTGGGCACCGAGGGCTTCTTCGAGACCCGCGACGGCGACAAGATCCGGATCTCGCTGGCCGCCAACCCGTCCCACCTGGAGACGGTCGACCCGGTCGCCGAGGGCATCGTCCGCGCCAAGCAGGACCTGCTCAACAAGGGCCCGCACGGCTTCACGGTGCTGCCGATCCTCATCCACGGCGACGCGGCGTTCGCCGGCCAGGGCGTGGTCGCCGAGACCCTGAACCTGTCCCAGCTGCGCGGTTACCGCACCGGCGGCACGGTGCACATCATCGTGAACAACCAGGTGGGCTTCACCACCTCGCCGTCGGACAGCCGTTCCAGCGTGTACGCCACCGACGTCGCGCGGATGGTGCAGGCGCCGATCTTCCACGTCAACGGGGACGACCCCGAGGCCGTGGTCCGGGTCGCGCACCTGGCCTTCGCCTACCGGCAGGCGTTCAACAAGGACGTCGTCATCGACATGGTCTGCTACCGGCGCCGCGGGCACAACGAGGGCGACAACCCCGCGTTCACCCAGCCGCTGATGTACGACGTCATCGACGCCAAGCGCTCCACCCGCAAGCTGTACACCGAGGCCCTCATCGGCCGCGGCGACATCACGGTGGAGGAGGCCGAGTCGGCCCTGCGCGACTACCAGAGCGAACTGGAGCGCGCCTTCACCGAGACCCGAGAGGTCGAGAAGCGGCCGATCGAGCCCGGCGCCGTGGTCAAGCCCGAGGTGTTCACCGAGGGCCGCCTGGACCACTCGGCGGTCGAGACGTGCATCAGCACCGAGACCGTCAAGCGGGTCATCGACACCCAGGTCAACCTGCCCGACGGCTTCACGCCGCACCCGCGGCTGGCGCCGCAGATCACCCGGCGCGCGCAGCTGGTCGAGAGCGACTCGGTCGACTGGTCCACCGGTGAACTGCTGGCCTTCGGGTCGCTGTTGTTGGACGACCACACCGTCCGCCTCATCGGCCAGGACAGCCGCCGCGGCACCTTCGGCCAGCGGCACGCCACGCTGATGGACCGAGAAACCGGTGAGTCGTACACGCCGCTCAAGCAGTTCGACTCCGGCACCACCCGGTTCCACGTGCACGACTCGCTGCTGAGCGAGTACGCGGCGCTGGGCTTCGAGTACGGCTACTCGCTGACCCGTCCGGACGCGCTGGTGATGTGGGAGGCACAGTTCGGCGACTTCGTCAACGGCGCCCAGACCGTCATCGACGAGTACATCAGCGCGGGCGAGCAGAAGTGGGGCCAGCGCTCCAGCGTGACCCTGCTGCTGCCGCACGGCTACGAGGGCCAGGGGCCCGACCACTCGTCGGCCCGCATCGAGCGGTTCCTCCAGCTGTGCGCGCAGGAGAACATGACGGTCGCCTTGCCGACCACCCCGGCGAGCTACTTCCATCTGCTGCGCTGGCAGGCGATGTCGCGGCTGGAGCGCCCCCTGGTGATCTTCACGCCGAAGTCGCTGCTGCGGCTGAAGGCCGCCACGTCGGCCGCCGACGACTTCACGTCGGGCCACTTCCGACCGCTGATCGGGGACGACACCATCGCCCCCGACAAGGTCCGCCGCGTGGTGCTGTGCTCGGGCAAGATCTACTACGACCTGGACGCGGCCCGTCGTAAGAGCGGCGACAAGCACACCGCGATCATCCGAGCGGAGCGGCTGTACCCGCTGCCGATCGAGGAGATCAGGGAGCAGCTCAAGGCCTTCCCGAACGCGGGCGAGGTCCTGTGGGTCCAGGAGGAGCCCGCCAACATGGGCCCGTGGCCGTTCGTGGCGCTGGTCTTCTCCGAGCAGCTCGACCGACCGTTCACCCGGATCTCCCGCCCGGCCTCCTCGGCCCCGGCGGCGGGGTCGGCCAAGCGGCACGAGGCCGAGCAGCGCGCCCTGGTGGACACGGTGTTCCCGCCGGCCGACTAGGACGGGCGGGGCGACGTGTACTACACCGATCGCGGAATCGAGGAGTTGGAGAACCGCCGCGGCGACGAGGAGGTCAGCTTCGCCTGGCTCGCCGAGCAGCTGAGGACGTTCACCGACGTCAATCCCGAGTTCGAGACGCCCGTCGACCGCCTGGCCACCTGGCTGGCCCGGTTGGACGACGAGGACGACGAGTAGGTCCGAGCCGAACGCGGAAGGGCCCGGGTCATCCTGGGTTCCCACGGTGGTCGCAACACTCTGACTTTCAGGAGGTTGCGGCCACCGTGCCTTTTTCCGAGCAGGAACTGGCCCGTCTCCGGGAACGGTTCCTGGGCCAGCTGGCCGAGACCGGGGACGTGACCGAGACAGCCCGATCCCCGGGTGTCAACCGCGACACCGCGTTCGGTGGGAGCGCCGCGCGACCCTCTCAGCGAACCGCCCAGAGATGACATAACGGACACCGGACACCTGGCGGTCCCGGGGTGATCCCCGACGTTCCCCTGAACCCTCCCCGAGATCCGCGACATATCTTGAGTTCGCCCGACTCGCGACATATCGTGATGACATCGAGCGAGCGAAAGGGTGCACGATGGCACGTTGGACCATCGACAAGCCGATGACCCACACACTCGACGGGATCGTCGCGCTGAAGGTCAGGATCATCGGCGGTCACGTCAACATCCTCCCCACCGACGACCCGGTCACCTTCGAGGTCACCGACATCGTCGGCGAACCCGTCCTGGTGACCCAGGAGGCGGGAATCCTCACCATCCACTACGAGGACCTGACCAGCCAGGGTCTCCTCGACCGCCTCCGTCCCATCCAGCTCAACAGCTACAGGAGCATGGGCAGCCGCAAGGCCACCGTGAACCTGCGTCTCCCGAAGGACTGCCCGGTGGAGATCAACACGGTCAGCGCGCCCGTCGTGGCCGCCGGCCTGGGGGCCCGCACCAGCATCCGGACCGCTTCCGGCGAGATCACCCTCGACGACCCCTCCGCGCGACCGACGTCACCACCGCCAACAGCCAGGCCTCGGTCCGCAACCCGTCCGGATCCCTGACCTTCAACAGCGTCAGCGGCCAGCTCGCCGTCGCGGGCGGACGCCTGTCGGACTTCAGCGCCAAGACCGCGTCCGGCCAGATCCTCGCGGACACCGACCTGTCCCCCTCCGGGCGGGTCCGGCTCAATTCCGTCTCCGGCGAGATCGCCCTACGCGTTCCCGCCGAGACGTCGGCGAACGTCGAGATGCGCTCGGTCACCGGCGCCCTCGACAGCGACTTCTCCCTGGACCGGCGCAGCGCCCCGGCGCGCAACGTGCTCAGCGGGAAGATCGGCCCCGGGGTCGATCCCGCCGCCGTCACCACCACCACCGTGTCGGCCCGAACCGCGCTGCTGCGCCGCGCGCCCGCCACACCCGCCGCGATCCCCGAGGGAGCCTGAATGAGCACCATCTTCGGTCACGGCAGACTCCGGCTCTACCTGCTCAAACTGCTGGACGAGAGCCCGCGCCACGGCTACGAGATCATCAGCCTCCTGCGCGACCGCTTCCTGGGCGTGTACTCGCCCTCCCCCGGCACGGTCTACCCGCGTCTGTCCCGCCTGGAGGAGGAGGGACTGGTCACGCACACCGAGGAGGGCGGCCGCAAGGTCTACCGCCTCACCGACAAGGGGCGCCAGGAGCTGCGGGAGCGCAGCGGTGACCTGAACGACCTGGAACGGGAGATCACCGACTCGGTCCGCGACGTCGCCCGCGCGGTCAAGCAGGACGTGCGCGCGACCATCGGCTCCCTGCGCGAGGAGCTGAAGTACGCCGCCAGAGGCGCGCGCCGCCCGTCCGCGGGGGCCGCGGGCGGCGGTGCTCCCCAGACGGAGCCCGAGACGCCCGAGGACGCGGACGGGCCCGCGACGGCGACCGGCGGGGAACCCGGGGCGGACGAGGGGCGCCACGGGGGCGACCAGCGGGAACGGTCCTGCGAGGGCGGCCCGTGGGCCCGCGAGTGGGAGCGTTTCGCCCAGGGGTTCAGCGGCGCGTTCGGCGCGGCCTGGGGCCGCGGTTCGGACCGCTCGCACACCCCGGAGTTCGACCAGGCCCTGCGCGAGTTCTCCGAGCGCGTCCGCGACGTCGTCCGGGAGGCGGGTCACGTCGGCGAGGCGGCCGCCACCGACCTGCGGCGCATCCTCGACGACACGGTCGAGGTGATCCGCCGCGACGTGCGCCGGTGGGGTCCGCCGCGCGACCGCGCCGAGGAGGACGGGCGCGAGGAGGATGAGGAGGGCAAGCCCGCCGAGGGGGCCGAGGGCGCCGACGCACACGCGGGACCGGCGGCCGGAAGGCCCCGCCCCGAGGAGCCCGCCGAGGAGGCCCGGCCGATGCCGCCCGTCGACGGCGGCACCGCCGCCGACCCCTGGGGCACCGCGGTCAGCGAGCAGGAGGGCGGGGACGACCGGACCGGGGACACGAAGGCGTAGGAACCCCGAGCGAACACGTCGGGCCCGCAGCCGCGAGGACGCGCTGCGGGCCCACCCGTCGTGTGGTCGCTACTTCCGCGCGACACCGTCCTCGCGCGCCTGCGCGGCGACGGCGGCGGCGACGGCGGGGGCCACCCGCTCGTCGAAGGGACCGGGGATGATGTAGTCGGCGGACAGGTCGTCGCCGACCAGCTCGGCCAGCGCGGTGGCGGCGGCCTGCTTCATGCTCTCGGTGATGTCGCTGGCGCCCGCGTCGAACGCGCCCCGGAACACGCCGGGGAAGGCCAGGACGTTGTTGATCTGGTTCGGGAAGTCGCTGCGCCCGGTGGCGACGACGCTCGCGTACCTGCGCGCGACGTCCGGATGGACCTCCGGGTTCGGGTTGGCCATCGCGAAGACGATGGCGTTGTCGGCCATCGTGGCGACGACCGACTCGGGCACCTCTCCGGAGGAGAGGCCGATGAAGACGTCGGCGCCGTCCAGGGCGCTCTCGATCGAGCCCTGGAGCCCCGCCTTGTTGGTGAGGGCGGCCAGCTCCCGCTTGACCGGGGTGAGCCCCTCGCGGCCCCCGTAGATCATGCCCTTGGAGTCGGCCACGGCGACGTCGCCGATGCCCCCGTCCAGGAGCATCTTGGTGACCGCGACCCCGGCCGCACCGGCGCCGGAGACCACCACGCGCAGGTCTCCCAAGGTCCGGCCGGTCACGCGGGCGGCGTTGCGCAGCGCGGCGACGGCCACGATGGCGGTGCCGTGCTGGTCGTCGTGGAAGACCGGGATGTCCAGCCGCTCACGCAGCTGGCGCTCGATCTCGAAGCAGCGCGGCGCGGAGATGTCCTCCAAATTGATGCCGCCGAAGGACGGGGCCATGCGCACGACGGTCTCGACGATCTCGTCGACGTCGGTGCAGGCCAGGGCGATCGGCACGGAGTCCACACCGCTGAACTGCTTGAACAGCAGCGACTTGCCCTCCATGACGGGCAGGGACGCCTCGGGACCGATGTTGCCGAGCCCCAGGACGGCGGTGCCGTCGGTGACGACGGCGACCAGGTTGCTCTTCCAGGTGTAGGTCTCGACGAGTTCCGGGTGCTCGGCGATGGCGTCGCACACGCGGGCGACGCCGGGCGTGTAGGCGAGCGACAGGCTCGCCTGGTCGTCGACGTCGACGGAGGAGGTCACGTGGAGCTTGCCGCCGCGGTGCAGGGCGAAGGCGGGATCCTGGTCCAGGTGTGCGGGCGTCTTGGTGTGCGAATCAGTGGACAACTTCTCAAACCCCTCAGGTTTCGCGTGTACGCCCGGCGTCGGCCATGACGGGGGCGGACTTGGTAGCGGCGGGGCTGCGCGCGAAGACGTGTGAGCGCTAGGGGAGCCTCCTCGGCCCCGGTCCCGTCGGACCCAAGGTGCGTTCCGAGAAGGGTCGTGCTTCGCCGGACTCCTATGCGAGTACTGCGCGGCCGCCTCTCACGGGGTTGACCCGTTACGCAATCCTCTCACAACGGTGACCGGAGGAACATCGCGGGTGGCAACCATGGACGGAGTCTCAGTACCCCCTTTTTGTACAGAATGTCGTGGATGTTGCCTGGGAACTGGCGATCGGGCCCCCTTCCCGGACCCTGGCCAGGCACGATGTGCGTTCGAAGGAGACCCCACTCATGGCCACCCACACGCCCGACCACGCACGCCGCACCGCGTTCGGCGCCCTCTCCCTCGCCGGGATCCTGGCCCTGTCCGCCTGCGGCGGCGGCAGCGGTGACGACGGCGACTCCTCCGGATCAGAGCAGGACTCCAACACGGTGGCCATCGGTGTCGAGGCCTCGTACCCTCCCGGGGAGTTCCTGGAGGACGACGGCGAGACCGTCCAGGGCTTCAACGTCGACCTGGTCGAGGCGGCCCTCGCCGAGATGGGCATGGAGGCCCGGTGGGTGCCCTCGGCCTTCGACTCGATCATCACCGGCGTGCAGAGCGGGGAGTACGACCTCGGCGCCTCCTCGTTCACCGTGACCGAGGAGCGTATGCAGGCCGTCAACATGGTCAGCTACTTCTCCTCCGGTACGCAGTGGTTCGCCCAGGAGGGCAACCCCCAGGGCGTCGACCCGGAGAACCCGTGCGGCATGCGCATCGCCGTGCAGTCCAACACCACGCACGACGAGGACATCACCGCCCGCGGCGAAGCGTGTGTCGAGGCGGGCGAGGAGGCCGTCACGATCGAGCGCTTCCCGAGCCAGCCGCAGGCCACCGAGACCGTCGTCTCCGGTCTCAACGACGCGTCGCTCGCCGATATGCCCACCTCGGCCTACGCGCTGGAGCAGACGGGCGACGGTGTCCTGGAGTTCATCGGCGAGCAGTACAACGCCGCGCCCTACGGGATCGTCGTGCACCTCGACGACGAGGAGTTCGCGCAGGAGCTGGCGGACGCGTTCGGCACGATCATGGAGAACGGGACCTACGACGGGATCCTCACCGACTGGGGCATCGAGGCCGGGGCGATCGAGGCGGCCGAGGTCAACCCGCCCGTGGAGGGGTAGCGGGGTCGGCCCGCGGCCCGCGCCGCGCTTCGGCCCCTCGGCCGGGTGCGCCCGCCACCCACCGCCCTCAACGGACGTCTTCGGCGCGGTCCTGGCCTTCGAGAAACCCGACGGCGCCCGAACGCCCGTTCCGCCCATCGAGTGAAAGACCCCACCGTGTCCTCACCGAGCGCACCGACGGGCGGTCCGAAGGTCCCCATCACGGCCCCGGACCGCCCCGTCGAGCCCGTCACCGCAGTACCCGTCCGCTATCCGGAACGCTGGGTCGCCGCGGCGTTCATCCTGGTCCTCGCCGCCATGTTCGTGAACATGCTGGTCACGAACGACGCCTTCGACTGGCCGTTCATGTTCGAGAACATGTTCTCCGAGCCGGTCGTGCGCGGTGTGGGCGTGACGCTCAGCGCGACCCTGCTGTCGATGCTCATCGGCGTCGTCCTGGGGGTCGTGCTGGCCGTCATGCGGCTGTCCGGCAACCCCGTCCTGGTCTCCGTCTCCTGGCTGTACACCTGGTTCTTCCGCGGCGTGCCCCGCCTGGTGCTGGCCGTCCTCTTCGGCAACCTCGCCATCCTGTACTCGACCATCGAGCTGGGCGTGCCGTTCGACGACTACCTCATGGCCTGGATCGGCGTCGAGGGCGATCTCCGGTTCTTCGAGATCGACGCGCGCACCCTGCTGAGCGGCTACACCGCCGGTCTGCTCGCCCTGTCCCTCTCCGAGGGCGCCTACATGGCCGAGATCATCCGGGCCGGTCTCCAGTCCGTGGACAAGGGGCAGACCGAGGCCGCCCAGGCGCTGGGCATGAGCCGTGCCAAGGTCCTGTGGCGGATCACCCTGCCGCAGGCCATGCGCGTGGTCATCCCGCCCACCGGCAACGAGACCATCGCGATGCTCAAGGACACCGCGCTGCTCGCCTACGTGCCGGTGACCATCGAGCTGTTCTACCAACTCCAGGCGATCGGGACGCGCAGCTACCAGATCTTCCCGATGCTGGTCGCGGCGTGTCTGTGGTATCTGGCGATCACCAGTGTCCTGATGGTCGGCCAGTACTTCATCGAACGCAGGTTCAACCCGGGCCAGCGCGGACTCCGCGGGCGCTTCGTCGGAGGTGCGCACTGATGACCGAGACGAACGACGCCCTCGTCGTCGCCGAGAACGTCCACAAGCGCTTCGGCCGCCTGGAGGTCCTGCGCGGCATCGACCTCACCGTCCGACGCGGCGAGGTCATGTGCGTCATCGGGCCCTCCGGCTCCGGCAAGTCCACCTTCCTCCGGTGCGTCAACCACCTGGAGAAGCTGTCCGCGGGACGGCTCTGGGTCAACGGCGAACTCATGGGGTACCGGCAGCGGCGCGGCAGGCTCCACGAGCTGCGCGACCACGAGATCGCCGCCCAGCGACGCGACATCGGGATGGTGTTCCAGCGGTTCAACCTCTTCCCGCACCTGAGCGTGCTGGGCAACATCATCGAGGCGCCCGTGCAGGTCAAGGGCGTGCCGAAGGTGGCCGCGACCGCGACCGCCAGGGAACTGCTGGAGAAGGTGGGGCTGCCGGACAAGGCCGACGCCTACCCCGAGCAGCTGTCGGGCGGACAGCAGCAGCGGGTGGCGATCGCCCGGGCCCTGGCCATGGAGCCGTCGCTGATGCTGTTCGACGAGCCCACCAGCGCCCTGGATCCCGAGTTGGTCGGCGAGGTCCTCGACGTGATGCGGGACCTGGCCCGGGGCGGGATGACCATGGTCGTGGTCACGCACGAGATGGGCTTCGCCCGCGAGGTCGGCGACTCCCTGGTCTTCATGGACGAGGGCGTGGTCGTCGAGTCGGGTTCCCCGAAGGACGTGCTGACCGACCCCCGGCACGAGCGGACCCGGGCCTTCCTGTCCAAGGTGCTGTGACCCCGGGCGCCCCGCGCCTCGCGCGCGCCCGCTCCCGTCGCCTGTGTGTCACGTGCGTGTGATGGCCGGATCGGGACAGTCGGGCACGGAGTGCCATGGACGGCCCCGGGACGGGTAGAGGGGGAGGGGGGACCGACCAGGGACACCGGGCCCAACGGACGAACGAACTGGCCGAAACGGGCGAAGAAACGCCCTTCCCGAGCTTGACCCGGCGACGCCGCGCCACGAGAGTCGTGACGCAGGGGCATCCACACGGCCTTCGGGGGAGGACATGGCGCGCACCGAGCGCGAACGCGGCACCCGGAACCGCAGAGCGGCCCTGGACGGCCTCGGCGGAGCCCTCCAGGGGGCCGCCCTCCGCCGTACCCGCGAGATCCTGTGCGCGGGCGCACGCGGACGCACCCTGGAGGTGGCGATCGGCACCGGCCGGAACCTGCGCCACTACCCTCCCCAGATCCGCCTCACGGGGGTCGACCCGGACCCGGGGGCCCTGGCCAGGGCCCAGGCCCGCGCCGACGGGCTGGGCCGCCCGGTCCAGCTGGTCGAGGGCGACGTGGGTCGGCTGGAGTTCCCCGACGCGTGCTTCGACACCGTCGTGTCCACCCTCGCGCTCGGATCGCGCCCGACCAGACCGCCGCCCTCGCGGAGATGTTCCGCGTCCTCGTCCCGGGCGGCCGGCTCCTGTTGGTCGACCGCGTCGAGCACGCGCGCCTGCCCACCCGCCTGATGGGGGCCCGGCGCGCGCGTCCGCGCCGGCTCCCCCTTGAGGTCGCGCTGGAGGTCGGATTCGAGGTGGGCCACCACGACCGTCTCCTGTTCGGTCTGGTGGAACGGATGGTCGCCCACCGACCCACCTGACCCGTTTCCCCGCGGGAGCACCCCGCTCCGCGCATAGGCTGGAACGGTTCGTTTCCTCCCTGACCGAGGTGATCCGATGATCCGGCCAGCCCGCTCCGACGACGTTCCCTTCATCCACCGGATGATCGGGGAGCTCGCCGAGTACGAGAAGGAACCGGGGTCGGCCACCGCCACGGAGGAGGACATCCGCACCGCCCTCTTCGGTCCGGGCGCGCCGTGTACGGCCACGTCGCCGAGCACGTCGGGGAGGACGGGCGGTCGGAGCCCGCGGGGATGGCCCTGTGGTTCCTCAACTTCTCGACCTGGACCGGCAGACACGGCGTGTACCTGGAGGACCTCTACGTCCGCCCGCACCTGCGCGGCCACGGCTACGGCCTGGCACTGCTCAGGACGCTCGCGCGGATCTGCGTGGAACGCGGCTACACCCGTCTGGAGTGGTCGGTCCTGGACTGGAACACGCCCGCCATCGACTTCTACGCCGCGCTCGGATCCACGTCCATGGACGGGTGGACGGTTCGCCGTCTGGACGGCGACGCACTGCGCGCTCTGGGTTCACGATAGGACAGAGAACCGCCGTTCGTCTCACGTTCGTACCGGATCGGACGGACACGATCTCACTTCCCTGCGGCAGTGGCGGGGTGAAACGAGATACATTGCATTCAAGCGGCAACCTCGCCCCCCGAAGGAGGGACGTGACCGAAGAAACCGCTGTGCCCACGGCCGACGCCATCGCGTCCGGGACGCCGTCACCGTCAACATGCCCGCGGACAGCGCCTATCTGTCCGTCTTGCGGACGGCGACGGCGGGCCTGGCCGCCCGCCTCGACTTCACCCTCGACGAGATCGAGGATCTACGCATCGGGGTCGACGAGGCCTGTGCCATGCTCCTGGCGCAGGCGCTGCCGGGCACCGAACTGACCACGGAGTTCGAACTCACGCCCGAGGGCATGCGCATCTGCGTGTCGGTGCTCACCGCCGACGGCCGCCTCCCCGCGCGTGACACCTTCGCCTGGACCGTCCTGTCCGCCCTGGCGGGCGAGGTCGACGCGGGCGTCGGAGCGGACGACCGCGTTCACATCGTCCTGTACAAGCGCCGCGGCACGCTGGAGTCCGCGTGAGCGAAAGGGGGCCCGCTCTGACAGCGAAGACCGAGCACGCGGTGCCCGATCGGGCTCGCGCGAGAGAGTTGTTCGAGCGCCTGAACGAACTTGAGGCGGACTCCGAGGAGCGGCGTCGGATCCGTGACGAGTTGGTGGAGCTCCACCTGCCCCTGGTCGAGTACCTGGCCCGGCGGTTCCGCAACCGTGGCGAGTGGCTCGACGACCTGACGCAGGTGGCGACGATCGGACTGATCAAGTCCATCGACCGGTTCGACCTGGAGCGCGGGGTGGAGTTCTCCACCTACGCCACACCGACCATCGTCGGCGAGATCAAGCGGCACTTCCGCGACAAGGGTTGGGCGGTGCGGGTGCCCCGCCGTCTCCAGGAGCTCAAGCTCTCGCTGACCAAGGCGGTGAGCGACCTGTCGCAGCGGGAGGGACGCTCGCCCACCGTCGCCGAACTCGCGGCACACCTGCAGATGACCGAGGAGGAGGTGTTGGAGGGCCTGGAGTCCGCCAACGCCTACTCGACCGTGTCGCTGGACGCGCCCGACAGCGGCGACGAGGACGCCCCCG
This sequence comes from Nocardiopsis sp. CNR-923, assembly GCF_001942255.1. GTDB lineage: Bacteria > Actinomycetota > Actinomycetes > Streptosporangiales > Streptosporangiaceae > Nocardiopsis. The sequence continues at coordinate 105,736 of NZ_MKKC01000076.1, forward strand.
CGGTGGCCGACTCGCTGGGGATCGTCGACGAGTCCCTGGAGGGTGTGGAATACCGCGAGTCGCTCAAACCACTGCTGGAACAACTGCCCCCGAGGGAGAAGCGCATCCTGCTGCTGCGCTTCTTCGGCAACATGACGCAGTCGCAGATCGCCCAGGAGTTGGGCATCTCCCAGATGCACGTGTCACGTCTGCTGGCGCGCACGCTGGCCCAGCTGCGCCAGGCCCTGACCACGGACGACTGAGCGGCCCGAGGGTGGCCACCGGCGATCGCGGGGCTACTTCCTCTCCGGCGGGGGGAAGAGCGCCGCGGTCGTCGGTGGCGCCAGGACCGCCCCGGCCGCGCACAGGGCCACGGCGAGCAGGACCCCGCCGATCGCGTGCTGGTCGCTGGTGAACATGTAGTAGGCGACCACCGCGAGGAAGAGCTGCGTGACCACCACGGGCGTGCGGGCCCAGTCGCGCAGCCGCCACAGACCGCGCGCGACGAACACCAGGACGGCGCCCGATCCGAGTCCGAGGACGGCCAGCGGGATCGCCGAGGTGACCGACGCGGCCTGACCGGTGGCCGCCGTGACCAAACTGTAGAGGCCGCCGACGGCGACGGCGAGCCCGATCAGGGCCTCCAACGCGGCGGCGACGACGACGGTGACGGGACGTGTGGACACCCGTCGAGCCTATACGCGAACCGTGAACCGCCGCCCCCGGGTCTGCGCCCAGCTCACACCGGTTCGCGGGGCGCACGGCGGCGTGCGCCCGGCCGCCGGAACGCCGCTCGCGACGGGCGGCCTCCGCGGCGCACGCCCTAGACTGAGGGCGTGCGCGCCCTTTTCATCGTGAACCCCCAGGCGACCACGACCACGTCACGCACCCGTGAGGTGATCGTCGGGGCCCTGGCCGCGGAGCTGAACCTCACCGTCGTCGAGACCACCCACCGCGACCACGCCAGCGAACTGGCGCGCAAGGCCGCCACGGACGGCTTCGAACTGGTGCTCAGCCTGGGGGGTGACGGCACGGTCAACGAGGTCGTCAACGGGCTCCTGGCGACCCCGGACGATCTTCCGCGCCCCCGGTACGCCGTGATCCCCGGTGGCAGCGCCAACGTCTTCATCCGTTCCCTGGGCGTGCCCGGCGAACCGGTCGAGGCGGCCGGCGCGGTGTTGGAGGCCATCCGCGCGGGCCGGGAGCGGGAGATCAACCTGGGCCGGATCACGAGCGATGAGGACGACCGGCATTTCACGTTCTGCGCCGGTTTCGGATGGGACGCGACGTCGTCCAGCAGGTCGAGCACGCGCGCGCCCAGGGGCGCAGGGCCACGCCCGCCCTGTACGCCGAAGTGGCGGTAAAGCTCTTCTTCCGCGGGGATATCCGGGACCCGTCACTACGCGTGTCCGCGGGTGGACCGCCCCGGGACGGAGTCTATTTCGCCCTCGTCACCAACACCACGCCGTGGACCTACGCCGGGTCGCTGCCCCTCCAACCGACGCCCTCGTCCCGTTTCGAGCTGGGGTTGGACGCTTTCGCGCTGACCAACTCCTCGCACCCGCTCACCGGGTGGGTACTTTCGCAGATGTTCTTTCCCAAGGGTCTGCCCGCCATCGGCGACGGATACCTCACCTGGCACGACCTGGACTCACTTGAGATCTCGTCCACCCATCCCCGGGCTTTCCAAATCGACGGGGAGTACCTGGGAGAGCGTGAACGGGTCAACTTCCACTCGGTACCGAAGGCATTACGAATCATCTGTTAATTGACCGGAAAGACACCATTCCCGCCCACTGTGACGCACCCGACACGCCGATCAGGACCTTAGGTCCCGGGAGCTCTTGCACCGGCCCTTCAAGCCTGTCACGCTCAAACTATCGCCACGAGTTACGGGCGAGTTAATTGGGGCGCCTCCCACATGGCGGTGGGGTGAAACCTCGCCGTCTCGGCCCTGAACCCCCGGTGGAAACCATCCGCTGGGCGCCCCGAGCACGATCGTGAAAGTGTTCACAACCCCCGATCGCCTCACTGTGAGGAGTGGACCGCATGGACTGGCGCCATGAAGCAGCCTGCCGTGACGAAGACCCCGAGCTCTTCTTCCCCATCGGCAACTTCGGCCCCGCACTGATCCAGATCGAGGAAGCCAAGGCGGTCTGTCAGCGCTGCCCCGTCAGCTCCGCCTGTCTGAAGTGGGCGCTGGAGAGCGGCCAGGACGGCGGAGTCTGGGGCGGCACCAGCGAGGACGAGCGCCGCCTGATGCGCGGGCGCGGCACCGTGCGCCGCTCCATGGTCCGAAGCTAGGCGCCCCGACCGGTCACCCGAGCCCGTGCCCCAGGGGGAGGCACGGCGGCGCCGACACGAGCGAGGCCGCGCGCCGCCCCCACGACGCCGAACGCGGGCCGCCCACGCCCCCGAACACCTCCCTCGGCGAGGGCCGGATCAGCGCAGCTCCGCCTCCTCCTGCTCCAGGGGCAGGCTGATCGCCACCTCGGTCCCTCCGTCGTCCCGGGGCTTGATCGCCAGCGTCCCGCCCAGTTCGCCCACGATGAGCGTGCGCACGATCTGAAGACCCAGACTCGTCGTCCCCTCCAGGTCGAAATCCGCCGGCAGCCCGCCGCCGCTGTCGCACACCGCCAGTTCCAGACTGCTCGCCCTCGGGTGGCCGGGCACCGCGTCGAACCGGCGGACCCGCACCACGATCTCACCGGGCCCCTGCCCCAGCCCGTGCTCCACCGCGTTCTGCACCAGTTCGGCCAGGACCATCGACAGCGGTGTGGCCACCAGCGCCGACAGCAGACCGAACCCGCCCTCCCGGCGCGGCACCACGGTGCTCCCGGTCGAGGAGACCTCGGCGGCCATCTGCATGACGCGGTCGGCGATGTCGTCGAAGTCCACCACCTCGTCGGGCGTGTGCGACAGCATCTCGTGCACGATCGCGATCGATCCCACGCGCCCGACCGCCTCGTCCAGCGCCGCGCGCGCCTCGGGCACGTCCAGCCGCCGGGCCTGCAACCGCAGCAGCGCCGCCACCGTCTGGAGGTTGTTCTTCACCCGGTGGTGGATCTCGCGGATGGTCGCGTCCTTGGTCATGAGCTCGCGCTCGCGCCGCCGCAGTTCGGTGACGTCTCGGACCATCACCAGCGCCCCGATCCGCACACCGTCGATGACCAGCGGTATGGCGCGCAGTTGGACGGTCACCCCGCGCGCCTCCACCTCCGCCTCCTGCGGCGCCCGGCCGCTCGCGGTGTAGGTGAGGGCCTCGTCGCGGGCCTCACCCTGCGCGGCCAGTTCGAGCGTCGTGCGGTCCAGACGGGCGCCCACCAGGTCGGCGGCCAGGCCCAGGCGCCGGTAGGCGGACAGGGCGTTCGGGCTGGCGTAGACCACCTCTCCGTTCTGGTCCAGCCGCAACAGGCCGTCGCCGACCCGGGGCGAGCGCACCATGAGCGGCTCCTGGTCACTGAACGGGAACGCGCCCTCGGCGATCATCTGCGCCAGGTCACCCGCGCTTTGCAGGTAGGTGAGCTCCAGGCGGCTGGGGGTGCGCGCGGAACTGAGGTTGGTGCTGCGCTGGATCACCCCGATCAGCCGGCCCGCGCGGCGCACCGGGACGGTCTCCTCGCGCACGGGGACCCCGCCCGACCAGTCGGGGTCGCCGTCCCGGCAGATCCGGCCCTCGGCCCAGGCCCGGTCGATGAGGGCGCGCCGCCCGATCACCCGGGGCGCCGAGCGCGAGGTCATGTCGGTCAGGTCGTCGAGCAGCACGGTCTCGACGAGGTCGTCCTGGAAGGCCGTGGGCCCCGTCGTCGGCCGCATCTGGGCGACCGCCACCCAGCCGTCCTCATCCCGCAACCGCACCCACAGGACGAGGTCGGCGAACGACAGGTCCGCGAGCAGTTGCCAGTCCGAGACCAGCGAGTGGATCCACTCCAGGTCCGCCTGCTTGAGCGAGGTGTGGCGTCGGATGAGATCACTGAGGTGAGGCACTCACAAATCATCCCATGAAGGCGTGCATACTCAAGGGGTACGCACTCGACCAGTGGTCCACACCAGTCGGCGGCCGGAGGGCCCGCCGCGCCGACCACACCGGAGGGGTGTGTGGACGGAGCGGGACGCGTGGGAGGACACCGATGACAGGTCAGAGCACACTGGACGGCAACCCCAGGGTGCCGAAGTACTACCAGGTGAAGAAGCAGTTGCTGGAGCTGATCGAGGCGATGCCCGCGGGCAACCCGGTCCCGCCCGAGCGCGCTCTGGCCACGCAGTTCGAGACGTCGCGGACGACGGTGCGCCAGGCGCTCACGGAGATGGTGGTCGAGGGCCGTCTGCTGCGGATCCAGGGCAAGGGCACGTTCGTGGCCAAGCCGAAGGTCGCGCAGATCCTCCAGCTGACCAGCTACACGCAGGAGATGCGGGCGCACGGACTGCACCCGGCCACGCGGATCCTCGACGTCAGCTACATCAACGCCGACGACCACCTGGCGGAGATGCTGGCGATCCGTTCGGGCGGTCGGGTGCTGAGGATCGAACGGCTCCGGTTGGCCAACGGTGAGCCGATGGCCGTCGAGACCGCCCACCTGGCCGCCCGTCGCTTTCCCGGCCTACGACGCCAGCTCGACCGCTACGCGTCGCTCTACGAGGCTCTCGCGAGCGCCTACGACGTCTCTCTGGCGGAGGCCGAGGCGTCGATCGAAACGGTTCTGGCCACCCCCAACGAGGCCCGGCTGCTGGGGGTCGACGTGGGTCTGCCGCTCGTCCTGCACTGCCAGCACAGCTTCGACGCCGACGGCCACCCGGTGGAGTGGGTGCGCTCGCTCTACCGCGGCGACCGGTACAAGTTCGTCACGCGCCTGCGCCCGCCGACGGACTGATCCCGCTCCCTGCCGCGGTCGCCTCACACGCGGGCGAGGACGGTGGCGAGCGCGTCGACGACCTTCGGGTCGTACTCGCTGTCGGTGTCCATGCGCAGGCGCTCCAGCACGGCGGCGCGCCGCTCCTCGTCGCCGTTCTCCCCGACGAGGTCGTCGAAGGCGTTGGCGACCTTGATGATCCGGCTGCCGAGCGGCGGCACGCCCTCGTCCCCGTCCCCCGCCAGGGGCTCGCACTGGCGGCGGACGACCTCGGCGACGTTGTCGAGGACCCCGGTCTCGCGGATGATGGCCGACCCCAGTTCGGCGATCCGCCGCTGCTCCCGGGGTGAGGCGAGCACGGTCGCACCGCCCGCGATGGGTTCGCGCAGCGAGAGCTGGCCGATGTCGTGCATGAGCGCGGCGTACTCCAGCTCCAGCAGCTGGTCCTCGGAGAAGCCCAGCTCGCAGGCGATCCCGTGGGCCAGGTGGCTGACCCGCCGCGAGTGCCCGTTCTCCACGTAGCCGCCGACCTCGGTGACCCGTGACAGCGCCCGCACGGTCTCCAGATAGGTGCGGCGCACCTCCGCGTGCCGCCGGAAGGCCACCTGCGAGACCAGCAGGGGGGCGCTGAACACGAGCAGCCCCACCAGGCCGGTGACCGTGCAGGCCAGCGCGATGAGGACGCCGCTGGCGCCGATCGCCGCGCCCGTGGCGAACTGGGCGCGCACCTCGTCGCGCACCGCGACCAGCAGGTTGGTCCGCAGCCGTTCGGCGCGCATCATCCCGGCCATCGCGGCGTCCACGAGCCAGACGGCCATCACGAGCGAGGTCATCAGCAGCGCGACGCCCACCGACGGCTCCGCCAGCGACAACCCGGCCACCAGCGGCCGGAACGCCGCCGCCAGGAGCATGGCGTCCAGCACCCGGCGGGCCAGGTCCTCCAGGCGCGGGCTCCGTCCCACCGCGACGTGCGGCAACTCGCCCAGCGCCAGGCCGAGGCCGACCACGGCGACGACCTGGGACGCGGTGTGCTCGACGGGCGCGTTGCCGAGACTGACCAGGAACGCGTAACTGATCGCCCCGGCGGAGGCGATCGGCGCGACCTCCCGGTGCCCGGGCAGCGTGATACGGGCCAACTCGCCGACCGCGATGACGAGGCAGAACGTGAGTGCGACATAGGGATCGACGGCGCCGTGCACGGCGGTCCACACGACCGCCGCCAACGCGCCGGCCCCCGCCACCGCGACCAGCACGGCGCGGATGGGGCGCGTGGTGCGCCAGATCGGCCCCCTCCGCCGGGGGAGCCCCAGGGCTCCGTCCTCCGGTCCGGAGAGCGGGGGGCGGGGCGACGGAGCTTCGTCGGACTGCCGCTGCGTCATCATCGGTCACGCCCGCCCGTTACCGCCTCGGCGGGAGCGGGCCGCGCGCCCGGCGCGTCGGCGGCTGGCTCGGCGGCCGTCCCACCGGCGGTCGGCTCTGCGTCGGCGCTCTCGTAGCAGCCGCCGGGCGGCTCGGCGATGTCCGGCGTCTTCCAGCCCTCCCGTTCGACCGCCCGGACGAGCGCCTCGACCATGCGCCCGTCGAACTGGGTTCCCACGCAGGCCCGCAGTTCGGCGATGGCGTCCTCCACCGACCAGGCCTTGCGGTAGGAACGCGTGGAGGTCAGGCAGTCGAACACGTCGCGACGGTGATGATGCGGGCGGACTCGGGGATCTCCATCCCCACCAGTCCCATGGGGTAGCCGCGCCCGTCCAGGCGCTCGTGGTGGTGGCGGATTCCGGCGAGTGCCTCGTCGAGGAAGCTGATCTCGCGCACGATCTCGTAGCCGCGGGTCGGGTGGAGCTTGATCGCCGCGTACTCCTCGTCGGTGAGCTTCCCGGTCTTCTGCAACACCTTGGTGGGCACCCCGAGCTTGCCGATGTCGTGCAGCATCCCGGCGTAGCGGATCTTCTGCACCCGTTCGGCGGGCATACCCAGTTCCCGCGCGATCATGGCGGAGGCCTCGGCGACACGCATGCAGTGGCCGCGGGTGTAGTAGTCCTTGGTCTCGACCGCCTGGCAGAGCGTGGCGAGCGTGGCCTCGTGGGCGCGGGCCTCGTCGGCCTGCTGGGCGAAGGTCCAGCGCGCGATGAACAGCGGCAACAGGACCAGCAGCGGCGCGATGACCCCGACCCCGCCCCACACCGCGGCGATGGCCAGGCCGAGCATCTGGTAACCGATCGACGACAGCTCCACGGCGGCCAGCGGTCGCCAGTGGATGGGCCTCTTGCGTCGGGTCTGGACCGCGCCGAGCGTGCACATCAGCGCCGCGACGAGCACGGAGTTGACCACGGTGTGGGTGAGCACGGCCGCCACGTAGGGCAGCAGGACCACGGGGAAGTCCTCGCGCACCGGTTCGCCGACCGTGCCGCCGCACAGCAGGTAGACGTGGCCGGCCGCGTACGCGGCCAGGGCGAACTGCGAGCCGTTGAAGGCCCGCTTGACCAGGATCTGCTTGCGAATGGTCAGGCAGGAGGCGAAACCGACCACCGCCGCCCCGACGGGTCCCACCAGAACGACCGCGGCCAGCGACACCGCCGAGCTCGGCGACATCCCCATCCTGCCGTTGGAGACGACGATGGTGCTGATCGACTCCGCGACCATGAAAAGCACGGCCACGAGGACCAGGGTCTTCAGGTTGATGCCCGAATACGGCCCGACCAGCACGATGGTGACAGCACTGACAACGATGATTCCGACGTAGACGCGCGCGCGCCTAGGAAGAGCCCGCACCCCCGTTCACCCCCCGCCGACGACGACCGGACTGTCATGATTTCACCGGTTCCGTTCTACCACCAAGACCATCCACCGAGGCGGATACTGACCAAAGAACGACCATCATCACGTGCAGCATGCCGATGAACACGGTGGTCCCCTCTCTCCGAACGCCGCACCTCGCCCATTCCCCTGGACGCGCGGCGCGAATTGCCCCATTCGTTGGATATGGCGTCCAGTTTAACGGGCCAACACAGCTCCCCGATTACCCCCAACCCGAACCGAGGACGACAACCGTCCCCACAACGCCGTCTATTTCCGGACTATGGAATTACTAATTCAACTCGTAATCACATCCGATAACCCTGCGTGACCAGGCGAGGCGGATCGCCGACGCGGGAAATCCGACGCCGGGGACGATCCTCCTCCGCCCGCACGGCAGCATCAACCTGCGGTGACTACTCATAGTCACAACACGTGCGTTCCGATTCCCGCCCCGGGAAAAATCATTCCGAGTCGGTCACGACGCGAAAGCACCCGAGCCCGCCGGGCGTGTCGGACAGCCCCTCCACCCCCGCCCCGACCGGCGCGTGACCAAAACCAGCGCAGACACGGGGAATCCAACCTGACATGCCCACAAACACCTACAGACCACGCACAGACCGATATGAGGTGATAATTCCAGATAACGACATACATAGAGGAAAAGAAGAAGCGGTGGCTGGAATTCCAGCCACCGCTTCGGGTGTCGTCACCGCCCGACCCAGGTCACGTGGTCGAGGCTTCCGGGACTACTCCGAACGCGCCTCGCGCACGAGGTCTTCCGCGTCCGCATTCTCCTCGCGTGCATTCACCTCGCGCGCGAGGGACTCCTCGCGTGCGCGCGCGAGCCGACCGAGGACCTTGTCGCGCAGGTCCAGCGGGACCGGATCGCATCCGCAGTGCTTGGCGACGAGTTTCTTCACGGCCTCCTCCAGGCCGTACTCGTCGAGACAGGGTACGCAGTCGTCCAGGTGCTCCCGGATCTGCTCGCAGTTGTCCTCTTCGAGCTCACCGTCGATGTAGGTGTACAGCTTGTCGAGCACCTCGCTGCACGGGGTCTCGCTGTCCTCGCCGTGGCCGCCGCTCATTGCCGATCTCCTCGATCCGACCCGTTCGCCTGTCCCCGACCCACCGCGGACGCGCCCGACGCGACGGCGGAGGCCGTGGCCCTCGCCACCGGAAGGAAACCGCGGTCCACCGCGTACTCCTCCAACAGGGTCCGGAGCTGCCGGCGCCCCCTGTGCAACCGGGACATGACGGTCCCGATCGGCGTGCCCATGATCTCGGCGACTTCCTTGTACGCGAAACCCTCGACGTCGGCGAGGTACACCGCGATCCGGAAGTCCTCGGGCAGCTCCTGGAGCGCCCGCTTCACGTCCGTGTCGGGCAGGTGTTCGAGCGCCTCGGCCTCGGCCGACTTGAGCCCCGCGGCCGTGTGCGAGGCGGCCTGCGCCAGCTGCCAGTCCTCGACGTCCTCGGTCCCGGCCTGCTTCGGTTCCCGCTGTTTCTTGCGGTAGGAGTTGATGAAGGTGTTGGTGAGGATGCGGTACAGCCACGCCTTGAGGTTCGTCCCCCGCTTGAACTGGTGGAACGAACCGAACGCTTGGCGAACGTCTCCTGAACGAGGTCCTCCGCGTCGGCGGGATTACGGGTCATCCTCAGCGCCGCGGAGTAGAGCTGGTCGAGGAAGGGAAGCACATCCCTCTCGAAGCGCTCCTCCCGCTCACGTGCTGTCTCCTGGCCCTCTTCCAAGCCCGTCGGCCTCCCTGCGCTGGTCCCGGCTGGAGCATCCATATCCCCAAGATACGGCTCCAGCCCCAGGACCCGCGCATCGGCGCCACGTGGCGTCGCCGCGATCTCCTCGCGTTCCAGGCACGCGCTGGCGGTCGACATGTCCGAAGTGCCCTCCCCAACGTCCGATCCCCCGGGCGCCCTCGGCGTCCCGCGCGGTGACGGTGACAACAACGCGCTCCGCGGCCTGATTCCGGCCCAGCGGAACGGGACGCGGACGCCGGCCGGTGAACTTTGTCGTTTGGCTGTATCGGCGGAGGTAGGGCATGGGAGAGTGCGGGTAGGACCACACAAGGATGGGAGAGGAGTGCACGTGCGACCGTCCTCGACCCCGGCGTCCGATCGACACGGTCCCCGGCCGCCCAGTTCGCCGCACCCGACCGGTTGTCGGACTACTGGCGCTTCTACTGGGCCGTCGCTGAGGCGCAGATCGCCCGCTGGCTCCCACCCGCGCCCGCCTGCCTGCTCGACCTGTCCAGCCCGGACTTCCAGGGCACGCACCGCGCCGTGGCCGCCGGGCACGACGTCGTGACGCTGCTGCCGTCCTCGGACATGGCGGTGCGGCAACCGCTGACCCTGGTGAACGGACGCGCGAGCGTGCCGCGTCCGGCCCCGCGGGGTCGGCTGCGCCGCGTGGTGGGCGACTCCACGCTGCTGCGCACGTTCGCCTCCGATTCCTTCGACGGGGTCATCGCCGACAACCGGGTACTGTCCCGGCACCTGGCCACGGAGTCGTCGGTGGCGGAGATCGCGCGCGTGCTGCGGCCGGGTGGGCGCGCGCTCGTGTGCGTGGACTCCGTCGTGCTCGGCATGGCGCTACTGGCCGAACAGGACTGCTGGCCCGAGTTGAGCCACGCGCCCAGCGCCGACGTCCTGCTGGTGCCGTGGCCGGACGGGTCCATCACGCGCTGCTTCACCTCCGAGCAGCTCGCCGACACCCTGGCCGACGCCGGGCTCGAACTGGAGTGGATCAAGCCGCGCACGGTGCTGTCGCCGTCCACGGTCGAGGGGATGCTCGCCCGCGACCCGAGGTCGATGAGCCGCCTGGTGGAGATGGAGACGCGGGCCACCGAGTCCGACGACTACGTGGGCGTGCACCTGCTGGCCAGCGCGCGCAAGCCGGGATAGGCCGACGGTCGTCGCCCCCCGGCCGCTCCGCCCGGGGCACCGCGACGCCCGTCGGCCTCGACGGCCCGTGCGGGCGGGACCCGCGTCCTCGGTGTCGTGGCGAAGGGGCGGCCGACCGCCGCCCCTTCGGCTCCGGGTCCCGTGCCGGGCGACCACGGCGCCCCGCGCCGCGTCAGTCGGCGAGCGGCAGGTACACCCGGTTGCCCGAGGCCGCGAACTCCTCGGACTTGTCGGCCATGCCCCTCTCGATCGCCTCGACGGTGTCCAGGCCGTTCTCCTCGGCGTACCTGCGCACGTCCTGGGAGATCCGCATCGAGCAGAACTTCGGCCCGCACATGGAGCAGAAGTGCGCGGTCTTGGCCGGTTCGGCGGGCAGGGTCTCGTCGTGGAAGGACTGCGCCGTCTCCGGATCCAGCGACAGGTGGAACTGGTCCTGCCAGCGGAACTCGAACCGCGCCTTGGACAGCTCGTCGTCCCACTCCTGCGCCCGGGGGTGGCCCTTGGCCAGGTCGGCGGCGTGCGCGGCGAGCTTGTAGGTCACCACGCCGGTCTTGACGTCGTCCCGATCGGGCAGGCCCAGGTGCTCCTTCGGGGTGACGTAGCACAGCATCGCCGTGCCGTGCCAGCCGATCTGCGCGGCGCCGATGGCGGAGGTGATGTGGTCGTAGCCGGGGGCGACGTCGGTGGCCAGCGGGCCGAGCGTGTAGAACGGCGCCTCGCCGCACAGCTCCTCCTCCAGGCGCACGTTCTCCGCGATCTTGTGCATCGGCACGTGTCCCGGCCCCTCGATCATCACCTGCACGTCGTGCGCGCGGGCGATGTGGGTGAGCTCGCCCAGGGTGCGCAGCTCGGCGAACTGGGCCTCGTCGTTGGCGTCGGCGATCGAGCCGGGCCGCAGACCGTCGCCGAGGGAGAAGGTGACGTCGTACTCGCGCAGGATCTCGCAGAGTTCCTCGTAGTGGGTGTAGAGGAAGCTCTCCTTGTGGTGGGCCAGGCACCAGGCGGCCATGATCGAACCGCCGCGCGAGACGATCCCGGTGACGCGCCTGGCCGCCAGCGGCACGTAGCGCAGCAGCACGCCGGCGTGCACGGTCATGTAGTCGACGCCCTGCTCGGCCTGCTCGACGACGGTCTCGCGGTAGATCTCCCAGCTCAGCTCGGTGGGATCGCCGTTGACCTTCTCCAGCGCCTGGTAGATGGGGACCGTGCCGATCGGGACCGGCGAGTTGCGCAGGATCCGCTCGCGGGTCTCGTGGATACGCCTGCCGGTCGACAGGTCCATCACGGTGTCGGCGCCCCAACGGGTGGCCCACACCATCTTCTCGACCTCCTCGGGCACGGAGGAGGTGACCGCGGAGTTGCCGATGTTGGCGTTGATCTTCACCAGGAAGTTCTTGCCGATGATGGTCGGCTCGGACTCCGGGTGCCTGCGGTTGACGGGGATGACCGCGCGCCCGATCGCGATCTCCTGACGCACGAACTCGGGGTCTGTGTTCGCGGGCGGCGACGAACCGCATCTCGGGGGTGATGACGCCGGCCTTGGCGTAGGCCAGTTGCGAGACCGCTCCGTTGACGGGCTCGCGGGCGTCGATCCACTCCCGCCGGGTGCCGGGCAGGCCCCGGTGCACGTCGATGTCGGCGGTGGAGTCGGTGTACGGACCTGACGTGTCGTACAGGTCGAAGTGGCCGCCGTTGCTCAGTTCCACCCGGCGCTGCGGGACGCGGAGCGTGAAACCGGCGGGGTCGTCGATCTCACGGTAGACCTTCCGTGATCCCATGATGGGACCCGTGGTCACCTGGCGCTCGTCGGTGGTGGAAGTCGTGGTGCGGCTGTCCATAGCCGTCATGGCGTGCCTCCCTACGTCGGAATTACCCGAACAGGTTCTGCGGTCGGCGACACCGTTGAGCCGCCCTCTCAGCCCGCCATGGCGCGAGCTCCCGCGGTATTCACATGTGCGCACGTCGGCAATGGGGTGCACGACGTGCGTGCGCCCCCGGGGGGCGCGTGGCCGTGTGGCCTCGCACACCATACACAGGGCCGCCCGGGCCGTGTCCAGCCGCCTCCGGGTCAGAAAAGTGTGTCCGGCCCGCCGACCTCGGTGGCGGGCACGGGGGTGAGGAGCCCGGGGCCGTTGTTCTTGATGCTGTTGACGTCGGTGGAGACCTCGTCGACCGCGAACCGGTCGACCGGCGTCGCGGCCATGACGTGGGCCAGGTCGTCCGCGCCGGAGTCGGGGTCGAGCCAGGCCGTCCAGTCCCCCCGGGGGACGATGACGGGCATGCGGTCGTGGATACGGGCGAGTGCGGGCGCGGCCTCGGTGGTGATCACCGCGCAGGTCCACAGCCAGGCCGCGGGGTCGTCCCCGTCGACCTCCGGGTCGCGCCAGCGTTCGAAGATCCCGGCCAGGGCCAGCGGCTCGCGGTCGTCGTAGTGGACGGCGAACGGCTTCTTGGCGGACCGTGCCTTGCGCTTGCGGTGCTGGGGGTCGGTCGCCGGCGAGGTGCCCGCCTCGGCTCGGCCGTCCGCACCGACGAGCTGCCACTCGTAGTAGGCGTCGGCGGGCAGCAGGCACCTGCGGCGGCGGAAGGCCGCGCGGAAGGCGGGCTTGTCGGCCACGGTCTCGCTGCGGGCGTTGATCATCCGGTAGCCGACGTTGCGGTCCTTGGCCCACGAAGGGACCAGGCCCCAGCGCAGGGTGCGCAGGTGGCGCGGCCCGGCGGGCTCGTCGTCGCCGTCGGCGCCGCGCGGCGGCGGGCCGAGCACCGCGTACACCGGTTTGCCCGGGGCGACGTTGTAGTCCGGCGGCAGTTCGTGCAGCGGTGGCCACGCCCGCGGGTCGGCCTCCTGCGTGATCGTCTCCTCGGGGAGGTCGAAGGCGAGCTGGAGCTCGTGCTGGTTCCGGGACTGGGCATAGCGACCGCACATGTGTCCGATCCTACGGCCTGTCCCGGGACTCTCCGAGGCGCTCGACCCGCTCGACGCGTGCGCCCAGGTCGCGCCGCCGGATCCGCGCGGTCTCGCGGGCCCGCCACGCCTGGACGAGACCGGCCAGCATCGCGGCGCCGCCCGCGGGGACGAGGATCCAGGGCGCCCAGGCGTCGAGGGCCGTGAGCAGGAACGCCCGGACACGCGCCCGTTCGGCGAGAGTGGACACCTGCCCCTCGGACAGGGTGAGATCGGCCGTCAGCAGACCGACCTCGCCGCTCCCTCCGCGCGGGCGGAGGCTCTCGGCGCGGGTCTCCTGGGCGTTGACCACCAGGCCGCTGGTGGGCTCGACCCAGTAGGTCCGGGTGATCGCCACCCAGCGCGACGCCGAGACGGTGCCCTCGGCGTCGGCCGTGAACAGCGCGGCGGGCACCGACCGGGCCGAGTCCGGGGCCTGGGTGGCGCCGATCGCCTGGACGTAGCGGCGGACGGGGATCCCGGCGACCTGGTCCGCCCCGTCGTACTCCAGGAGCGGAGCCGACCGGATCTCGGCGTCGTAGTGGGTGACGTCCTCGGCGGGGGCGTTCGCGGGCCAGTGGAGGACGAGCCCGGCCTGTCGGATCGCCCGGTCGCCGTCGACGTGCTCGCCGCAGCAGTTGACGGCGCGCCCGGTCACGCGGTCCACGATGACGCGGCGGCTCCAGTGGTCGATCATCCGCTCGGGTGTGGAGACGTCCACGGACATCTCCCACGCCGACCAGTCACCGCCGTGCGGCGCGGCCTCGACCCGGGTGACCCGCCGTATCTCGACGCCCTGCCGCAGCGACCAGGTGGCCGCGTCGAGGTAGGCGGCGTCCTCGTCGACCATCCGCAGTTCGAACTCCGCGGAGGCGGGCAGCAGCGCGACGCGGTCGTACACGTAGAGGGGCAGCAGGGCGGCCACGGTCAGCAGGAAGGCGCCCAGGGCGACGAGGAAGGCGCCCCGGCGGGGCGGGAGGTCCTCGGGCGCGCCGCGGCCTTCGGGGTCGGGGACGCCCGAGGCCCCCGAGGTCCCGTCCGCCCCGGCCCCCAACGTCGGCCCGGGCATCGCTGCCCGCCCACCGGCCCCGGTCGGATCCTCGATCGGCGCTCTCATGTGCGGGCCTCCTCGACATCGGAGTCCGGCGCGGGCGCGAACCCGTTCCCGTTCCCGGGCCCGTCCCCGGCGGCCGTCCCGACCGGGTGGGCGGACTGGCCGGACGGTGCGGCACGGCGCCGCTCGGCGGCCCGCACCCGCGTCGCACCGAGCGGCGGGGGGTCCTCCCCGCGCTGGCCGAGCGCGAGGACGAGCCTGGTCAGGGCGGGCAGGCACAGCGCCTGGGCCGCCCAGCCGCGCAGCGCCGCCCCGAACACCTCCGTGACGTCGTGGAAGGGCAGGTACAGCGCCAGATGCGTGCCGACGGCCATCGACAGTCCGGCCAGGGCGAGCGAGGCCGTGACCGTCCACGGACCGGCCAGGTGCGGCAGCGCACGCCCGCCGAGCGAGGGCCGTCCCGGCCGCGCGTGCCGCAGCCCGCTGGGCGCCCGCCTGCCGAGCCACCAGACGCACAGCAGGATCGCCCCGACCACGGCGGCCCCGGCCGCGCCCGCCACCCACACCCCGTAGGCCAGGCCGAGAGGCAGGACCGCCCACCGGTTCAGCCAACCGGGTCGGGCCGCGGGCACCGGGCGTCCGCCGCGTCTTGTCGATCCGGCCCCACGTGCGACCACGCCCGCGAGCACGGCGGGCACGAGCCGCCGGGGCCACACCGCCAGGACCACCAGGAGCCCGGCCAACCCGGCGCCGACCACGAGCGCGGCCTGGTAGGCGGCGTCCGGCGCGAAGGTCAGCGTCACCGTGCCCCGGCTCCCCGCCGGGAGCACCCAGCCCTGCTTCCAACCCTCCAGCCGGACCGGCTCCAGCGTCCCCTCGGAGCCGGACAGGGTCGCCTCCCAGCCCTCGTTGAAGTTCTCGTTGACGACGAGCAGACTCTCCTCGTCGACGGAGACGTCGAAGCGCCGCACGCCCGGACCCCACGCGTGCGTCCGCTCGACCTCGGCCAGCTCGACCGGCTCCCGGTCCGCCAGTGACGCGTCCCCCTCGATGAGGGCCGAACGCACGTCGTAGCGGTTGCCCGGGTCGACGACGACTCGGTTCTCCCCCTCGGCCAGGTCGAGGTCGGTGCAGCTCTCGTAGCGGAGCGGACGCCCGGTGAGCTGGTCGGCGAGGGTGCCCTCGGTGATCCGGGTCTCCACGCGCTGGCCGTTGACCCGCAGCGTGGGGCCCAGGCCGCAGGCGGTGGCGGCGTCCCCCTCGGGCAGGGGGTCCACCGGGTCGACCCCGGGCAGCGTGATGGCGCCGATCTCCAGGTCCTGCCCCTCGGGACGCTCGAAGGTCACGCGCAGCGAGTCGACGGTGAGCTCGGCGAAGTCGACCCGGCCGCTACCGTCGAGCCAGCCCTCGCGCACGGTGTCGCCGCCCTCGACGGTGAGCCGGATCGGCCGGAGCACGCTGTCGGCACGGGGGAAGGCCACCTCCAGGTGGTCGACCGTCGTCGGCGCGCCGAGCTCGATGTCGAGCCAGGGGCGCTTCTCCTCCGGGTCCGGGTACCAGACGGTGGAATCGTCGTCGTCGAGCGTGCCCCGGCCCATCGCGGCGGGGTGCTCCACGGCCGTGGAGGAGGCGGTCACGCGCGGGTGGCCGCCGGCGCGGTTGGCGGCGTTCTCCGCCTCGCGCGGGTCGGTGAGCACCACCTCGCCGGACACCCGGTGCGCGCCCGCGGCCGAGGCGGCCGACAGCTCGAACGTCCGGTCGAGGCGACTGGCGTCCTCGCCCTGAACCTCCAACCGCGCGTTGCACACCCACACGTGCGAGCCCTCCACGCACCCTGGCGCGGTGCCGGTGGAGCCGGTGAACAGCAGGGTGTCGGCGTCGGCGGGCCCCGGCACGCGCAGGGTTCGGGCGGACTCCAGCCCGGGCAGGGACAGGGAGGTGATGCCCACGCGGGTGCCGAACCGGTACTCCGGCTCCCAGGCCAGCTCGTCCACGCGCACACGCAGGGTCGAGGTCCGGCCGGGCGGGGTCATGAGCTCCTGGGGCTCGCCGGTCTCGGCGACGGGCACCTCCGTCTCACCGTTGTCGGTGACCACGGTGACGCGGGAGGGCGGCGGCTCACCCGGCAGCTGGTCGAAGGCGACGGCGAGCCCGCTGACGTCGCGGGGTCGGGTGAACTCGACCTCCAGCCACTGGCCGAGAGCCCCCGTGAAGGCGCTGGACCGCCACGCGGTGGTGAGGTCGTCGTCGAGGGCGGCGTGCGGGGCGTGGCCGGGGTCGCGGTCGGAGCCGCGCGCGCCGGAGCCGCTCTCGGAGGAGGAGGCGCCGACCGAGGCGACGCCCAGGTCCTCGGCGTGGGCGACGTAGGGCTCCCACGCCGGGTCGAGGATGTCGGGGGCGGGGACGTCGCGTTCGGGTTCGGCGTCCTCGGTCAGGGTGGCCGAGACGTTGCGGCGCACGTCCGGGTAGACCACCTCGCGGCGGCGCGCGGAGTCGGTGACGACGGTGTCCTCGGCGGCGACCGCGTCCGCGCCCGGGTCGTCGCCGAGCAGGACGGGGCGGTCGTCGGTGATCAGGCCCTGTTCGGCCAGGTGGAGAAGGGACTCGGGGCCGCCGGTGACGCGGACGGCCTCGTCCGCGGGCACGGTGCCGACCGTGGGCGCGGCGTCCGCGACCTCGTAGACGGTCAGGGCCGGGTAGGGCTGGTCGAACCAGCGCGCGGCGGGCTGGTGGTCGAGCGACCCGATGACCGGACCGAACTCGGCGACCTGGCTGATCCCCGGCGAGTCGCCCAGGGCCTGGTGGACGCGCGCGGGCCAGCCGCCGTTGTTGGCGGCGCGTTGGAGGTCGTTGCGGACGATCAGGTGGGTGACGCCCATGCGGGCGAGGGTGTCGGCCAGCCCGGCCGAGCCGCGTCCGGACGAGACCCGCTGGTCGATCTCCTGGGTCAGGCGGGAGACGCCCGCCGAGCCCCACGGGATGATCTGGTGGTTGGTCCACGCACCCGTCAGCAGCGGCTGCATCGGCTCGTCCAGCGGACGGCCCCACTCGTACTCGCCTCGGGCGGAGCCGGGCAGGGCCATGGTCATACCGCGTTCGTCGGCCCGTCCGTTCAGCCAGTCGGCGGCCTGGCGCCAGTGCTCGGGCAGGGACTCGTACCCGCCGTGCGGGGCGACGCCGACCGTGGCGATCGGCAGGAGTGTGGCCAGGAAGACGGCGGCGGACCCGCCCGCCACGGCGCGGTGGACCCGGGGCGCGGCGTCGGCCCCGCGGCGTTCGGCGCGGTCGCGCGCGACGACCACGGGCAGGTGGGCCAGTCCGAGGACGAGCGGCAGGCGGATCAACGCGTCGAACTTGTGGACGTTGCGGAAGGGTGCGAGAGCGCCGTCGAGCAGGTCGCGCATGAGCGGGGCGAAGGGGCCGGTGAGGTCACCGGTGAAGCCGGCGACGATGATCGCCGTGCCGGTGAGGACGCACGCGATGAGGAAGAGCCGTTCGGGGGTGCGCCGGTTGATGAGTCCGGCCAGTCCGAGCCCGGCCACCACGGCGGTGAGCGCGATCAGCCAGGGGGTGGTCGAGAGCGCGGCGCCCGAGGGCAGCGCGGTGTTGCCCTGGTCGGGGAGGAAACCCATCCAGTTCGAGGTGCCCCGCACGGCGTTGAGCAGGGAGGTCACACCCGTGGTGACGGCCGCGTCCTCGGTGTAGGGCATGAACGAGAACACGTACCGCGACATCAGCAGCAGCGGTGCGACGTACCAGAACGAGGCGAGCACGAGCGCCCCCGCCCACCAGGCCGTGAGCCGCCGGGTGCGCGGTCCGGGGGCCCGGGTGACCAGGTAGAGGCCCGGCACGACGAGGACGGCCAGCTCAGACGCGGCGTTGGTGCCGCCGCACAGGAGGAACGCGAGTCCGGACAGGAGCGCGGCGCGGGCCGGGGAGAGTCTGCCCTTGGCGCCCAGCACCAGCGGCAGCAGGATCCACGGCATGAGCAGCATGGGCTGGAGCTCGGCCGAGTTGTAGGAGAGCAGGGTCAACACGCGTGGGGCGAGGGCGTAGGCGACCCCGGCCAGGAGGCGGGTGTCGACCGTGCCGAGCCCGAGCGCGCCGGCGACCTTGTACACGCCCAGGAACGCTGCGACGAGCAGGACCGCCATCCACAGCCGCTGGGTCATCCAGTCGGGGGTGCCCAGGGTGTCGAAGAGCAGGTGGAAGGGGCCGTTCGGGAAGAAGTACCCGTAGGCCTGGTTCTGGATCTGCCCGAAGTAGGAGGCGTCCCACAGGTGCAGGGCTCGCTCCAGGAACCCCGAGGGGTTGGCCGTCAGGTCGAGCTTGGTGTCGCTGACGATCCTGCCGGGGTCGATGCTGGCCGCCAGCGCTCCCAAGAGCAGACACACCGTGAGGACCTTGAGCCGCGAGAGCAGCGTGTGGTCCAGCGATCCGCCGGGGGCGGACGGTGTTCTGGAATCCTCCGGTTCGCGCCTGGCGGTGGATTCCGCCGAAGTCACTTCCCTGCTTCCCTCTCGGTCCCGCCGGACGCCGGGGCCTCGGCCAGTCCGAGTTCGGCGGCGACGAGACGGGTCATCCGTGCCCCGCTGGCCTCCCAGGTGAACCGCTCGGCCCACGCGCGGCAGGCCCGGCGGACCTCCTCGGCGCGGTAGGGGTCGGACAGCTCCTTGAGCGCCCGGCGGACCACGTCCGTCAGGTCCTCGCCCTCGCGCACCAGCCAACCGGTTTCGCCGTCGCGGACCGAATCGCGAAGTCCGTCCACATCGTAGGCCACGGTGGGGATCCCGAGCCTGGCAGCCTCGATGACGGTCAGGCCCCATCCCTCGAACCGGGAGGCGGTGACGTGGAGGTCGCACGCGGCCAGAACGGCGTTCTTGTCCGCTTCGGGGAGGAAGCCGTGCAGGTGGACGCGGCCGTGGAGACCGTCGCGCTCGACCTGCTCGGCCAGATGCCCTCCCTCGGGGCCCCGTCCCACGATGTGCACGCTCAACTCGGGGTACTCGTCGCGGAGCGCGGTGGACAGGTCGACCACGCGGGAGACGCGCTTTTGGACGACGAGTCGGCCCAGGCTCACGACGGCGGGGCGCGAGGGGTCGAAGGCGAGCCCGCGCTGGGCGCGCGCGGGTCCTCGGGGGCGGGCAGTCCGCCGTTGTGGACGACCTCGATCGGCGCGCGCCAGCCGAGCTTGTCGCGCATGGCGGCGCGGGAGGACTCCGAGACGGTGATCGTGGTGCAGCGGCGGTAGACGCGCGAGGCGACGGCCGACTCCACGAACCGTCCGAACCAGGCGAGCGGTGCGGGGAAGTAGGCGTTGAACTGGAGGTCGTGGACGTGGTGGACGACGCTGACCACTCTGGTGCGGCGGCGCAGGACGAGGCGGGAGAGGAAGGGGATCCCGTTCATGCAGTCGAAGGCCAGGTGGTACTCGCGCCGCCACAGGGCCAGCCATGCCATGACGCGGGGGTAGACGGTGAAACGGCCGCCCATGCGACGGATGACGATGCCGTCGCGGGTCTCCACGCGTGCCTGGTGGGGTTCGCGGCTGGTGAGGAAGGTGACGATGGCGCCGCGTTCGGCCAGGTGGCGGCTGATCCGCCAGGCGTACTCCTCGGCGCCGCCCGCGGTGGACTGCCAGGGGTCGCGCCAGTTGATCATCACCAGGCGCACGCCGTCCAGGCGCGGTCCGAGGTCGGGCTCGGTCGGGGAGGCGGCGGGTCCGGCGGACCCGGCCGGGTCCGGCGCGACATCGGGGAGGGGCCGCCTGGGCACGCCGGGTCCCACCCTGTGGTGGGCCTTCTCGATGACCACACGTTCTCCTTCCGCGCGGTGTCCGGCTGGAACGCCGCGCCGAGCACTCAGGGTGCCGACGCGCGCCCACTGAGCGACCACGGGAGGGAAGGGCATGCCGACCAGGCCCGTCGACCGGACGTGAGGTGGGGGTGGCCGGGAGCGGACCGGCCGGGGAGTGCGGGGAGTGGGACACCCCGCTGGGAACGGGGCGCCCCGAGCCTCTCCGACGTCGACGACCTAGCGGTCGCCGTAGTTGTAGAGGGTTTCGTTCACCGGCTCCGCGGTCGCGGTCGACTCGGTGGCGACGTTGGTGACCACCACGGTGGCCCCACCCGCCAGAGCCGCGCCGATCACGCAGGCGGCGATTACCTTGATCACTTGGGGATCTCCTTCCGCGCGCCCGGCCTCGCTCTGAAGCCGGAACGCTGGAGAACGAGACTAGAACCTGATCTAGCTACAGACCAGACGATTGCCCCAACTGTAACTAACCCCCCGGTAACTTCCAACCCCGAACTACCAGCTTTATCCGGTTTTACGTGCTCATCGTCGACCCGGTAGAGGGCCATGTCAGCACCCTCAACCACCGGGGACATCCCTCCGGCCTGCAACAAGAACGCGTTATCGATCGGGGCGGAGACCATCACGTACCGTACGCCGAGCCCGCCGAGGACCACGGCCACGTCGTCGACGCGGGGCAGCCCGGTGCCGGGGTCGATCCCCAGAGCCGCGGCGGCCTCCCGGGCCCGGGCGTCCTCGCCGGTCACCACGACCGTGCCGCCACCCGCGGTCCCTACCCGCAGGTCGTCGTTCCACAGGGTGCGCCGGTCGAAGAGCTTGGTCGCCGGATCCAGCACGACCACCGGCTCCCCCGACCAGTCGAGCCCCCGGTAGCGCTCCAGGGCAGCACGAGGACCGCTCCCGGACGCGTGTCGGCCGCCACCGCCCGCTGGGCCTCGATCCACCCCCGGGGGTAGTCCACCGGCACGAGCCCACCGCCCACACCCCACACCAGCCCGGGCAGCGCCACCAGCGGAAGGAGCGCGGAGAACACCGCGGCGCCCAACCGCCACGCGGACCGCTCCGCCGCCCTGGGGGGCTCCCGCGTCCGGGCAGGCGCGGCGGGTTCGCCGGAGTCCGCGGGGGTCCGGTCCGGCGCGGCGCCCCCACCGCCCGTGACCGGACGAACGGCCAGCGCCTCGGATCGCGGACCGGCCAGCCACCACAGGGCGGCCCCGAAGCCCAGAGCCTGGACCAGGGCGAGAGGGGCCACGTACAGCTGTCCGTCGCGCAGCGGGCCGAAGCCGGGCCAGAGTCCGATCAGCGTCTCCAGCGCCGCCCGCCCCGCCCCGGTGGTGCCGAGCAGGGCGATCGCGAAGCCGAGCACCGCGGCGACCGACAACCCGGTCCCGAACGCCGGCCGCACCCGGCGCAGCCACCACACCCACCCCGCGAGCGCCGCCAGGCACAGCGGCAGGCGCAGGGCCGCCGTCAGCGGCTCTCCGTAGCCCGCGGGCACCGCGCCGGAGTTCCACACGCCGCCCAGGAGCAGCAGCGAACCGGCCGTTCCGAAGGGCGTGTCGGACCTCGCGGCGAACGCCGCCGCCCCCGCCGGATCGGTCCCGGCCCCACTGGCCAACGCGGGCAGCAGCCACGGCAGCGAGACCAGGACCAGGGCGAGGAGGAAGAGGGCCGTGGTCGCGGCTCGGCCCCGCCGGGCGAGCGCCACGGGAACGGCGGTGAGCGCGGTGAGGACCACGGAGGAGAATCCGCCCACGGCGGCGGGGACCAGGGAGCACAGGAGGCGGGCGAACCCGGTGGTGCGCTCAGCCGCTCCCAGGCGTACCACAGCTCCCACGACCCACGGGAGTCCCGCGTAGCCCAGCAGCATCGCCCACTGACCGAGCAGGAGGCGTTCGGCGACGAAGGGGTTCCAGACATAGGCGATCCCGGCCGCGGCCGAGGCCAGGCGCACGGCGACCGTCGCAGGCAGCGCCGTCGGGTCGGCCGCGAGGCCAGGGCCGCCGAGGGCGTGCGACGCCCGACGACGAGCAGTCGGTTCGGTCGCAGATCCCCAGGAGCGCACGCCACCGGGAGCACCGGACCGACCGTGCTCACTCCGTGGAACCGGCGCGCCTGGCAGGTCCGGACCGGCGCCCCCGGCCCGCTCCCGACCCGACCAACCCCACAGAAGCCGGGCCGCCCCCGCGGCCCCCACGGTGAACACGGCCAACAGCGCCGCCGCCTGCACCACGTCCCCCGGAACGAGCGCCGACAGCGCCGCGACCACGGCGTCGCTCGGGATCGCCCGCGGAAATCCGTCGGCGCCGCGCAGGACGGTCGGCAGCGACGGATCGGGAACGAAGACCATGTCGTAGCGCAGCACGTAACCGCGCCCCAGCGCCGGGCCCAGCGCCACGACACCGGCGAGCAGACCCACCGCCCACGGCAGCCAGCGATCGAAGCAGCGCACCGGACTCACCCGCCCCGCAGCTCGACGGCCCCGGAGTAGCCGCCCGCCACGTAGTCCCGGTGCGAGCGCACCACGACCTCGTAGGGTCCGCGCACGGTGGCCGTCCAGCGCGGCTCCGCTCCGGTCGGCCCCTGGGGGTGCCACCCCCGGCCGCTGCCGGGGCCCCGGTCGTCGACCGGAACGCACTCCGGCGCCGGGGCGGTGACGGAGTCGTCGGTCCCGGGTCGGGGGTCGGCTCGGGATCCGTGGTCGGTTCGGGCGCCGGAGTCGGGGCCGGTGTGGGCCTCGGTTCGGGGGCCGGCTCGCTCGGCGAGGGTTGGTCGTAGTCCGGGCGCTTCGACGGCTCGCCGTCCGGGCGTCCCGGCTCCTCCTCGTCGTCCCCGTACCCGGGGGATCGGGCGTCGTCGCTCGGCGAGCAGGCCAGCGCGCGCACCCACACCTGGTAGTGCGTGGCGCTCTCGACCGCGTCCCACCGCACCGTCGCCCCGCGGTCGACCACGCGCACTCCGGTCGGCGCGTCGGGCGGGTCGGCGTTCCACACCAGGCTCAGGGGCGCGGACCCCACCCCTTCGTCCCGCCCCTTGAACTGGCGCACGACGAACTCGTAACGGGCCCCGCTCAGCAGCGCCTCGACGAGCACTCGCCTGCGGTCCCCGTCCGTCTCGACCTCGGCGGGCAGCACGACCGCCTCGTCGGGATCCGGATCGACTCTGCGCTGGACCACCCGGTAGTCGGTCGCGCCGTCCACGGCGTCCCAGCTCAGCACCAACCCCTCCGCCGACTCCTCGGCCTCCGGCTCGGGAGCGGACCGCGGCCCGACCGCCGTGCTCGGCAGCGGCCTGGGATAGTCCCGCCCCACACCGAGCGGCTCGGCGAGCGCGTCGGCGAACGCCGCGGCGATCCGCACCTCGCCCCTGGCGTTGGGGTGCACGTCGTCCCAGTTGTCCCTCGTGGGCACGTATCCCTCGGCGACCCGGGCGACGACCACGGGCGAGGTCCCGGAGGTGAGCTGCTGGGCGAGGTCGACCACGCCCATGTTGAACCGTTCGATCTCCCGGTTGACCCTGGCGTCGTCCCCGGTCCCCTCGACGTCGGGGAGCTCTCCGACGACGAAGCGGACCTCCCCCAGCGCGACCCGCACGGTCGAGACGGTCTCGCCGACCCCCTCCAGGGCGTGGTCGGCGTTTCCGCCGCTGAGGATGTCCTCCATCCCGGCCAGGAGCAGGAGGTACTGGGGTTCGTGCTCGGCCGCCACACGGGCGATCTCGTCGGCGAGCTCGCCGGCGGTGGCGCCCCAGCGGGCCGCGTGGTCGGCGTCGAAGTCGGGATCAGCGTACCCGTGGTCGCCGAAACCGCCGTCCGCGAGCCGGTACATGTCGTCGTGGGGCCCGACGAAGTCCACGTCGACGTCGGACTCCCCCAGGTGGCGCCACAGGCGGTAGCGCCAGGTGTAGTCTCCGCTGCTGCCCTGGGTCATCGATCCACCCGCCACCATGACGCGGAGCCGCCCCCCGGGTGGACCGGGCACCTCCATGGGCCCTTCCTCACCGTCCTGTGCCGCGCCCGCGCCGCCGGAGCCGGTCTGGATGAGCAGGAGGGTGACGGCCATGGCGGCGAGCATGACGCCGAACAGTCCGAGCGGTCCGGGTTCGAAGCGCGAGGGGCGTTCCCGCCATGACGCGGGCCGGAGGCGGTCCAGGACGCGGTAGAGGACGTGGGCCGCCCGGTCGGCGAGGATGCGCCAGCGGCCCGGTGCGCCGTCCGTGTCCTCGGTCTCCGGCTCGGCCTCACGCGCGTCCCTCTCGGGCTCGTCTGGGTCCTGCACCGTGCCCCATTCCTCGCTGCGGCGTCGTGCGGATGGATCCGAAACCGGTTCTCACCCGCCACGGACGATTCCCCCGTTCACGGCCGATCACACGAGGACAGGGAGCTTTTCAAGAGGTTAGTACGTCGATCGTGACCTGCCCTCCGCGAGAGCTCCTGGTGACGCGCGAACTAGAACTTGTTATACATTGCGAGTCCGCACGTAGTCCCGACCGAAGGGCCCCGCCGTGATCGGACTCCTGGTCGCGCTGACCTCCGCCGCGGTCTACACCGTCGGCCTGTCCGTCGAACAGCGCGCCCTGCACGGATCTGAGTCGATCTCCGTCCACCGCCCGCTCCACCTGGCCCGCGTCCTGCTGGGCAACCCGCGCTGGGTGCTCGGCTGCGCGTTCGCCGCACTGGGCAGCGTGGGTCTGATCGTGTCCCTGGGCCTGGCGCCGGTGTCGGTCGCCCAGCCGGCCTTCGCCGCGGGCGTGGCGGCCACACTCCTGGTGGCGACGCTGCTCACGGGCGAGCGCGTCACCCGGGGCGAGTACGTCGCGCTCGGCGTCATGCCGGTCGCCCTCGGACTGCTCTCCCTGTCCACGCACGACGGCGGTGAGACGGGCACGTCCGCGAACACCCCGGCCCTGGTCGCCGTCAGTCTGGTGACCGTGGTCGCGTGCGTGGCCGTGATGGGCGCGGTCGGACGCGGGGGCAGGTACGTGTCCGCCGCCGCGATGGGCGCGGCGGCGGGTCTGGCGCAGGGCAGCGCCGGGCTCCAGGGCAAGGGACTGGGCGGGCTGCTCGCCGAGCACGGCGTGGCTGCGGCCGTCACGCCCGCGCTCGCCTCGCCGTTCCCCTACCTGTACGCACTCGGTTGGGCCGTGGGGATCGTGCTGTTCCAGACCTCGTTGCAGCGCTCGCGGGCTTCGATCACCGCGCCGGTGTCCAACGTGGTCGGCAACGTGTTCATGGTCGTGGCGGGGACGATCCTCTTCGGCGAGAGCCTGCCCGAGGACCCCGTGACGCTGGCCCTGCGGATCGGCGGCTTCGCACTGACCCTGGTCGTGGTCGTCCTGGTGCGCGGGAACGTGGCGAGCGCCGAGGCCGACACCAGCCGCCGTCGCGCCGCCGATCCCGTCACTGCCACGGCGGTGTCGGACTCCGGTGAGCGGTCCGCGGCACGCCCGAACGCCGTCGGCCGCGACTGAGCGTTCCGAACCCCGCGCCTCAGGCCCCCACCGCGGCGACCGGGGCCGCGCCCTCGCGCGGCCCCGGTCGGAGGCCGGACCCGAGCCGATCCCCGGGGTCAGGCCACGACGGCCACGGCCTCACGCAGGCCGGGCGCGGCGACGTCGGCCCAGGCACGCACCACTCCGCCGGGCCGGTCGGTCTCGTCGGCGGACAGCACCAGGCCGGGCTCGGCCACCCAGGCGCCCAGGTCGGCGAGCAGGACGCGCAGGTCCTCCTCGATCCCCCGGCTGTTGCGCAGGTCCTCGACCACCGCCAGCGGGACCGCGACGGTGTGGCCGAGACCCAGTTCGGGCAGGCGGTCCAGGAAGACCTTGAGCAGGCCGGTGTAGGTGCCGTGCACCTGCGGGGAGGCGACCAGGAGGACGTCGCTCTCGCGCACGCGCTCCAGGGCGGCGTCGACGGAGGCGGCGGAGTCGGTCAGCAGGTCGGGGCCGAGCTCGGCGAGGTCGACCAAGGCGGGGCGGGCGTCGACGCCCACACGGGAGGAGATCTCGGCGGCAGCGTCCAGAGCGGCGGCGCGGACGGAGGAACGGGGGCGGGGTGCGGCGACGAGCACGGTGAAGCGGGTCATGCGGAACTCCTGGGTTCGGTCAGAGCCAGCCGGGTTCGACCGGAGGAAGCGTCAGGGGCGGTGTTCGTTGGTCGACACCGGAGGAGACGTCGTTCCCCTACCGACACCAGGCGCGGACGCCGTCGTCCGAGACGTGGTGCGCGGGCCTGGCAGGGGTGCTCGTCGGGCCGGGACACGGCCCGGGACCCAGAAGCTGGGAGAGCTGAGCGTCCGGTGTCTGCGAGGGCACGGAGGGCACGGGGTACACCCGTGGCGCGGGGCGCGGGCCCCGCTCAGCGCTAGCTACGACAGAGCGCGCTCGCCTGCTGTCGAAGATCGACGTGCAGGCGCTGGACAAGCAGCTCACCGGCGGACATGCACCCATGATGCGGCGCACCGACCGCTATCGTCAATGCGTGTCGACCCGTGCGCCACCGCGTGGAGCCCCCGGATCGCGGCGTCCACGTCGTGGACAGCCCGTCCCACTGATCAGGATTTCCCAGTTCCGCCGGGGATCCCGGTCACGGGAGGGGGTGGCCGGACCCCGTGCCGGACCGCGCCGGGGGCCCGGTGTAATTTGCGACACACAGGCCGTGTCCCGCCCTTCCCAGCCCCGGAGAGACCCCGAATGCACACCTGCCTCACGCTCACGCACGCGCGGGTCGTCACCCCCGACGGCGTCCACGACGGCTGGCTGCGGGTCGAGGACGGCCGCGTGGCCGGACTCGGCGCCGGGACGCCTCCGGCGGGGCCGACCCGCGACGTCGGCGGGGCCTGGGTGGCCCCCGGCCTGGTCGACACCCACATCCACGGCGGGGCCGGGCACGCGTTCGCCGACGCCGATCCGGAGGGGGCGCGCCAGATCGTCGCGTTCAACCGGGCGCACGGCGTGACGTCGCTCGTGGGCGGGCTGGTGGCGGCGTCGCCGGAGGCCACCGTGCGTCAGGTGTCGGCGTTGGCGGAACTGTGCGAGGCGGGCGATCTGGCGGGGATCTACCTGGAGGGGCCGTTCATCGCCCGGTCCAGGTGCGGTGCGCACGACCCGGAGCTGCTGCGCGACCCGGACACCTCCGAGTTCGACCACTGGCTCAGGGCCGGTCGGGGACACGTCCGCATGATCACGGTGGCTCCCGAGCTGCCGGGCGCGCTGGACCTCATCCGCGCGGCGGTGTCCTCGGGAGTCGTCGCCGCCGTCGGCCACACCGAGGCCACCTACGAACAGACCCTGGCCGCCTTCGACGCGGGGGCGACCGTCGCCACCCACCTGTACAACGCGATGCGGCCGCTGGGCCACCGCGATCCGGGACCGGTCGCCGCCTCGTTGCGCGACGAGCGGGTGACGGTCGAGCTGATCACGGACAACGTGCACGTCCACCCGGGCGCGGCACGGCTGGTGTTCGACGCCGCCGGGGCCGCACGGGTCTCGCTGGTGACGGACGCGATGTCGGCGACCGGCCTGGGCGACGGCGAGTACGCCCTGGGAGCCCTGCGCGTACGGGTCAGCGGGGGCGAGGCCCGCCTGGCGGACACGGGGGCGATCGCCTCCAGCACCATCGTGCTGCCCCGGGCGGTGCGCAACGCGGTGCGCGACCTCGGCGTGGAGCCGCCCGAGGCCGTACGGTCCGCCTCCTCGGTCCCGGCTGCGGCGCTGGGACTCGACGGCGCGGGCCGGATCGAGGTCGGAGGCCGCGCCGACCTGGTGCTCCTGTCCCGGGATCTGGCGGTCGAGGGGGTCATGTGCCGCGGCCGGTGGACGGGCGGCGACGCGTAGCCGGGGGCGGCGGACGCGCCCACCGACCGGCGCCGACGACACTTCGGTGACCGCCGAAACATCCGGGCCGTAGGGTCATCGCATGACGCCTCCACTCCACGTCCGCGACCACGCCGGGGTCCGCGAAGTCCTCGCCGACCACCGGTTCGCGGTACCGTCCGCCCCGGAGGCCCCGACCTCGTCGGCGGCCTGGGCTGGCTGCGCCGGACCACCGTCCGGTTCGCCGAGGGCGCCGCCCACGAGCGCCGCCGCGCGGTCGTCGAGGACCTCCTCTCCCGTCTCGACCCCGACGACCTGCGCGCGCGTGCCCGGGACCGCGCCCGCGGAACGTCTTCCGACGCCGCCCCGTACGTCCCCGTCGAGGTCCTCGCCGGGTGCCTGGGCATCCCCGACGACGCCCTGTCCCACGTCGTCCCAGCCGTCCGCACCGTGGCGGCGCTCTACCTGGCCGGGGCGACCGCCGGGACGACCTCCCCAGCCGACGACGCGGTGGCGACGCTGGTCTCCCTGCTGCCCGAAGGCGACCCTGAGGAGGTCGCCCAGCGCGTCGCCCTGCTCGTGCAGTCCTGCGAGGGAACCGCCGGGCTGATCCGCGGCGCCTTGGCCGTGGTCGAGGAGTACGGCCTCTCGGGCCCCGACCGTCCCGCGGCCGGGGTGCTCGCGGCCGAGGCGCTCCGACTCACGTCCCCGGTCCCAGGAACCCGCCGCCGTGCCCTGCCCGGGGCCGTCCTCGCCGGACGGCCGGTGGCGGAGGGCACCGAGGTCGTGCTCGACCTCGCCGCCGCCAACCGGGACCCGGACGTCTTTCCCGACCGCGACCGCCCTGCCCTCGGCGCTCCGGCGCCCGGACACCTCGCCTTCGGGTACGGCCGCCACCGCTGCCCCGCCTCGGCCCTGGCCACGGCGCTGGCGTGCGGAGTGCTCGACGTCCTTCTGGGGGAGTCCGCACCGGGCCCCGGACGGCCGGACGTCCCCTCCCCCGCCACCCCTGACGACCAGACCTGACCGACCATGCCCGCCCCTTCCGGGCCGCGCGTCAACGTACGGAGAACCGATGAACGCCTACGCGGAGTTCCGCGACCTGCACCGCACCGGCGCACCCTTGGTGCTGCCCAACGCCTGGGACCATGCCTCGGCCGCCGCCCTGGCCACCGCCGGGTTCCGCGCCGTGGGGACGACCAGCCTCGGCGTCGCCTCGGCGGCCGGGAAGTCCGACGCGGCGGGCGGCACCCGGGACGAGACCGTGGCGCTCGCCCTGGGCCTGGCCCGCATGGACGCCCTGGTCAGCGTGGACGTCGAGGGCGGGTTCAGCGAGGACCCCGACGAGGTGGCCGCGCTCGCCCGTACGCTCGCGCAGGCGGGCGTGGCAGGGGTCAACATCGAGGACGGGCGGCCAGACGGAGGGCTCGCCGACCGCGACCACCAGTGCGCCGTGATCCGCGCGGTCAAGCGCGCGGCGCCCGATCTGTTCGTCAACGCCCGGACCGACACGCACTGGCTGCCGGGGACCGGGGAGGACACGACCGCTCGCGCGACCGCCTACCAGGAGGCCGGCGCCGACGGGGTGTTCGTGCCGGGGCTACGCGAGGAGAAGGCGATCTCCGCGCTCGTCGACGCGTTGGACGTGCCGCTCAACGTCCTGTACGCACCCGGCGCACCGTCCCTGCGGACCCTCGCCGACCTGGGCGTGCGCCGCGTCAGCTGCGGTTCGCTGCTGTTCAGGGCAGCCCTCCGGGCGACGGTGGCCACGGCCCTGGCGGTGGCCGAGGACCTGCCAGTCCAGGACGGTCTGCCCACCTACGCCGAGGCCGACGCGCTCGCCGGCCTCTTCGAGGAGGGCTGACGTATCGGCTGTGCCCAGGAGGTGTCGACTCGCCGAACTCCAGCGGGCCATGGACGACGGCTCCACCGACGCGGTGGGCACCGGTACCCGCCACGGTGCGGGACCGCGACCATACACACGAAACGCCCCCGACCCGCGGGCGCTCCCACTGGTCAGCGGCGTTGTCATGACGGAGTTGCGGCGGTCGCCCCCCGAGGTGTCGCCCCCCGAGGAAACGACGGGACGACCCCGCGAGCAAGCGCAGCTTGCGAGCAGGGCCGTCCCGTCGACGAGTGGAGGTGGCGGGAATCGAACCCGCGTCCTTCAGCACCGAGCCAGGGCTTCTCCGGGTGCAGTCCGCGATGCCGTTCTACTCGGCCCCAGCGCTTGCACGGACACATCGCTGACAGGCCCAGCCACGAAAGTTTCCCACCCGGGCCTCGTGGCCTGATCCGGGCGGTAAGTCATCTAGCTGATGCCGCTACCTGGGCCGATGACGAGCTCAGGGCGACAGAGTCGCTATCGCTTAGGCAGCGAGAGCGAACTCGGAGTGCTTCTTATTGGCACTTGAATTTACGCGCATGCAGGATTTGCGAGGTCACATACGCAACCCTCGACCCGCTTCCCCTGGAACGACTACCGAAGTCGAAACCGATCACCCCCTGTGCAGTTGTCAAAGCCCCCCGTCTCCGGGTGGCCGACACGCGAGCGGCGCGCGCTCGCTGAGTCTCACTCTACCGGTACAACGTCGCGGGTACCAAGCGGATTCCCGCCGGTCCGCACCCCCGGACAGGGAGAAACCCCCGCGGGCGCGGACTCAAGACAGGTCGACGCCGCCCGCGGGGGCGGTCGGCAGGGTCGGGCCGACCTTGGGAACCGACAGGGCCTCCCCCGAGATGAGGTCCTGTCTCCTTGGCTGAGCCGCTACCCCCTGTCGCGGCTCCAGTCATAGGGGAAGACGCGAACGGTCCCGCGGGGGGTTGCCCCGCGGGACCGTTCGCGTCGGATCGGCCCGACGCGCACGCCGGTGTCCGGTCAAGAACCCGTCTGGTCCGTGGCGCCGGTTCCGGTCTCGGCCTGGTCGACCGCGTCGTCGGTCGACGCGGCGGCGGGCTCCGGCACGCCGTTGGCCAGGTGGTTCAGGAAGGTCGCCGCCGAGCTCACCGCGTGCTGGTTGACCAGTGTCACAGCCGGGTCCACCTCGGCCAGCACGGCGAAGGCCACGTCGCCCTGGTAGCCGACGAACCAGTGCAGCGCCGTCCCGTCCTGCTCGGTCCGGGCGGCCTGCCCGAGGACCTCGTCGCCGTACGCGT
Organism: Nocardiopsis sp. CNR-923; assembly: GCF_001942255.1. Taxonomy (GTDB): domain Bacteria; phylum Actinomycetota; class Actinomycetes; order Streptosporangiales; family Streptosporangiaceae; genus Nocardiopsis. Next base: position 137,060 of record NZ_MKKC01000076.1, read on the forward strand.
TCAGCAGGGACATCCGCTGGGCCACGGCCTGGCGCATGCCCTCGCGGACCACCTCCAGGTCGGCGTGGTCCAGTTCGGTCGGCGCGATCGGAGTGGGTCCCTCCTCGCGGACCAGGGACGGCGCGTTCCAGGTCCCGTCGGCCACGGCCGCGGCGACGAGCGCCATGGACAGCGGGCTCACCCGCACGCCCTGATCACCGTTGACCGCCATGGCCAGGTCGGCCGCGCCGTGACCGATGTCCACCACACCGGGGTTGGCGGGCAGCGCCAGCTGCCACTCGGTGTCCAGGCCCAGGCGCCTGGCGGTGTCGGCGAGCGCCTGGGCGCCCACCTCGTCGCTCAGGTCCGCGAAGCCGACGCTGCACTGGAACGCCAGGTTGCGGGCCAGCGTCGGGGCCACCTGGAGGGAGCCGTTGTCCGGGTTGGTGAAGGTCTGCCCGCCGATCTCGGTCTGGTAGCCGCACGGCATCTCGGCGTCCGGCGTCACCGCGCCGGACTCCAGAGCGGCCAGCGCGGACACGATGGTGAACACGCCGCCGGGGGCGTAGGAACCGGTCAGGGCCGCGTCGTCGGTGGTCCCACCGGTTCCGTCCGACTGTCGTGCCGCCGCCGCGAGGACGTCGCCGCTGCCCACGTCGACGGCGACCAGGTACCCGTTGCCCGGCAGGACCTCCAACGCGGCCTCGGCCGAACGCTGGATCTCGGCGTCGAGCGTGGTGGCGATTCCGCCGCTGAGGTCACCCCGCCAGGACTCCAGGACGTCGGTGATCTGGCCGTCTGCGTCCAGTGACACCACCTGTGTGGTGGCCGACCCCGCCAGTTCGTTCTGGAAGATGTTCTGGAGACCGTCGAGTCCCACGGTGTCGCCTGCCTGGTACGCACCGGGCACCCGGGACGACACCCGGTGCTCCGCCGTTCCGGCGACCTCGCCCAGCACGGCCGGGGCCACCGAGGGCGTCAGGTTGATCTCGACCGACTGGGTGTCCGCTCCGGGGATCGCCGCGACCTGTCCGAGCAGGTCTCGGCCAACGTTCGCGTCGCGCATCAGCACGAGCGGCTGGAACTGCTCGGGCGGCGCCGAGCGCACGCGGTCGAGCAGGGGGCCGGGATCCTCGTCGAGGAGGCCGGCGAGTTCGGTGCGCCCGCCTCGGCGTCCTCCATCCGCCCCGGGTACACGCCGAAGGCGGTCACGCTCTCGGTGGTGACCAGGGCCTCGCCCCCGCGGTCGAGGATCTGGCCGCGTTCCTGGATCTGGTAGCTGACCGCCAGCCGCTCGCCGTCGCCCAGGTCGGGGTGGACCACGGACGGCGACCAGATGATCCGCCACCCGTCCGGCCCCCACTCCAGCGGCATGCGGCCGGTGTAGTTCCAGGTCGGGTCGCCGATTCCGAGGTCGGCGGTGACGTCGAACTCCGCGGTCGCGGAGTCGTCCCCGCGCTCGATCGACCCCAGTCCGAAGCTCAGGCTCGCCAGGTCCAACTGCTCGTGCACGTCGGCCAGGGTGGCCGCCACCTCGCCGGGATCACCGGTGGTGTAGCCGGCGGCCGTGTCGTGGTGCCCGTTCTGCCAGGCCAGAAGGAAGGAGCGGACGGCCACCTCGGGGCTGGGATCGGGTGTGCACGCGGCCAGGGTGAGGGCCATGACCACGCCGCTTCCGGCGGCCGCGACGCGGCCGAGGGGACGGGGGGACACCGTGTGTGTTCCTTTCGGGCGCCTCATCGACGACGGCGAAGCGCGCGTTCCATGTCCCGCTTCGCTTCGCGCTCGGCGATGTCGTGGCGCTTGTCGTACTGACGCTTACCTCGGGCCAGAGCGATCTCGATCTTGGCCCGTCCGTCGCTGAAGTACAGCGACAGCGGCACCAGTGTGCGACCGGGCTCACGGGTCTTGCCGATGAGCCGGGCGATCTCCGAGCGGTGCAGGAGTAGCTTACGGGATCGGCGGGCCGCGTGGTTGGTCCACGTCCCCTGGGAGTACTCGGGGATGTGGACGTTCTCCAGCCACACCTCACCGTCGTTGATGTGCGCGAACCCGTCGACGAGCGACGCCCGGCCCTCACGCAGCGACTTGACCTCGGTCCCGGTGAGCACCAGGCCCGCCTCGTAGGTCTCGTCGATGTGGTAGTCGTGCCGGGCACGCCGGTTCTGGGCGATGGGCTTGCGACCGGTCTCCCGTGCCACAGTGGATTCCCTTCATACGGTCAGGGGGCACACGGCCCCCGTGCCCCGCGCGCCCCCGTCCGACGGCCGTCGGATCAGATCTTCAGGTAGCGGCGCAGGGTGAGGAACGAGGTGATGGTGCACAGCAGCACGCCCAGGATGATCGACACCCCGATGACGTAGAGCAGCGCCCCGGTGTCCAGCGCGATGTCGAACTGGAACCACTCCTCGATCTTGGTGAGCAGCGTGAACCGGGTGGCGATGATGAACCCGGACGCGATGAGACCGCCGACGAAACCGGCGACCGCGCCCTCCAGGAGGAACGGCACCTGGATGTAGAAGTTGGACGCGCCGACCAACCGCATGATGCCCGTCTCCCGACGCCGGCTGTACGCGGACAGGCGGATCGTGTTGCCGATCAGCAGCGCAGCGGCGGCCAACTGCACGCCCGCGACCACGAGCGCGGCCCACTTGAGGACGTCGAGCAGACCGAAGAACTCCTCCAGCACGCTCTGGTCGTTGGAGACGCTGTCGACGCCCGGGGCTCCGGAGACCGCGTCGCGAACGGTGTCGTAGTGCGCCGGATCGGTGAGTTGCACCCGGAAGTTGTCCGGGATGTCGCCTTCCTGCGCGGCATTGGAGAGCGCCTCGTTCGTGGAGCCGATGCGCTGCTGGAAGTCCTCGAACGCCTCAGCCGCCGACATGTACTCGACGCTCTCGACCTGCGGCATGCCTTCCAGTTTTCCCTGGAGGTCGTTGCGCTCCTCCTCGGTGGCGGCCCCGTTCTCTCGGCAGGCCTCGGCCGGGGAGATGTCGTTGCACATGTACACGGTCAGCGTGATCCGCTGGTCCCAGAAGTTGCGCATCTCCGTCACCTGCTGGTTGACCAGCAGACCGCCACCGAACAGGGCGAGGGAAATGGCCACCGTCGTGATGACGGCGACCGTCATCGTCAGGTTACGGCGCAGGCCGATCCAGGTCTCGGAGAGAACGAATTGTGCTCGCATGATCTGTTACAGGTCCATCCTTGGAAGCTTCGCCGCGCCGGTGTCCTCGCAGCGGTGGTCGGCGACCCGGCGGCGGGCGCGCCAGAGGTCAGTAAGCCTGGCCGTAGACGCCGCGTGTCTGGTCACGCACCACGAGGCCCTCTTCCAGTTCGATGACGCGTTTGCGCATCGAGTCGACGATGGCGGCGTCGTGCGTCGCCATCACCACGGTGGTGCCCGTGCGGTTGATTCGGTCGAGCACCTTCATGATGCCGATCGAGGTCGCGGGGTCGATGTTTCCGGTGGGCTCGTCGGCGAGCAGGATCTGCGGGCGGTTGACGAACGCGCGGGCGATGGCCACGCGCTGCTGCTCACCGCCGGAGAGCTCGTTGGGCATGCGGCCGGCCTTGCCCTCCAGGCCGACGAGTTCGACGACCTCGGGCACGACCTTGCGGATGAACCGCCGCGGCTTGCCGATGACCTCCAGCGCGAAGGCGACGTTCTCGAAGACGTTCTTGTTCGGCAGCAGCCGGAAGTCCTGGAAGACGCAGCCGATACGTCGGCGCAGGTGCGGAACCTTCCAGTTGGACAGGCGCGCGAGGTCCTTGCCGGCGACGTGCACGCGCCCCTTGTCGGGCTTCTCCTCCTTCAGCACGAGCCGGAGGAAGGTCGACTTGCCCGAGCCCGAGGGGCCGACGAGGAAGACGAACTCGCCCTTGTCTACGTCAATGGAAACGCCGTCGAGCGCGGGGCGCTTCTGGGTCGGATAGACCTTGGTGACGTTGTCGAAGTGGATCACAGGCGCATCACAAGGGTCTCGAAGGTATGGGTACCCGCGTCGAAGCGTGTCTTCTCGCGGGATCGTACCGGCCGCGTGGCCAACCGACAGTGTATTGGGGGGCGCGGCCCGGATTGTCCAGATCCCGGCACACCCGCCAGATCGCGGCTCCGCCGTGCGACCGCCCCGATCATATCGGAGGTGTCAACCAATGGTAACGTTCATATATAGCTGTTTCGGTCAAAGTGCGGAGTCACCCTGATCACCTTTGGGACACGAATCACGGTGATCACACCAGAATCCGGACCGTACCCGAACCCCACGCGCATCCACACGCGAGAGGATCCACCGCGGCGTCCCCGCCGGCGGACGGGGACGGACCACGGAGTCAGCCCGACTCGCCGTTCCGCTCCCGGCTGCGCATCCAGCGGATCTCCGCGTCGATGAAGTCGTCGATGTCGCCGTCCAGGACGCCGGTGGTGTTGCCCGTCTCCGCGCCGGTCCGCACGTCCTTCACGCTCTGGTAGGGGTGCAGGACGTAGTTGCGCATCTGGGTGCCCCAGCTGCTCGTCGACTCACCGCGGATCTCGTCCAGGGCGGCCTGCTCCTCCTCCCGTTTGCGAGCCAGCAGCTTGGCCTGGAGCATCGACATCGCGGTCGCCTTGTTCTGGAGCTGGGACCGCTCGTTCTGGCAGGAGACGACGATGCCGGTCGCAGGTGGGTGATCCGCACCGCCGAGTCGGTCGTGTTGACGCCCTGACCGCCGGGTCCGCTCGACCGGTACACGTCCACGCGCAGCTCGGTCTCGTCGATGTCGATGTGGTCGCTCTGTTCCACGACCGGGACGACGTCCACACCGGCGAACGAGGTCTGCCGGCGGTTCTGGTTGTCGAACGGCGAGATGCGCACGAGGCGGTGCGTGCCGTGCTCTCCGCGCAGGGTCCCGTAGGCGAACGGCGCCCGGACCGCGAAGGACGTGGACTTGATGCCCGCCTCCTCCGCGTACGAGGTCTCGAAGATGTCGGTCGAGTAGCCGTGCCGCTCGGCCCAGCGCAGATACATGCGCTGGAGCATCTGGGCCCAGTCGGCGGCGTCCACGCCACCGGCCTGGGAGTTGATCGTGACGAGCGCCTCGTGCTCGTCGTGCGGGCCGTTGAGGAGCGTGCGCACCTCCAGCTCGCCGATCTCCTTGCGCAGCTGTTCCAGCTCGCGGTCGGCCTCGACACGGGTGTCGGCGTCGTCCTCGGACTCGGCCAGCTCGTAGAGCACCCCGAGGTCGTCCAGCCGCTGCCCGATCAAGCCGAGCTTGTTCACCGTGGACTCCAGGCTGGAGAGCCTCCGCGTCACCTTCTGCGCGTTCTCCTGGTCCGCCCACAGTTCCGGATCGGCGGACTGTTCACGCAGTTCGGCGATCTCGGTCCGCATCGCGTCGACGTCCACCACGGCGGTGACGCTCGCGAGGGTCGCCGCGAGTTCCTTGATTTTCTCAGCTGGGTCCAGTTCTGCCACGCACCCAGTCTAGGGCGTGTGCGGCGGGCGCCCACCCCGCTGCGCGTCGCCCCCGCGGCGCCCCCGCCACGTTCTCGTCAGTCGACGGCCACCCCGGGCGGACTCCCTCTTCGGCCTTGCGAGTTCACCACTGGATACGGCCGCCCGTCGCCCTCCACCACCCTCAACCGACGCCGACGGCGCAGTCCTTCTCCCTGCGACGGGCAGCGTCCGCCGCACACGCCCCGGCGTACCCGACGGGCCCCGTGTTCGACGTGAACACGGGGCCCGTCGGGGCTCGCGCGGCGCCTGTCCGCCGGGCGTCAGTCCACCAGGGAGCGGATGGAGCGCAGCGCCACCGACAGCGTGGCCAGGTCGAACCGCTCGCTCTCCTGGATCTCCGACAGCGTCATCCCGACCCGCCGCACCTGGTCGCGGTTCTGCTCGGCCCAGATGTCGAGCAGCTCGGCCGTGGAGTCGGTCTCGGCCGACTCCAGCACACGCGCGGTGAGGTCGGCGTGCGCGGAGTACAGGTCGTCGCGCATCGAGGAGCGCGCCATCGTCCCCCACCGGTCGTCACGCGGCAGGTCGATGATCCGCTCCCGCCACCAGCTCAGGTTGACCCGGTCGGCCAGCTCGAAGTACAGCTCGGCGACCTTCTCCACCGGACGGCTGGTGCGCTGGGCGATCTCCACCAGGTCCAGCGTGGAGTAGGCCGGCACCATGACCGCCACCTGCTCGGCCAGCTCGGCGGGCACGCCCAGGGCCGTGTACCGGTCGCGGCGCTCGACGTAGGCCTCCCGGTCGCGGCCCCTGACCAGGTCGGGCAGGAGCGGCAGCAGCTCTCCCACGGCCTCGGCGAAGTAGCCGATCTCGCTCTGGATGTCGAACGGGAAGCTGCGGTGCCGCAGCAGCCAGCGCGCGGAGCGCTCGGCGAGCTTGCGGGTCTCCAGCAGCAGGACCAGCTGGCTGTCCACGGAGATGACGTTCTCCAAGTCCTCGACCTCGCCCCAGTACTTGCGCAGCTGGAGGACGTTCTGGACCACCAGGTAGGCACGGGCGATGTCGGCGGCGCTGGAGCCCAGCTCCTCGTTGAGCCGGAAGGCGAAGGTCACCCCGGACCGGTTGACCAACTGGTTGACGACCTGGTTGACGATGATCTCCCGGCGCAGCGGGTGCGAGGCCACGGCGCCCGCGAACCGCTCCGAGCGCAGCGGCGTCGGGAAGTACTCCGTCAGGGTGTCGGCCAGGTAGGGGTCGTCGGCCAGGTCGGACTCCCCGATCCGCTCCTTGAGGTCGATCTTGGTGTACGACAGCAGCGTGGCGAACTCGGGACTGGTCAGCCCCTTGCCGGAGGCGCGCCGTTCGGCGATGACCTTGTCGGAGGGCAGGTCCTCCAGCTTGCGCTTGAGGAGCTTGGCACGCTCCATGTGGCGCATGTACCGGCCGTGGACGTGCAGCATCTGCGTGGTCTGCTTGCGCGCGGCGGCCAGCACGGTGTTCTGCGCGTAGTTGTTGTCCAGGACCAGCGCGGCGACCTCGTCGGTCATGTCGATGAACAGCCGGTCGCGGTCGTCCTTGCTCAGCTCGCCCGCCCGCACCTGGCGGTCCAGCATGATCTTGATGTTCACCTCGTGGTCGGAGGTGTCCACACCGGCGGAGTTGTCGATGGAGTCGGTGTTGATCCGACCGCCCTCGCGCGCGTACTCGATCCGGGCGGGCTGGGTCAGGCCCAGGTTGCCGCCCTCGCCGACCACCCGCACGCGCAGCTCGTCCGCGTTGACACGCACCTGGTCGTTGGCCTTGTCGCCCGCGTCCGCCTGCGTCTCGGTGCTCGCCTTGACGTAGGTCCCGATGCCGCCGTTCCACAGCAGGTCGACGGGCGAGGTCAGGACGTACCGGATCAGCTCGTCGGGCGTGACCGCCCCGACCTCCGGATCGATGCCCAGCACCGCCTTGACCTGCGGGGTCAACGGCACCGACTTGGCCGTACGGGGGAACACGCCGCCGCCCTCGGAGATGAGGGCGGGATCGTAGTCCTCCCAGGTGCTGCGCGGCAGTTCGAACATCCGCTTGCGCTCGGCCCACGACGCGGCAGGGTCGGGGTCGGGGTCCAGGAAGACGTGGCGGTGGTCGAAGGCCGCCACCAGCTTGATCTGCGTGGACAGCAGCATCCCGTTGCCGAAGACGTCACCGGACATGTCGCCGATGCCGACGACCGTGAACGGCTCTTCCTGGACGTTCACGCCCATCTCGCGGAAGTGGTACGCCACCGACTCCCAAGCGCCGCGCGCGGTGATGCCCATCGCCTTGTGGTCGTAGCCGACCGAACCTCCGGAGGCGAAGGCGTCGCCGAGCCAGAAGTCCCGCCCCAGGGAGATCTCGTTGGCGATGTCGGAGAAGGTCGCGGTGCCCTTGTCGGCGGCGACCACCAGGTAGGAGTCGTCGCCGTCGTGCAGGACGGTGCGCTCGGGGTGGACGACCTCGCCGTTGACCAGGTTGTCCGTGACGTCGAGCAGGCCGCTGATGAACTGCTTGTAGCAGGCGACGACCTCGGCCGTCACCTGGTCGCGGGTGCCGTTCTCGGGCAGGCGCTTGCACACGAAGCCGCCCTTGGCGCCGCTGGGGACGATCACCGAGTTCTTCACCATCTGGGCCTTGACCAGGCCGAGGATCTCGGTGCGGAAGTCCTCGAAGCGGTCCGACCACCGCAGGCCGCCGCGCGCGACCGACCCGAAGCGCAGGTGGACGCCCTCGACACGCGGCGAGTAGACGTACATCTCGAACCGGGGCCGCGGGTGCGGCAGGCCCGGGATCTCCTGCGGGTTCAGCTTGAGCACCAGGTACGGGTGGTCCTGGTAGTGGTTGGTGCGCAGGGTGGCGCGGATGGTCGCGGCGTAGGCGCGCAGGATGCGGTCGTGGTCCAGACTGGCGACCGCGTCCAGTTCGCCCTCGATCTTGCGGACCAGGGCGTCGGAGCGCTCGTCGCGGCCGGCGTCGGGCTGGTCCGGGTCGAATCGGGCCTCGAACAGCTCCACCAGCAGGTTGGCGATGGAGACGTTGGCGGCGAGCACGTCCGCGATGAAGTCCGGTGTGAAGGTGGACCCGGTCTGCCGCTGGTACTTGGCGTAGGCGCGCAGCACGGTGATCTGGTGCCGGTCCAGGCCCGCGCGCACGACGAGGCGGTTGAACCGGTCGGACTCGCAGCGGTCGCGCCAGGAGGCCTCGAAGGCGTCCTCGAACAGCTCCTTGAGGCGCTCGGGGGCCAGGTCGGAGGTGGGGATCGGGCCGAGGCCGAAGTCGTAGATCCACACCCGGCCGACGCCCTTGACCGTGATGTCGTAGGGCCACTCGTCGACGACCTCGACGCCCAGGTGCTCCAGGACCGGCAGGACGCGGCTCAGCGAGATCGGGTCGCCGACGCGGTAGAGGCGGAAGCGCCACGCGTCGACGTCCGACTCCGGGCGGTACAGGCTGGCGTCGAACTCGCCCGCGCGCCGGTCCGCGTCGGTCCGCCCGAGCAGATCCTCCAGTGCGCCGACGTCGCCGCCGCGATCTCCGGGGCGTTGTCGACCCGGTAGGCCTCGTTCATGCCGCTGGCGTAGCGGTCCTTGAGCTCGGTGGCCCGGGTCGGGCCGAACTTCTCGGTGAGCGCGTGGTCGAAGTCGGTGTCCCAGGAGCGGGCGGCCAGACGGACGCGCTCCTCCAGGGCGACCTGGTCGATGTCGGCCAGGGTGTGCCCGTGCTGGGCGCGCGCCACCAGGTACAGGCGGGCGAGCGGGGCAGCGCCGACCATGACGTTGTGGTCCATCGTGGCGCCCTCGAAGGCCTCACCGAGGGCGCTCTGGATGTCCAGGCGCATCCGGGTGCTGTACTCGTCGCGCGGCATGTACACGAAGCAGGACATGTACCGGCCGCCGTAGGGGTCGCGGCGCATGAACAGCTTGGTGCCGCGTCGGTCGCGCAGGCGCAGGACCCCGCGGACGATGTTGTACAGCTCGTTGGCCGGGATCTGGAGGAGTTCCTCGCGCGGGAAGGTCTCCAGCAGCTCGATGAGGTCCTTGCCGTCGTAGCTGTCGGCCTCGAACCCGGCCAGTGCCAGGACCTCGGCCTGCTTGCGGCGCATGATCGGGATCTGCGTGATGCTCGCGGTGTTGGCCTGCGGGGTGAACAACCCGAGGAAGCGCCGTTCGCCGACGATGTTGCCCTGGGCGTCGAAGCGCTTCACGCCGATGTAGTCGAGGTACTTGGGGCGAAAGACCGTCGCGCGGGAGTTGGCCTTGGTCAGAACCAGCACGTAGGGCTCCCGGGCCTTGGCCCGGATCTCCGGCGGCAGAGCGGCGAAGCTCGTCGACGCGGGGGAGTCCATGCGCAGGACGCCGAGCCCGGAACCGGGCTGGGGGCGCAGGGCGTCGTCACCGTTCTCGTCGGTGACCAGGTCGTACTCGCGGTACCCCATGAAGGAGAAGTTACGGCTGGCCATCCAGCGCAGGAAGTCGACGCTCTCGCCGATCTCACGGGGGTCCACGCCGCCCGCGACGAGGCGGTCGGGGTAGGCGGCGAGTTCGTCTGCGACGCGGATCGCCCGGTCGCCCATCTTGGCGGAGTCCTCGTCCACGTAGCGGACGTCGCCCAGGACGCTCTCGACCCGGGTGGTGATCTCCTTGATGCGCTCGGGATCGGTCTGCCGGTCGATCTCGATGTGCATCCACGACTCGTCGGTGGGCAGCAGGCCCTCGCCGCCGATCTCCGGGTCGATCTCGCGCAGGTCGCCCTCGATGTCGCGGCCGACGGTCATCTGGGGGTGGATGATCAGCCGCGCGCCCGCGCCGATCTCATTCAACGCCATCGTGACGGACGAGACGAGGAACGGCGCGTTGTCGGTGACGATCTCCAGGATGCTGGTCTGCTGCTCCCAGCCGTGTTCCTCGACGGTGGGGGTGTACACGCGGACCTTGGCGCGGCCGGGGACGCGGTCGGCGCCGAACGCGTGGTGGGCGCCGGCGATGCCGCAGATCTGCTCGGGACTGCGCCCGGCGATCTCCTCGGGGTCCGTGTGCCGGAAGTAGAGGGGGAGGAATCGGCGGACGGCGTCCGCTTCCGCACGACTCACCCGGGGTCCTGGGGACCACCGGGTCGCCGCGTCACTGAGCAGCTTCTGGAGGATGACGTCGGATTGCCCGGACATATGGCTCTCTCACTCCTTTGTGAGCAACGTCGCACGAGCTTCGGGAGGTCACCCGGTCATGTGACCTGTGAACTTCCGTGCTGGGTGGTGATCTTCCGTGAACCCTCTCAGCCATGAGGGAGGCACGGGGATGGTGGTTGGGCGTGGGCCTGTGCGCACAGGCGGAAGGTCGGCGAGGTGCCGGAACGCCGTTGTTCCGTCCCCACCCGCAGACCAGGCTACTGGTTTTCGACGCAGAGAACAGGACCAACACCGTTACGCGGTAGTTACGTACTGTTAGAAATGGATTGCGGGAGTCCATCCCCGGAGTGAACGCCCCTGCCGCGCACGGTCGTGGCGGAGTGTCAGGCCGCTGTCGCCCGGTGGACGGCGGTCATCAGCGCGCGCGGGTCGGTCAGATCGGCCAGCACCTCCGCCGCCCCCGCCTCGCGGAGCCGTCCCTCGGTGGTCGATCCGGTGAGCACCGCGATGGGGACCGCGCCGCCGATCACGGCCGCGCGGATGTCGGGGACGGAGCCGGTGATCAGCACGGTCTCCCTCTCCGTGTAGGTGTGGCCGCCATCGCCCGCCGCGTGCAGGCGGATCGACTGGATGAGGCTGGACTTGGGGTAGTTGACCGACCCGAAGCCGCCGATCGACAGGTCGAGGTAGGCGTCCAGGCCGAACGCCCGGAGCTTGGCCGTGGCGGTCCCGCGAGTGCCGCCGCTGACCACGGTCTGGACGGTGTCGGGCATGCCGGCCACGGCCGCGAGCGAGGCCGCGGCGCCCGGCATGGCGCGCCCCTTGGCGGGAAGTTCGTCCACCCGCTGCGCGAAGGCGTCCTCCAGGGCGGCCAGGAACCGCTCCAGGGAGTCGGTGTCGGGCTCGACCTCGGTGTCGTTGCGGGCGCAGAACTCGAAGAACATCTCCGAGTCCGTGCGCCCCTCGGCGGAGGTCAGGTAGACGAGGGGGTCGCCGGTGACCCGCTCGAAGGCGTCGGCGTAGGCGGCCCGCATCACGCGCCCCGCGTCGAGGAGCGTGAGATCGACGTTCCATAGCACCAGGCGGCTGATGGCGGGCTCCTCGGGGGTGTCGGGGACGAGGGACGCACCTATCTTGCCGTATGGGTGGTTCAGGCGCGCGGGGCCTCCGCCCGTACCAGGCGGGTGAGGGAGACCCACTCGGCGGCCCCGACCGGGAGGAAGCCCAGCCCGGGGTGCTTGGAGTCGCGGATGGCCGCGCCGGTGGGCAGGTCGGCGACCTCGACGCAGTTCTCTCCGCCTGAGGAGTATGAGGACTTACGGAAGCTGAGGATGGGCGCGACCTCGACGCAGTTCTCCTGTGCAGTCGAGTAGGAGGACTTGTGGAACTCAAGCAACATGGTCAGGCTCGCTTGTCGTGCTCAGCGGCGATGGCTTCGATGAGGTCAATCGACCCCTGGGGATCCAACGCCAGGTTCTGGACGGTGTCGAAGATCAACGCGTGTTGATCGAAGTAGTCTTCGTCCTCAACGTACAGCGCCTCAACCACGGTGGGGATCGAGACTATGCCCGGCTCTGGCCGAGGGAAGTCGAACAGGGTGAAGGCACCGTCGACCGCAGGATGTGCACCTGCCTCATCAGGAAGAACGAGAACAGTCACCTTGTAATGTGCGGCCATGCCTGACAGGAAGCGCAGTTGCTCGGCCATGACCTGATGTGAACCCACCGCCTTACGCAAGGCGGGCTCGTCGATCACAGCTGTCAAGTACGGCCCCTTGGGAGCATCCAGCACGGCGCGACGCGCCATCCGTGACTCCACCTTTCGTTCGATCTGGTCAGGCGGCACGACCTGACTCCCCTCCGAGACGGCAGCGGCATAGGCAGGCGTTTGGAGCAGACCCGGAATTAGCACGACCTCATACGTCCGGATTCGGACAGCCTCAGCCTCCAGGTCAGGCAGTGAGCCAGGGAAAAGGTCAGCGTATTCATGCCAATCGCTGCGCCCGCGAGCCGTCTCGGCCAGACTGAGAAGGTGCTCCCGCTCCTCCCCCACGACCCCGTAGATCTCCAGCAGAGCTTCGATCTCTTCGCGCTTCGGAAACTTCCACTCGTTGCGCTCGATGCGGGTGAGTCTTGCGCCTGAGGTCCAGCCCATCCGCTCGGCCACCTCCGCGGACGTCAATCCGGACTTCTCGCGCAGTCGCCTCAGGGCTGCGGACAGCCGACGACGACGCACACCCGGTGCCCCACTCGCAGTCACACGGACCCCCACTCTCCACTCGGATCTGCTCCCTGATCGTAGACCGCACGCCAGAAAAGAAATCCTTGCGAACAAGAATTATGGCTTGAGATTCTTGCGAGCAAGGATCATACTGGACTCAGTCGCACACCCCTACCGGGTGGCACCTCCTCTGCGTTAGGAGCTGACTCCATGGCGTCAACGATCGTGTCCAGCGCCGACCTGTACACCGAAGTGGTCCAGGTGATCCGGGGAGGTGAGCCCGACGACGACGGCATCTCCCTCGCGGGCCGCATCTCTCCCCTCACGCCCACCTACAACACCCGCACCTGCGCGTGTTCCTGCATGCCCCTCCCGCACAGCCTGTGGGAGTTCCTGGAGAAGCTGGACCCCTACGCCGACGACAGCGGCGTCTGGCTGCGCATCCTCCGCGAGGACGACGACGGCACGGACCTGCCCGAAGGCGCGACGCTCATCGACTCCAGGCGGGTGAGCTACCGCGTCACCTGAATCCGGCATCCGTGCCGTTGGGCGACGCCACCCTCCTCCGGTGGCGCCGCCCAAACGCACGGCCACGGGACACTGCCCGACTCAGGCAACCGGTGAGCCCCCGTCGGGAAGGATCCCGGCGGGGGCTCAGCAGATGAGTGGTCGTCTACACGCGGTGTTCCCATGTACCGAAGCGCGTCCGCACTCGGCACTCCTCGCCCGACGTGTCGACCGCCAGTGAGAATTCGTCCAGCCCGGGCCAGCCCTCCCTCGCCAGGAGTGCGTGGGTCTCGCGCAGACGCTCCGCCAGGGGCGTGGGACCTCCGCCGTGAACCGAGCCGTCGGGCCACAGGTACGCCCAGGAGGAGTCCGGGGCTCCCATGTACACGATCCGCCCACGGTCCCCGTTGAAGGGACGCACTCCCGTGCCGATGCGCACACCGGGGAGCATGAGCAGGAACCTGACCAGACGGTCGTCCGTGACCAGGTCCTCCGGGGTGAACGGCACGACCCGGGTCGTCTCCGACTCGCGGCCCATCCCGGGAAACTCCCCCACCGGAACGCGCTGGGTTCGGTCTCGCATGAAGAACGCCTCGCACACGAACGGCCCCACGGCGCTCTGCGGCCCGGTCTTGCGGAGGGCAGCGACGGGACTGGCGTGTGAGCCGGAGTAGGACCCCCAGGGCACGATGATCGACGCTTCCGGCCTCGCCTGCTCGATCCACGCGGGGGGAACCCTGCTGACGGCACAGGTGGCGATCACGGCGTCGTAGACGACATCGTCGGGCACCTCGATGCCGGGTACCACACGCACACCGCTTCCCGAGAGGCGATCGCGGGCGTGCGCGGCGACGTCGGGATCGATCTCCAACGAGGTGACGTGCCCGGTCGGGCCGACCAGGGAAGCCAGGATGGCGGCGTTCCACCCGGTCCCGGTTCCGATCTCCAGCACCCGCATACCGGGTTCGATCCCGGCGGCTCGATCATGTCCGCCATGAGCTGCGGGGCCGACGAGGAAGAGCTCGGCGTGTTGACCAGTCCGCTGCCGCCGTCGTTGGCCTGGGTGACCACCGAATCGTCGTCGTACACGTAGGAGGCCCACCGCTGCGGGTTCGCGGTGCGGATGAGGGGCAGCCCCTGCGGATCCGGCCAGACCAGGTCCGGGATGTAGTGGTGCCGTGGGTGATCTGCGAACGCGGCGCGGATGGCGTCGGCGGTGTCGAGTCGGCCCGTGAGCTCGACGTGCATCCGGCCGAGGTCCGTCATTTCTGTACCTTCCCGGTACCGTCGCACCGCTGGCAGGTGCGGACTTCCTTGTCTTTTCCCCACCCCCCCTTCTGCCCGTCCGAGGTGAGGACGAAGCTTCCGGTTCCGCCGCATGCGGCACAGTCGACCTCGGCCATGGGGGGTGCTCCAACTCAGGTCGTCGGTGGACGCCGTCCTCTCGGGGCGCGACCCGTGTGCTGCGCACGTGGTCGCGGTGAAGCCAGGGGAACCCGAGGCGGACGGCAGATCCTGCTCGCTCACACCAGTTGAACAGCAATGGATGACGTCAGTCAACGGAATGGATCGCATCAGTCGCGTACGGTGAGCCCATGCGGGAAGGAACCGAGCGCCTGCGCGAGGAGTTGGCCCAGACCCTGACGCGGGACGACGACCTGCGCACGCCCGCCTGGCGGGCGGCGGTGACGAACGTCCCACGAGAGGTGTTCGTCGGCGACCGCTTCTACACGCCCGCGGACACCGCTGGTCGGTGGGAGCCGATCACGCGCGCATCCGTCGCGCCTCAGCGATGGTTGACCATGGTGTACGCCAACACCACCCTGGTCACACAGATCAACGGAGACGACCATCCCGCACCCGGTCCTGTCACGGGCGCCCCGACATCCTCCTCGACCCTGCCCGGCCTGGTCGTGCGGATGCTGGAAGACCTGAGCGTGCGTGATGGCGACCGCGTCCTGGAGATCGGCACCGGAACCGGGTACTCCACCGCGCTGCTGTGCGAACGTCTGACCGACGCGCGTGTGGTCTCGGTCGAAGTCGATCCACAGGTGGGTGGGCGTGCGGCCCGGGCCCTGCACAGTGCCGGTCACGCGCCCACCCTTGTCATCGGGGACGGGCTCGACGGGTACCCGTCTGGCGCGCCCTATGACCGCTTGATCGCCACGTGCTCGGTCCGGACCGTGCCTCGGGCGTGGTTGGACCAGGTCAGGCCGGAGGGAACGATCCTGGCCACCCTCACCGGCGGCCTCTTCGGGTTCGGGCTCGCCCGGCTGACGGTCTCCGAACACGGCACCGCCGAAGGCCGGTTCCTGCCTGGAACGGTGTCGTTCATGCCTGCTCGCGCGCACGCGCCCCAGTCCATCCGGCACATACCCAGGTGGCTGACGGCCGTGACGGAGCAGGAGGAAGGCCGACCGGCGCGGTTCGGCCCGCAGGTGTTCGACGGATGGGTGGAACGGTTCGTGGCCCAGTGCGTGGCACCGACCGCGCAGAGACTGCGCATGGCTGACTCCGAGGGGCGGACGATCGACTACCTTGTCGACCTCGGCAGCGAGTCGGTGGCGGCTCTGGTCACCGTCGACGGCGGTTTCACGGTCTATGAAGCCGGGCCGAACCGGTTGTGGGGAGCGGTGGAGAAGGCGGTCGACCAGTGGCAGGGGTTGGGATCACCGGGGCTGACCGAATTCGGAGTGCACGCCGACACCTCCGGGCTCACAGTGACCTTGGGTAACGGCGCGTTGACCTGGCACATCGAGGACTGGGTATGACGGAGAACGCGAACCGGAACGCCGAGGACACCTGGGCGACCTCCACCCACTACTCGTCGATGAGGTGCCGGAGGTACTTGTCCGGGCTGGCCAGATAGCGCCGCCAAGGGCCACTCCGTGACGTCGATCGCCTCCCCCTCAGGCCGGGGATCCAGAATGTGGAGGCGTTGGATGAACACGATCGCTACCTTCCGATAAGACGGTCGGCCAAGCGATGCAGCGGTGTGACCAGCGCCGGATAGTCGCCGTGCGTGGAGCGCCGCAGCATGCGCGCGATGACCAACAGTTGGGAGCGCGCCCCGTCCAAGGTGTCGAGCACGTCAGAGAACTCCTCGCGGACCCTGGCCGCGGCCTCGGGAACGAGCAGGCTGTGGCAGTACAGCGTGGCGGCGTCGTACCCCAGCGGCGCCATCCCCCAGCCCTCCCAGTCCAACAGGAAGCACTCGGGGGACGTGATGTTGTTCCAGTGCAGATCCCCATGGGCACTGACCCACATCACGACGATGGGGTCCACCCCGTCGCCGAAGACGCCCGCAGGAGTCGGGTCGCGTCCGGCTGGGTGACGTGCGTCCCCCGGGTCGGTACGCACTGTTATCGTGCCGATCGCAAATCCGGCGCACCACCCGTTTCCGGTCATGTTCGCCGTGTCACGAGTGCTGCGGGGAACGAGGACACAGGTGAACGTGCGTCGCGGATCGATCGACGGAGACTGCCGCGGCCGACCTCGCCGATGTCGGCGACGCGAGTGCGCACAGCCAGGTGGCGTGGCCGCGGGAGAGCCCTGACGAGCTGGACGACCGCTTCCAGCACGAGGCGGTGCCGAGCCACAGCGGGGTGACCCACCTTCTGTTCTGGCGGTGGTGGACCCCGGCACCTCGCGCGAAACCGTCATGCTGGGCGGCACGGAGTTTTCGTTTTTTTCGAACATGGTAACCTTGTGTCATGGCAACGGCACTGCGTGAACGAACGATCCTTCCGCCTGACGACAGATCGGCACTGACCGCGCTCGCCCGTGGCTTGACCAACGAACAGTGCCCTCAGGCACGCCTGGTCGGCCCGGACGGTTCTGAGATGGAGCTCCCCAAGGAGCTCTACGCCGTCCTGCGCGACGTCGTGGCCGTGCTCTCCCAAGGGATGGCTATCTCCATCGCCCCCCACAACACCATGCTGACCACTCAGGAGGCGGCCGACCTCCTCTGCATCTCCCGCCCCACTCTGGTCAGACTCCTGGGCGACGGTGAGATTCCCTTCAGCATGCGCGGGCGGCACCGCCGTGTCCTCCTCCGCGACATCCTCGACTACCAGGAACGCACCAGGCAGGAGCGCGAGCAGGTTCTGGACCAGATGTCTGCCGAAGCCGAGGACATGGGCCTGTACGAGACCACCGCAACCCCAGAGAACACCAGGTGAGAACGGACACCCGTGGCCTTCCCCGCCTTTCTCGACACGTGCGCGCTCTATCCCGCCTACCTGTGCGACACGCTCCTACGCCTCGCCGTCGCGGGCGCCTACCGGCCACTGTGGTCAGCCGACGTCCTTGACGAGCTCAGGCGCAACGTGATCCGACGCGGCATCGGTGCCGACAGGGTGGAGCGCAGGATCTCACAGATGGACCGTGCCTTCCCTGACGCCCGTGTTCGCGGCTACGAGGCGCTGATCGACAGCATGGAGAACGACCCGAAGGACCAGCACGTCCTCGCGGCAGCTGTGCGCGCCAACGCCGAGGTCATCGTCACCTTCAACACCAAGGACTTCCCGATCACGGCGCTCAAGCCCTACGACGTCCTCGCCGTGCACCCGGACGACTTCCTTCTCGATCAACTCGACCTGTACCCGGGCCTCACGCTCGGGGTTCTGGAGAAACAGGCCGCCTCCTACCGCAGGAAACCGGCCACTGTGCCCGCTGTACTCGCGCTTCTGGAACGGACAGGCGTCCCAGGGTTCGCCGCCGAGGTCCTGCGCCACATGCGTTGACACCACCAGTTGTTGCCCTGACGTCGGCGTCAAGGTCTCCTTCGGTCCCATGCGCATCGGTGAACTCGCGCAGCGGGCGGGCGTCAGCACCCGGACCCTGCGGTACTACGCATCCCTCGGGCCGCCGCCCGAGCCTCGTGCGGCCAACGGGTACCGGGTGTACGGCGACGACGACCCGCGGCTGGTGGAGCAGATCCGCGTGCTCCAGGACTTCGGGTTCGGGCTGGAGGAGACCCGGCCCTTCGTCGAGCGCCTCCGGGCGGGCCACCCGGCCGGGGACTCCTGGCCCGACTCGATCGGCGTCTACCGCGACAAGCTCGCGGAGATCGACGCCCTCACCAGGCGCCGCGTCCTCCAGGAGGTCGAGCGGCTGCTCTGACCGTCCGGGGCGGGTCAGCCGCCGATGTGCTTCTTCCAGGGGCCGTCGGCGGTGAGCCAGTGCGGAACGATCCGAACCGGGAAGGGCAGTTCGGTCTCGAAGACGTCCTCTCCGTACACCTGGGTGATGTCCCGGTACTGGCCGTTCTCCAGGCGCATCTCACTGATGCCGACCTTGTCCGGGTGCGGGTTGACGATCCAGTAGGACTCGATCCCGAAGTCGGCGTACTCGGCGCGCTTGGTGTTGCTGTCGCGGAGCACGCTCTCCGGGGAGAGGATCTCCACCGCGAGCAGGGGTGGCCTGGTCAGGTAGGGGCGTTCGGCGGCATCGGCCCGGATGACCGCCAGGTCCGGGATGCGGTGGTGGGTCCGGTCGGCGTTGACATTGATGCCGGGGCCGGTGAGGACGGTGAACTCGTCGGGTGCCGCGTTGCCCAGATGTATGGTCAGGCGGGAGTCCACGGACGTGTGGTCGAAGACGGGGGCCGGAGACACGTCAAGCCTCCCGTCGACCAACTCGTAGCGCCGCCCGTCGTCCGGCATGCGCGCCAGATCGTCGACGGTCAGGGGCCGGTCGGATGTCTCCGTGTCCCGGATGCTCATGACAGACATACTGCCTCCTCGGCTTCATGAAGGCCAGTATCCAGAGCGAACCCCCGGTTACCGGCGGGTTCGCCGAAGAACCCGCGATGGGGCGCCGGGGAACGCCCCTACCCCTGTTCCTCGACGAGGTAGCGCAGCTCCTGGACGGCGAACCACATGAGTTCGTGCTCGGCGGCGGCGTCGGAGGCCGGGTCGGCCGCCGCCGCGGCGACGTCCTCCGCCGCCCCGGGGTCGTCCACGTGCGCGGAGGCCAGCTTCTTGTAGGGGACGGGATTGGTGACCCGCACCCGGAGCACCCCCGGGCCCGCCGTCCCCACCCGCTCGACCACGTGGTCGGGCATGGTCGCGGCCAGCACCACGCGGCGGCGGGGGGCGGCGGGATCGGCCGCCAGCAGAGCCAGCGACTCGTCGGCGGCCGCGTACATGGCGTCGTACTCGGCCTCCTCCGCGTCGGTCCCGGAGTCGGGGTCGGCCGCGAAGGCGGTCAGCGGCGCTCCGTCCACCCGCCCCCGCTCGATGACCTTCGCGAGGGCGGGGACGGTGCTGGGCAGGAAGACGTACATCGGCTCTCCGGGGTGGTGTGCGGTCCCCATGAGTGTGCCAAGGAACGGGCGGTGGGCGCGCCACCGCCCCGCCGCACGCCTCGCGGTCAGGCCGCTCTGGAGTCGTCGGCGCCCACGTCCACGGACAGGATGCGGGCCAGTTCGCGACGCGTGGTGGCCGCGTCGGTGTGCAGGAGACCGGTCATGCCGAGTTCCTCGGCGGTGCGGACGTTGTGCTCCAGGTCGTCGATGAACACGCAGTCCCGCGGGCGCAGGCCGAGGAGTTGGCAGGTGTGCAGGTAGATGCGGGGTTCTGGCTTGCGCATCCCGACCTCGCCGGAGATGACGACCTCGTCGAAGGCGGTCTCGAAATGCTCTCGGGGGTACCCGTTGCCCCAGGAGTTGGACAGCAGGGCGGTGCCGACGCCGGACCCCCGCAGGGCGCGCAACGTCTCGTACATCTCGTGCACGGGATCGAAGCGGGCGAACATGCGGTGGATGAGGCCCTCGGCGACCACCGTGCCGCCGTCGTCCAGCCTGAGCAGGGCGGCCAGGTCGCGCTCGAACGTCGCGGTGTCGATCTCACCGCGCTCCAGCGCGTGGACCGGGTTGTTCCCGTCCAGGCTGTCGTCGAAGTAGGGCCGCATGACCCGCCGGTAGTGGGCGCTGTCGATGCGCTCATCGTCGAGCCAGGCGCTGATCGCGTCGAGCAGCGGCGTGGTGAGCACCCCGCCCCAGTCAGAGATGACGCCCCGGCGTGCGCTGTCCATCATCCAATCCCCTCCATCCGTGTGGCGGACGCGGTCCGACCGGTCCTCGGAGGGGCCCGAGCGCCGGGCGGGGATGCGTTCTTCCCGTTTCGCTCACGTTTCAACCACCCGGGCCGCCCGGGCGGTCAGAAGCCGAGTCCCGTTCCCGCCTCCACACCGGCGCCGGGGATGTCCACGGGAAGGGTCCCCGAGGGCTCCGCCTCGCCCGCGATCACGCGCGCGGCGGCGGTGCGGGACACGTCCACCGACGAGTAGACCGCCAGGTACGTTCCGACCTCGGGGAACGCCTCCAGGTCGTAGGGTCCGCCCTGGGCGACCACGATGACCGGCGTCCCCTGCGCGAGCGCGAACTCGACCGGCGTGCGCTGCGCCGCCGACGCACGGGCGCCGTCCGTGCCGACGACCACGACGTCGGCACCGGTCTCCACCACGCTCAGCCCGGCGTCGAGCAGGCCGGAGGCGATGCGGTCGGCACCCTCACCGCGCACGCTCACGGTGGTGTCCCCGGTCAGGGGCAGGAGCCCGTCCTCGTCGCGGACGAGGGTCACCGACGCGTCCGCGACGCGCTGGGCCGCCTCGCCGTGCGCGGGATCGGTCACGGCCGCCTCGGCGGCCTCGGGATCGGCGGGCGCGGGCGGGTCCTCGGTGAGGATGCCGCGCTTCTCTTTGAGGGCGAGCACGCGCAGTACGGACGCGTCGAGGCGCTCCTCGGTGAGACGGCCCTCCTCCACCGCCGCGCGCAGGGCGGCGACGGCGGTGGCGGGGTCGGGCGGCATGAGCAGCTGGTCGACCCCGGCCTCGACGGCGCGGACGGCGATCTCCCCGTCGGAGTGGGTCTGGCGGACGCCCTCCATGTTGAGCGCGTCCGTGGTGACGACGCCGTCGAACCCCAGCTCGTCGCGGAGGACGCCGTCGATGAGGGCCGGGGAGAGCGTGGCGGGCTGGGGGTCGTCCGAGGCGTCCAGCCCCGGCATCAGGACGTGGGCGGTCATGACGGCGTCCACCCCGGCCTCGACGGCGGCGCGGAACGGCGGCAGGTGCTCGGCCTCCCACCGGTCGCGCGGCAGGTCGATGACGGGAAGCCCGGTGTGGCTGTCCACGTCGGTGTCGCCGTGTCCGGGGAAGTGCTTGACGACCGGGACCACCCCGGCCTCGGCGTAGGCCTCGGCCTCAGCGACGGCCATCTCGGCGACCAGGTCGGGATCGGCGCCGAAGGAGCGGACGCGATGACCGGGTTGTCGGGGTTGGTGTTGACGTCGGCGACGGGCGCGTAGTCGAGGTTGATTCCGAGCGCGGTGAGCTCGGCTGCGGTGGTCGAGGCGCGCAGCCGGGCCATCGCGGGGTCTCCGGTGGCCCCGACCGCCATCGCGTCGGGGAAGCGTGTGCCCACCGGCAGGCGGGCGACCATGCCCTGTTCCTGGTCGACGCCGACGAACAGCGGAGTGCCCGCCCCCTGTGCGGCGGCCAACTCCTGGAGCCCGGCGGACATCTGGGCGATCTGGGGCGCGTCGACCAGGTTGCGGTCGAAGTAGATGACGCCGCCGGGGCGGTACGCCTCGATCTGGGCGGTGTTCTCGGCGGCGGTGGTGCCCTGGGCGGTCAGGACGAGGAGCTGGCCGATCTTGTCGTCGAGCGTCATCTCCTCCAGCACACGCGGAGCCAGGACGGGCTCGAAGGGCGCGGGGCTCGGGCTGGGGCGCGCTTCATCGGCCTGGCGCGACGAACCCACCTCCTCCGTGGTGCAGGCGGACGCGATCAGGGTCAGGCACGCGCAGACCGGGGCCAGCAGGTGCGACAGTCTCATGGCGGATCGTTCTCCGGCGATCGAGTGGGCTCGCCGGAGACTACCCGCTCGGCGGGGGTGCGAAGCCCTGGCCGCACCGGACGGAGCGGGGATGGGGGCGAACTCCGTCCGGCCATCGGGGATCAGCCCCAGGTGAAGAGGGGGTCTCCGTGGCCCACCGCGCCGTCCGCGGGCGCGGCGAGCGCGGCGGGGGCGGCGTCCAGGGCGACGACCGGCACGGCCGGGGACTTGCCCAGGGCGGCCACACGTCCGGGGCGCCAGCGCACCACGGGTGTGCCCGCGCGGACCTCGGCGCCCTGGTCGACGAGCAGGGCGAAGCCCTCCCCGGCGAGCTCCACGGTGTCGATGCCCAGATGGACGAGGACGCTCCGGGCTCCGTCGGGGGACGTCACCACGTACGCGTGGGGGTGCAGCTTCACCACGGTCCCGTCGATGGGCGAGCACGCCTCCTGCGGGTCGTCCGCGCCCTCCGTCCCCGTTTCGGGGTGGACGGCGACGCCGGGGCCGACCATGCTCCGGGAGAAGACCGGGTCGGGGACCGAGTCCAGGGGGCGGGCCGTGCCCGGTACGGGGGACAGGACGCGCAGTGCGTGATCCGACATGCGGGGGCGGCCTTCCTCGGGTGGGTGGTCAGTCGAGCAGGTCGTGGATGTCGTCGGTGAGCGTGTCGGCCTCGGGGCCCACGACCACCTGGACGACGGCGCCGGAGACGAGGACGCCGTGCGCGCCCGCGGCTCTGAGCGCCTTCTCGTCCACCAGACCGGGGTCGTAGACCTCGGTGCGCAGCCGGGTGATGCAGGCCTCGATGTCCTCGATGTTGCCCGCGCCGCCGAGCCCGGCCACGATCGCGGCCGCCTTGTCCGCCATGAGTCCTCCCTGACGTGTGCGCTCACGGGAGTGGGTTCCCGCGGGCTCCTGTGGTTCCCCGTCGATGTTGGGGCGCCGCCGGGGGTCCGCCAGACGCGACGAGCCGCTGACGAGGAACGGGCGTCGGGAAAGCGGAGGATGACGACGCCTGGCTTCGGAGCGCCCGGACACGGGCCGAAGCGGAGCGGCGGCCCACAGCGAGCACAGCCTACGGCCCCGGCTCGCGGCGCACCAGGGGTTCGGCGGGAGCCGGACTGGTCCGGTGGTGGGCTCATGAGGTCTGGGTGACCTTGTCGAGGCCGCGCGGGACGTCGGGGTCGTAGCCGAGGCGGCGGGCGAGGTGTTCGGTGAGCAGCTGCGCCGGGACGATGAGGTTCATCGGCGCGACCCATTCGGGCACGTCCGGGACGGGGACGGACAGGTCGCTGGCGGCGGCGAGGGCGTCACCGCCGCCGAAGCCGAATACCGGGGCCCCGGCGGAGCGGGCGCGTTCGGCCAGGGCGACCGTGCCCTGGAGGGTGGGGCCGGAGGGCGCGGCGACGAGCAACGCGGGGGTGCGCGGGTCGACGACGGCGATGGGGCCGTGCAGCAGGTCGGCGTAGGACAGTCCCATGGCGTGGAGGTAGCAGGCCTCCTTGAGCTTGAGCGCGGCCTCCAGTGCGGTGGAGAAGGCCATGCCGCGGCCGGAGATGACCGCGCCCTGGACTGCCACCATGCGCTCGACGATCTCCTCGACGGCGTCGGTGGGCGCGGCGAGGGTCTGCTCGATGCCGTCCGCCACGCGCTCCAGGTCGCCCGGGTCGAGGTTGGCGCCCAGTCCCAGGGCGAGGACCGCGAGGGCGGCGAGTTGGGTGTCGTAGGTCTTGGTGGCGGGCACCGCGACCTCGTTCCCGGCCTGGGTGACCAGGGCGACGTCGGCCTCGGCGGCGAGCGGGGAGTCGGCGCCGTTGGTGACGCCGACGGTGCGGGCTCCGCAGTCGGCGGCCCAGCGCATGGTCTCGACGATCTCCTCGGTCTCGCCCGACTGGGAGATGGCGACGGCCAGGACGCCGGACAGGTCGACCCTGGCGCCGTAGGCGGTGGCGATGGAGGGCGATCCCAGGGTGGCCAGTCGGCCGGTGTGGGCCTGGAGCAGGTAGCCGCCGTAGACCGCGGCGTTGTCGGAGGAACCACGCGCGAGGAACAGCACCTGTCTGGTGGCGCGGCCCAGGGACTCGATCTCCGGGCGCCGCGGGAGCAGCTCCGCGAAGGTGCGGCGCAGGGCCTCGGGCTGTTCGGCGATCTCGGAGCGCATGACGCTCGTGGTGGCGGGCATGGACAACCTTCCCTGGGGATCGGGCCGACCTGTGTGGAATGTGTTGACACCCGGACGCAGCTGTGGTCTAGTCCGGACTATACCAGTCTCGTCCCGATCCTCCCGGTGCGGTCCCGCCGGACCGGCTGCCCGGGACCCGTGGCGCTAGAGTCGAACGCCGACCACCCGCCGAACGAGAAGGCCGTCCGCCCATGCCGATCGACCCCAGCAACCCGCTCCCGAAGTACAGTCAGCTCCGCGACCTGCTCCTGGACTGGATCACGGAGTCGGGTCTGGGCGTGGACGACATGATCCCCTCCGAGCGCGAACTGAGCGCCGTCTACCAGCTGTCGCGCATGACCGTGCGCCAGACCATCGACCTGCTCGTGTCCGAGGGGCGCCTGTACCGCGTCCCGGGCAAGGGCACCTTCATCGCCCGCCCCAAGATCGAGATGTCCCTCGTCCTGGCCTCCTTCAGCGAGGACATGCGCGCCCGCGGCTACGAGCCCGCGCCCGGGAGCTGATCCGCCAGGTCATCCCGGCCAGCGGGCACACCGCCCGCATGCTCGACATCGCGCCCGGCACGCTGGTCCACCACATCGAGCGGATGCGCACCGCCGACGACGAGCCCATGGC
The DNA here is from genome assembly GCF_001942255.1 of Nocardiopsis sp. CNR-923. Classification (GTDB taxonomy): domain Bacteria; phylum Actinomycetota; class Actinomycetes; order Streptosporangiales; family Streptosporangiaceae; genus Nocardiopsis. The sequence goes on from NZ_MKKC01000076.1 coordinate 161,986, forward strand.
GGTGGAGCGCTCCAACATCGCGGCGGCGATGGTGCCGGGGCTGGAGGACTACGACCTCGCCGTGCGCTCCCTGTACGAGGTGCTGGAGAACGAGTACGACATCCTCCTGGACTCCGGCGAGCAGACGATCGAGGCGGGGATCTGCGACTCCGCGGACTCCCGCCTGCTCGGCCTGCCCGCCGGCAGCCCGGTGCTGGTGATGCAGCGCCGGAGCTTCGCGAAGGGGCAGTGCGTGGAGTTGGCGCTGTCCACCTACCGCGCCGACCGCTACCAGCTGCACTCCAGGCTGGACCCCCGGCGGCACGGAGACTGATTCCCCCGCGCCCACGGGGCGCACGTCCGTGGAAGGCCCCCATGAGTCCGGACATATCCTCCACACCGTCAGCGCGGAACACGGCGCCCGAGAAGCGGTCCTCCACGACGCTGGCGGTCCTGCAACGCCTCGGCCGCAGCATGATGATGCCGATCGCGGTCCTGCCCGCCGCCGCCCTGCTCCTGCGACTGGGCCAGCCGGACCTCCTGGGCGCCGAAGGTGTGGCGAGCTGGCCCGGGATGGGCTGGATGACGACCGTCTCCGGCGTGGTCGGCGCCGCGGGCGACTCGCTGTTCCAGGCGATGCCGCTGCTCTTCGCGGTCGGTGTGGCGATCGGCTTCGCCAAACGCGCGGACGGGTCGACCGCGCTGGCGGCCCTGGTCGGCTACCTGGTCTTCGACCGGGTGTCCAAGCTGCTCTTCTTCGAGCAGGGCGGCGAGATCGGCGAGCGCGTCACCTTCGGCGCCGCGGGCGAGGCGGTGGTCAACTGGGGTGTGAAGAACCCCAGCGACGTGCTGGGCGGCATCGTCATCGGCATCGTCACGGCGCTGCTGTGGCAGCGCTACCACCGGATCAAGCTGCCGACCTGGCTGGGCTTCTTCGGCGGGCGCCGCTTCGTGCCCATCCTCATGGCGGGCGTCGCCACCCTGATCGCCGTGGTCTTCGGTCTGGTCTGGCCGACGGTCGGCGGGTGGATCAACGACTTCGGCACGTGGATCATCGGACTGGGCTCGGTCGGCGCGGGCGTCTACGGCGTGGTCAACCGCCTGCTGCTGCCGCTCGGCCTGCACCACATCGTCAACTCGGTCGTGTGGTTCGTGTTCGGCGAGTACACCGACCCCGAGTCGGGCGACGTGTTCCTGGGCGAGATCAACCGCTACCTGGCCGGCGACCCCACGGCCGGCGGCTTCCTGTCCGGATTCTTCCCCGTGCTGATGTTCGGTCTGCCGGGCGCGGCGTTGGCGATCTGGCGTTGCGCGCACCCGTCGCAGCGCAAGGAGATCGGCAGCCTCATGGTGGCGGCGGCGCTCACGGCGTTCGTCACGGGCATCACCGAGCCGATCGAGTACGCGTTCATCTTCGTCGCGCCCGTGCTGTTCGCCGTGCACATCGTGCTGACGGGCATCTCGATGGCGGTCCTCAACGCCCTGGACGCCCACCTTGGCTTCGGCTTCTCCGCGGGAGCGATCGACCTGCTCATCAACGCGACGAAGTCCAACACGACGGGGCTGTTGTGGATCCTGGCGCTGGGGATCGGCTACTTCTTCCTCTACTACTTCGTGTTCACCTTCCTCATCCGGAAGATGAACCTGCCCACGCCGGGCCGTGAGCCCGCCGAGGACGACGCGACGGCCGGGGCCGACGCCGTAGCCTCGGAAACCGGAGCCGCGGGCGGGGAGAGGGGCGACCGCGCCGACTGATCCGCCCCCGGCGGAGTCCGGCGGTGAGGAACGCGGCGACGCCGGGTCTCCTCACCGCGGTCGGCTCCGAATGGAGAGTGCGGACAACCCTCTGGAAAGGCGAAACGATGAACACGCGGACTCCGAAGGCGGCCTGGTGGCGCCGACCCCTGGTGGTGTGGCCGGTGGCCGGCCTCGTGCTGGTCCTGGTCGCGGCCGGGTTGTGGGCGTTCCAACCCTGGCGGTTGTTCACCACGCGCACGGTCGAGGAACCGCCGCCGGTCGCGGTCGCCGCGCCGAGCGCCCGACGACGGGGGCGGCGACGGCGTGGAGGAGGGCGCGTCAGCCGCCGCGGAGGAAGAGTCGGCGGAGCCGGTGGTCCTGGCGGAGGGCGACTTCGTGAGCCAGGAGCACGGCACCTCCGGCACGGTCGCCGTCCTGGAGCTGTCCGACGGGTCGCGCCACGTCCGCCTGGAGGACCTGGCCACGAGCGACGGTCCCGACCTCCACGTCTGGATCACGGACCAGGAGGCGGGCGGGGACTGGTTCAAGTACCGCGACGGCCGCTACGTCACCCTGGGCGAGCTGAGGGGCACCCACGGGTCGGCCAACTACGAGATTCCGGCCGACGCGGACATCTCCGGTATGACGAGCGTGGTCATCTGGTGCGATCGCTTCTCGGTCGCCTTCGGATCGGCTCCGGTCGAACTGTAGGCGCGCCGTTTCCCGTGGGGGCCGATCGCCGGTCGCGGGCGGGAACGGGCTCCCAGAACGACGGAACGCGTGTGGGCGCGAGTCGCGCCCACACGCGTTCAGCGGCTACCGGCCTCGGCTACGTGGCGGCCGGGGCGCCGTGGCACTTCTTGAACTTCTTGCCCGAGCCGCAGGGGCAGGGCGAGTTGCGGGCCGTGCGGCGTACTCGTCGGCGGCCTCGGTGTGCTGCTCGACTCCGCCGTCCTCGCTCGGAGCGGAGTACTGGAGCCGGTCCGGGCGGTCCTCGCCGAATCCGGGGACGACCACGTCCTCCACGGGCTCGGCCGCCTTGTTGGGGGCCGCGGCCGCGGCCGCCTCCTCATCCTCGTCGACGACGGTCGCGACGGCCGTGGCGCCCTCGGCTCCGCCCACGCGCGCGGCGGCCTGGGCCGCGGCGGAGGCGGTGAGGGTCGGCTCCTCCTTCTTACGGGTCTGGGGCTCCACGTTGAACATGTAGCCGACGGACTCCTCCTTGATGGCCTCCAGCATCTGCTGGAACATGTCGAAGCCCTCGCGCTGGAACTCGATCAGCGGGTTGCGCTGGGCCATCGCGCGCAGGCCGATGCCCTCCTGGAGGTAGTCCATCTCGTAGAGGTGCTCACGCCACTTGCGGTCCATCACCTGGAGGATGACCTGGCGCTCGACCACGCGCATGGTCTCCTCGCCCAAGTCGGTCTCGCGGACCTGGTAGGCCTCCTTGGCGTCCTCCACGATCCGGCCGGCGATGAGCTCGGCCGTCAGTGAGGCCACGTCGCCGTTCTCGTCGAGGAACTCGTCGACGGAGAAGGTGACCGGGTAGATCTGCCGGAACGCGCGCCAGAGCCGGTCGAGGTCCCAGTCGTTCGGGTCGCCCTCGGAGGTCTCGGCGGTGACGTAGCCGCGCAGCACGTCCTCCAGCATCTCGACGACCTGCTCGCGCAGGTCCTGGCCCTCCAGCACCTTGCGGCGCTCGGCGTAGATGACCTTGCGCTGGCGGTTGAGGACCTCGTCGTACTTGAGGACGTTCTTGCGGATCTCGAAGTTCTGCGTCTCGACCTGGCCCTGGGCGGACGCGATCGCCTTGCTGACCATGCCCGACTCGATCGGCTGGTCGTCGGGGATGTTCAGCTGGTTCATGAAGGCCTCCAGGCGGCTGCTGTTGAACAGCCGCAGGAGGTCGTCCTGGAGGGAGAGGTAGAAGCGGGAGATGCCCGGGTCGCCCTGACGGCCGGAACGGCCGCGCAGCTGGTTGTCGATGCGCCGGGACTCGTGCCGCTCGGTGCCGAGCACGTACAGACCGCCCGCCTCGACGACCTTCTCGTGCTCCTCCTCGTACTCCTTCTTGGCCTTCTCCAGCGCCTCGGGCCAGGCCTCCTCGTACTCCTCCGGGGTCTCCAGCGGGCTCAGACCGCGGTTCTGGAGCTCCTCGTCGGCGAGGAAGTCGGGGTTGCCGCCGAGCATGATGTCGGTACCGCGACCGGCCATGTTGGTGGCGACAGTGACCGCGCCGAGCTTGCCCGCGCGGGCGATGATCGCGGCCTCACGGGCGTGGTTCTTGGCGTTGAGGACCTCGTGCGGGACGCCTTCGCGCTTGAGCATGCGGGAGAGCAGTTCGGACTTCTCGACGCTGGTGGTGCCGACGAGGACCGGCTGTCCGGCCTCGTTGCGCTCGGCGATGTCCTCGGCCACCGCCTGGAACTTGGCGTCCTCGTGTTGTAGACGACATCCTTGACGTCGTCGCGGATCATCGGCTTGTTGGTGGGGATCGGCACCACGCCGACACCGTAGGTCTGGTGGAACTCCGCCGCCTCGGTCTGGGCGGTGCCGGTCATACCGGACAGCTTCTCGTAGAGGCGGAAGTAGTTCTGGAGGGTGACCTTGGCCAGGGTCTGGTTCTCGTCCTTGATCTTGACGCGTTCCTTGGCCTCGATGGCCTGGTGCATGCCCTCGTTGTAACGGCGACCCGCCAGGACGCGACCGGTGAACTCGTCCACGATGAGGACCTCACCGTCGCTGACGATGTACTCCTTGTCCTTGCGGTACAGCTCCTTGGCCTTGAGCGAGTTGTTGAGGAAGCTGATCAGCGGGGTGTTGACGGCCTCGTAGAGGTTGTCGATGCCCAGCCAGTCCTCGACCTTGGCCACGCCGGACTCGGTGATGCCGACCGTGCGTTTCTTCTCGTCGACCTCGTAGTCGTCGTCGCGGCGCAGGCGGGGGGAGATCTTGGCGAACTCGGCGTACCAGCGGGAGTTCTGCTCGGAGGGGCCGCTGATGATGAGCGGCGTGCGCGCCTCGTCGATGAGGATGGAGTCGACCTCGTCGACGATGGCGAAGTAGTGCTCGCGCTGGAACGTGTCCTCCAGGGACAGCGCCATGTTGTCGCGCAGGTAGTCGAAACCGAACTCGTTGTTCGTGCCGTAGGTGATGTCGGCCTGGTAGGCCGCGCGGCGGGCGGACCCGCTCATCTGCGGGCTGACCACGCCGACGTCCAGGCCCAGGAAGTGGTAGATGCGGCCCATGTTCTGGGCGTCGCGGCGAGCGAGGTAGTCGTTGGTCGTGATGACGTGGACGCCCTTGCCCGCGAGGGCGTTGAGGTAGACCGCCAGGGTGCTGGTCAGCGTCTTGCCCTCACCGGTCTTCATCTCGGCGATGTTGCCGAAGTGGAGCGCGGCGCCGCCCATGATCTGGACGTCGTAGGGTCGCTGGCCGAGGGTGCGCTTGGCCGCCTCGCGGACGGTGGCGAAGGCCTCCGGAAGGAGGTCGTCGAGCGACTCGCCGTCCTCGTACCTCTCCTTGTACTCCTTGGTGAGGTCCCGAAGCTCCTCGTCCGTCAGGTCGACGTAGTCCTCCTCAAGGGAGTTGACCTGGTCCTTGAGCTTGGTGAGCCGGCGCAGGATCTTTCCCTCACCCGCGCGCAGGAGCTTACTGAGTATCCCTGGCACTTCCTATGCGCTCCTCGCAGATCGCGGTTGGCTCCACGGACGTGGAGCGTCAGACCTGGGCCCGCGGACCGCCCGCTCCAGCGACCGCGGTGGCCGCCGGGGGTTCTGGGCCCTCGGGGCTCCATCCTAGAGGACCATGGCCGCGGGCCCGGCAACGTCGAAGCGGCTACACTCCGGACGCGGCCGGATACCGAAAGAAGCCAACCCAGTCCGTCCCTTTTCCTACCCTCCTACGAACGTGTGGAACGGGTTCGGATGTTCCCCGCCTTTTCGCGGTGTTTGTGCGGCCCCGGCGCCCCAGTGGGTAGTGGATTCATATGAGGTCGCGCCGACGACCCGTGTCTGGGGCGCCGTCGGGCGCGACGCGTGCGGGAGGGGGACGGCGATGCGAGCGAGCCGAAGGAAGCAGGGGGCGCGGACGACCGAGGGGGCCCCGGCCCCGCGCACCCCGTTCGAGTTCATCGAGGGCGCGCTCTTCCAGCCCGGGGCGAAGGCCGACAAGCCCGTGGTGGACAACGATCCCGGTTCGTGGTGGGAACGGCGCCGGCCGACGGACGACGAGGGCTTCGGGCGCATTCGGGGGTTCCAGCGGCAGGGGGGCAACCTCGCGCCGACCGCCCACCACCGTGGGAGCGCGGCGTCCTGGGTCGCGGTCGGTCTGGCCTTCGTCGGGTTCACGATGTGCGGGCTGGCCGTGGTGCTCGGGTGGACGGCGTGGATGCTGATCGTGGGCGGTCTCCTGATGGCTGCCGCGCTCGTGGTGGCCGTCATGTGCGACATCCTGGCGGACGTGGTGCTCGACCCGCCCAGGTACGAGTCCGAGGAACCGCACGCCACCCCGCTGCACCAGATCAAGCAGGAGCGGGCCCGCCGACTCGGCTGACCGCCCCCGCCAAACCGTGCGGGCTCTCGCGCACGGCCCGCCCCGTGCGGCGGACCGACCGGGACGCCGGGGCGCGGCGGTGGGAACGGACCGGTCGGCGCACGGGCCCCGGTCATGACGCGGGCGGACCCGCCCCGGGCTCGGGGCGGGTCCGTGCGTGGAACGCGGGGGGCGGCCCCGAGACGGGGCCGGGAAAGCGGGGACGCCCTCGTACGGGCGGGACGCGGGCGGGCGCCTTCCCCATTCGGGACACCGGCCAGCGGCCGATCCCCGATCCTCGGCGAGCTCAGTCCACGAGCCGCAGGACTCCGTAGTTGAAGCCCCTACGGCGGTAGACGACGCTCGGAGCGTCCTTCACCTCGTCGTGGAAGAGGTAGAAGTCGTGTCCGACGAGTTCCATTTCCATCAGCGCCTGGTCGATGCTCATCGGCTTGGCCCGGTGGAACTTCTCCCGAACGATGACGGGAGTGCCCCCCTGGGTGTCGAGTTCGACGATGTCCTCGGAGAACCGCTCGCTGACCGCCGTTCCTCCGAACTCCTCCTCCCCGCGGCGCTGGACGGGGGGCGCCTGTTCCGCGGTGGTGGTCTCGGTGACGAGGTTCCCGGCGAGGTTCGCGGTCGCGGCCGCGACGGACACCGGGGCGTGGTTCCCGCGGTGGACCTTGCGTCGGTCCGCCGCCTTGCGGAGTCGGGCCTCGATCTTGTCGATGGCGAGGTCGAGAGCCCCGTGCCGGTCCGCGGCCGCGGCCTCGCTGCGGATGACCGGACCGTTGGAGTGGATGGTCAGTTCAACCCGCTCGCGGACGTCGGCGAGCTTGGGGTTGCGCTCCGCGGACACCTCCACGTCGACGCTCATGCCCTTGCGCTCCCACTTGGAGAGCCGTTCGAGCTTGTCCTCGACGTGCTGTCGGAACCTCTCGCTCACACCGGTGCGTCGACCTTTGACGATGATGTCCATAGGACCCCCTTCATCGCGTGGCCGCCGTGAAGGCGACGGCCAGGCTGGCTATGCTCCCTCCCGCCGTGGGGGGCGGAAGGGTGTCGCGCTAGCCCCCTTCCGCTGGTGGCCCCCCTGCCGGGGCCACGGCTCGGTTGGATGTGCGTATACCCATCACAGGCACCGTACTCACGCGCATCAGCATGTGAATCGCGCCCCCTGGGTAAGGGGTTTGGACATATGCCGGATACCGAACGTGATCATGCCTGCGAGGGGGCCGACGGTCCGGAGGGGAATGGGGCGAGCGCGTGGCGCACGTCCCCCGGCGGCGAGGAACCGGGTATGACTGAAAGGACGTGCTCCCGCGGGGTTCACCCTCGACGGTGAACCCCCGCGCGTGAGCATGCCACCCGTCCGGCCGACCTGGTCTTCGTCCCCACATCCGCCTGCTGAGAGTGTCGCCGCTCTTGTCCGCGACTACTGCTCTTCTCCCTGTCATGAGGGACATCGGGACCCTCCGCGGGGCAGGGCTTACCTCTAAGGCGCACCGTGATCGGTCGACGAAAAGTCGCCTTACGTGGGCCGTTTCGCCTGCGCCTGGCATCGGCTTGCCGGAACCGCTCCCCGGTTTCCCCAGGAGCTCGGTCATTCCGGCGCAACCACGGACCCGGACGGGTGCCATACCTGGACCGTAACCTGTCCCAGCGCGTCTGTCAGGTAGCCGGGGTCTCCCCCTCCCCTCACCCCACACCACAAATCCCTGCACAGGCAGGCTTTTCACCCGTTCACGAGAGGTTCGTAAAACCTTCGCAGCCGGAGCTCGCCCTCACGGCCCGGCTCCGGGCGAACCGCCGTCCCACCAGCCGCGCTCGGCCAGCACCACGGCGCCCACCACCGGAACACCCGCGTCACGCAGCGCGCGTGCGGCCTCGGCGACCGTCGCCCCGGTGGTCAGCACGTCGTCCACCACCACCGCCCGAAGACCCGACCGCACGGGACCGCCCACCGCACCGGGATCCGCCACGAAGGCTCCGCGCCGGTTGGTCAGTCGTTCGTCGCGGCCCAGCCCGACCTGTGGTCTGGCCCGCCGCCGGTACCGAAGGAGCCGAGCCACGCGTCCCGCTCCGGCGGAACGCTCCAGGCACACCGCCGCCAGTCGGTCGACCGGACGGGAGCGACGCCACGGCGGCCCCCGCCCGGGCACCGGCACGAGCAGGGTGTCCGGTCCGGACCACCCGGTCACCGCGTACACCGCGGCCAGACGAGCGCCGAGCGGAGCGGCCAGTGCGTCGGCACCGCCCTCCTTGAAGGCGAGCAGGACCCGGCGGTCGACCCCGGAGTAGGGTCCCGCCGCCCAGACGGGAGGGCATCCCGGCCGCGGGGCGCACTGCCGGGGCCGCCGTTCCAGGAGCCTCAGGCAGTCACCGCACAGCGGTCCGGGAGCGACCGAGCAAGCCGCGCAGGGTTGGGGCAGGAGCAGGTCCAGCAGCACCGAGAACAGGCGCTCCAGTACGCGCCGAGTCCGGCGGATCGCATCGTTCACGCGACCAGGATCCGCTGGCGGCCCGCCGGGCCGCCAGCGGCGGTTCTGTATCTGTGGACAACCGGACCCGCACCGCGGACGCGCCGCGGTCGCCAGCCGGCCGACGCGAGCGTCCGGGGCCGTGGGGCGCCGCACCCGCACAGCGCAGCCGCCTCGGGCGCCGCGGTCGGGACCGCTCAAGCGCGAACCCGGTCGCGCTGATCGCCGCGAACCGCGCCGGGGCCGCGCGAGCGCGGACCGGGGCCGCCATGCCGGGCGGCCCCAGCTCCCGCCGACGCGCATCCGCGGCGCCCCGGCCGTCCCGGTCAGCCGGGGTAGTTCGGCGAGACTCCCTCCACCACGCTCTGCCAGTTCAGGCGGTCATTGGAGAGGTACACGTTGCCGTCCTCGGACCCCGCGATCAGCGGCTGCCCCGGAGCGCCCGACACGCTCGTGATCCCCGAGGGGGGAGCCCCGGCGCTCGTGGCGGGCGTGCCCCCGTCCAGCGCGACCAGGAAGGCCTGGCGGGTGCCGCCCTCGCGACTGCCCAACACGACCAGCTGGTCCCCGGAGCGCCAGGCGACGTCCGTGACGTCGGCGAGCTCTCCGGCCAGGGTGACGAAGTCCCCGACGGACACCCGTCCGTCACCGTCCACCGCCACCCGGCCCACCTCCAGCGACCGCTGGCCGTCGACCTCGGTCACGACCGCGGCGCGGGCCCCGTCCCGGGAGATGCGCAAGTCCGCCACCGCGCGGTCGTCCAGCTCCGAGATGTCGACCCCGACCACCTCGTCGCCGTCGCGCAGCGTCCACAGGGCCGTCGCGCCCGGCTCGGCCGGTGTGTCGGAGCTCAGGCCCTCCGACGCGTTCCCGCCCTCGGAGTCGCCCGCCGCGTCGCCCCCGTCGTCCTCGGACTCGTCGCTCCCGGCGGGCCCCTCGGTCTCCTCGACCACCCACAGGTGGCCGTCCACGTCCCACGACAGGTCGGTGAAGACCCCGTCCGACAGGACCTCCCGATACTCCGCGCCCGCGCTGGCGAAACTGGTCACGACCTCGCCCCCGCCCACGGTGATACCCGCGACGGTGCCCTCCCGCATCGAGACGGCGTAGCGCTCCAGCGGCACGTCGCCCGCGCCCAGCGGGCCGGGCACCCGCTCGGCGTCGGAGAACGCCTCAGCGCCGAGTTCGGCCGCCGACCACAGCTGCCTCTCCTGCATGTAGTAGGCGCGCAGCCCGGCCGCGGCAGCGCCGGGGCCCACCTCGGCCCAGTGGTCGCTGCCCGGTCGGGGAAGCTCGGCGCTCTCCCCCTCCGCCTGCTGGAAGGCGACCTCGGAGTCGTTCACCACCAGCATGAACTCCTGCACCTCGGGCAGTTGGCGCAGCGTCCAGGCGATCTGGGCGCCCATGCGGTACTCGTCCACCCGGCCCACTCCGTCGATGCGGATCACGGCGCGCTCCTCGTCGACCCGCACGGTGGTGCTCTCCGGCAGGGTCGAGTCGACCGCGGGCGCAACCAGTCGGTGGGGCCGGCGACGAGGTGGTCCAGCAGACGTTCGGCCAGGTCCGACTCGTCGGCGCTCACGGAGAGGTACACGGGGTCCGGCACCAGGGCGGACCGCTCGCGGTTGTAGTAGTAGAGGTTGAACGGTCGGTGCGTGCGCTCCACGTCGAGCTGGCTCAGGACCAGCTCCTCGGTCAGTTCGCTCACCCGCCACTCGCCCTCGGGGTCGCCGCCCTCCCTGACCAGTGTGAAGGGCAGGTCCAGGAGGGTGCCGGACTCACTCGGGACGTATTTGCCGGACGCGTCGATCGTGGCCACCAGGGAGGTGCGCATCCGCACGCTGGCGGTCAGTCCGTCGGCGCTGATCTCCGACGAGAGGTCCACCGTCTCGGTGTCGGAGTACACCTGGACGGTGTCGCCCGGGGACCACTGCTGGCCGGTCTCCTCGGTCATGTAGCTGCGGGCCGCGTCGTGGTCCTCCTCGAAGCTGCCCATGTCCCTGAGGAATCCCCGCACGAGGGCCTCCGGGCCCATGCCCTGCTGCGGTCCGGCCGGAAGCAGCCGCACGTACACCCCGCTGTCCCCCGAGGCGCCCCCGCCGTCGCCGGGAACGACGGGCCCGGTCACGGGCACGGTGGCGCAGGCCACGAGCGACACGCACGTCAGCGCCGCCGCGGCGGATGCTCCCGCGCCCCGTCGGATCCGATCCCTCACGTGTCCTCCCCACCCGGGTCGGCGAGCTCGTCGTCGTGGTCGGAGCGGTCGGACCGCTCGTTCGCGCCCCCGTTGTCCCTGTCCCCGTAGGCGGCGAAGTTGCGGCCGAGGGCGATCTCCGGAGGAACCAGGGGAAGCGGGGAGCCGCGCAGTTCGGCCCCCGACCTGCGCGGAAGGGAGAGCCGGAACTGTGATCCCTGCCCCGGCATGCCCCAGGCCTGGAGCCAACCGCCGTGCAGCTGCGCGTCCTCCTTGGCGATGGCCAGACCGAGTCCGGTGCCGCCGGTGGTGCGCACGCGCGCCGGGTCGGCCCGCCAGAAGCGGTCGAAGCACAGGTGCTCCTCCCCCTCCTTGAGCCCGACCCCGAAGTCGCGGACGGCCACCGCCACCGAGTCGCGGTCGCCCGCCGCCGCGACGACGACGTCACGGCCCTCGCTGTGCTCGATGGCGTTGACGATGAGGTTGCGCAGGATCCGGTTGATCCGCCGGGTGTCGAACTCGGCCACGCAGGGTTCGGCGGGCAGCCGCAGGACCACCTTGATCCCACGGCGCTCGGCGATCTGCTCGGCGTCGCCGACTGCCTTCATCACGGCGTCGCGGATGTCCGCCGACTCGGTGCCGAGGGTGGCGCGCCCGCGTCGTGGCGGCTGATCTCCAGCAGGTCGCCCAACAGCTCCTCGAACCGCTCCACCTGGCTCTGGAGCAGCTCGACCGACCGCCGTTGCGTGGGTTCGAACTCCTCGCGGTCGTCGAACAACAGGTCGCCCGCCATCTTGATGGTGGTCAGCGGGGTGCGCAGTTCGTGGGAGACGTCGGAGACGAACTGGCGCTGGAGCTTGGACAGCTCCTCCAGCTCCTGGATCTTCTCCTGGAGGGTGCCCGCCATGTCGTTGAACGAGACCGCCAGCCGTGCGAGATCGTCCTCGCCCTGCACGGTCATGCGTTCGGCGAGGTCGCCCGCGGCGAGCCGCTCAGCCGAGCGCGCCGCGGACCGGACCGGGCTGACCACCTGGCGGGTGATGACGAAGGCGATCAGGCCCAGGAGCACCACCAACAGCCCGCCGACGAGCGCGACGGTGCGTTGGACCAGGTCGAGGATCTCCTGCTCGTGCTGGAGCGGGAAGACGTAGTAGAGCTCGTAGGCGTAGGTCAGCTGGGCGCCGACCACGAGGGCGGGCTCGGTGGTTCCGTCCCGTTCGATGCTCGTGTACGTGTGGTACTGCTGCTCGGTGGACTCGGACCGCCGGACCTCGTTGACGAGCCGCTCGGGGACGCTCTCCTCCAGCCGCTGGGGGGAGCTGTTCTCGTCGGTCGCCCACCCGTTCTCACCGTTGACCGACGGTCGGATCACGACACCGTACAGCCCGGTGTCCCCACTGCGGCTGTGCAGTTCGCTCGTGATGTTGTACAGGAGCCGGTTGCGGTCCCCGACCTCGTTCTCCCGGAGTTCGGTGAGCGCGAGGTTGAGCCCCGCCCGGTGGTCGTTGACGGCGGTGGAGATCTTGGCCTCCAGGAGGCCGCCGCGCACCTGGCTGACCAGGACGTAGCCCAACCCCACCATCACGACGAGGGACAGCACCAGGGTCGTGGAGATCACCCGCAGGTGCAGGGAGCGGCGCCAGTTGGTCTGAACACCGCGCACCAACGCTCGGGCGGCCCGCTGGGCGAAGGCGTAGGTCCTGGTCAGGCTGCTTCCCGGATCGCCTGACTCGCCCGCGGGCGTTCCCGTGGCCGGGGCGGCCCGGCCCTCCCCGGGGTCGGCCCCCCGGTCGTCCTCGGGTACGGCTGGCGTCATGTGCGGGTGGGCGCGGATCAGGCGGTACCGGCCTTGTAACCGACACCGCGGACGGTCACGACGACCTCGGGGTGCTCGGGGTCCTTCTCGATCTTGGCCCGCAGCCGCTGCACGTGGACGTTGACCAGACGGGTGTCGGCGGCGTGGCGGTACCCCCAGACCTGTTCGAGCAGGACCTCGCGGGTGAACACCTGGCGCGGCTTGCGGGCCAGGGCGACCAGCAGGTCGAACTCCAGCGGGGTCAGGCTGATCTGCTCCCCGTCGCGGCGCACGGCGTGCCCGGCGACGTCGATGGTGATGTCCCCGATCTGGAGGACCTCGGGAGCGGGTTCCTCGGTGCGGCGCAGACGCACGCGCACGCGGGCCACCAGCTCCTTGGGCTTGAAGGGCTTGACGATGTAGTCGTCAGCGCCGGACTCCAGGCCGAGGACGACGTCGATGGTGTCGCTCTTGGCGGTGAGCATCACGATCGGGACGCCGGACTCGGCGCGGATCTGACGGCAGACGTCGATGCCGTCGGCGCCGGGCAGCATCAGGTCAAGGAGCACCAGGTCGGGTTTGGTCTCGCGGAAGGCCTCCAGGGCCTTGTCCCCGTCGTGGACGAACGACGGCTCGAAGCCCTCTCCCCGCAGCACGATGCCGAGCATCTCGGCGAGGGCGAGGTCGTCGTCGACGACCAGTACACGTCCCTTCATAGGTGCGTCCGGCGCCGGGCGCGGGCGCCCCTGGCGGGCGGAACCTCGCGGCGCCTACTCCTCTCTCCTGGAACATCTTGAGCGTCGGATGTGGGCGGTGCCCGGGTTCCCCTGTGCGCGGGGAACCGCAGTCGTCCCCCAACTTTGCCACCTTCGGACCACGTTGGAAGAGCTGTCGACGTTATCTGGCCCTGCGGGCCGGTTTCGGCCACCGGCGGCGGCGACCCGGTTGAGCTGCACCGGGAGCGGTCACCGTTGAACCGGTTGATAACAGAAAGCATACAAAAGGAATGAAGTGCCTAGGTTGCGTGGGTCACGGCCACGGTGCCGCCTAAGTGCGGTGCGACTGGCCGGTAGGTTGGGGAGGAAGCGCGATCCACCAGGGATTTCGTTCACGCAGCGTAGCCGAAAGTCACGGAGGGCTGGGCCAGATGAGCCAGGAGGACGACCACCGCGACTCTCCGGGAACCGCCCCGGAAGGTTCGGAGCCCCGACGTCCCTCCGCTTCCGGAACCCCCGAGTCGGACGGCGGCTGGTCCGCCCCCGGACGGGGTCCGGCGTCGGGCGCGAAGGGCGGGGCCGCCCCGGCGCCGGGCCCCGAACCCGCCCGGGGGTACGCGGCGCCCCGGTTCGCGCCACCCGGAACGGCTCCCGGATACGGGCAGCCCGAAACGCGTCCGGGTACGAGCACGCGGGCGGCGCACCCGGGTACCCGCCCCCCGCCTACCCGCCACCGGGTTACCCGCCACCGGGTTACGCGGCGCCGGGTTACGCGCCGCCGGGCTACGCGGCACCCGGCCACGCCCATCCGCCCGCGGGCCACGGGTACCAGCACCCCGCGACGGGTCGTCCGGCCGCGCCCAAGCCCGGTGTCGTGCCACTGCGCCCGATGACCGTCGGCGACCTGTTCAACGGCTCGTTCGCCCTCATCCGGAACAACCCGAGGACCACCGTGGGCCTGGCGATGATCGTCGTCGCGGTCACGAGCGTCGTCAGCGCCATCGGCTTCGGCGGGACCATGGCCGACTACGGGGTCTTCGTCGACCAGGCGTTCAACGATCCGACTTCCATCGATCCCGACAACCCGATGCCGGTGTCGGTCTGGTCGCTGGTGGCCAGCTACTCCGGGGCGCTCCTGTCCCAGGCCGGGATCATCCTGGTCACCGGACTGCTGACGGCGGTCGTCGGACTCGCCGTCCTGGGCCGCACGCTCACACCCGGCCAGGCGTGGGCCGCCGTCCGCGACCGGATGTGGGCGGTTGTGCGGCTGGCCCTGACGCAGCTCTTCATCTTCCTCGGACTGACGCTCGCCGCGGTCGCGGTCACGGTCGTCGGCGTTCTCGTCGGCGTCGCCGTCCTGGCCTCCGGGCCGGCCGGTCTGGGCATCGTCATCCTCGTCCTCGGTGTGGCGGCCGGGCTCGCGGCGTTCGCGGTGTTCGTGTGGATCGCCGTGCGCATCCTGTTCGCCATGCCGGTCGTCGTCCTGGAACGGGTGGGCGTGTTCGCCGCCCTGGCCCGGTCCTGGAACCTGACCAGGGGCAGCTGGTGGCGGGTCTTCGGCGTCATCCTGCTGACGACGCTCCTCGTCCAGGTCATCGGCGGAATACTCACCGCGCCGTTCAGCGGCACGGCGGTCGTGCTGGTGATCGCCTTCCCGATGGAGGCGTGGATGCCCGTCGTCTCGGGCGCGATCGTCTACGTCGGCACCGTCGTCATCAGCGCGATCACCACCCCGTTCACCGTGGGCGTGACCACTCTGCTCTACATCGACCTGCGCATGCGGCGCGAGGGCCTCGACCTGCGGCTGCACGAGGTCGCCCGGGCGGGCCGCGAGGCGGGCCCGGAGATCTACCTTCCGGAGTGGCGCGCGTGACTGCGACGGGCGTCGCGGAGGTGACCCGCGAGGAGGGTCGCAGACGCGCGGTCGAGGAGCTGTCCGACCCCCTCTACGGCGAACGGACGCCCTCACTCCTCGACCGGATCCGCGAGTGGGTCTTCGACCTCCTCGCCGGGCTGATCGAGGCCGGCTCCGGTGTCGTCGGCGGCTGGGCCGTGCTCGGCCCCCTCCTGGCGGTGCTCGCGGTCCTGCTGGTGTGGTTGGTCGTCTACCTCCGTCCGTCGTCGGGCCGCCGCCGCGGCGCGGCCGTCCACGCGGAGGCTCCGCTGTCCGTGGCCGACCACCGGGCCGCCGCCGAGCGGCACGAGGCCGCCGAGGAGTACGCCGCGGCCGTCACCGAGCGGTTGCGCGCCATCAGCGTCGCGCTGGAGGAGCGCGCCGTGCTCACGCCCCGCCTCGGGCGCACCGCCACCGAACTGGCCCAGGAGGCCTCGGTCGTGCTGCCGGGCGAGGCGGGCGGCCTGTCCGAGGGCGCCCGGATCTTCAACGACGTGGCCTACGGCGACCGTCCGGCCACCGCCGAGTCCGCCCGAATCCTGCGCGAACTGGACCTACGGCTGGAGTCCGCCCGCCCGGTGGCGGCCCAGGAGGAGGCCCGGTGACCCCGCCCGCGCCCACCGCCCCGCCGCCCGTTCCGGAGGCCTTCGAGCCGGCCGGCGGCCCCATCGCCCGCACCTGGCGCGCGATCCGCGCACCCCTCGTCCTGTTCACCGCGCTCGCCGTGGTGGCGGTCCTGCTCTCGCTCGGAGCCGAGCGCTTCCCGGAGGGCGTCCTGGAGCCCGAGAGCGTCTCGCCCGACGGGACGCGGGCCCTGGTCCGACTGTTGGAGCAGGACGGCGACGTCGACGTCGCGCGGTCGTCGGCCGAGGCCCGGCAAGCCGTCGCCGATGCCGGGGAGGACACCGTCCTGCTCGTCTCGCTCGACCACCGGCTGCTGCCCGAAGAGCTGACGGATCTGGCCGAACTGGACGTCGACACGGTCCTGGTCCAGCCCTCCGTGCTCGCGCTGTCGGCGTTCGCGCCTGGACTCGACGTCACGGGTCGGATCGACACGGGCGACGCTCTGACGCCCGAGTGCGCCCTGCCCGCCGCCGTCGCCGCTGGCGAGGCCGGGGTCGGCGGAGAGTTGTACACCGCCGCCCCGGACTCCGCGGCCGTGGGCTGCTACCCGTCCGCGACGGGGGACGCGCTGGTCCAAGTCACCGGGGACGGGTCGACGACCACCGTCCTCGGCACGGGCCACCCGCTGACGAACGCGGCGCTCTCCGCGCGCGGCAACGCGGCGCTGGCGCTCAACCTGTTGGGGGCGGACCAGGTCGTGTGGCTGCGCCCCGACCCGGCCCAGGTGGGCGGCGGCTCCTCGATGTGGGACCTGCTTCCGGCGGGGCTGAGGTGGTCCGTGCTGCCGCTCGTGGCGGCACTGGGACTACTCGCGCTGTGGCGCGGGCGCCGGATGGGCGCGCTCGTGCCCGAGGCACTGCCGGTCGCGGTGCGCGCGTCGGAGACCACCGAGGGCCATGCCGGGCTGTACCAGTCCCGCCGGGCGCGGGACCGGGCCGCCGACGCGCTGCGGCGGGGGTTCCGTGAACAGACGGCGCCCAAGCTCGGACTCGCCCCGGACGCCACCCCCGAGGCCGTCGTGGCCGCCGTGGCCGAGCGGACCGGCGACGACCACGCGCGGCTGCGGACCCTGGTCTACGGCGACCGGTCCGACCCGTTCACCGCCGACGACCGGTCCCTGGTCCGGCTCGCCGACGGGCTGGACGAGTGCTCCAGGAGACTGCGGTGACCCCGGCGGCCCGGGACCCGCGACTGACCACCGAGGTATCGAGAGAGGTAGACGGCACGTGAGCGCCTTCACACCCGAGGCACTGCCCTCCGCCGACGAGGCGCGGGCGGCGTTGACCGCCCTGCGCCATGAGGTCGGCAAGGCGGTCGTGGGCCAGGACGAGACGGTGACCGGGCTGGTCGTGGCACTGCTGTGCCGCGGCCACGTGTTGATGGAGGGTGTGCCGGGCGTCGCCAAGACGCTGTTGGTGCGCACCGTGTCGGCGGCTCTGTCGCTGGACCACAAGCGGGTGCAGTTCACCCCGGACCTGATGCCCGGGGACGTGACGGGTTCACTCGTCTACGACCAGCACACCGCGAAGTTCGAGTTCCTCAAGGGCCCGGTCTTCACCCATCTGCTGCTGGCCGACGAGATCAACCGGACCCCGCCCAAGACGCAGGCCTCCCTGCTGGAGGCCATGGAGGAGCGACAGGTGACGGTCGAGGGCAGCCCGGTGGCGCTGCCGGACCCGTTCATGGTCGCAGCGACGCAGAACCCGGTCGAGTACGAGGGCACCTACCCGCTGCCCGAGGCCCAGCTGGACCGGTTCCTGCTGAAGGTGACCGTCCCGCTGCCCGAGCGCGCGGCCGAGGTCGAGATGCTGGGCCGCCACGCCGCCGGGTTCGACCCGGGCGACCTGGCCGCCGCCGGGGTGACCCCCGTGGCCGGGGCCGCCGAACTGCGGGCCGCCCGGCTCGCCGTGGAGGGGGTCCGCGTGGCGCCCGAGGTGCTGGGCTACGTCGTGGACCTGTGCCGGGCGACCCGCCAGTCGCCCTCGCTCCAACTGGGCGCCTCCCCGCGCGGCGCGACGGCGCTGCTGCGGACCAGCCGGGCGTGGGCGTGGCTGACCGGTCGCGACTACGTGACGCCGGACGACGTGAAGGCACTGGCCAAGGGGACGCTGCGGCACCGCGTCTCGCTGCGTCCGGAGGCCGAGCTGGAGGGCGCGACGACCGACGGAATCCTGGACGGTGTGCTCGCCTCCGTCCCGGTGCCCCGCTGATGGCGGTCACCGGGCGGGCGGTCCTCGCCGGGTTCCTCGCGGTGGCCGCCGTGGCGATCTCGGGGGCCGTGGGCGCGTGGGCGAGCGTGGTCGCGCTGGGCGTCCTGGTCGTGCTGGTCGCGGCGGACGTGCTGTTGGCCGCGAGCCCGAGGGCGCTGCGCCTGGCCCGGGAGGGGGACGTCACGCTGCGCCTGGGCGACTCGGCGACGTTGCACCTGACCCTGGCCAATCCGACCCGGCGCCCGCTGCGGGGGTGGGTGCGCGACGCCTGGCCGCCGAGCGCGGACGCGGGCCCGAGGGTTCCGGTGCAGGTGCCGGCGGGCGAGCGGCGCCGGATCACCACGACGCTGACACCGACCCGCCGCGGCGACGCGCGGGCGGCCGGGGTGACGGTGCGCAGCATCGGACCGATGGGGCTGGCGGGGCGCCAGCGGACGCTGTCGGCGGAGTGGACGGTGCGGACGCTGCCGCCGTTCCACAGCCGCCGCCACCTGCCCGGAAAGCTGTCGCGGCTGCGGGAGCTGGAGGGTCAGCACACGGCGATGGTGCGCGGGCAGGGCAGTGAGTTCGACTCGCTGCGCGACTACGTGCCCGGCGACGACGTGCGGTCGATCGACTGGCGGGCGACGGCGCGGGGCGACGGCGTGGTGGTGCGGACGTGGCGGCCGGAGCGCGACCGCCGGATCCTCATCGTGCTCGACACCGGGCGCACGTCGGCGGGTCGGGTCGGCGACACCCCCAGGCTGGACCACTCGATGGACGCGGCGCTGCTGCTCGCGGCGCTGGCGGGCAAGGCGGGCGACCGGGTGGACTTCCTGGCCTACGACCGGCGGACGCGGGCGCAGGTGCGCGCGTCGGGCAAGGGCAGCCAGGTGAGCCGGATCGTGGAGGCCATGGCCCCGCTGGAGGCGGAGCTGGTGGAGTCGGACCCGGCGGGGATGGTGTCGACCGTCCTGGGGACGCAGGGGAGGGCGCGGCGCCTGGTGGTGCTGCTGACCGACCTCAACGCGGCGGCGCTGGAGGAGGGGCTGCTGCCGAAGCTGCCCGCGCTGACCTCGCGGCACATGGTGATGGTCGCGGCGGTCGCCGATCCGGCGGTGGGCGCGATGGCGGCCGAGCGCGCGAGCGCGGACGCGCTGTACCGGGCGGCCGCGGCGGAGCGGACGCTGAGCGAGCGGCGGCGGGTCACAGCGGAGCTGCGCAGGATGGGGGTGGAGGTCGTGGACGCCGACCCGGAGCACATCGCCCCGGCGCTCGCAGACGCCTACATCAACCTCAAGGCCCAGGGTCGGTTGTAGGGGCGGCGGTCGTGCCGGAACACGGTGGTCAGACGTCCGTTGGGGCCGCGAGAGCGGAGGTCCCGGACCGCCAGCGCCACGTCGAGCACGCCCTTGTTCCGGTCCTCGGCCCGGCAGAGCATGAGGAGGTCGAACTTCCCACCGCTCCAGGCGAAACCGGGTGCCGAAGACGCGACGGTGACGCCCGGGATCGGTTCGTGGATGAGCGGATCAGCTCCGGAGCGCGCCTCCAGGATCAGCTTGCGGGCGTCACACGCCAGCTCGGGGCCCACGGCAAGCACCAGGTCGGACCTGCTGAGGACTCGCCTGTGAATGCCCGTCACAACGCTGCCCAGTGCTTGTTGACCCAGCACCTTGCCCAGACCGGTCGCGTCCATGCGCAAAGCGTTGACGGCGATCGCCGAAGGGTAGAGGACGTCTCGCAGCAACACGGCCTCACGACCGGAGGCCCACCCGGATCCGATCACCGCGTCGAAGTAGTGGGGATCCGAGGGCAGACCCATGGCTTCAGGTTGTCCGCGCCGTGCACGTCCTTGAGTACGGTTCGGCGATCGTCCACCCCCAGGGGAAGTCCATCTCCGGCGAGTGCGACGACCTCCACGTTCCCGTAGGCACCGACGTCACCGACGGTCGATTGCACTACTTGCGCATGCTCGGCCAGCGCGGTCAACAGCATGCGGTTGAGTACGGCTCCTCCGTCATCGATGGCCGCGCTGTGGAGCACCGCAAGATAGCGCCCGGTACACCGATGAGCGACGTTCAGCTCAACGCCCCGCAGCCGACCCCAGGAAAGCGCGCCACTCGCGCTCGGGGAAGCAGAGGAGGCCGAGACCGATGTTCCGCGAGTCCCGGACATCAACGCGGCCACGGGCCTCGGCGATCTCCACGCAGTTGGCGGTCTCCTCACTGCTGCACGACGACTTGCGCCACCGACGTCCGGTGTCGTCCGTTCCACTGTCCATTGACACACCTCCGTGCTCAGGCGATCCGGAGCGGACCTAACCCCAGATACCGGTTCATAAAAGTGCCAATGGTCAATATCTGGACATACGGCACATAAGCATCAGATCGACCATCCTCCCAGGCGGCATCGCAGGCAGTATGGGGGCATGGCTTCTCCCCCCAACGCCCACGAGAACTCCTCCCACGGAGCCGTGTACGGTCAGATGGTCCAGGCAAGGGACATCCACGGCGGTGTGACGATCAACGTGCCGACCGCGCTGCCCGCGCCCTTGGCGGACGTGTCCCTGGACCCTCCCCGACTCGCGACCGCCGTACGCGGGCGCGATGATCTGCTGGGCACGCTCGGTGAGGCGATGACGGCCGGTGCGCCCGTGCCACATGTCTTGACAGGTCCGGGCGGGTTCGGGAAGACCACGGTGGCCGCCGCACTCGCCGAGCGCGCGCGTTCCGACCGGTGGACGGTGTTCTGGGTGCGACCAGGCAATGTCGCGGCCAGCATGGTGGAAGTCGCCGTCGAGTTGGGGGGTTCGCGGGAAGAGGCCGAGCGGGTACGGCCAGCCCGGCATCAGGCGGCACGATGGGTTTGGCGGCACCTCGACAAAGCGCCCAGGCCGTGGCTGCTGGTCATCGACAACGCGGATCGGCCGGAAGAACTGGACCCCGACAATCGCGTGGGCGACCAGCTGGGCTGGATGCGCGCCAGTCCCGGTGGGTTCGTCCTGGTGACGAGTCGGGTCGACGACCCCGTGTTGTGGGCCCCGGCGAAGGTCCACCGCATCAGTGAGCTGGATGCCCTTTCCGCCACCGCGGCGCTCACCGATCACGCGGGAATGCCCGACCTGCCCGGAGCCGACATTTTGGCCGAACGCCTCGGTCGCGTGCCTCTGGCTGTCTCTCTCGCCGGCCGCATCCTGGCCACGCACAGGGTGCTGTTCCCCAACGCACACGCACTGTTGGACCGACTCGACCAGAACCTCGGCAAGCTGGACCAGCTGGCAGCCCCGCTGGTCACGGGTGGCGACACGGACCGCAGGCTGCTGTCGGGGGTTTGGGATCTGTCCCTTCGGTTGCTCGCGGAGAAGGACGCGTACGCGCCCCGTCTGCTGCGTCTGCTCGCGGTACTGGGAACCGAGGCCCTCGATGTTCCCCTCCGCAGACTCCCCGTCTCCGAATTGGCAGATGGGCTGTTCGAGGGCATGGATGAGACCGCCATGGCACGGGCGATCAACGCCCTCATCATCCACGGCCTCGTCTCCGCGACCAGCAAGCGGGAAGAAACGGTCCTCAGCCTCCATCCGCTCGTGTCCGAGAGCGTCCGCGCCGGGTTTGGTGACAAGGAGGCCCACCTCCTCGACGTGGCCGAGTCATTGCTGGATGGGAGACGTGGCCGAGACCCCGCTCTGGAGGCGGTCGCCTACGCGGAAGTCGGGAGAACCGGCAGTCGCGCCACGGGCTTGGTCGGATCCGTGGAGATCAGGAGGATGACGAAGTCCTACCGTGCCATGACACTCGCAGGAAACCCGGAAGACGCTGAGCGACACCTCCGGGAGCTCGTCACCAACGCCCGGGCGTCGCTGGGCGACGCACACCCGGAGACCCTGGCCGCACGGCACACGTTGGCTGACGCCGTCCGGGCCCAGGACCAGTTCGAGAGCGCCGAGGACATGTACCGTGCCGTCACCGACGACCGCGCGGTTGCCTTGGGCCCCCACCACACCGACACCCTGAGCAGCCGCCACCAAGTCGCACTCATGGCGTACCTGCGGGACGACCTCGACGCCGCCGAGGAAGGGCTGCGCGCCGTGTGGAAGATCCACGTCAGCCTCGGCGCGGAGGAAAGCTCGAACGCCCTGTTCGCTCTGGGCAACCTGGCGCACGTGCAACGGCGTCGGGGCAACTTCGACGCCGCCGAGGCGAGCCTCCGCAGCATCCGCGAGGTGCGTATACGTGACCTGGGTGAGGAACATCCGGACACACTGGCCGTCGATTTCCACCTGGCCTTGGTCGCCTACGAGCGCGGAGATCACGCCTCCGCGATGCGGAGTTTCCACCACGTGGCTCTGAACCGAGCGGCCGTGCTCGGTGAGGACCACCGCCTCACCGAACAGGCACGCGAGTGGCGGGAGAAGACCGTGCGGCAGCTCAGGGGAGCCTGAACCACTACACCTCGCCGGAGATCAGGCGGACGAGCCGCACCCAATCCGATGCTCCTACGCCCAGCACCGCGCCAGCGCGGTTCCGGGTGTCGCGCACCAGCATGACGGTAGGTCCTGAGAAAGCGACCTCCACACAGTGCGCGCAGGCGTCGCTATGGGAGCTCTTGGCCCAGTGCCGCTCCGACAGCGCCGCCTCCACACACCCGCCGTCGGCCGCGTCGCTGTGGCTGCTCTTGAACCAACGGGGGGTCTGTTCGTCCATGGGGCCGATGCTGCCACAGGAACCCCCGCGCCGCCGCGGTTTCAGGCGACCGGCACGGCCGCCGGCGCGTTCTCCAGGTCCCCGGTCTCGCCCTCGTGGTACGCCCACCTGCCGAGCGTGTACACGTACACGAAGAACAGCGCCTCCGCGACCGCGCCGATCCCGATCCGCAGCCACACCGCGTCGACCCACCCGGTCACGAAGCCCTCGATGAGCCCGGAGATGAACAGCACCACCACGAGCCCCAGCGCCACCGCGACGGCGGCCCGGCCCTCCTCGCCCAGCGCCCGCAGCCGTGTCCGGTCGCCCGGGGAGATGATCGTCCACCCGAGCTTGAGGCCCACGCCGCCCGCCACGAACACCGCCGTCAGCTCCAGCAGCCCGTGCGGCAGGATCAGCCCGAAGAACACGCCCGCCCGGTCGTTGGCGATCATCATCGCCGCCACCTGGCCCAACGCCACCCCGTTGGTCGCCAGCACGTACAGGGTCGGCAGCCCGAGGAACGCCCCGGAGATGATCGCCACCGCCGCGATCCACGCGTTGTTCGTCCACACGCGGGCGGCGAACGAACCCGCCGGGTTCTCCACGTAGTAGTTGGCGAAGTCGTGCTCGACGTACCGCGCCATGTCCTCCGGCGAACCGAGCGCGTACAGCGCCTCCGGGGTGTTCACGAGCCACGCGGCCGTCGCCGTGGACACCAGCACCATGCCCAGGGTCACCGCGAGCCACCACCACCGCAACCGGTACAGCACGGCCGGAAACACCCGCGTGAAGAACCCCGCGACGTCCCGCCAGGCCGAGGAGTGCGCCCCGGTCACCGCCGAACGCGCGCGCGCCACCAGCGCCGAGAGCCGTCCCACCAGCGCCGGGTCCTGCCCCGAGGAGCGCACCACCGACAGGTGCGTGGACACCCTCTGGTAGAGCTCGACCAACTCGTCGATCTCCTCGCCGGACAGCCGTCGGCGCCTGCCCACCAGGCGATCCAGGCGATCCCACTCCTTGGCGTGCGCCGCCGCGAACACGTCGATATCCACGTGTGAGACCCTACTGGGTCGTCGTGCCCGTTCCGTGCCCCGCCCGCTGACTCCCGGAAGCGCAGGTGGCGGTAGTGTCGGAGGGTACGGTACGGACTTCGAGGGAGCGTGAGCGGGTGAACCACTCCGGCGGCGAGGCCCGCGAGGACGTGTACGGCACGGCTCCGCTGGTCACGGGCGACGCGGTGGTCCTCGATCTGCGCCCGGCGGGCTTCGCCACCAGGGCCGCGGCCATCGCTCTGGACGTCATCCTCCAGCTCATCCTCCTGGCCGCCCTGGGCGTGGCCGCCACCTGGATCGGCACGGGCGTCGACCTGGCCGCCACGATGGCCTTCTTCACGGCGGCGATGGTCCTCATCATCGTCGGATACCCCACCGCGTTCGAGACCGTCTCCCGAGGCCGATCACTCGGCAAGCTGGCGCTGGGGCTGCGGGTGGTCGGCACCGACGGCTCCCCCGTCCGTTTCCGCCAGGCCCTGGCCCGCGCGCTCGCGGGCTTCGTGGAGATCTGGCTGGCGACCGGGGTGATCGCCCTGTTCACGTCGATGATCAACCGCGACGGACGGCGCGTGGGCGACTTCATCGCGGGCACGATGGTCGTCGAGGAGCGCACCGGGCGCGACGTGAGGAGTTCGTCGCGATGCCCCCGCACCTGGCGCAGTGGGCCGCCGGAGCCGAACTGTCCCGTCTCACCCCCGAGACGGCCGCGGCCGCCCGCCAGTACGTCGTGCGGTACACGGAGCTGGCCGAGCACACCCGCCACGAGATGGGCGTACGCCTGGCCGACGCGGTGGCCGCCCAGATCAGCCCGCCCCCGCCGCCGGGGACGGCCCCGCCGCACTTCCTGGCCGCCGTGCTCGCCGAACGCCGCCGCCGGCACGCGGTGAACGCCTGGCGCGACGGCCCCACGGGACCCGCGTACGGCCGTTCCTGACCTCCCTCAGGGGTGCCACGAGCGCAGGTACGCGTCCTGGTCGGGGGTGAGGGCGTCGATCCGCACTCCGAGCGCCGCCAGTCCGAGGCGGGCCACCTCGGTGTCGGTCTCCTCCGGCACCTCGACCACGCCCGGTTCCAACTCGGCGTGGTGCCGGGCGAGCCACTCGGTGGTCAGGGCCTGCACGGCGAAGGACATGTCCATCACCGCGGCCGGGTGTCCCTCCGCCGCGCCCAGGTTGACCAGCCGCCCCTCGGAGAGCAGCAGGACCCGGCGCCCGTCGGCGAACACGTACTCGTCCGCCTGCTCGCGCACCCCGCGGTTGACCTCGACCGCCATCCGGTCCAGCGCGACGAGGTCGATCTCCAGATCGAAGTGGCCCGAATTGGCCAGGATCGCGCCGTCCCGCATCCGTTCCAGGTGCTCGGCCCGGACGACGTCCCGGTTGCCGGTCACGGTGACGAACACGTCCCCGAGCGGCGCCGCCTCGTCCATGGTCGTGACCGTGTAGCCCTGCATGACCGCGTCCAGGGCCTTGACGGGGTCCACCTCGGTGACGACCACGCGTGCGCCCATCCCCCGGGCGCGCTCGGCCAGGCCGCGGCCGCAGTAGCCGAACCCGGCCACGACGATCGTGCGCCCGGCGAGCATCGCGTTGGTGGCGCGCAGAATGCCGTCTATCGTCGACTGTCCGGTCCCGTACCGGTTGTCGAACATGCGCTTGGTGGCGGTGTCGTTGACCGCGACCATCGGCAGTCGCAGCTCGCCCGCCGCGCTCATCCGCCGCAGTCGGATCACCCCGGTGGTGGTCTGCTCGCAGCCGCCCAGCACCCCGTCCATGAGGTCGGGGCGCAGCGAGTGGACCGTGTTCACCAGGTCGCAGCCGTCGTCGAGCAGCACATCGGGGCGGGCCTCCAGGACGGTGACCAGGTTGCGGTCGTAGGCGGCCTGGTCCATGCCCGCCCACGCGTGCACGGCCACTCCGTACTCGGCGACCAGGGCCGCGGCGGTGTCGTCCTGGGTGGACAGCGGGTTGGAGGCGGCCAGCCAGACCTCCGCGCCGCCCGCGCGCAGGGCGCGCAGCAGGTTGGCCGTCTCGGCCGTCACGTGCAGGCACGCGGCGACGCGCGTGCCGTCGAGCGGCCGTTCCCGCGCGAACCGCTCACGCACGCTGCGCAGCACGGGCATGGAGCGCTCGGCCCAGTCCACCCGGCGTACCCCGGCCTCGGCCAGTCCGAGGTCCGCCACCTCGTGCGAGGGGCCAGTCATCAGCTCACCCGTGTCCGTGTCTCGTGGAACCGGACCGGAGTCGGGTGGCGTACCCGGCTCCGGCCCGCCCCTGGCCTCTAGTAGCGGTAGTGGTCGGGCTTGTACGGGCCCTCGACGTCCACGCCGATGTAGGCGGCCTGCTCCTTGGTGAGCGTGGTCAGCCGGACGCCGAGCGCGTCCAGGTGCAGTCGCGCCACCTTCTCGTCCAGGACCTTCGGCAGCGTGTACACGTTGGTCGGGTACTCGTCCGGCTTGGTGAAGAGCTCGATCTGAGCGATGACCTGGTTGGTGAAGCTGTTGGACATCACGAAGCTCGGGTGGCCGGTGGCGTTGCCCAGGTTGAGCAGTCGGCCCTCGGACAGCACCAGAACGGACGTGCCGTCGGCGAAGGTCCACTCGTGGACCTGCGGCTTGATCTCCTTCTTGGCGATCCCGGGGAGCTTCGCCAGACCCACCATGTCGATCTCGTTGTCGAAGTGGCCGACGTTGCCGATGATCGCCTGGTGCTTCATGCGGGCGATCTGGTCGGCCATGATCACGTTGAGGTTGCCGGTGGTGGTGATGAAGATGTCACCGGTCTCCACCACGTCCTCCAGGGTGGTGACCTGGAAGCCGTCCATGGCGGCCTGGAGGGCGTTGATCGGGTCGATCTCGGTGACGACCACCCGGGCGCCTGGCCGCGCAGCGCCTCGGCGGAGCCCTTGCCGACGTCGCCGTAGCCGCACACCACGGCCACCTTGCCGCCGATGAGGACGTCGGTGGCGCGCATGATGCCGTCGGGCAGCGAGTGGCGGATGCCGTACTTGTTGTCGAACTTGCTCTTGGTGACGGAGTCGTTGACGTTGATAGCGGGGAAGGCGAGGCTGCCGTCGCGCTGCATCTCGTACAGGCGGTGGACGCCGGTCGTGGTCTCCTCCGTGACGCCCCTGATGCCCGCGGCGATCTTCGTCCACTTCTGCGGGTCCTTGGCCAGGCTCTCGCGCAGGAGTCGCAGGACGACGCCGAACTCCTCGCTGTCGGCCGTGTCGGGGTCGGGGACCGCGCCGACCCGCTCGTACTCAGCCCCCTTGTGCACGAGCATGGTGGCGTCGCCGCCGTCGTCGAGGATCATGTTGGGGCCCTCGGCGCCCGGCCACGTGAGCGCCTGCTCAGTGCACCACCAGTACTCCTCCAGCGTCTCGCCCTTCCAGGCGAACACCGGGACGCCCCGGGGTTCGTCGACGGTTCCGTCGGGGCCGACGGCCACGGCCGCGGCCGCGTGGTCCTGGGTGGAGAAGATGTTGCAGCTGACCCAGCGCACCTCGGCGCCGAGGGCGACCAGGGTCTCGATCAGAACAGCGGTCTGCACGGTCATGTGCAGGGAGCCCATGATGCGGGCGCCCCGCAGGGGCTTGCTGTCGCCGTACTCCGCGCGAGTGGCCATGAGGCCGGGCATCTCGTGCTCGGCGAGCCGGATCTCGTCACGGCCGAACTCGGCCAGGGAAAGATCGGCGACCTTGAAGTCGAAAGCCATGCGTTCCTCACTCGTGATCGTGGTGGCGACCCTGATTCTAGGGGCGCTCCCGCCCGCGCGGCGTTTTTCTGACAATCAGCTGTCAGATTTACTTCGACTCACGTGGAAAGTGGGTTAGGCTCGCCTCCATGGCCGCCCTCGACGACGCCCCTCCCGCACCCGACCGGCTCTCCGTGCCGACCGGTCCCGTGCCGATCTCGGCGGCGGCCGAACGGGTGGGCACGACGGCCCGCATGCTGCGCTACCGCGAGGCTCTGGGCCTGCTGCCCCGCACCCAGGAACGCCCGACCGGACGCGGGCACCGCCACCGCCGCTTCACCGAGGAGGATCTGCGCACGATCACGGTCGGCCTGGAGATGGAGCGCGAGTTCGACATCCCGCCCGCCGCGCTGGCGTTCGCGCTGCGCGTGCTGGCCGAGCCGGAGGTGCTGGCGCGGGTGCGCGCGCACGGCGAGCGGTTGGGCAGGCTGACCGCCGCCCCCGCGCGGGCCATGGACTTCGAGAAGGAGAAGGCGATGCGCCTGCTCCACCACCGTCGGCCCTGACCGAGGACGCCCACCCCCACCGTGGGTTGACACACGTGCGCGACCGGTCACGGCCACAGACCCTGCGCCCCAACAGGTTTTGGCGGCGAGTCCACGGGCTACGGATCCTGACGTGGATACCCTTAGCAGCGGCGCGACCCTGAACCGTCTCCCGGTCCACGTGCGCGACGAGCTCACCGACGTCGACCGGCTCCATGCCATCTGGACCCGGTACCGCCACGGCCAGCCGCAGGACGCGCGCGCGGCCGCCCTGCGCGCGCTGATCCGACGCCGGGTCCGCGACTGGGGCGGTGGACCCGCCCTGGAGGAGCTGGTCGTTTCCACCTCCGAGGACGGGATGTCCGGCCAACCGCTCACCGCGGACTACGTCGAGGACCTCGCCCGCCGCTCGGCCGACCTGCCCTCCGACTGCCGCCACCGCTCCCCCGGCCCCCTGAGAACCGCCCAGGCCGACCGGCTGGCCGGGCCGCCGCCGCGCACGCGCATCCCGTCGTCCGATCCGCGCACGTGTACGCCGGGTGCGTCGAGGTGCTGCGCGACCTCGGGGCCTCCGACACGGACGGTCCCGGGGCGGGGCCCTCGGACGCCCCCGCCGACGACCCGCCGTGGGCCCTGCCGTGGATCCTCGCCTCCCTGGTGCTCCAGCGCGCCGACCACCCGCCCCTGCTCCCGGACCCGCGCTACTTCCCGCCGCCCTCCGAGGAGCGGGACCCCGCCGCACGCTTCGCCGAGCTGGTCCACCACTTCGCGCGCCTGGTCACCAGCGCACTGCGGGACGAACTGTGCTGGGCGCCCGCGCGCGTGCCGCCTCCGCGGGCGCACATCTCCCCCCTGGCGTCGGTGACGTGCCGCAGAGTCCAGGACTACGTGCGGTCGCGCCGGGCCTCCCTGGCGCTCATCCTCCAGGCCCTGGACCCGCGGGCGAGAACGGTCGTGCGCACGGGCGGGTCCGACGCCGCACCGGAGGAGACCGCCGCCCCCGCACCGGCCTCCCGCACGGTCCTCACCCCGGGAGCCGCGCACTGGTGGACGGCGCTGGAACTGGTGGTGGGCGACGCGTCCCTGACCCTGTTCGTGGTCGTGCAGGAGGTCGGCTGCCCGACCACCGGCGTGCTCGCGGTCACCGCCGACGCGTGGCTCACCACACCGGAGGGGGCGCGCGACGCTCTGGACATGTCCGGCGCCGAGAGCGTCACCGTGATGCCGTCGGACTGCGTGGACGACCGCTGGCCGCAGATCCGCGAACTGGTGGACGAGGCCGTCTCACGGGCGATGAACGTACTCACCCGGGTGTGAGCGCCCTCCCCCGGAAGTCAGGGGCGTGCTCATCGCCTCTCCCGCGCCGGGACCCGCGGGCACTCCTGGCTCGGGCCGCTCGAACGCCCAGGGGACATAAGGGTCCCACGCCCGTGGCCCGACGACAGCGGAACCCAGGGTGTCGTCCGGACCGCCGTCAGGAGGCCGCGGTCGGCGCGCCGCCCCGGCGGGACGAGCGGGGGACGGCCGCCGGACGGCCCGCCGCCGGTCAGCTCACGGCGAGCAGCACCAGGAACAGGATGAGGATGACGATGGTCATCAGCACGGCCGGGATCACCCAGCTCTGCTGGAGCACCGAGTTCTGCTCCACCGGGCGGGGCATCGGCCGCCCCGCCGCGGGACGCGCGTAGGTCTGGTTCGGGTTGGCGCCGGTGGCCATCTGGTTGGCCCCGGGCGGCCCGGCGGGCGGCATCGGCCGCCGCTGGGGTTGCGGGTAGCCCCCCGGTATGCCGGGGTGGGGGTTCACGGCGCCGGGGTGCGCGCCGTAGGCCGGACCCGGCCCCGTGCCCATCGGCTGGCCCATGGGGCGCGGGTTGGACGTGCCCGGGTTCTGACCCGCGCGCGGATCGGACACGTGCGGCGGGTAGCCTCCGAAACCCTGTTGGGGACCGGTGCGCGGCGGCGCGTGGTGCCCCATCGGCGGAACCTGTCCGCCGGTGAACGCGCCCCCGGCCTGGGCGATCCGCTCGCCCCGCTGGAACGCGTCGTCGGTGGAACCGTTGTCCTCGGCCCCCTCGTGGCCCAGCAGACGCATGAGCAGGGCCTGCGCGCTGGGCCGGTTGTCGGGGTTCTTGTCCAGGCAGGACTCGACGACCGGCCGCAGCACCTCGTCCACCCCGTCCAGCTCGGGCGGTGCGCTGATCACCCGGTGCACCACCGCCGGGACGGTGTCGGACCCGAACGGGGCGTGGCCGGTGGAGGCGAACGCGATCACGCAGCCCCAGGCGAATATGTCGCACTTGTCGGTGACCCCGCGCCCCTCGATCTGCTCGGGCGCCATGTAGGACGGCGTCCCGACGATCGAGTTGGTCATGGTGGCCGTCCCGTCGTCCATGCGAGCGATGCCGAAGTCGATCACCCGGGGCCCGTCCGGACCCAGCAGGACGTTTCCTGGCTTGAAGTCACGGTGGACGATGCCCGCACGGTGGATCGCGACCAGGGCCGTGGCCGTGGACACGGCGAGGCGCTGGAGCTTGGGCCCCCGCAGGGGGGCGCCCTTGGCAACGGTGTTCTGGAGATCGCTGCCCGGCACGAACTCGCTGACCACGTAGGGCGGGTCCTCGTCGAGTTGGGCGTCCAGGATCGCGGCCGTGCAGAAGGACGCGACCTTCTGCGCCGCCCGGACCTCCTTGGCGAACCGCCGGCGCAGGTCGCCGTCGCCCGCCCACTGGTCGTTGAGGACCTTGACCGCGACCTGGTCGCCCTCGGCGTCCTCCGCGAGGTAGACCACGCCCTGCCCGCCCTTGCCCAGGCGGCCGGTCACCCGGTACGCGCCGAACGCTGGGGGGTCGCTCGGCTGTAGCGGTTGACCGGGCATCAGTGTCCTCCAGGGCTTTCGTGCGGGGCGCGCAGAATCAGGGTATGGGGTCTGGCGAACACCGCGTCGTGGACGGGCACGTCGACGGGCCGCGGCTCACACCCCGTCCTCAGTCGTTTCGACTGCTGAAACGGCCAGAACGTTCCGTCCCGACTCAACCGATTTTTCGCGCCTCGTCGACGAGCAGCACCGGGATGCCGTCCCGGATGGGATAGGCCAGGCCGCTCTCGTCGCAGACCAGTTCGTCGGTCTCGGGGTCGTGGCGCAGCGGCGCCTGGCTCTGCGGGCAGGCCAGGATGTCCAGCAGCCACCCGTCGATCTTCGTGCTCATGTTCTCGTTCCTCGTGATGTCGTGTGCCCGTGGCGCGACCACGCCGTGGCACGTCCGCGCCGTGCGGATCCCCTGGCCCGGCGCGGAACCTCCCGTCGCCAGGTCAGGCCCGGACGATGGCCAGGACTTCGTCGCGCACCTTGGCCACGGTTCCCTCGTCGGACGCCTCGACGTTGAGCCGCACGAGCGGCTCGGTGTTGGAGGCGCGCAGGTTGAACCAGGATCCGTCCGGCAACTGGACGGTCAGGCCGTCGAGTTCGTCGACGGTGACGCCGTCCCTGCCGGCGAAGGCCGCGCGGACCCGTGCCATCTGGGAGGGTGCGTCGGCCACCGTGGAGTTGACCTCCCCGGACGACGCGTAGCGCGAGTACTCCTCGGCGATCCGGGAGAGCGGACGGTCGTCCGAGCCCAGGACCCGCAGGACGTGCATCGCCGCGAGCATACCCGTGTCGGCCCGCCAGAAGTCCCGGAAGTAGTAGTGGGCGGAGTGCTCCCCGCCGAAGATCGCGCCGGTCTCGGCCATGGTGGCCTTGATGAAGGAGTGACCGACCCGGGTGCGGACGGGGACGCGCCCCGTTCCCGCACGATCTCGGGGACGGCGTTGGAGGTGATGAGGTTGTGGATGATCGTCGCGCCTGGCTCCCGGGCGAGTTCCTGGGCGGCGACCAGTGCGGTGATGGCGGACGGGGGGACGGGCTCGCCGCGCTCGTCGACGACGAAGCACCGGTCGGCGTCACCGTCGAAGGCCAGCCCGATGTCCGCGCCGACCTCGCGGACCTTCGCCCGGAGGTCGACCAGGTTGGCCTCGTCCAGCGGATTGGCCGGGTGGTTGGGGAAGGTGCCGTCCAGCTCGAAGTACAGGGGGATGATCTCCAACGGCAAACCCTGCTCCAGGACGGCCGGGACCGTGTACCCGCCCATCCCGTTGCCCGCGTCGACGGCCACCCTCAGCGGACGGATCCCCGACAGGTCCACCAGGTCGCGCAGGTAGGCGGCGTAGCCCGGCAGCAGCTCCCGCTCGGTGACGGTACCCGCGGGTCCGTCGTGCTCGCGGCCCACGCGTCGCCCGCCATCGCCCGTCGAGGGCGCTCCGCGCCGGGACGGGCTACCACCCTCAACGGAGGCCTTCGGCCCGGTCATGCTCTCCTCGGCCAGGCGTCTGATCTCGTCCAGGCCGGTCTCACCACTGATGGGGGCCGCTCCGGCCCGGCACATCTTGATGCCGTTGTACTCGGCGGGGTTGTGGCTGGCGGTGAACATGGCACCGGGCAGGTCAAGGTGGCCCGAACCGTAGTAGAGGAGGTCGGTGGAGCCGAGTCCGGCGAACACGACGTCGAGGCCCTGGGAGGTGACGCCGTCGGCGAAGGCCGTCGCGAGTTCGGGTGAGGAGGGGCGCATGTCGTGCGCGACCACGACCGCCGACCCGCCGACCACGCGGGCGAAGGCCGTACCGATCGCGCGGGCGACGTCGGCGTCGAAGGTGTCCGGGATCACACCGCGCACGTCGTATGCCTTGAAGATGCTTCCGAGGTCAGCCACGTCTTCTCCGGCCAGTCGGTCCTGCTCCTGGGTTCTGCGGCGCGGGGTCCGCGCCGTACCAACGTAGCAAGCGGCAGAGGACCTCCGGCGGCGCCCGGGGTGGAGGCGCCCCAGACGGAGGGTGACGGCGATCGGCCCCGGCTCCGTGCGGCGCCTCCGCTTCGGCGTCAGCCCCGGGGCCGGGAATCCTGGTCTCCCCGACCGGGGTCGGAACGGACCACGCGCAGGTGGCCGCGGCGCAGGGTCTCGGTCCCCTCGCCGACAGCGTCGGGAGGAACCGCGCGCGACGGCGGACGCGCCGCCTCACGCACCGCGTCGGCGAGCGCCTCCAGGTCGTCGCTGCCGGGCCCGCCGCCCGACGTCTCGACCGGAAGCCGCACGACATCCCAGCCGCGCGGGGCCGTCAGCCGGTCCGCGTGGACGGCGCACAGGTCGTAGCAGTGCGGTTCCACGTAGGCGGCGAGCGGCCCCAGGACGGCGGTGGAGTCGGCGTACACGTACGTGAGCGTGAAGACGGCGGGCTGCCTGCACGCGGTACGGGAGCAGCGTCGAACATGGCTCACAGCGTTTGACTGTATGCCTTTACCGGAGGACACGCCAGCATCGTCCCACGACCGTCGCCGCAGCGGGTCTCGCGCGCCCGGGTTCAGGTCGATCGGGACTACGCGCGGGGCGAATGATGGCTTAGTCTCGAAGTGTGCGACGAGTGCGCCTTTCCAGTGGCCAACCAGACCGAGTGCGGCGCCGGGACCGCCGCGGCCGAGGTGTCCGCGGTCCTCTCGTGCCCGCCGACCTGCCGGTTTTCCGTAGCCGAGCGCAGGCGTTCGACGACCTCGTGTTGGACGCCGTCGAACGGTTGGAGCGTCTGTGGGCGCGCGAACTGGCGAACGTGGACTTCCTCGTCGAGGACGTCCCCCCGATCCCGCCCCACGGCCCCCTGACGGAGTCGATCCCGTTCTCCCGTCTGGAGACCGACCCCGACGGCAAGGCCCGCATCGTGGTCTACCGGCGTCCCGTGGAGATCCGGACCAAGGATCCCGAGGAGACGGCGCTGCTGGTCCACGAGGCGGTCGTCGAGGAGGTCGCCAACCTGCTGGGCGTGGAGCCGGAGTCCGTCGATCCCGAGGCGTGAGGGGCCTCCGTCCGGACGGTCGGGCGCGCCGGGGCACCCGGGGCCAGACCGCGTCGCCGGTGTCCTTCGCGGGCGGCGGGCAGGCCCGGTGAGTGCGTGCCCCGAGGCGGACACGTCTCAGGGGACGATCCCGAGCATCGACCCCCGCGCGCCGGCAGCCGTACTTCCACGGGCGCCGGGGGCAACGGGAGCACGCTCCATCCGTTCCGCGTGCTGAGGATCCGTGCGGCGTGCACCGGACCGGAGTCCTCCAGCAGCTCCAGTCGGAACGAGTTCCCCTCCTCCGACGGCAGGTTCCAGTCCTGCCCGACCACGCGCGTGGTCCCGGCGGGCAGGTCGACGTGGGCGGCGTCGCCCTGGGTCCCGTCCGCGCCGATCGGCGTCACCACCACCTGGGCGTCGCCGTCGAGGGCGCTCATCACCACCTCCACGTCAATGTCGGCGGGAACGAACGGCAGGACGGCGCTGGTGTCCAGGGGGCTGGCGAGCGGCTCCGCGGCGGCGGGGTAGGCGGTGTCGGAGTCCGCAGCGAGGACGCCCGCGACCACGGGCGCGTCGGCCTCCACGACGACCGTGCCCGCCCGACCCGCCAGGGCCGGGGTCAGGGT
Source organism: Nocardiopsis sp. CNR-923 (assembly GCF_001942255.1). Lineage (GTDB taxonomy): Bacteria > Actinomycetota > Actinomycetes > Streptosporangiales > Streptosporangiaceae > Nocardiopsis. The sequence continues at coordinate 196,586 of NZ_MKKC01000076.1, forward strand.
GACCCATCCGGAGGCGGACGGTGGCACGTCGAGGACCAGTTCCTCCTCGGGATCGTCCTCGGCGGGCAGCACCCGCACCCGGACCTCGGTGTACTCGTCTCCGGGAACGGTGACGAACAGCCGCCGCGCGCCCTCGCCGGCGGGCACGCCGGGGATGACGTGCCGTGCGTCGGGGACACGCGTGGGCGGTACCCACCCCGTGGCGCCGCCCGCGTGCTCGGCGAGCAGCGCGGCGGCCACCCGGCCGGTGCTGGTGCGGACGTGGACGCCGAGGGCGGCTGACTGCTGGATCAGCTCGGTCAGGTCGAGCTCGGTCGACCGCCCGGCGGGCACCGAGATTCCGCGGCTGTCGGCGGAGAAGGACAGTCCGCCCGCGGTGTACACGTCCACGCTCACCGTCGCCGCGGTCTGGGCGGGATTGGTGAGGTGCACGGTGAGCGTCTCGGTCCCGACCCAGTCCTCCGCGGTCTGCCCCGCGTCCATCGGGTGCGGGTTCCGCTCACCGCTCGCGCCCTGCTCGCTGCCGCCGGGGAGGGCGAACCAGGTGCTGGTCGAGGGGGCCGCGCAGCGTACCTCGGTCACGCCGTCGTCCGTCACGGTGGTCTGCGCCGAGTCGAGCCCGGAGGCCAGGCTGCCCTCGGCGCGCAGGACGGCGGGGTCGTCCGAACCTCCGGTCTCGGCCAACCAGACACTGCCGGGCTCGGTGATCTCGTCCCCGACGTCGGCCGACAGCCCGCCGACGTCGTCGCGGCCGACCCGCGGCGCGTAGGCGGCCAGGACGCCGTCCGACCCGTCGTACGGGGCCGGGCACACCCGAACCGCGCGGTCGGGCCGGACCGTGCCCGGATCGGTGGCGCCCAGGGGTTCCGTCGCGGGGACGAGGGCGGCGCCGAACAGCGCCGTCAGCGCCACCGCCACGAGGCCGAACAGCGCGAACCGGTTCCGCACGATGAGCCGCATCATTCCCCCTTGGCCGTGGTCGTGCCCCGGACCGCCCGCCGCCGCCCGCCCCTGCGGGAGCGGCGGCCGGTCCACCGCGGTCGGCGGGGTCGGGGTGTCGGCGTCGCCTCGATCAGGCGGGTCTCCTCCTCGGTCCGCGCCCCGGGAACGGCGAGGACGGCGACCGCCAGGAACGCCACTCCCTGGGTGGCCAGCCAGGCGGTGTGGACGGGGTCGACGTGGCGGACGTCCAGCGCGCCGCCCCGCGCCGGCAGCTCCCACGCCTGGACTCCGGTCTCCGTGTCGACGGGGGTCAGCGCGGCCCCGTCGAGTGTCGCGCGCCACCCGTCGTCGGCGGGTTCGGCCAGGAACAGCAGCCGTCCGGCCTCCCCGTCTGGCAGGTCGTCGCCGACCGCGAGGACCTCAGCCTCGATCTCGTCGGCCCCGGTGACGGCCCCCTCGACCACGCGCAGCGCTCCGGTGGACTCGCCCACGCGCCAGAGCCCGTAACGGTCGGACAGCGACATCCGCAGCAGTCCGGGTGTGCCGTCCAGGGTCGTGAGCATCGAGGTGTCGTGCGCGCCGTCGACCTCCGGGCGCGGGTAGAGCACGTACTGCACGCCGAAGTCGGCGAGGGTGTGCAGGTGCTCTCCGCCCTGACCGGCGACCAACTCGGCGACCGCGCGGTCCATGACCTCCCTGGTCGGAGCGGTCGGCAGGACGCCCTCGTCCCCGAGCCGGGGTTGCTCGCCGCGCAGGACGGCGTAGTCGACGCCGCCTTCGCCCGGGGTGACGACCAGCGTGCGGGGCCGGGTGCCGCCCCCGTCGATGACCGCCAGCGCGCGGGACACCGCCATGTCGGCCCGGCCGGTGAGCGGCCCGTCCACGCCCCCCGCCACCCACACGGCCGCGGCGGACAGGGGTGTGACCAGCGCGAGGGCGGACACGGCGACCGCGAACACCCGGCGGAGCCCGCCGAGGCGCAGCATGGGGCCGAGCGACCGCGCGCCGGTGGCGGCGGAGAGCAGCACGGCGGTGGCGGCGAAGGACAGGGCCGTGCCGGGCCAGATCTGGATCGGGGGCCCGCCGGGGTAGGGTTCGACGACCAGGCGACTGGTCACGACGGCGACGAGCAGCCCGACCAGGGCGAGGGTCCACCCCGCCGCGACGATCTTCCGGTCGCGCAGGAGCAGGAGCGAGCACAGCGCGGCGGCCGCGAACCCGGCCGTGACCCAGGCCGGAGGGGTCCCCGGGCCGCCGGGGGACAGCAGGAGCAGCTGGGCGGCGGTGGCGCCGGTCGTCGGCGGGCGCAGGCCGGCCTCCAGCAGCCACAGCGTGGGGTGACGCAGGAGTTCGAGCGACCACGGCAGCAGCAGGACGATGGGAACGGTCAGGCTCAGCGCGACGCTCACGTACAGCCGCCGCCCCAGGTGCCCGAACGCCGCAGCGACCAGCATTCCCGTGAAGAGGGCGAGCGCCCACACAAGGGGGACGAACGCGGTGGCCGCCGCAAGGACCAGGCCGAGCCCCCACGCCGCGCGGCGGGACCGTCGGGGCGGCAGCGTGACGAGACGGACCAGGAGCAGCCCCATGACGGGCATGAGGACGTGGACGAGGGCCGTCCCCAGCCGTCCCTGGGCGACCGCGCCGGTGGCCACCGGCAGCAGGGCGTAGACGGCGGCCGTCCACAGGCGGACCGGACGGGGACCGACCACCTCGCGGGCGAGCAGGAAGGCGGTCAGCCCGGACAGCGGCACGCAGCCGAGGAGGACGACGCAGACGGCGATCCACGGCTGGCCCAGAGTGAGCGTGGAAGCCAGCGCCAGGAAGCCGACGTAGGGTGCGACGGGCGCGTTCGACCCCAGCCCGGTTTCGGGCCACGCGGCCAGGTAGAGCGACCACAGGTCGGCCGCCGAGCCCGTGACCGGGAGCAGTGCCCCGCCCGCGAGGAGGTCGCCGAACAGCAGGGAGCGCTCGGCGACGACGGCGACGACGGTCAGGCCCAGGACGAGCAGGACGCCGGGGCGGAGGACGACCCGGCGCAGGAAGCTGGTCTGGTCGGCGAGCGCGGCGGCCTCGTCGTCGGGGCTGGGCGCGACGGTGACCGCCTGGTGGCGGCCGGGGGTGTTGAGCACGGGCTCGCCGCTCAGGATGCCGGTGAGGGTGTCGGCGAACTGGCGCAGGGCCACGCCCCGGGCGAGGAACGGGCGGATCGCGCTGTAGGTGCGGCGCCGGTCGCGACGCCGCCGGAACCTGGCCCGGGCCAGGCGGAGCGGTCTCAGGTACACGAGCGTGATGGCCGCGGCCTCGTCCAGGGCGTTGCCTGGCTGCTTGATGAGCAGGTACGTCAGCACGCGCAGCAGCGAGGCGACGGAGTTGCGCACGAGCGCGGCCACCATGCCGCCCGCGGGCAGGTTCGCCAGGAGGACGAACACGGCGTGCCTGCGGTCGATCCGGCGCGGGTGGTTGCGCGTCGCGGTGATGCGGCGGCGTCGGCGGGCCGAGGCCTCGGCGTGGTAGGCGACCGCGTCCGTGACCAGGACCGCGCGGAGCCCGGCGCCGCCCACACGCCAGCAGAAGTCGATGTCGTCGCGGAAGAGGGGGAGCGCGGGGTCGAATCCGCCGAGCCGGTCCCACACGTCGCGGCGCACGAGCATGCCCGCGCTGGAGACGGCGAGGACCTGGCGGGTGCCGTCGTGCTGTCCGTGGTCGAACTCGCGCTGTTCGAGGCCGGTCTCACGGCGTCCCGCCCCGTCGATGGTGACGCCCGCCTCGACGAGGCGTCGGCGGTCGAACCAGTCGCGGAGCTTGGGTCCGAGCACGGCGGCACGGGGGTCCTGGTCGGCGGCGGCGAGCAGGCGTTCGAGGGCGTCGCGCTCGGGGGTGAGGTCGTCGTGGATCAGCCAGATCCACTCCGTGCCTCCCGCGTGGCGGGGAACGGGGGCGGTGGAGCGGGGGAGTCCGAGCGCGCCGCGGACGGCGTCGCCGTAGCCGGTGGTGGCCGGGAGGTCGAGGACGGCGTCGTCGGGAAGGTACTCGGTGAGCAGCTCGGCGCTGCCGTCGGTGCTTCCGGTGTCGGCGGCGACGACGCGCTGGACGGGCCGGGACTGGCCGCGGACGGCGGCGAGGGTCTCCGGCAGCCAACGCGCGCCGTCGTGGGAGACGATGACCGCGGTGACGACGTGTCGGGCGGGGTCGTGGTCGAGCACGGCTGTGGTGTGTTCTCTTCCGGGAGAGGGGCGGGCCCGGGTCGCGGGGACGGTGCCCCGCCGCCGAACGCGTGTGTGCGCCGGGTGCCGGTGTGCCCCGTCCGGGCCCACTTCGGCACGGTAGGCCCGGCGTGGCCGGTCCGGCACGGTGGGCGCGGGTCATCACCATACGCCACCTCGGCGCGACGCGGGGCTGTTCGTCCCCGTCGACGACGACACGGAGAATAACCGCATTCACCACCAGCACGGATGTGTCGTGCAATCCTCACCAAAGTCCCAAACAGGATGAAACATGAAAAAGGCGCGCCCGGACTCGTGGTCCGGACGCGCCTCGCGCGTGCGCTCTACAGCATCTCCGCCAGGAAATCGAAATCCCCTCCGGCGGCCTTCTTCAGCCTCCGGCGCTCACGCTCGGAGAGTCCACCCCAGATGCCGAAGCGCTCGTCGTGCTCCAGCGCGTATTCCAGACACTCCGCACGCACCTCGCACGACTGGCAGACCTTCTTCGCCTCCCGGGTCGAGCCGCCCTTCTCGGGGAAGAACGCCTCCGGGTCGGTCTGCGCGCACAAGGCACGTTCCTGCCAGCCCAGATCCTCGTCCGAGCCGTGCGCCAGCGGGATCACCTCGCTCATGCGCACCTCCTGTTGCCCCCCATAGATGTCCCAGCCCTTTTCGTCCCCCAAGGCCGGGTGGAATCCCACCTTGAAATTACACGCGGGCCCGTGACCAGGAGTCAAGCGCCCTACGTGGTAATCCACTGAATATCATGTAACGAACCGCCAACGACGATCGTGCCATGTCCGATCTGTGAATTACCACGCAATTCACGACCTACCCGGGCGGCGGGGGCGCGGAGGCGCCAGGCGCGATCAGCGCTGGTCCTCCCCGCCGTACCAGCCCTGCTGGCCACCGCTGTTGCCCTGTCCCTGCTGGTCAGAGCCGTAGGTGGAGCCACCCTCATACTGGCTTCCGTACGAGGCGCCGCCCTGGCCGGTCGTGTCCGTACCAGCCTGCTCACCGGAGTTAAAGAAAGGGTCAACTCCGTCACCGGACGGTGTGTCCCGCGTCTGCTGGCCCTGCTCGGCACCCTGGTACCACCCGTACTGGATGGCGTCCTGGGCCGCCTGCTCGCCCGTGGACGCCGCCTGCTGGGCGGCCTGCTGGGGGTCGTAGGACTGCGGCGCGTACTGTGCGGGGTCGTAGGCCTGGGGGGCGTCCTGGTGCTGGGCGGCCGCGTCCTGCTGCTGGGCGTACTGCTGGCCGTACTGCTGGGCGTACCGCGCGGGGTCGTAGGGCTGCTGGGCCCCCGTGCCGTAGGCGTACCCCTGCTGCTGGGCCGCCGCGTCACCGTACTGTCCGTAGGCCTGCTGGGCCCCCGTGCCGTAACCCGACGCCTGCTGGGCCGAGGCGTCATAGGCCGGCTGGGCCCCACTACCGTACGCGGCCTGCTGCTGCGCGGCGGCATCGTAGGCCTGGGCGTCCTGCCCGTACTGGGAGTAGGCCTGCTGCTGGCCGGAGGCGCCCCCCACGGCGTCCTGCCCGTACGCCTGCCCGTACGCGGGGTGCTGGCCCGACGCCGTCTGGGTCGGGTCCTGCCCGTACACCTGCCCGGAACCGGTCTGCGACGGGTCGGCGGCCGGGTACCCGGGCTGGCCGTAGGCCTGGCCGGCGCCGTACCCCGGCTGCGGGTTGTACTGGGCCTGCGGGGTCGCGCGCGGCACCAGGACGGGGTCGTTGTAGAACTTGAGGAAGGCGAAGCCCGCCACGCCGAGCACCGTGCCCTCGGCGAGCGTGGTGAAGAAGCGAGCGAAGCCGAGCCCGACGTTCCCGGCGTCGACGAACCCGGTGATGAGCGAGATCACGGCGAACAGCAAGCCAACGCCGACCATGATCATCGCGGTGACGACGATCGGCGCCGCGACCGCACGCGCACGCGGGCTCGTGAGCACCAGGCGACGGCCGCCACCAGGAGGACGACGTTCCACGGACCGAAGAAGCCGGACGCGGCCGACTCCACCTCCGCGGCGAAACCCCCGCTGAAGTCGCTGGCCACCACGATCAGACGGATCAGCTCGGACAGCAGGGAAGCCCCCACGGCCCCGAGGAGCACCCAGGCCCCCAGTGGGCGCAGGCGTTCGAGTGATTCGTTGTTCAAGAGAGGATCCCCTCCGCTGGTTCCCCCACCGAGACGGGGGAGGGCTGGCATTTCGTCGGGTGTCGGCCGCGCCCCGACGGGGAATGGGGACATCGGACACAGCCGACCGGTGAGACGGCGCACGCGGTCCCGGGGTTTCGACGATCCCTGTCAGAGCGCGATCACGCCGCGGTCATGCCCCACGGAGGGGCAGACGACTCATACACGCCCCCAGCCTGCCAGACTTGGACGCATGCGGATAGTCGTACCGGCCGGCGGTGTCGGCGGAGCACGGTTCCTTCGCGGCCTGAGGGCGGCGCTCGGGACCGACGCTCCCACCCCCGGAGACCAGACCACAGACAGCGCCATCACCGTCATCGGCAACACCGGCGACGACATCACCCTGTTCGGCCTCCGGATCTGTCCGGATCTGGACACCGTGATGTACACCCTGGGCGGGGGCATCAACGAGGAACAGGGCTGGGGCAGGGCCGACGAGACCTTCACCGTCAAGGAGGAGCTCGCCGCCTACGGGATGCGGCCCACGTGGTTCGGACTGGGCGACCGGGACACCGCCACGCACATCGTCCGCGCGCAGATGCTCGCCGCCGGGTACCCCCTCTCGGCGGTCACCGAGGCGCTGTGCGAACGCTGGAGGCCCGGCGTACGCCTGCTGCCCATGACCGACGACCAGGTGGAGACGCACGTGGTGGTCGACGACGGCGACGGACGTCGCGCGATCCACTTCCAGGAGTGGTGGATCCGCCACCGCGCGGCACTGCCCGCCGAGCGGATCGTCAGCGTGGGCGTCGAGTCGGCCAAGCCCGCGCCGGGCGTCCTGGACGCCATCGCCGAGGCGGACGCCGTGATCCTGCCGCCGTCCAACCCGGTCGTCAGCGTCGGGTCCGTGCTGGGGGTGCCCGGCATCCGTGAGGCCTTGGTCGACAAGACCGTGGTCGGCGTCTCGCCGATCATCGGCGGCGCGCCCGTGCGCGGGATGGCCGACGCCTGCCTGACCGCGATCGGCGTGCAGACCAGCGCCGCCGCAGTCGCCGAGCACCTGGGAGCGGACCTGCTGGACGGCTGGCTGGTGGACGAGGCCGACGCGGACACGAGGGTCGAGGGGATCGAGGTGCGCTCCCGGCCGCTGTACATGAGCGACCCCGCGGCGACCGAGGCGATCGCCCGCGCGGCGGTGGACCTGGCGGTCGAGTTGTCGAAGGAGCGGCGATGACCGACGACGTGCGTGTGCGCGGGCTCGCCGGAATGCCCGAAGTGCGGCCGGGCGACGACCTCGCGGCCCTGGTCGACGACGCCGTGACCGCCTCGGGCACGCCCCTGGTCGACGGCGACGTGCTCGTGGTGACCTCGAAGATCGTCAGCAAGGCCGAGGGCCGTGCCAGGAGGATGGGCCGCGACGCGGCGATCGACGCCGAGACCGTGCGCGTGGTGGCGCGGGCCGGGCGTACGCGGATCGTGCAGACGCGGCACGGACTGGTCATGGCCGCCGCCGGGGTGGACGCCTCGAACGTCGAGCCCGGGACGGTCCTCCTGCTGCCCGAGGACCCCGACGCCTCCGCCCGTGCCCTGCGCGCGGGGCTGCGAGAGCGTCTGGGCGTGGACGTGGCCGTGGTCGTCTCCGACACCTTCGGCCGCCCGTGGCGGGTGGGCCAGACGGACGTGGCGATCGGCGCGGCGGGACTGTCTGTGCTCCAGGACCTGCGGGGCGGCACGGACACCCACGGCAACGTCATGGAGGTGACCGTGAACGCGGTCGCCGACGAGGTCGCGGGCGCGGGCGAGTTGGTCAAGGGCAAGGCCGACGGCGTGCCGGTCGCCGTGGTCAGCGGTCTGAGCGCCCTGGTCACCGAGGAGGACGGCCCCGGGGCGTCCGCGCTCGTACGCCCAGCCGACGCCGACCTGTTCCGCTACGGATCGCGTGACGTCGTGCCGGCCCGGCGCACGGTGCGCGCGTTCACCGACGCACCGGTGGACCCGGCCGCGGTGCGGCGCGCGGTGGGCACGGCGCTGACCGCGCCCGCGCCCCACCACACGACCCCGTGGCGGTACGTCCTGGTGGAGTCGGAGCGCACCCGCAAACGGCTGCTGGACGCCATGGTGAACGCGTGGGTGGCCGACCTGCGCGGCGACGGCTTCTCCGAGGAGGCGATCGCGCGGCGGACCCGGCGGGGCGACGTGCTGCGTGACGCACCGTACCTGGTGGTCCCGTTCCTGGTCGCCGAGGGCGCGCACCCCTACCCGGATCGGCGCCGTGCGGACGCCGAGCGGTCGATGTTCCTGGTCGCCATGGGCGCGGGGGTGCAGAGCCTGCTGGTGGGGCTGGCGATGGAGGGGCTGGGTTCGGCCTGGATCTCCTCGACCATGTTCTGCCCCGACGTCGTGCGCGAGGTGCTCGACGTGCCCGAGGACTGGCAGCCGATGGGAGCGGTGGCGGTCGGCCACGCGGCCGCCCCTCCGAGGGAGCGACCGCCACGCGATCCGGAGGACTTCGTCACCGTGAGGTGACGCGGTGGGCGACCGACGGCCGGTGCTCCGAGGGGCGGGGCGCCGGCCGTTCGCGTGTGTTCGGCGCGGTGTGCGCTCAGTCCTCTCCGAGGCTTCAGCGACCTCGGCTTCCAGTGCGTCGAGCGTCGCCCTGGTCCCGGCATCCCGCGGGGCCGGGTTCACACGAGCGGCAGGGACGTCCGCCGGACGCTGGGGGCGACCCCGTCGCTGGCCTCCGCCACCCGGCGCCGGTCCTTCGCGACCTCCCCGTAAAGCGTCGTCCTCTGGCGCACGGGGCGGCCCGTCGGCGCGACCAGGGCGCGGATGTCGCTGATCGTCTTGTACGACCCCTGCCCCGAGCCCGCCATCCGGCTGATCGTCTCCTCCATGAGCGTGCCGCCCACGTCGTTGACCCCGCCCGCCAGCAACTGGCGGCACGTGTCCTCGGCGAGCTTGACCCACGAGCACTGGATGTTGTCGATGCTGCCGTGCAACAGCAGCCGGGCCAGGGCGTGCACCGCCCGGTTCTCGCGAACCGTCGGCCCCGTCCTGGCCAGGCCCGCCAAATAGATCGGGGCGTTGGTGTGCACGAACGGCAGCGGCACGAACTCGGTGAAGCCCGGGCGGCCGTTGCGTTCCTCGGAGCGTTCCTGGAGCGACCGCAGGAGTCTGAGGTGGGCGACCCAGTGGTGCGGTGAGTCCACGTGCCCGTACATCATCGTGGACGTGGTGGGGATGCCCAGGTCGTGCGCGGTCGTGATCACCTCGACCCACGCGCTGGCGGGCAGCTTGCCCTTGGTGAGGATCCAGCGGACCTCGTCGTCGAGGATCTCCGCGGCGGTTCCGGGGATCGAGCCGAGCCCCGACTCGCGCGCACGCGTCAGCCACTCGCGGATCGGCAGGTCGGTGCGCGACGCCCCGTTGACCACCTCCATCGGGCTGAACGCGTGGACGTGCATGTCCGGCACCCGGTCACGGACGGCCGCGGCGATGTCGAAGTAGGCGGTTCCGGGCAGGTCTGGGTGGATCCCGCCCTGCATGCACACCTCCGTGGCCCCCGCGTTCCACGCCTCCTCGGCGCGGTCGGCGACCTGGTCGAGGGAGAGGGTGTAGGCGTCGGCGTCGGTCCGGCGCTGGGCGAAGGCGCAGAACCGGCAGCCGGTGTAGCAGACGTTGGTGAAGTTGATGTTCCTGGTGACCACGAACGTGACCTCGTCACCGACGGCGTCGCGCCGGACCCGGTCCGCCAGGCCGGCCAGCGCCTCCAGTTCGGGACCGTCGGCGTGCAGCAGGGCGAGCGCCTCGTCGTCGGAGAGTCCGGCGGGGTCGGACTCGGCGCTGCGCAGGGCGGCGGCGATCTCCGGGTCGAACCGGCGCGGCACGGCCCCCTCCCGGTCGACTCCGGCCCGCAGCTCGTCCCAGTCGCCGTAGACCGAGTCGAAGTCGCCGCGGCGGTCCTCGCTCCGACCCCGCGCGTCGATCTCGGTGTGCAGGTCGGTGCGGCCCGAGGAGACCAGCACGGCATCGGGCTCCTGCCACGGACGGCCCACGACCGGCGCGTCCTCGCGGGCCAACCCGGTCTCCGGATCGGCGAGCGCGGCCACGTGCCCGGCCACCCTCGGGTCGAGCCACGGTTCGCCCATCCGGACGTACTCCGGGTAGACGGTGAGCCGTTCGCGCAGGGTGAAGCCGAGGGCTGCGGTGCGCGCGGCCAGGTCGTCGATCTGCGGCCACGGGCGCTCGGGATTGACGTGGTCGGGGGTGAGCGGGGAGACGCCGCCCCAGTCGTCGATGCCCGCGCGGACCATGAGCGCGTACTCGTCCACGCCCCCGTTCTCGGCGCCGATGAGGTTGGGCGGCGCCTGCACGTGCGCCTTCGGCCCCATGACGAGGCGGGTGACGGCGATCGCGGCGGCCATCTCCTCGCGCTCGGCGTCGGGCCGGTGCATCATCGCGGTCGCCGGTTTGGCGCGGAAGTTCTGGACGATCACCTCCTGGACCCCGCCGTAGCGGCGGGCCACGGCGCGCATGGCGAAGACCGACTCGGCCCGTTCGCGGTGGTTCTCGCCGATCCCCAGCAGGATGCCGGTGGTGAACGGGACGCTGGACCGCCCCGCGTCCTCCAGGACCCGCAGCCGCACCGCCGGATCCTTGTCCGGGCTGCCGTAGTGGGCCTGGCCCCTCTCCGTGAACAGGCGCGTGGAGGTGGTCTCCAGCATCATGCCCATGGACGGGGCGACGGGCTTGAGCCGTTGGAGATCCGACCAGGTGAGCACACCCGGGTTGAGGTGCGGCAGGAGACCGGTCTCCTCCAGCACCATGACGGCCATGGCGCGCACGTACGACAGGGTGTCGTCGTAGCCGTGGGCGTCCAGCCACTCGGCCGCCGCCGTCCAGCGGTCCTCGGGGCGGTCGCCGAGGGTGAACAGGGCCTCCTTGCACCCGAGCGCCGCGCCCTGGCGCGCGATCTCCAGGACCTCGTCGGGCGTGAGGAAGGGCGACTCCAGGCGGCCCGGCACGGTGGCGAACGTGCAGTAGTGGCAGCGGTCGCGGCACAGCCGGGTCAACGGGATGAAGACCTTGCGGCTGTAGGTGATCACCCCGGGCCGCCCGGCGGCCTCCAGCCCGGCGTCGCGGACCCGTCCGGCGTGGCCGAGGAGGGTCTCCAGGTCGTCGCCGCGGGCGTGGAGGAGGATCTCGGCCTCGGTGACGTCGAGGGTCTTTCCGTCGCGGGCGCGGGCCAGCGCGCGGCGCATCGCGGAGGGGGTCGGGGAGGCGTCGGTTCCCAGGTCGTTCACACCACTCATGGACGCACCCTACGATGCGCGGGTCGGCGCCGTGTCGCGGGAGTCGGCTGTGAGGACGAGACGGGAGTGACCGGGGCGCGGGAGTCCGGCCAGGTGATCTGCGATCATCGGTGGATCGCGCCGTGCGGAGGGAGGGCTCGTGGTGAGTCGGCTGCGCGACAACCCGTGGGTGCGGCTGGCGGTCCTGCTGGCGCTCCTGGCGTGTGCGGGCCTGGCGGTGCGGGCGCACTGGGACCAGGCCCGGGACGCCGCCCTGGCGCTGCCGTTGTGGGTTCTTCCGACGGCGGTTCTGTCGGGGATGGCGGGGCTGACGGCGCAGATGATGGCCTGGCGGGCGCTGCTCACGGGGCTCGGGTCACCGCTGCCGCGCGTGGTCGCGGCACGCGTGATGTTCGTCGGCCAACTCGGCAAGTACCTGCCCGGGTCGGTGTGGGCGTTCGTCGCCCAGGTGGAGCTGGCGCGGGACTGGCGGGTGCCGCGCGTGCGCGGGGCCGCCGCGACCCTGCTCGCAGTCGGGGTGACGGTCGCGGTGAGCCTGTGCGTCGCGGCGGTCGCGCTCCCGCTTTCCTCCGCCGAGGCGGCCCGGCGCTGGTGGTGGGCCCTGGCCCTGGCGCCACTGCTCCTGGCCGTCCTGCACCCGCGCGTGGTGGGGCTGGGCGTACGGATCGCCGCCCGTCCGTTCGCGCGGTTCCGGGAGGTGGCCGAGGCGGGCCCGCTCCGGCTGCCGGGGCGTGCGATGGCCGTTTCGGTCGCGTGGACCCTGCTGGCGTGGGCCCCGTTGGGCGCGCACGTGTGGCTGTTGACGTGGGCGGTGGGCGGCGACCCGGTGCGCTCGATCGGACCGGCCGTGGGCGCGTACGCCCTGGCGTGGACGCTGGGGCTGCTGGTGGTGTTTGCGCCCGCCGGTCTGGGAGTACGTGAGGCGGTGCTGGTGGTGGCACTGGCCCCGGTCGTCGACGCGGGAGCGGCGCTGGTGGTCGCGGTGCTCTCCCGTCTGGTCATGACGGTCGCGGACGCGGCGTGGGCGGGATTGTCCGTCCCGCTGTCCCGGTCCGCCCGGCGCGAGGTGAGGACCGTCACACGCCAGGAGGCTCGCTGACCGCGAACAGCGACGCCGGGACCGGGCTATCACGGGTGTGAGACCACCGTCCATCGACCTGATCGGATCCCTCATGCCCGAGACCGTCCCCAGGGGCTCCGCACTCGGCGGAGCGGAGTCCGACGCGGTCGTCGTCCAACGCTCCCTGGCCGACCCCGCGGTGTTCGGCGAGATCTTCCGCCGCCACGCGCCCGCGTTGCACCGGTACGTCGCCCGGCGCCTGGGCACGGCCGACGCCGACGACATCGTCGCCGAGGCCTTCCACATCGCGTTCCGCGAGCGCCACCGGTACGACGCCGACCGTCCCGACTCCCGCCCGTGGCTGTGGCGGATCGCCACCAACCTGGTGCGCCGCCGCCACCGGTCGGAGACGCGTGCGTACAGGGCCCTGGCCCGGACCGGCACGGACCCGGTCATGGAGGCTTCGCCGAACGGGCCGTCGAGCGCGTGGACGCGACCGCCCTCTCCGGCGACCTGGCCTCGGCCCTGGCGCGCCTGTCCCGGGGCGACCGGGACACGCTGCTGCTCATCGCCTGGGGAGGGCTGACCTACGAGGAGACCGCCCGAGTGCTCGGAGTCCCGATGGGGACCGTCCGGTCCCGACTCCACCGCGCCCGCACCCGCGTGCGCGCCGCCCTGACCTCCGCCGCCGCCGTGAAGGGGAACTCCCAGTGAACGAGATCGACCACCTGAGCCGGCTACGCGCGGACGTCCCCGAGCCCACCGCGGAGGTACTGGCCGTGCGCACGGGCTGGCGCCCCGGAGGGGCAAGGCCCGTTCGCCGCGTCCGCGCGACCGGACGGCTCCCCCTGGTCCTCTCCGGTGCCGCCGTGCTCGTGGCCGCGGCCGTGTTCACGTTCCTGGCACTGGGCCCGGGAGGATTCCTGGCCTCCGACTCGGTCGCTGTGGACCCGCTCTCCCCGTCGTCGGAAGGAGCCCGAAACGACGGAAGCGCGATGGAGGTCATGGCCCCGATCGCCGAGGCCGCCCGGTCCCAGCCGGTCGACGGCGCCGTCTGGCAGAAGAGCTACACGTCCGCCGACGCCTGGGGCGTGGGCCCCGAGGGCGACCGGTACGGGGTGTACGGCATCCACGAGTTGCGGGAGTGGACGGACATCGAAACCGGGCGGGCCGCCTACGCGCGCGTGTCGACGGACTGGTCGCTGGTCACCGACCGTGTGCGGGAGGCGTGGCAGCGCGACGGCTCCCCCACGTTCTGGCCGGAGGAGACCGGGCGACTGGAGATCCCCGCCCAGGTGAACGACGTGGTTCCGTTTGCCACGGACTCGGTGGCCTACACGATCGGCGGCGACTCACTGAACCCCCAGGACCTTCAGGACCTGCCCTCCGACCCGGATCGGCTGCGGGAGATGCTGCGGCTAGAGGGAGACGAGGACAACGGGGATGAGGGATACGAGGGCGACACGGCCGAGGTGGGATTCCCGTCCGTGGACGAACCGTCGATCGTGGCCGTCACCGGCAACCTGGGCCTCCCCCTTCCGCCGGAAGTCAGGGCTGCCGTCTACGAGGTCATGGCCGGCCTGCCCGGCGTCCGGGAGGCCGAGGGGGTGACCGAGGACCGGTCCGGGCGGCCCGCCGTGGGCGTCGCCTACGACGTCGACGGGCTGGGGGACGGACGGTACGAGGAGCGGATCCTCTTCGACCCCGGAACCGGTCTGCTCCGGTCCGTCGAGCGGATCGTGGTCGAGGCCCCGGAGTGGGAGGCCGACTGGGCCCGGCCCGGCGACGTGGTGCACTACAGGCTCTACCAGACCTCCGAGTGGAACGACGCCTGGCCCGACGTCCAGGATCCCTACGGCGGGTGACGTCACGCGGAGCGCCACCGCTCCGCTCCGGGGACGGGGCGGAGCGGCGCTCTCACGCCTCCAGCAACCGCCCGGTGTAGGCCGTCCAGTACGGTTCCGCGTCCACCGGGCGGACCCCGGCGCGCAGCCGTTCGGGCTCACCCGGGGCGTAGAACCGCTTCAGCGCCCGTGCCAGGTCCTCGGGGTCGCCCGGCGCGCACAGCAGACCGTCGACGCCGTCGCGGACGTGGTCCGCCAGCGTCCCGGCCGAAGTGGCGACCACGGGCACGCCGTGCTCATGGGCGAGCCACACGTTCTGGCTGGCCGTCGCCGTCCGGTACGGCAGGACGACAGCGTCGGCCGCCGCGAACAGCGCGGGCAGGTCGGGAGCGGGCACGTACCCCTCCCGGAACCGGACCCGGTGGGCGATCCCCAGCTCCGTCGCCAGCTCCGACAGCTCGCCGGGCCCGCCCCAGAACTCGCCGGCGACGGTGAGCGCGACGTCGCGCGGAGCCCCGTCCGCCAGGGCCCGCAGCAGCACGTCCACCCCCTTGTAGGGGCGGACGATGCCCAGGAACAGCAGGCGCCGCCGCTCGCCGGGCACGGCGGGCCGGGCGCCGCCCGTCTCCGGCAGGTGCGGCGGCATCTCCGCGACCACCGGCCGCGACCCCCGCTGCGCACGCAGCCCCTCGGCGAGGAGCGCCTGGTCGGGCGCGTGGGTGAGCACGCCGTCGACCCGCCTCAGCAGCGCCCGGGTCAGGGACACGTCCACCGCACCGCGCTCGTGCGGCAGCACGTTGTGGCACAGCGCGACCACCCGTGTCCCCGCCCGCCGCGACCGCACGCCCGCGAGGACGCCGAGGTAGGCGGGGATCTGGACCGGGGAGAACAGCGTGAGCACCACGAGGTCGGCCTCGCCCGCGAGGCGGCGCCCGGTGTGCCACCAGCCGTCCGGCCGGTACCAGGCCAGGGCGCGGCGCGTGCCCGGGTAGGGCTCGCCCTCCGGGTCGGTGATGGTCTGCCGTCCCGGGTACAGGGCCGAGGGGTACTGCGCGCGCCACGACTCGATCACCGTCGGGTGGCCGAGCGCGCGCAACCGGTGCGCCAGTTCGGTGGTGTGCCGGGCGCCGCCGCCCTTGTAGGGATGGGCGGGCCCCACCAGGGCGACCCGGGTGGGGCCGCCGTCCGGGCCCGGTCCGCCGCTCACGCACTCTCCCGCGAGCGGACGATGAGGTCGGCCAGGAGCGCGATGGCCGCGATGATCAGCCCGGTCATGAGGATCATGACCGTGTTGTTGGGGATGTACAGCGGGTTGCGCACCTGGTCGAAGACGAACTTGGCGGCGCCGATCCCCAGCAGGGCCAGCGCGGGCGGCATGAGCACCTTGAGCGGGTTGAAGTACATGACCATCCGCAGCACCTGGAGGATGTAGCGGTAGGCGTCCTTGACGAAGTGGAACTTCGACGTGCCCGCCCGCGTGGCGTACTCGATCGGCACGTACCGGACCGGATGGTGGTTGGACAGGAAGGCCAGGGTGATCGTCGTGACGCAGGAGAAGCCAGGGGGCAGGAGACGCAGGTAGGGGCGGGCGACGTCGCGGCGGAACACGCGCAGCCCGGAGTTGAGGTCCGGGATGCGGGTTCCGGTGAGGCGTTCGGCGATCTTGCGGATCGCCCACTTGGCGGGGACCCGCAGCGCCTTGTGCGACCCCATCTCCTGGGTGCGCGCCCCCACGACCTGGTCGGTCTCGGGGTCCTGGTCGAGCATGGCGACCAGCTCCGGGATGCGCTCGTTCGGGTAGCTCATGTCGGCGTCGGTCCACACGACGAACTCGCCGCGCGCCCGCTGGCTGCCGATCCGGCGCACCGTGCCGGAGCCGCCGTTGTGGCCGAAGGCGATCACCCGCAGGTGGGGGTACAGGACCTCGGCGTCGCGCAGCCGGGCGAGGGTGTCGTCGGTGGAGGCGTCGTCCACGGCCAGCAGTTCGTAGCCGTACCCGGAGGCGTCCATGGCCGAGCTGATCCGCTTGACCTCGTCGAGGACGTGGTCCTGCTCGTTGTAGCACGGGAGCACGATGGTGACCCGCACCGGCGGGTCGTCGGCGCTGCGGTCCTGGGTGTGGTCGGGGGTCTCGCTCATGCGTCCGTCTGTGTTCCGTCTGTGTGGTCGGGGCTGGTCGGGGCGGTCGGGGCTGGTCGGTCAGGCGGGGATGACGGCCACCCAGACGTTCCCGCGGAAGGTCCAGTGGCCGGTGGGCGGTTCCATGAGCGTACTGGGGTCCATGTCGGCGACGACGTGGAAGGGCCGGACGGGCTCGGCGTCCCCGCCGGTCAACGCGTCCAGCGCGACCCGGCCCGGCGCGGCGAGGACGGCGTCGCGGCCGCGCTCGTGGATCCTTGCGACCACCCGTTCCACGTCCTGCGGCGTGGGATCGTCCATCGCCGCGGTGGGCAGGCCGCAGACGTTGCGGAACAGCGGCATGTAGTTCCCGGCCATCCCCCGGTCGACGACGATCACCGACCCGTCTGCCGGCAGGTGGGCGCACAGGTTCTCGGTGGCCGCGACCGTGCCCACGTCCTGCCGGTAGCCCATGACGCCGTCGGCCGCGGTGGCCGCGGTCGGCACGACCATCGCCAGGGCGGCGCCCCCGGCCACCGCCACGGGCAGGGAGCGCGCGACGGGGCCGTGGCCCCGGGCACGGACGGCGGTCTCGCAGTAGCGGGTCAACCAGGCCGCGAACCAGACGGCGAAGAGGATGAACGCGGGGATCACCAGGGCGATCAGGCGTCTGCTGGCCCACGGGTGGTCGGGGGTGATGGCGGGGCGCAGGAGCGTGGTTCCCACCGTCCACACCAGCAACATGGCGGGCAGGACCCACTGGGGTTCGCGGCGTTGGACGATCCGGCGCAGGACCAGGGCGAGACCGAGCCCGGCGAACAGGACCGTGCTCAGGCCCACGTACCACCCCACCCAGTAGAGACTGAGGTCGTAGTAGGTGCGGCTGCCCTCGACCGGGAGCCCCTCCCGCTCCTGGACGGCCGCCACCCAGTGGTCGGTGAAGTCGCTGCCGTGGCCGTAGTCGGGCCACAACAGCGGCCGGACCGCGAAGCCGACCATCGCGATCAGCGCCAGCGCCGCCATGGTGGCGGGCAGCCAGCGGACCCGCTCCACGCGGGGGACGCCGTACCGCCACAGCGCGGCCGTGACGACGACGGTGAGCGCGATGACCCCGGCGCTGATCATCAGCAGCGGGTCCAGTGAGTCCGACAGGTAGTCCAGGTAGGGCTCGGAGAGTCCGTAGCCCGCGTACAGTCCGAGCCCTCCTCCGACGGCCAGGCCGCCCAGCAATGGGAGTGCCTGGCCCCGGCGGGCGAGGAGCAGGAGCCCGACGAAGCCGACGACCGGAAGCAGATCGCGCAGGACGTCGATCCGGACCACCAGCGCCAGCCCGAACGACAGCCCCGCCGCGGCCGCGAGGGCGTGCTGGGCGGACCAGCGCTCGCCCAGGAGCGAACGCCGGGAGAGAGCGTCGTAGGCCAGGACGAGTCCGCCGAGCAGGAGGATTTGGCTGGCGGGCTCGCTGTAGGTGAACCGGCTGACCCACTGCTGGGGCAGGCACACGGCCAGCACCAGGGCCGCCAGCGGGGCCCAGCGGGCTCCGACGAGGCGTGCGGTGAGCCCGGCGAGGGTCAGCACGCCCAACGCGCCCAGGATCGGGGTGGCCACGAGCATGCCGGTGAGGCCG
This sequence comes from Nocardiopsis sp. CNR-923, assembly GCF_001942255.1. Lineage (GTDB taxonomy): Bacteria > Actinomycetota > Actinomycetes > Streptosporangiales > Streptosporangiaceae > Nocardiopsis. The sequence goes on from NZ_MKKC01000076.1 coordinate 214,829, forward strand.
CCCGCCCAGTAGCCGATCGACGTGAGCAGGGGCGCTCCGGCCATGAACTGCGGCCAGATGACGTCACCGCTCTGGTACTGGGCGAGGCTCTGGTAGCTGAGGGAGGGGTCGTCGCCGGCGATGAGGTCGGTGCGCAGGGGGATCGGAAGGGACCCGTTCTCCGCGATCCAGACCGTGTACATCGCGTAGGAGGCCGGGTCGCGCCGGATGACCAGTGCCTCCGCGTGGTAGGCGATCTGCACCGCGGCGAACGCCACGACGATCAGCAGCACCAGGACGACCGGCCACCAGGGCACGTCCTCTTCGGGGTCCGGAACGAGCCGCGCCACCAGAAGGCATGCCGCGAACACCGCCGGAACGCCGACGAGGAGACCGGCCACGGGTGTGAGGACGCCGAGGGCCAGGAGGGGGAAGGCCACCAGGAGCCAGGCCGAGACGGCGATGGCGGGGAGCGCGGTGACGCGGGCGAGGAGCCGTCCGGGAGGCACGGGAGGCAAGCGCATGGGGACACTGTGGCAGCTCGCGCCACGTGGCGCACATCTCGGGTCCGCGGGGAGCGCGGGTCGGACGGGATTGTCCAGGTGCGCGGTCAGTACGGGGACCACTGACGGCTCACCGCCCGCCGGAGCGCGTCGAGGGCGCCGGTGAGGATGTGGCGCCGCACGGATTGGCCCGCTTGGCTCGCGGACGGGGACGGAGTTCGGGGGACGGGGCCACGCCCCAGCCTCGTCGACGGCCGGTGGCCGTGGCGACCGGGGACGGTACCGCTCCGACCGGCCAGGTCGGGGACCGGGAGAGCGCCGTAGAGTGGCGGCATGTCCCAGACTCCAGCACAGCTGTGGCGTGACCTGGTCGCCAGCGCCCCCGCCCGCCCGTTCGTGACCTCCTACGACGCGTCGGGAGGGCGGGTCGAGCTCTCCCCCGCCACCCTCGACAACTGGGTGTCCAAGACCGCGAACCTGATGGTGGACGGGTTCGGGACGCAGCCGGACGACCGGGTCGCGATCGCTCTTGCGCTCCACTGGCAGTCGCTCGTCTGGTTGTTGTCGGCCTGGTCGGTCGGGGCGGTGGCCGTCCCCGTCGACGGCGACGCGTTCCCCGGCGGCGCGCAGATCGCGGTGGCCGACGCCGACCGGCTGGAGGCGGCGCTCGACAGCGGCGCGGACGAGGTCGTGGGCGCCTCGCTGCACCCGCTCGGACTGCCTCTGCGCGACCTGCCCCCGATGGTCCTCGACTACACCACCGAGGCACGGGCTCACGGCGACCACTTCTCCCCCTACGCGGTCGACGCCGACGCCGTCGCGTACGCCACGACCCGCGAGTGGACCGGCACGGAACTGGTGGCCGCCGCCCGCCGCCGGGCCGGGGAGTGGGCGCTGACCGCGAAGGACCGCGTGGCGATCGTGCTCGGCCCCGGCACCCCGCTCTCCGTGCTCGGCGACGACGCCTCGGCCCTGCTGGCGCCGGTGGCCGCGGGCGCCCCCGTCATCCTCGCCGAGGGCGGGCCCGGCGACGTGCCGGACCTGCTCTCACGCCTGAAGGCGGAAGGCGCCACCGCCGTCCTCGACCTGGCTGGGAGCGGTGTCACGGCGGCCGCGGGGACGCGCCTCCTGGTTTGATCCGCCATCGGCGTCGGCCTTGCGGGCCGCGCGCTCCTTGGCCGCCTTGCGGGCCGCGCGCTCCTTGGCCGCCTTGCGGGCCGCGCGCTCCTTGGCCGCCTTGCGGGCCGCACGCGCCAACCTGGCGTCACGCGCCTCCCGCTCCCGCTCGGCGCGGTAGAGATCGGCGGCCTGGGCGTGCAGATCGGGGTGCATGGCGTCCTCCCGTGAGTCCGGTGGGGCGGGACCGAACGTCCCGACCGCCACCAGACTCGCGCTAAGGAGGCAACCCCCACCATGGGAGATCCGTCGTATTTCCGGGCCCCGGCACGCGCCGCGGACCGGGAGGCGCCGACTAAGGCGCCGCGGAGACCTCCTGAGGAACGCGCCACCGGGGCGCGGGTCCGTCCAGGACTCGTCGAGCGGACGGGCGCCCCGCCGCGCGACACACGGCGTCCACCGGACACGCCCTAGGACTCCCGGTAGTAGGCGTCCGCGACCACGCCCTCACGCCGCTCCTCGTCGTAGGTGTACACCTCGCGCCCGCCGACGAACACGCGCAACGCGCGGCTCATCACGTCCAGCGGGTCGCCCGACCACACCACCACGTCGGCGTCCAGACCGGGGCGCAGCGCCCCCACCCGGTCGTCGATCCCCATGATCTCGGCCGGATTGAGCGTGATCGCCCGAATCGCGCTGTCCCGGTCCAACCCCTCCTTCACGCACAGGGTGGCCTGGTGGACCAGGAACTCGATGGGCACGACCGGGTGGTCGGTGGTGAGCGCGACCTTCACGCCCGCACGGTCGAGGATGCCCGGGTTGGCCAGCGTCTTGTTCTTGACCTCGACCTTGGACCGGCCGACCATCAGCGGCCCCGTGATCACCGGGATTGCGCGCTCCGCGATCTCGTCGGCCAGCAGGTGGCCCTCGGTGCAGTGGTTGATGATCAGTCGGTACCCGAACTCGTCGGCCAGTCGCATCGCCGTGTGCATGTCGTCGGCGCGGTGAACGTGCTGGCACCAGGGCAGTTCGCCGTCCAGGACCCTGACCAGGACCTCCAGCGTGTTGTCCCGGTCGAACGGCGTGCCCTCGGAGGCGGCGTGGTCGCGCTTGGCCTTGTAGTCCTGCGCCTTCGTGAACGCGTCGCGGATCACCGCCGCCACGCCCTGCCGGGTCGAGGGCAGCTGCTTCTTCTCCCCGTACACGCGCTTGGGGTTCTCCCCCAGCGCGCTCTTGACACTGGTCGGCTGCTTGATCAGCCGGTCCTCCATGCTGCGTCCCCAGCACTTGACGGCGACGGTCTGGCCGCCGATCGGGTTGCCGGAACCCGGCTTGACCACGGAGCTGGTCACCCCGCCCGACAGGGCGTCGACGAACCCCCGGTCGGCGGGGTTGATCGCGTCCAGGGCGCGCATGCGCGCACCGTTGGGGTCGGTCATCTCGTTCGTGTCGTCGCCGGCCCAGCCGACGCCCTCCTCATCGATGCCGATGTGGCCGTGCGCCTCGACGAATCCGGGGAGCACCCACCTGCCGGACGCGTCGATGACCGTGGCTCCCGCGGGAACGGCGACGTCCGCGTCCGCGCCGACCGCCGCGATGGCGCCGTCGGAGATGAGGACCGTGCCGCCGTCGATGGGGTCGCCGTCGACGGGGACGACGTATCCGGAAGTGATCGCGATATCCATGGCGGGCAACCTAGCCCATACCCCCGGTGTTCCCCAAGCGCTCGGCGCCGCGTCTGAGATCAACGCCCCGGCCACCGCGAGGTCAGGATCCGCGACTTCGGCGTCAGCTCGACAGCGGCGTGCTCGATGGCGTCGCGTACCATCGTGCAGCGCTTGACCTGAGCGGGGTCGGCCGTGAGCTCCCCGCCCTGGGTCGCGAACGCGTACACCATGCTCGGCCGGTCCTCGAACTCCATGAGACGGAACGCGCCGCCCAGACCCGGGTGGCGCGGCGTCTGCTCGGGGATCACGCCCATCGTGACGATGCCCGCCTCGATGAGGTCGGCCAGGAATCCGCGCTGGGCGTCGATCACGGCCGCACCCCCCTGGGGACGCGTCAGGGCGGGTTCGTTGAGCACCACCCGCAGACCGGGGCCGTCCGGACCGGTCATCGCCGCCCGGTGCGCCATCTCCTCGTCGACCATCGCCTCGACCTGGTCCCCGTCGAGGTCGGGATGGGCGGGCCCCAGGATGGCCCTGGAGTACTCCCGGGTGCGCAGGTACGTGGGCACGGCCATGGGTTGGTGCTCCCAGAGGCGGGCCGCGTGCGCGCCGACCTCCCGCATGTCGCCGAACTCGTTGGGGAACGCCTCGGCCTGGAGAGTGATCGCCCACGCGTCGACCAACTGGTGGTCGGCTCCCAGCGCGGTGTCCACCCTCTCGACCAACGTCCGGGCCGGTCGACAGTGCGCGTACTCCACCTCGCGGAGCTTGTCGTCGGTCACTCCGACGGTCCTGGCCAGCTCGGCGCGTGAGAGCCCCTTGTCGGACCTGGCGCGCAGCACCCGCGCGCCGAAGGGGAGCCACATCGCAGAAGGCAACGCAGTGTTCACTCCCGATTCCTCTCCCGTCACCGGTCTGGGCGGGCCGCTCTCTCCAGTCGACTCCCCGCCCCCTCCATCCGACCCTCTCCCGGGGCGGGGCGGCTGGTCAAGCGACCGGGCGGGTGCGGCGATCGGTGATAAGTCCGTACAAGGACTGACCATGCCGTCCCATGACCCGACACGCTTGTGACCAGGGACACCTTCAGGCCGCCCCAAGGTGGGGTAAGCCGTCCGACCCCAGTACGCTGAGTGCCGCCAAGCCGCGAACCTCACCTCGGAAGTGAACCGATGAAGCGCTCTACCCTGTCGGCGACCGCCCTGCTGGCCTCCACCGTCCTGCTCGCCACGACCGCGTGTCAGAGCGACACCGGCCAGGCGTCGGCACAGGAGACGGATCGAGAGACCGCCGCGGGCGCGACCCGACCTCCAGCCCCGAGGCGTCCGGCGGTCCCGCCGACATCGACGTCTCGGACGTGGAGGGCGCCATCCTGAGCACCAGCGAGGGCGACGTCGAGGTGGACCTCTTCCCGGAGGACGCCCCGCTGACCGTGGCCAACTTCGTCGGGCTCGCCGAGGGCGAGGGGGCGCCCAACCCGGTGACCGGCGAGGCCGCGTACTACGACGGGACAGTCTTCCACCGGGTGATCGACGGGTTCATGATCCAGGGCGGCGACCCCGACGGAACCGGCCGTGGCGGCCCCGGATACACGTTCGAGGACGAGTTCGGGTCCGGTCGCACGTTCGCGGAGCCGGGTGTCCTCGCCATGGCCAACTCGGGCCCGGACACCAACGGCTCCCAGTTCTTCATCACGGTGGCGCCGACCGAGCACCTCGACGACCGCCACACGATCTTCGGCCAGGTGGCGGACGAGGAATCGTACGCGGTCGTGGAGGCGATCTCCCAGGTCGCGACCGACCAGGGCGACCGTCCGGCGGAGGACGTGACGCTGCGGACCGTCACGATCCAGCGCGCCGGGGACTGAGCGTTCAGCGTCGGCGCTTGGCCCGCGCGGCCCGGGCCCGCTCCACGGCCGGCCCGATCGCCTCGGCCAGGGCCGCGACGTCCTCCGGTGTGGAGGCCCGCCCCAGCGACAGCCGCAGGCTGCTCAGCGCGGTGTCCGGGTCGGCCCCCATCGCCAGCAGGACGTGGCTGGGCTGGGCGACCCCCGCCGAACAGGCGGATCCGGTCGAGCACGAGATGCCCTTCGCGTCCAGCAGCATGAGCAGGGCGTCACCCTCGCAGCCGGGGAACGACAGGTGGGAGATGCCGGGCAGGCGCCCGTCCGGGTCGCCGTTGACCACGACGTCCGGGACCGCGGCGCGCACGCGCTCCTCCAACTCGTCCCGCAGCGCCGTCAGGTGCTTGACGTGCTCCTCTCGTTCGGCCGCGGCGAGATCGACCGCTGTGGCCAGGCCGCGCAGGAGCGGAGTGGACAGGCTGCCGGAGCGGATGTCGCGCTCCTGCCCGCCACCGTGGAGGACCGGCACGGGGATCAGACCCCGCGCGACGACCAAAGCGCCCGCGCCGACCGGGCCGCCGAGCTTGTGGCCGCTGACCGTGAGGGCGCTGACGCCGCTGGCGGCGAAGTCGACCGGCTCGGCGCCCACCGCCTGCACGGCGTCCGTGTGCAGGGGGACGCCGTACTCGGCGGCGACCGAGGCGAGCTCGGCCACCGGCTGTACGGTGCCGACCTCGTTGTTGGCCCACATGACCGAGACGAGGGCGACGCTCTCGGGGTCGCGCTCGATCGCCTCGCGCAGCGTCCCCGGATCGACGCGCCCGAGTCCGTCCACGGCGAGCGTCTCGAAGACCGCGCCTGGTGCTCCGCCATCCAGTGCGCGGGGTCCAGCGCCGCGTGGTGCTCGACGGCGCTCACGAGGATCCGCCGACGCGCGGGCGCCTCCGCGTTGCGGGCCCAGTACAGGCCCTTGATCGCGATGTTGTCCGACTCGGTGCCGCCCCCGGTGAAGACCACCTCGTGCGGGGTGCACCCCACGGCCCGGGCGAGGCGTTCGCGCGACTCCTCGACCGTGCGGCGCGCGGCCCGTCCGTGACCGTGCAGGGAGGACGGGTTCCCGAGGGCGCCGAGTTCGTCCGTGAGGTCGGCGACGACCTCAGCACGGACCTCGGTCGTGGCTGCGTGATCCAGATACACCATGGCGGTCCCAGAATACGCGGCCACCGTCGTCCACAGCCGCGATCCACCCCCTCCCCTCCTCCCCCAACCCCGATAACCTTGAGTCATGCCTGACACCGCGTCCCCGCAGCCCGCCGCCCACTGGCCCGCCCCGACCGTCCAGCGCCCGGTGAGCGCGCGACTGTCCCTGCCCGGCTCCAAGTCGGTCACCAACCGGGCGCTCGTGCTGGCCGCGCTCTCGGAGACGCCGTGCCTCGTGCGCCGTCCGCTCGCCAGCCGGGACAGCGAACTGATGATCGGCGCGCTGCGCGCCCTGGGCGTGGGGATCACCGCGCAGGGCGAGGACCTCGCGGTCGCCCCGGCCGCGCTGCGCGGTCCGGCGTCCGTCGACGTCGGCAACGCCGGGACCGTCATGCGCTTCGTTCCGCCGCTCGCGGCCCTCGCCTCCGGCGACGTCCACTTCGACGGGGACCCGCGTGCCCGGGAGCGGCCCGTCGACGAGCTGCTCAACGCGCTGCGCGCCCTCGGGACGGACATCGACGACGGCGGACGCGGCGCCCTGCCCATGACCATCCACGGCGCCGGAGCCGTTCCCGGCGGTGAGGTCACCCTGGACGCCTCCGGTTCGTCCCAGTTCGTGTCCGCTCTCCTCCTCAGCGCGCCCGGTTCACCGAGGGCGTGCACGTCCGGCACGAGGGGCCGCCGGTGCCCTCCCAGCCGCACCTGGACATGACGGTGGAGATGCTCCGCGCCGTCGGCGTGTCCGTGACCACCGGGGAGAACTCCTGGAGGGTGGCTCCGGGGCCGGTCAAGGCCACGGAGATCACGGTGGAGCCCGACCTGTCCAACGCAGCGCCGTTCCTGGCCGCCGCGCTGATCACGGGCGGCGAGGTCACCGTCGAGGGGTGGCCCGAGCACACCACCCAGCCCGGCGACGAGCTGCGCTCCCTCTTCACCCGGATGGGCGGCGAGGTGTCCCGGTCAGGCGATGACCTCACCCTGCGCGGAACCGGGGGGATCAACGGCATCACGGCCGACCTGCGTGACGTCGCGAGCTCACACCGACCATCGCCGCGGTGGCGGCCCTGGCCGACTCGCCCTCCCGGCTCACCGGGATCGCGCACCTGCGCCGCCACGAGACCGACCGCATCGCCGCGCTCGCCGCCGAGATCAACCACCTGGGAGGGGACGTCCAGGAGCTGCCGGACGGCCTGGTCATCCGGCCGCGGCCCCTCCACGGAGGCGTGTTCCACTCCTACGACGACCACCGGATGGCCACGTCCGGGGCCGTGATCGGGCTGTCGGTGCCCGGGGTGGAGGTGGAGAACATCGCCACCACGCGCAAGACGCTGCCCGACTTCCCCGGCCTGTGGGCGGAGGCCCTCGCATGAGCCGCACGCGGGGAGGGGGGCGCCACCTGGACGAGGACGACATCCGCGTGCGTGCCCGAGGCGGTTCCCGACCCCGCACCAGGAACCGGCCCAAGCACGAGGACGCCACCGAGGGCCTGGTCACCGCCGTCGACCGGGGCCGCTACCGGTGTCTGGTCGACGACGTTCCGGTCATCGCGATGAAGGCCCGCGAACTCGGCCGCGGCTCCATCGTCGTGGGCGACCGCGTCGACGTGGTCGGTGACCTGTCCGGCCGACCCGACACGCTCGCCCGCGTCGTCCGCGTCCGCCAGCGGGAGAGCGTCCTGCGACGCACGGCCGACGACACCGACCCCGTTGAGCGGGTGATCGTCGCCAACGCCGACCAGCTCGCGATCGTGTGCGCCCTGGCCGACCCTGCGCCTCAGCCCCGTTTCGTCGACCGCTGCCTGGTGGCGGCCTACGACGCCGGCCTCGAACCGCTGCTGTGCCTGACCAAGGCCGACCTCGCCGGACCCGACGACCTGGTCCGGGTCTACGAGCCCCTCGGGCTGCCCTACGAGGTGCTCAGCCCCGAAGGGGACCTGACCCGGCTCAGATCCCGCCTGACCAACAGGACCAGCGTGTTCGTCGGCTCGTCCGGCGTCGGGAAGTCGACGCTCGTCAACCGCCTGATCCCGGGAACCGACCGGGCGGTGGGTCACGTGAACGCCGTGACCGGCCGCGGACGCCACACGTCGACCTCCGCCGTCGCGCTGCCCTTCGAGGGCGGCTGGCTCATCGACACCCCGGGGGTCCGCAGCTTCGGTCTCGCGCACATCGAACCCGACGACATCGTGGCGGGCTTCGCCGACATCGACGATGTCGCGCGCGACTGCCCACCGGGCTGCACTCACCAGCCCGAGGAGGAGGACTGCGCGATCACCGCCGCCCTGGGCGCGGGCCGCCTGGACGCCGACCGCGTGGGGTCGCTGCGCCGTCTCCTCGCCAGCCGCGAGGGCACCCTCGACGAGGAACCCTGACCGAGGAGCCACCGCTCCGGGTCGCCGGTGGGATTTCGCCAGCCCGGGGACCCGTGCCGCCGGGGGTGGCCGTCCCCGATCGGCTCACCGGTGGGGTTTCGCCAGCCCGGGGACTCGTGCCGCTGGGGGGTGGCTGTTCCTGGTCGGTGCACCGCCGGGGGGTGGCCGTCCGCGGTCGGCTCACCGGT